>NZ_JBVVOY010000002.1:0-773720 GCF_055807535.1 Bradyrhizobium sp. Kon37
TATCGACCTTGTCGGCCTGGATACGATCGGCCAACTCGTCATCCGACATCTGCCAGGCGTCGACCCAGACATCCGCCATCGACCTGAATTCGTCCGTTATCTCATCCCGTACCGGCGAGCACGAATAACAGACGATCTCAAACCTGGCGTGATCATGATGGCGCAGCACCGGCAACAGAGCGAACGCCGCCGAGTGGTTCCTGAATTCGGACGCGACATACCCGATCAAGATCCGCTTGTCCGGATCAAGCTTGCTGGGCGACAACGCCCTTTGCGGCAATTTGGCGCCGATCGCGTCCCACCACTGCTTTCGTGCAGCCTGCTGGACCGCAAAATCGGCCTCGGGGAGATAATCCAGAAAGAATATCTTGCGCCCGATCAAGTCCGCATAATCAGGCGCGATTGCCAGCCCCGCATCGAGATGTTCGAGCGCGGTCGCAATGTCTCCCTGACTGGCATAGCAGGAAGCCAGAAGCGCAATTCCGATGTCCGACCGCGGATTTCCCTCGAGCAACGTCTTGACCGCCGCAATCGCCCCGGCCGTGTTGCCCTTGAGAATGTTGACTTGCGCCTTCCCCTGCAAGGCGACTTCGAGCCTTGGTGAAAGTGCCAGTGCTGCATCGAAGTCCGCGAGCGCCTGCTCCAGCCGCGACAGATCGAGATTGAGCCGTCCGCGCTGCGCCAGAATTGTCGGTGAGTCCGGCTTGATCGCGAGCCCTGCTGCGATGGCTGCGGCCGCCTCTTCGTAGTGCCGGAGCTCGATGCATACCATGCCCTTGCCCGTGATCGCTTCCGCGTGGCGCGGCTGAAAAGCGAGGGCGCGATCGAAACTCCCCTTGGCGCGCTGGAACTGGCCTTCGATCAGCTCCGCCATGCCCCGATTGCAAAATGCATCGGCATAGTCCGGCTTCAGCCTGATAGCGCGTTCGTGCAGCTCGATAGCCTGCTCGGCGAGGCCCATGTGCAGCAGCGTATTGCCGAGATTGGTCAAGGCGATCGGAGAATTCGGCTTCAGCGCAATCGCCTTCTCCTGGCATGCGCGAGCGTCCTGAAACTTCTGGAGGGTGAAATACACTGCCCCGAGATTACCATGGGCATCGGGCGAACGCGGATCGAGCGCCGTCGCGCGCTCGAGCAATTGTTGCGCCTCCTCGAGCCGCCCGCCATCATACGCGCGCAGGCCGAGCAGGTGCGCGGCGTCGAAATGATCCGGAACCTCCGTCAAAATCCGGCGGCAGAGTGTCTCGACCTCCGCGTGTCGGCCCTGCCCGAGCGCCTGAACCGCGGCGGACATGAGCGCGTCGGCCTGCTTCTTCAATTTCTTTTGCAATCGCGCGTTCTGGAATGCGCGCGCGCCGGCGCTGCTCTGCAAAGTCTCTCTCCGGAGGATGGCCCGAAAAGAGGTTGGCCGATTCGCATGGTGCCAAGCTGGCGGGCCGGCTAGACCCGCGACGCCACCGGATTGCAGGCGCTCAGCGCAGGATCTGGCTCAGAAACAGTTTTGTGCGGGCGTGCTGCGGGGCCGCGAAGAACTCTTTGGGCGTGTTGGCTTCGATGATCTGGCCCGCGTCCATGAATACCACGCGGTTGGCGACCTCGCGGGCAAAGCCCATCTCGTGGGTGACCACCAGCATGGTCATACCCTCCTCGGCGAGGTCGACCATGGTGTCCAGCACCTCCTTGACCATTTCGGGGTCGAGCGCCGAGGTCGGCTCGTCGAACAGCATCACCTTCGGGTTCATCGTCAGCGCCCGGGCGATCGCGACGCGCTGCTGCTGACCGCCGGACATCTGTCCCGGAAACTTGTTGGCCTGGTGCGGAATCTTGACCCGCTCCAGAAACTTCATCGCCGCCGCCTCGGCGTCCTTCTTGGGAATGTTGCGCACCCAGATCGGCGCCAACGTGCAATTGTCCAGCACGGAGAGGTGCGGAAACAGGTTGAAGCTCTGGAACACCATGCCGACTTCGCGCCGTACCGCGTCGACGTGCTTCAGGTTCGGCCCGAGCTCGATACCGTCGACCACGATCTCACCTTCCTGAAACTCCTCGAGCGCGTTGATACAGCGGATCAGCGTCGACTTGCCCGAGCCGGAGGGGCCGCAGATCACGATGCGCTCGCCCTTTTCGACCGCAAGGTCGATGTCGCGCAGCACGTGGAACTCGCCGTACCATTTGTTCAGGCCGGATATCTTGACGATGGGGTCGGACATGGTGACCTCGATCAGTTGCGGCGGTGAGCGTTGAGGCGGTGCTCGACGAAGAGCGAGTAGCGCGACATTCCAAAGCAGAAGATGAAGTAGATGATTCCGGCGAAGGCGAACCCGGTGAACGCGGTCGACGGCGACGACCATTTCGGATCCGAGAACGACGCCCGCAGCGAGCCCAGGAGATCAAACAGCGCCACGATCGAGACCAGCGACGTGTCCTTGAACAGCGAGATGAAGCTGTTGACGAGGTTCGGAATGACGTGGCGCAGCGCCTGCGGCAGCACGATCAGCGAGGTCGTCTTCCACCAGGACAGCCCCAATGCCGCGGCCGCCTCGCCCTGCCCGCGCGGGATCGCGGCCAGCCCGCCGCGGACGTTCTCGGCCTGATAGGCGCCCGTGAACAGCGAAATGCCAATCAGCGCACGCACGAGACCATCGACCGTGAAATTGCCCGGGAGAAACAGCGGCAGCATGTAGGTGGCGAAGAACAGCACGGTGATCAGCGGCACGCCGCGCCAGAACTCGATGAAGGCGATCGAGAAGATCCGGATCAGCGGAATAGTCGAGCGGCGGCCAAGCGCCAGCGCAATGCCGATCGGCAGGGAGGTGACGATGCCGGTGACGGAGACCACCAGCGTCACCAGAAGTCCGCCCCACAGGTTCGTCTGCACGATCGGCAATCCGCCGTGATCGAGCCCCATCAGCTTGATCACGATTGCGATGGCGGCGAAGGTGACGATGCTGGATGTCAGGGCCCGCCCCCCGGTGCGGAGGCCGCCGCCGAGAACGAAGGCGATCAGGGAGACGATCGCGGCGGTGATGGCGAAATCGGCCCAGACCGACTGGCCTGTCCCCTGCAGCTGATCTCGCAGCCAGGTCAGCGGAAAGATCAGCCAGTAGATCGCGGTTCCCACGAGCGCGATGACATTGCCGACGACCCACAACAGCGGTGCGGCGGAGGACGTCTTGCCGAGACCGAGCAGAGCCTGCCCGGCGCCGATGATGCTATCGTCGAACAATTGCAGCAGGTCAGCGGTCCAGCTCAGGCCAAATCCCTTGATGCCGCCGCCATGCAGCAGAAAGAATGCGACCACTGGAAACGCGAAGAAGAACAGGCCTGCGTTCAATCCTTTCGACGGCAGCCGCGGAATGAGCAACGGCACCAACAGGACGACTGACAGGGCGAGCGTGAGGTTGACCCGCCAGCGTTCGGCTTCCGGGTAGAATCCGTAGATCAGTTGCGGCAGCTTGGCCTGGATGTAGGGCCAGCAGGCGCCGACCGCAAACCCGGCGTTCTCGGCGAGACAGGCCGTACGATCCTTGCCGGTCCAGACCGCATCGACCATCAGGAATTTGACGGATGGAATGATGGTGAACCACAGCAGCAAGGCGCCGACGATCGTGAGCAGGATGTTGGTCGGCGAGTTGAACAGGCGCGTGCGCACCAGACCGATGAAACCCGTGGTCTTCACCGGCGCGGGACGCTCATGGAGAAGATCCTGGCGGACGAAGCTGGACGAGGTGATATCGCTCATGCGCCGAGACTCCGGCTGACGCGCCAACCGTAGACGCTCATGACGGCGCTGGTGATCAGCGAGATCAGGAGATAGACACCCATCGTCATGGCGATAATCTCGATGGCCTGCCCGGTCTGGCTTAGCGACGTGCCGGCGAACACGGACACGAGGTCAGGATAACCGATCGCGACAGCCAGCGACGAATTCTTGGTGAGGTTGAGGTACTGGTTGGTCAGCGGCGGAACGATGACGCGCATTGCCTGCGGCACGACCACCAGCCGCAGCGTGGTGCCCCGGCTCAGACCCAGCGACGATCCCGCCTCCATCTGCCCGCTATGGACGGAGAGGATACCCGCGCGCACGATCTCGGCGATGAAGGCAGCCGTATAGGTCGACAAGGCCAACGTGAGCGCCACGAACTCCGGGATGATCCGCGAGCCACCTGCGAAATTGAAGCCCTTGAGCTGCGGCAGCTCGAAGGTGAAGGGCAGACCCACTACCAGCATGGTGACAAGCGGCAGTCCGAACAGCAGGCCCAGCACATAGGGCCAGATCCGGATCATTTGCCCCCGTTGGAACAGCGCCCGGCGCGCATGGATGCGCAGTGCCAGTGAAGCCACGATGCCGAGCGTTAGCACCGCAAGAAAGGCCTCGAAGCCGCTCTCGCCGATCGGGCGGGGAATGACGAGACCGCGATTGCTGACGAAGGCGATGCCGAGCAGCGAAATGCTCTGTCGTGGATTGGGCAAGGCCGCGAGCACCGCCAGATACCAGAACAGGATCTGGAACAGCACCGGCAGGTTGCGGATGATCTCGACATAGATTTCGCCAATGCGCGCGAGCAGCCAGTTGGGCGACAGCCGGCACAGCGCGACAATGAAGCCGATCACGGTGGCAAAGACGATGCCTACCACCGAGACCACGAGCGTGTTGAGGAGCCCGACCAGGAACACGCGCAGAAACGTGTCCGAGCCGGTATACGAGATCAGCGTCTGATTGACGTCGAAACCGGCGTTGTTCGCGAGGAAACCGAAGCCCGCGGCAATGTGCTGGTTCTCGAGGTTGGCGCGGGCGTTGGAGACGATTTCATAGGCAATCCAGCCCAGGACCGCAGCGAAGGCAAACTGGACGGCGATGCCGTTCCAGCCTGTCTTGCCTCCCAGCACGCGCCTAATCTTCAGCGCGATCTGGGGCGGGGGTTTGCGAGCCTCGATGCTCATCGCCGCGAGCGCGGATCAGGCGGGGTCAGCGGATCGGCGGCGCGTACTGGAGACCGCCCTTGTTCCAGAGATTGTTGAGACCCCGATTGATACCGAGCGGCGAGCCTGCGCCGACGTTGCGGTCGAACACTTCGCCGTAATTGCCGACGGCCTTCACGATGCGCACCACCCAGTCCTTGCTCAGGCCGAGCTGTTCACCGAAATTGCCGTCGGTACCCAGGACGCGCTTCAACTCCGGATTTTCCTGTTTCGTCTTCTCGTCGACGTTCTTCGCGGTCACGCCGAGCTCCTCAGTGGTGATCATGGCAAACAGCGTCCATTTCACGATGTCGAACCATTGGTCGTCGCCGTGGCGCACCATTGGTCCGAGCGGCTCCTTCGAGATGATTTCCGGCAGCACCATGTGATCGCCGGGATTGGCAAGCTTCAGGCGGTTGGCGTACAGCCCCGACTGGTCGGTGGTGAAGACGTCGCAGCGTCCGGCCTCGTAGGCCTTGACCGTTTCGTCGTTGGTGCCGAACGCGATCACCTCGTACTTCATGTTGTTGGCCTTGAAGTAGTCGGCGAGATTCTGTTCGGTGGTGGTGCCGGTCTGGACGCAGACCGAGGCGCTGTTGAGCTCGAGCGCCGAGTTCACCTTGAGCGACTTCTTCACCATGAAGCCCTGCCCGTCATAATAGGTTACGCCGGTGAAGTTGGCGCCGAGCGAGGTGTCGCGAGAGATGGTCCAGGTGGTGTTGCGCGACAGCACGTCGACTTCGCCGGATTGCAGCGCCGTGAAGCGGTCCTTGGCGGAGAGCGGCACGTACTTGACCTTGGTCGGATCGTTGAAGATCGCCCCGGCGATCGCGCGGCAGACGTCGACGTCAAGCCCGGTCCAGTTGCCCTTGTCGTCCGGCGAGGAGAAGCCGGGCAGGCCCTGACTGACACCGCAGGACAGCATGCCCCGGTCCTTGACGGTCTTGAGCGTTTGCGCATCGGCGGCTTGGGCAGTCAGGCCGGCGGCGAGAGCGAGAGTGAGAGCCAGGGTTACGCGTTTCATGGGCTTTGGGCCTTTCAAAGTCGTCTCAAGGTCAGGAACGTTGTCTTTGCGATCGTCTCTGCCAGGGCTAGCCGTATCAAGAGCAGCCTTGCAAGAGTCATGCTGGAAAACCTTGCCGATCACCCGCCGATCCCGGGAGGCCCTACCTTAATCCCCGCCGATGGCGCCCGCCGTTACGGCTGTGGCGCTTGGTCCGGTCAGGCGATGGATCGAAGGTCGCGGCAGGCCCCTCAACATGCGGCGACTGAATAGCACCTGCGATAACAGAACGACTGGCGTGCCGGGTCAAGGGGTTGACGGGACTCTTCTGTGTTCTGTTATTAACAACAGCGGCCTTTCGGCCAGCCCGCGGGCGCAGCGCGCCTGGTGGAAACGCGCTTTTGAAAGCAGACGCATGGATTCCTCACACCCCTCCGAACAGCACGCCGAGACCCGGCTGGTCACCTCCGGCCGCGACACCAAGGCGCAGAAGGGGTTCGTCAACCCGCCCGTCTTCCACGGCTCGACCGTGCTTTATCCGACCGCCGAGGACCTGCACGCCCATCGCGGCGAGTTCCAGTACGGCCGGCACGGCACGCCGACGACCCGTGCGTTCCAGGAGACCCTGATGGCGCTGGAGGGGCCGCAATGCGCCGGCGTCGGCATCGTGCCGTCGGGGCTGTCGGCGATCTCGACCACCCTGCTCTCGGTGCTGAAGGCCGGCGACCACCTCCTGGTCTGCGACAACGTCTATCGGCCCTCGCGCAATTTCTGCAACGGCATGCTCACCCGCTACGGCGTCGAGACCACCTACTTCGATCCGATGATCGGCGCCGGCATCGACAAGCTGTTCAAGCCCAACACAAGCGCCGTTCTGGTCGAGGCGCCCGGCTCGCAGTCGTTCGAGATGCCGGACATCCGCGCCATCGCCGAGGTCGCGCATGCGCACGGCGCGCTCGTCATCGACGACAACACCTGGGCGACGCCGCTCTATCACCGCTCGCTCGAACAGGGCGTCGACATCAGCATGCAGGCCGCCACCAAATATATCGGCGGCCATTCCGACATCATGTTCGGCACCATCTCGGCCAATGCCAAGGCTTGGCCGCAGATCGCCGAAGGCATCCGCCTGCTCGGCGTTTGCGCCGGTCCCGATGACGTCTTCCTGGCACTGCGCGGCCTGCGTACGCTATCGGTGCGGCTGGCGCAGCATCATCGCTCCGGGCTCGACATGGCGCGCTGGCTTGCGAGCCGACCCGAGGTCGCGCGCGTGCTGCATCCGGCGCTCGAGACCGATCCGGGCCATGCGATCTGGAAGCGCGACTTCACGGGCGCGTCGGGTCTGTTCAGCATCGTCCTGAAGCCGGCGCCGCAGAAGGCGGTCGACACCATGCTCGATACGCTCAAACTGTTCGGCATGGGCTTCTCCTGGGGCGGCTTCGAGAGCCTGGTGATTCCCTTCGATTGCGACGCCTATCGCACCGCGACCAAGTGGGCGCCGGGCGGCCCCACCCTGCGTCTGCATATCGGGCTCGAAAGCGTCGACGACCTCAAGGCCGACCTCGATCGCGGCTTCGCTGCCCTCAAGGCAGCAATGTGAGCCTGCTCACAAGGCATCGCGCCTGCGGACGCGCCAACGCGCGCCGCAGGAACGCGTGGCCGCTGCAAACGTTGACGCCCCTGCGCCAAGAAATGGTTTGAACCTCAAGCATTTGGCGCTAGCCTTCACCAATCGACTCCAATCCGGAAACGGAGCATGGGAACGTTGGTACTGCTCGATCTGATGGGCGGCGTGGCGCTGTTGCTGTGGGGCCTGCACATGGTCCACAGCGGGATTCTGCGCGCCTTTGGCCCGGACCTGCGACGGCTGCTCGGCAAGGCGCTTGGCAATCGCTTCAACGCGTTTGCCGCCGGTCTCGGGCTGACGGCGCTGCTCCAGAGCAGCACCGCGACCGCGCTGCTCACGAGCTCGTTCGCAGCCGAGGGCCTGCTCAGCCTGGTCACCGCGCTCGCCATCATGCTCGGCGCCAATGTCGGCACAACGTTGATCGTGCAGGTGCTGTCGTTCAACATCGCCGCCGTCGCGCCGGTCCTGTTCGTGCTCGGACTGGTCGCCTTCCGCGTGGGTCCGCGCTCGCGGATCAAGGACGTCGGCCGTGTCTTGATCGGCCTCGGACTGATGCTGCTGTCGCTGCACATCCTGCTCGACACGCTGGCGCCGGCCGAGAACGCGCCGGGCGTCCGCGTCGTGATGGCTTCCATCACGGGCGATCCCGTTCTGTGCATCGTGATCGCGGCGCTCGTCACCTGGGCGGTGCATTCGAGCGTCGCCAGCGTGCTGCTGATCATGTCGCTAGCCTATTCGCAGTTCATCTCGCCTTACGCGGCGCTCGCACTGGTGCTTGGCGCCAATCTCGGCAGCGCCATCAATCCTGTGTTCGAAGGCGCCAAGCGTGACGATCCCGCCAGCTATCGTCTGCCGGTGGGCAATCTCGTCAATCGCGTGATCGGGATCGCGCTCGTCCTGCCCTTCCTGGGCCCGATCGCCGAGCACATGCACGCCTGGCAGCCGGATCTTGCCAGGATGACGGCGGCATTTCATATCGCCTTCAACGTCGGAACGGCCATCATCTTCATCGGCCTGCTCGATACCATGTCGCGCCTGCTGACCCGGCTCCTGCCCGATCGTGTTCAGGAGGCCGATCCGGCCCGGCCGCGCTATCTCGACGAGACCGCGCTGGAATCGCCGTCGCTGGCGCTGGCCGATGCCGGCCGCGAAACCCTGCGCATGGGCGATCTCGTCGAGATCATGCTGCGCAAGGTGATGGCGGCAATGATGAGCGGCGACCGCGCGTTGGTCGACCAGGTCTCGAAGATGGACAACATCGTCGACGGCCTCGACGAAGCCATCAAGCTCTACGTGACGAAACTCATGCGCGGCAGCCTCGACGAGAGCGAGGGCCGGCGCGCCATGGAGATCATCTCCTTCGCCATCAATCTGGAACATATCGGCGACATCATCGACAAGAGCTTGAGCGAGCTCGCCACCAAGAAGATCAAGCGCCGCTTCCAGTTCTCGCCCGAGGGCGCCGAGGAGCTCGCCGCCTTCCACAAGCGCACGATGGATTCGCTGCGCATCGCCTTCGGTGTCTTCATGTCGGGCGACGCCAACGAGGCGCGCAAGCTGCTGGTGGAGAAGACGGCGCTGCGCAATACCGAGCTTGCCGCCGTCGAGCGCCACCTCGACCGCCTGCGCGAGGGCCGCCCCGAGACCATCGAAACCACGTCGCTGCATCTCGACGTGCTGCGGGACCTGCGCCGGATTCACTCGCATATCTGCTCGGTCGCCTATCCCGTGCTCGACGCGGCCGGCGAGCCCCATCGCAGGACCGAGACGGAGACGGCCGCCCTGCCCGCCTCAGGCGCGGCGTCAGTGGTGCCGCGCTAGCGTGGATCAGCGCTCCAGCGTCTTTGACGCCCGGCCGCGGTTCTTCACGATCAGCATGATGTTGCGAATATAGATGACGGTCGCCAGCGCCTGGCCGAGGATAATCACGGGTTCGCGCTTGACGACGCCATAGACCAGCGTCATCAGCCCGCCGCCCATGGAGCAGAACCAGAACGCCATCGGCACCACGCTGTTGCCGGCACGCTCGCTCGCGATCCACTGCACCAGGAAGCGCGCCGTGAAGAACAGCTGCGCGACGAGGCCGAACGCGAGCCAGAAGTCGAACTTGGCCACGAAGACGTCGTAGAAATAGTTGCTCAGCGCCTGACCGTATTGGATGATCATGCCTTCACCTCAGTCACATCCGGCGTCGGCTTCTTGCGGCGGATCAGCCACCACACGCCCACGAGATCCATGATGCCGATCCACAGCCGGTCGAAGAACCCGTAGTTTGACACGCCGGAGCGGCGCGGCCGGTCGATCACGTCGACATAGGCGATCTCGTAGCCCTCGCGGCGCACCAGCGCCGGCAAAAAGCGATGCAGCCCGTCGAAATAGGGCATCATCAGGAACACCTCGCGCCGGAACGCCTTCAGGCCGCAGCCGGTGTCGCGCGTACCGTCCTTCAGGATCGCGTTGCGGACGCCGTTGGCGACGCGCGACTGGAACTTCTTGAAGCCGGTATCCTTGCGGCCGACGCGTTGTCCGGCGGCGAGTCCGACCTTGCTTCCGTTCTCGACGGCCGCGATCAGGTCGGGCAGGAAGGCCGGATTGTTCTGCCCGTCGCCGTCGAGCGTCGCCACGATCGCGCCGCGTGCCGCACGCACGCCGCTGCGCACGGCCGCGGATTGGCCGCCTGATTTGGCATGGCGCAATTGGCGCAGATTGTCCCGCTGCTTCATGACCGCGCCGAGCCGTTCGCCGGTCGCGTCGGTCGAACCGTCATTGACGTAGATGATCTCATAGGCCCAGCGGCCGTCGAGCGCCGCGCCGATCTCCTCGATCAGCGGCACAATGTTGTCGGCTTCGTTGCGCACGGGAACGACGATGGAAACCGAGGGCTGGAAAACCGAAGGCTGGGACGACAAATCGAAGCTCGTGGTTGGAATTGGCTTGGCTCGGGAACCGGCGGGGCCCGGCAGGCAGCCGCTTTTATGGGGCGGATGCCCCGTGGGCAACCCTTTTGAGGCGGCCCGAGACCGCCCCCGCAAGAGGCACAATGGTGCCGTCGGCACGGATGGCAAAGCCGAGCCTGCGGGCCGCGAACCAGTAGCGCACCGCCATGGCGCCGACCGTGCCGACCAGGGCGCCGGCCACCACGTCACTCGGGTGGTGCGCGAGCAGCACCAGTCGCGTCAGCAGGATCACGATCGCGTAAGTGAACATGAATACGCGCAGGCGCGGCCATAGCGCAGAGACCGCAAACGCCAGCGCGAACGCCGTCACCGCATGCCCCGACGGCAGGCTGGCATAGGCCCCCGTCCCCTCGAACGGTATGAAGTTGAATGGATTGGCCTTGCCGCCGACGAACGGACGCCCTCGACCGATGAGATATTTCAGGATCTCGGCGACGAAGACCGACAGGGCAACAGACAGAAACATGAACTGCAGCCGCGTACCGAGGCCGAGCAGCAACGCGCGGCTTGTCCCGCGCAATCCCGCCGCAACCAGCGCCAGCACCACCAGCCCGCCCCCGAGCATCGAGAGCACATACTCGTCCTTGCCGAAATCTGTGAGGATGCGGATCGGCCACAGACCGGGCGTGCCACGCGCCGGCATCAGCTGGATCTCGGTCAGGTCGAACACGACCATCAGCGCGATGACCAGGGCTGCGCCCGCCGCACTGAGCCACAGCGAATGCCGCGCCAGCTTCCCCGCGGCCTCGGCGCGGCGCGAATGCGAGGGCGTACGCACGAGCTGCGCCAAAGCGCGCCCCGTCAGGGCAAGCAATTGCGCGGGATAGCTCGCGCGCGGCGCGATGTCGGTTGGTGCCGACATCCTACTCGGTGCCTTCCGAGCGGAAGATCGAGATCGAGATCGCACGCCCTTGCGAGAAATTGTAGCCGTCGATGCGGGTACCAACCTTGTAGCGCAGCCCGATCGCCTCGGCGCGCTGCACGAAGCCGCGCTCCGAACGCTGCTCGATCAGCGCGAAACGGCAGCTCCCCTGCCGCAGGAAATCCGCCGCACCCGACCCGTCGGTGAGCACCGTCTGCGTGCCGGTCAGGAAGACGAGGCTAGGCTCGTGATAGCCGGCCGCGACCGCCTTCGGGCCGACGCAGGTGACGTTGCGAAGTGCGCGTGCGATCTCGATGCTCGGAAACAGCGGTGTCAGCGACGGCAGCACGATGCCGTAGACCGTCACCGCAAGCATCAGGGCGGCGACCAGCGCGTTGAGCAGCGAGCGCTCGGCGTGGTTGTTGTCGTGAAGCCACCAGGCGAACAGGCCGAAAATCAGCGAGGCCGCGATGAACGGCCAGGCCACGAAAGCAGGCTGCCGCGTCAGCATCACCGCGCCGACGACCGCGATGATCGAGCCGCCCACGGGGATTGCGAACCACCAGGCCGAGCCGCGCATCAGCCAGGACCACGACAGCACGCGCCGCTCCAGCGCGCCCGCGGTGAGGATCGCGATCGCAGGGTACAGCGGCAGCACGTAATGCGGCAGCTTGGTCAGCACCACCTCGAACACGATCCAGGACGGGACCAGCCAGGCCAGCAGGAACTGCGCACCGGGCTCGCGCCGCGCGCGCCAGACCGCGGGCGCGGCCATTGCCGCAAGCGGCGCGCCGGGCCAGAACGTGATCCAGAACAGCACCAGATACAGTCCGGGCGGCGCGCCGTGGGATTCCTGCGCGCCCAACTTGCTCAACATGTCGCCGCCGACGGAATCGGCGAAGAAGGCATCGCCCGCGCGCCAGAAGATCGCGACGAACCAGGGCAGCACCAGCACCAGCATCCACATCAGGCCCCAGAGCGGGCGCAGCTTCCAGAGCCAGGAGGCATCGCGGTCCTGGATCGCGAGCGCGACGATGGTCAGGCCTGCGAACATCAGGATCAGCGGGCCCTTGATCAGGATGCCGACAGCGAGAGCCGTCCAGAAGATCGCGGGCCAGCTCCAGGGCGGATGCGTCTCGTCCTCGGCGCGCTGCCACGACAGATACGCCCGTCCCATCGCGCCCATCGCGGCGACCACGCAGAACAGCAACATGGCGTCGGTCTTCGCAAGCCGCGCCTCGACGCCGAGCAGCACGGAGGCGCACATCAGAAGGGCTGCAAGCACCGCGGCGCGCCGCGTGACGAAGCCGAGCGCCGTCCAATAGGTCATGAGCACGGCACCGATCGCGCCGATCAGCGACGGCAGCCGGTAGACCCAGATCCGCAACTCGGCCTTCGGCAGACCGAGCGCCGATGCCGTCTCGACCGCTGCCGATTGCAGCCAGTAGATCCCGACCGGCTTCTTGTAGCGGACGTCCTCCTGGAAGCGGATATCGACATAATCGCCACTCTCGACCATCTGCTTGGTGGCTTGCGCAAAGCGCGCCTCGTCGCGGTCAACCGGCGGAATCGTGAAGAAGCCCGGCAGGAATAGCAACAGCGCGCACAGCAGCAGGAAGCTCACCGCGCGGACGTGGCTGGCCGTGGCGATATCGAACATCGACACGAGCCGGCTGCCCGGATTCACCGGGGATTTCGGCTCGCGGGGAGCTCCAAAACGGGGTGCTGGGTAGGTCTCGGCCATCGGTTCCGCTTACGCTGAAACCGCCATCGCCACAACCGCTTGAGGCAGAGTCATTGAATTCGAATGACAACTGTGTCCGCGGCGCCCGTGGCGTCGATGACGGTCAGCCGCGCAAAGCCGGGACCGGGCGGATCAATCAGCCGCTGGCGCCGTCCGTCGATCTCGCCCAGCGCCGTTCCGTTAACCATGACGGTCATGGGCAGGACACCGCCGGCGACCTTGACCGGCATGGCTGCACCCGCCTCGCCTCCTGAGCGATCGACGTCGATCCGCGAGCCGTTCAACGGAAACTGGATGTGCAGGGCCTGCTCGCCCCCCGTCCGCACCAGATCCCCGACCGGGCGGAACCGCCTCAAGGGCAACGGCAGCTTGGCGTTGCTAGCAACCAGGGTCCCCTTCGGTGGCTTCGGCAACGGCAGGAGCGTCTTGCCGGTGCGGGCGAAGGCGTCGAACAGGATCGGCGCGGCGGCGACGCGCCCGATCAGGCCTGGAACCGGGGCGCCGTCGGGCCGGCCGACCCAGACGCCGATGGTCATGCGGCCGTCGAAGCCCATCGACCAGGCGTCGCGGTAGCCGTAGGAGGTGCCGGTCTTGAAAGCGATGCGGTTGTGGGCCGCGTTCTCCGGCGGCGGGGTGCCGAGCAGCACATTGCCGACCTGCCAGGCCGCGACCTGATCGAGCAGCCGCAGCGGCTCGCGGTCGTCCCTTTCGCTCATGATCTCGCGCAGTGGCCTGGTGGTGCCGAGCCGGGCGAAGCCCGCATAGAGCTGGGCGAGATCCTGTAGCGTCACGCCGACGCCGCCAAGGCCCATGGCAAGTCCCGGCGCCTCGTCTTTGGGCAGAACCAGATTGCCACCGGCCTGGCGCAGCCGCGAGGCCAGCCGGCTCGCGCCGACGCGGTCGAGCAGCACGATCGCGGGCACGTTCAGCGACAGCTGCAGCGCCTTCTTCACCGGCACGGTGCCCTGGAACGTCATGTCGAAATTTTCCGGCGCGTAGGAGCCGAAGCGCACGGGCCGATCGTCGATCAGACTGTCGGGATGAACGAAGCCGTCCTCAAAGGCGAGCCCGTAGATGAAAGGTTTCAGCGTCGAGCCCGGCGAGCGGATCGCGCGGGTCATGTCGACCTGCCCTGCCCGGCGATCATCGAAGTAATCTGCCGAGCCGACGCGCGCGAGCACGTCGCCGCTCTCATTGTCGACGACGATGATGCCGACCGAGATGTTCGGCCCCAGCGCAATGGCACGATCGCGCGCCAGCGGCTCCAGCACCTTTTGCAGGTTGGCATCCAGCGTCAGCTTGATGACAGGCGTGTCCTTGACCGTCGCAAGCGCCGCATCGGAGGCGTGCGGCGCCAGGATCGGCATCGGCTTGCGCAGTTTCGGCACGGGTACGGCTTTGGCCTGCTTCGCATCGTCGAGGCTGATCTGTTGCTCCTCGACCATGCGGTCGAGCACGCGGTCACGCGCTTTGCGCGCCGCATCGGGATAGCGATCGAGCCTGCGGGTCTCCGGCGATTGTGGCAGCGCTACCAGCAACGCGGCTTCAGCCAGCGACAACCGCTTTGGCTCCTTGCCCAGATAGGCGATCGAGGCGGCGCGAATGCCTTCGAGGTTGCCGCCGTAAGGCGCGAGCGCCAGATAGAGGTCGAGGATCTGCTCCTTGCTCAAGCTGCGCTCGATCTCGATCGCACGCACCATCTGCCGCAGCTTTGCATAGAGCGAGCGCTGCCGCCGCGGCTCCATCAGCCGCGCGAGCTGCATCGAGATGGTCGAGCCGCCCGAGACGATGTGGCCGCGCGTCCCAAGCTGAAACGCAGCGCGCCCCAGTGCCAGCGGGTCGATACCGTCATGTGCGTAAAAGCGCTGGTCCTCATAGGCGAGCAGCAGTTTCAGATAGGTCGGATCGACGTTCGCTTTTGTCTCGACCGGCAGCCGCCAACGCCCGTCCGCCATCGCATAGGCGCGCAGCAGCTTGCCGTTGCGATCGACGATGGTGGTGGAGACCTGGCGGGCTTCGTCGAAAGGCAGCGGGCCGAGGGAGTAAACCCACGCGACGAAGCCGACGATGGCGAGGATAAACGCGAAGGCGGCTATCGACAGGGCGCGTCGACCCCAGCCCCGCGCTCCGTCATGGCCGGGCTTGTCCCGGCAATCCACGTTCTTGCCAATAGCACCTAAGTCCGTGGATGCCCGGGACAAGCCCGGGCATGACGACTGAGTATGTGGCTCGGCTTTCATTTCACTCACTTCGCCGCCCGCACCTCGACCGTGCCGGTCCCGGTGCGGCCGTAGCGCGAGGGATTGTACATGTCCTCGACATAGGCTTGCGGCAGCACGTATTTGCCGGGCGAGACCACACGCACGACATAGGCCACCGTGAAGACCGCCTTGGAATCCGAGGCGCGGTCGACGGCCGCCGTGAAGCGGTCGTCGCGGAACTCGGTATCCTCAGGCTCTTCGCCATCCTCGATCCAGCCCAGCGTGCCGCTGTCACCCGATGAAACCAGTTTCGGATTGTCGATCTCAAGGCCCGCCGGCAGATAGTCGGACACCATGATGTGGCCGTACTCGGGCTTGGCCTCGGTGATCTTCAACACCACAGCGAAGCGGTCGTTCTGCTTGACCTTGCTGATATCGGCAGGCTTGCCGTCGAGCGTGAAGAAGCTGCGCTCGATCTTGAAGCCGTTCGACGCCGCGGGCTCCGGCGTCACCGGCGAGCCCGACACCGAGATCAC
Source organism: Bradyrhizobium sp. Kon37 (assembly GCF_055807535.1). NCBI lineage: Bacteria > Pseudomonadati > Pseudomonadota > Alphaproteobacteria > Hyphomicrobiales > Nitrobacteraceae > Bradyrhizobium > Bradyrhizobium sp. Kon37. The sequence goes on from NZ_JBVVOY010000002.1 coordinate 15,893, forward strand.
CGCCTGCACTGGTGCATCGCCGGTGTTGGTGATCTTCAGCGGCTTGCCCTCCAGCGTCACAGCCTTGTAGCTGCGGTACAGCGCGGTCTTGATCGGCTGGCCGTCGACTTCCATCGACAGGTTCTCCTTGGCGAGCGCGCGCGCCGCCAGCACCAGCCACGCATTCTCCTGCGTGGAGGTGTAGGGCGTTAGCCCGCGCGCGGTCTCGACCCGCGACACCGCCTGCGTCAGCGTCGCCTTCGGCGCGTTGCCTTCGCTGGCAAGCGACACCAGCGCTGCGGCATCGCGGAGCTGCGAGCCGTAGTCGGTGCGGCCGAACTCCAGCACCGGTTTTGGCGCGAGACTGTCGAGCGCTGCGCCATAGACCCGCTCCGCACGGTTGCGGTCGCCGACCAACGCGAGCGCCGCGGCGAGCTGCGACTTCGCGATGGGAGTTGCGAGGTTGGAGAGCTTGGTGTCGGCGAGATAGCGGAGGTCGCCGATCGGCGCTGCACCGTTGCGCGCCAGCACGTAGAGGCCGTAAGCGAGATCGCGGCCGCCGTCCTTCTCCGGCTCGTTGCCGTTGACGACGGAGTTGCGGATACGATCCAGCGCGGTCTTGAACAGCACGTCCGGGACCACAAAGCCCTTTTCGCGGGCGCGGGTCAGGAAGTCGGTCACGTACGCGTCGAGCCACGCATCGTCGCCGCCCGCCGACCACAGTCCGAACGAGCCATTGGAGCCCTGACGGGCCAAAAGCCGCTCAATCGCGTCGCGGATCCGCTGGTCGACTTCGGTGTCCATGGCCAGATGCGCGCCGGCCGCGAGATCGTTGACATAGAGCAACGGCATCGCCCGGCTGGTGATCTGCTCCGAGCAGCCATAGGGATAGCGATCGAGCGCTTTGAGGATCGTCGCCGCATCGAGCGCAGTCGACAGGCTGGCCGAGACCGAGACGCTGCCGGTGCCCGGTACGAGATCGGCGAACATATCCGAGGTCAACGTCAGGCTCTCACCCTTCGCAAGCGTCCGGATCGAGCGCCGCGCCAGGACTTGCGTCGCCGCCTTGACGTCGAGCGCATAATGGCGCGCCAGCGCCAGGCCATTCGGCCCCTTGATGTCGACGTCGAGCGTCGCCTGCCCCGCCGCCGTCGCGTCGATAGCGAGCGAGAAGGAGTTGCGCTGCTTGGCGGCGAGCTTGACCGTGGTCGCGGGATTGCCGGTCATCTTCACTGGCCCGCCCGTCTTCACGTTGATGACGTAGTCGCCGGCCTGCCCTTCGACATTGTCGATCTCGAGATTGACCGTGCCGTGGTCGCCGTTGAGCAGGAAGCGCGGCAAGGTCGTGGTCAGCACGACGGGATCGCGGATCACCACATCTGTGTTGGCGCGACCGAGCTTGGTCGCGGTCCACGCCACCGCCATCACGCGCGCGGTGCCGGCGAACTCCGGAATGTCGAAGCTCACTTCCGCTGTGCCGTCGGCGGCAACGGTGACGATGCCCGAATAGAGCGCGAGCGGCTTTTGCGCGGGCGGCGAGCCCTGGAGCTCGGCGGCACCGGCGTCGCCGCCGGACTTGATCTGCCCGCGCGTGCCCGACATGCCGTCGATGAGTTGCCCATAGAGATCGCGGATCTCCGCGCTCAGGCGGCGCTGACCGAGATAATAGTCGTCCGGCGCCGGCGGCTTGTAATTGGTGAGGTTGAGGATGCCGACGTCGACCGCGGCGATGACGATCTTGGCGTCCTCGCCCGGATTGAGTCCGTCAAGCTTGAGCGGGATCTTCAACATCGCATTCGGCCTGATCAAAGCCGGCGGCGTCAGCTTCACTTGCAACGTGCGGGTCTGCTTGTCGATGCCGAACCATTTGAGGCCGATGGCACGGCCCGGCATGCGTTGCGCGGCCGCATCGAGCGGACGGCGCAGCGTCGCCACCACATAGGCGCCGGTGCCCCAGTCCTTGCCGATCGGGAGCTTCACCTGGGCGGTGCCTTCCTTGACGTCGATGGTCTGCGTCGTCAGCAGGCGATCGCCGAGCACGTTGACGGTCAGCTTACCGGCGCTGCGGACATTGACCGACACGGTCATCGTGTCGCCCGAGGCGTATTGCGGCTTGTCGATCGAGGTCTCCAGGAGGTCCGGCGTGTCGGCGCTGCCGTCGGAATACCAGCCGACATCGAACTGCACCGTAGTCACCGGGCCGTCGGCGTCGTTCGACTTCACGTCCAACCGGTAGCGGCCGGGCCGTGGGGTGAGCGAAATCCGCGACGGCTTGTCCGCGGCAACGGTCACGTCGCCGTCAGAGACGCGCGATGTCGATTTGACCGGCTCGTACTCCCAGTAATTGCTCTGGCGATACCATTGGTAGCGCGATTCCATCTTCAGGAGCTCGTAGCGCAGGCCGTCGCGGCGAAGCCTCTCGCCCTCGGGCGAGACGAACACGACATCGAACTCGGCCTTGTCGCCCTCGGCGACGTTCTTGTCGCCAAACAGCGGCTTGATGCCGATCATGGCGGCAGCAGGCGCGACCGGCAGCACGATCTTGCGCTCCACGGCGCGGCCGCCGGTCTCGACCATGCGGACGAAGATCTGCGCCTCCTGCGGCCGCGTCGAGGCCGGCTGCTTGTCGAGCGTGACCGGGAAGGTCGCAACGCCATTGGCGTCGGCTTCCGGCAGGTTCTCCAGCGGCGTGCGCTCGTTCGAGGTGGTCTCCTCATCGGCGACGCCGAACTGGTAGCCGCCAAAGCCTGGCCGCTCGGACGCGGGCGCGACCAGCATGTCGCCTTCGAGCGCCAGACCCGAGGCCGGCGCGCCATAGAGGAAATGACCGTCCGCCTTAAGCTCCACTGGAGCGTTAGCTTTGATCAGCTTGTCCTTGGCGGACAAGTCGAATTCGATCCTGTCAGGGACGTAGTCCTCGACCATGAAAGTGGTCTCGCCGACCGAAGAGCCCTTCGGATCGGTGAAGGCGCGCACCCGCCAGGTCCCGGTCGGGACGGCCGAGTTGAGCGGCACGGACAGGGTGCGCCCGCCGGCGCCCTGGTCGGCCAGCACGGCACGGCGGTATTCGACGCCATCAGGGCGCTCGATCACCAGGGTCATCGGCCCGCCGGTGACGGCATTGCCCTGCCCGTCGCGCAGCAGCGCGGTGAGATAGACGGTCTCGCTGGAGCGGTAGACGCCGCGCTCGGCATAGACGAAGGCGTCGGCGCCCGCAGGCACGGCCCTGCCCGAAACGCCACGGTCCGACAGGTCGAAGGCGGAGGACTTGAGGCTGAGGAAGGCATAGTCGGCCTTCTCACCGGTCACGGTGAGCATCGCCGGCGACAGGCCGCCCTCGCCGCGCGCAAGCCCCGCCTCGAACAGCAAATGGCCGCTCTCATCGGTCTTGCGGGTGGCCAGGATCTCGTTGTTGCGCGCGACCAGCCGCACCTCGGCCTTGCCGACCGGATCGGTCGAGGCCAGCGAATTCACGAAGACGTGGATGCCGTCATTGCCGGAATAGGCTGTGACGCCGAGATCGGAGACGATGAACCATTGGGTGGCGAGCTGGTTGTCGTCGTCCGAGCCCGGCCCCTTGGCCGCGGCCGTCATCACATAAACGCCGGGCTGGAGTTCGCCGAGCGCCTGGTCGACCGGGAATGCGGTGGTGACGTCCTGGTTCAGCGTCATCGCGGCCGCGAGCTCGCCGGTCCAGACTTTCACGCCGCGCTCGCCGCCGAGATCACTGAGCTGGTATTTCGACAGCGTCTTCTGGAAATCGCTGTCGACCACCGTGTTGATCAAATTGCGGTCGCCGATCCGGAACACGTTGATGTTGACGGCTGGCGTGTTGACGCTGACGACGGGAATGCCGCGCTGGCCGGTCCTCGGCAGCACATAGGCGCGACTGGTAAAGCGCACGAAGGGCTTGCGGTCGCGCACATAGACGTTGAACTCGGCCGATTTCGGCAGGCCTTCCTTCACGGTGGACGGCAGGCCGGCGCGCAAATTGATGTTGTAGCGCTCGCCATGCTTGAGCCCGTCGACGCAGAGTTGCTTGCCCTCGGCCGACAAAGCCGGCTTGTCCTGGCCCGCCAGCGCGAGGTACGGCGCGAAATCGGTGCGTTTTGCCAGCTCCTCCGAGAACTGGAAGCAGGCGCGTGGACTGGCGGAGTCCGAGTCCACGGTGTAATCGAGCAGCCGAAACCCGTGCTCGTCGCGCATCTTTTCATATTGGCCGCGGACATCGGCGACCTCGCGCATGTCGAGCGACAGCCGCAGCGCATCCAGCGCCGGCCGCCACAGCTTGCGTTCGGACAGCGACTTTCCTAGCACCGCGAGCGCGTCGGCCTCCTCGCCCGCATTCCCGGCGCGCTGGTAGGCGATGTAGGCGGCGGTCGAGGCGCGCTCCAGCAGGAACGTCTGCTCGCTCGAACTCTTCGGCGATATCTGGAAGATGACTTTCGCCAGCCGCAGCCAGTTGCCGGCGTCCTCCGGCGTGGTCGCCGCGATCTGGCCGAGCACCGACAGGCCGGTGCGATAGTCGTTGCGCCGGAAGGCAGCATCGGCGTCGGTGCGCAAACTTGCGCCGGACTTGGCGACCGGCCCCGCCTCGCCCTTGATCTGCGCCTCTAGCTTGATCGCGGAATCGGCGAGATCGTCCCGCTTGAAGGCTTTGTCGGCGGCCTGCGCTACGCTAAGGCCGAACGCCAGCGTGGCGCAGAGTGTGACGGCGCGAACAAGACCGATCATGGATGGACTCCCGGAAATCGCGGACGAACGCCGCTTGTCGCATGAAATGCGCGGAAAGGTGACGGACTCAAGGCGATGGAACCAAAGGTGCAAACCGTCGCATTCGCCATGACAAGGCACGCCCAGAGGAGACCGATCATGCTATCGCCGCGCACGCCGTCCTGATGGCGCAGCAATACCCGACCAGTCGTCCGGCGGCCGTGTCCCGGAAGCTGATCAGCGTTCCCGGCGATGTGATCCATCGTCCGGTCCGCTGCCGCTCAACCCGGCACCCTGACACCCCACCGTTCCGCTTTGTCGCGGCTTCGAGGAAAACGGTTCGGTTCAGGCTTGGCGAAAGACGATATTTTTCATAATGGCATGGTAGATGAACAGCCGGCCCCCAACAGGGCGGCTCAAGACGGTCCCGTAGCTCAACTGGATAGAGCATCAGATTTCTACTCTGAGGGTTGCAGGTTCGATTCCTGCCGGGATCGCCATTTTCAGTCTCAAACGTTGATCGTGGTCCCGATCTACGGCGCGCACCTGCAGAATCCGCCCTTCACGAACGCGTGGGCCGCCTCGCTCCGGCCTTTGATCCGGGCAAACGAGCCCTATCTATCCGCGGAGCGACGTGCGCCCGATAAGGACTTCGATGCCACTATCCGACTTGACGAGAATGGCTATCGCATCGGCGGTGGCGATCGTGGCAATATCGTTCCTGGCAGTTGACGCGGGCGTCGTGAACTCCGGTGTGATCACAAAGCCCATCGCGACGGCGCGGGCTTCCATCGCGGACGCCGCAGTGAGTCAGCATCAACTCGCGTTCGCCGTTCAGGCGTGGGCGCGTCGCGACCACCAGAGGCCTCCCGTGGAAGAATGCCTGGCGATCGATTGAAACAGGCGCCGCGCTAAATCAGCCGGGGTGTCGACCAATTGTCCTGGAGTCGCGAAACTCAGTCGAAGCTGGGACGATTTTTCATTCAGGTCAGAGCTCTCACTGATTCGCCGCCCACCATTCGGCGATCGCCGCCGCAAGATTCTTCCACAACCCGGTCGGCAAATCCGGCACGGCGACCCGGACGCTGTACCGATCCGTAGTCGCGTCGTGAAACCACTCGGTCGCCGCGAAATCAAAACCAAAACTACCGGCGTGGCGAATGGGGAAGCCTTTGCCGCTCAGGTCGCGGCTCATGTCTTCGGCGGCCTGCCGCGCGGTCGCCTCATCGAGGGCGCGCCTGCCGCGAAGCGTGACATAGAGGCCGTGGGTGAAATGCAGCTCGGCCGAGAGCGAAGCGAGTTCGGAGGCGAAATACCGCGCCGTGTGGCGACCGTTGCGCAGGATTGCCGCGACCCGCCTTTTCGTCAGGGCCCAATAGGCCGCTGAGCCCACGAATGGCGGGAAGTGCGCCGGCAGCGCCGCGCCGCCGAGAAGCCGGACGGCATTGCGGGTTTCCGCCGCCAGACTTTCGGACAGCAGCTGGCCTGCCTTTAGGTCCTTCCGGCTCCAATGCACGAAGACGGCAGAGCCGAGCCGGCCATATTCCACGCCGAGCGAATCCAGCTTGTTGTGACTTCGCACCAACACGACGGGAATGTCCCATCGCGCCGCCCATCTCAGGACGCGCCGGATGCGCCCGGATCTGCCGGCGAAACATGTCGTGTCGAAGATCAACAGGTCGAGCCCCGAACCGTCGCAACGCAGAGCCGCTTCGAACGCTCCGGCAGGGGCGCATGAATCCAGCAGGAGAAGCCGCGGCGAGGCCGCCGCAGCGAACGCTTCGCCCAGCGGGAGCCTGGCGGTGACAAGCCGTAAATGGGGAACGAGGCTCTCGATCAGCTCCAGTGTCTCGCCGTAGGTGCCCTCCAGCACCACGACCTCTGCCTTGCCGATGGTTCGTGCGGACGCGAGCAGCAGCGCGGAAATCGCGGCCATGCCGGAGGCGGTATAGATCGCCTCGCTCCCGCAGCCCCGCTCGAGTTCATAGAACGAGGGACCGCGCACCTTGAGGTCAGCGCGCTGATAATCGTAGCTGAACACGAACGGACCGCTGCTGGGAGACGCCGCGTGCGACCAGGCCGTTTCCGTCGCCTTCCAGTCCTGCAGCGCATGTTCCGCGCGTAGCGCGGCGGCGAGCTGAAACTTGGAGTCCACGACCTCGTCGACCGACTGCGGACGAGCCAAATGCAGCGGGCTCCTCAGGCAATCGTTCAGCAGCCCGATTTCCCTGTGCTTTCGTTCGAGATAGGCCTCGGTGGTCTCCATGCGGATCTTGATAAGGGTCTTGATGCGGATCTTGGCAATTGCGACTGCCTTTCAACGTTCGGCGAACGCATTGGCTCCAGACAGTCGGCCCCGCTCATCCTTGCAACGAAGACCGGTCCTCGCCGTTGACACTGCACAAGGAGAACAGCATGAGCGAGATCAGAGAGCATATGAAGATCATCGGCAAGGACGGCGCACCTGTCGGCACCGTCGACCGCGTTGAGGGCAACCGCATCAAGCTGACGCGGAAGGACAGCCCGGAAGGTCACAAGGACCATCATCATTACATCGACACGAAATATGTGGGTGCCGTCGAAGGCGATGTCGTCAAGCTTTCGGTGAATGCCGACGCGGTGCCGAAGTCGGAAGCTGCCTGACACAGTGCAGCCCTTCGGGGACTTTTTGTTTGTTCACGGTCCTGCTCCGCTTCGTTCCCCGAAACGAATCGCGATCGGAAAATCGTAGTCCGAACGAGTCTTAATGTAGCGTTTCGGCGGCTCGCGTCAGGCGTCGAGCGTCACGAGCACGGCCGCAGCCGATGGGCGTCGATGGCGGCGTTCTGGCGCGAAAAGAATTGAGGGGGCGGGGAACGAACCTGCGATCGGCGCGTTCGAAATTCAGTGGTGCCGATTTGCCAGCCCCGATCGGCTCTCGAGAACCCCGTGCTTGTCCCCCCGAGCACGGGGTTTTTCTGTGAATACCGGTTCTCTCGTAAGAGCGTGGCGTCAGTCCGTCCGCTCTTCGCGCCGGTCGCGGGCGAGTTGATGCCAGGCCAGGGCCAGCTCGATGAGACGTTGCCGGTCGGGACCTTCGGCCGCCACGGCGCGCTTCATCGCCGCCTCGGCTTCATGCTGTGGATCGTACTTGGTACACATGAAGCCAATTCTAGCCGGACGATCTGGACAAGCGCGTGGCAATTTCGTCCGTATGATTGCGGGGTTAATGCCGTCCACGTGGATTTGCGACGCGATCCAACTCACGCATCTGTCGAACGAGCGACAACCATTGTGGGCTTGATGCCCGCCGATCTGTGAAGTGCGTCACAGCCGGCGCCCGGCGTCTCCGCTAAACAGTCGTCAGCGCTCCCAGAGAGCGAGAAGGCTTGGGAGATATTCCCGTCATGACTCAAGAAGCCGCAGCCGAAATTGCCGTCCCGACGCGACGCGAACGATCCGACCCGCTCGGCATCGCTTATCTTGCGACCATCGGTATCGTGATGCTGGCCTGGATCGCAGGCCTGGTCTGGGCCGCGATCGCGTTCTTCAGCTGGCTGGTGTCCTGACGCGCGGGGTGATCGCCCTTACTAATTCTCGGCCAGCTGACGGTCAGCGCCAAAACGAAATGAGGCGGGCTCTTGGCCCGCCTCTTCGCTTCAGGTCTCGCCCGGGGTGCTCAGTAACACGCGCGGGGATCAGCCTGCACATACTGGCCGCTCGGATAGCGGTAGTAGCAGTTGCCCTGGGCCAGATAGTAGCCGGGGCGCGAAGCAGCCGTCGCGCCGGCGATCGCGCCGGTGGCACCGCCGATCACGGCGCCTGCGGCCGCACCTGAGGCGTTGCCCGAGATCAGGCCGCCCAGCACGCCGCCGACGATGGCGCCGCCAAGCGCGCTCGCACCGGCGTCGGCCGGCGGCGGAGGTTCGTAGGCGACGGGCGGGGCGTAGGCTACCGGCACGTCGTCGTAATAATCCTCCGAAATGTAGGCCGGGGGCCCCTCCATCCGCTGCGGATAATAATACCGCGCGCCGCCCACATCCCACCACCAGCCGGAGCGGCCGTTGTGGACTTCGTGGCGCCAGCGTCCGCCATCCCAGGCGAGATGGCCGCGATAGGCGTGTCCGCCCCAATCGCGAGCCGGAGCGGGACCCCTGGCGTAATTGCGTCCGGGCGGCGGACCGCCGGCATTGCGCGGCGCAGGGCCTGCACCTGGACCTGCATGACCCGGACCGCCAGCGTGGGGCTGGCCGGCCTGTGGCGCGGGCCGGACAGCCTGCTGCGGCGGCGGACCCTTGTGCATGTTCTGAGGCGGCGCGCCGGCGCCTGGCCCGGCCGATGGCTGGGCGGCGTCTCTCGGCGGCCTAGCGTCCTGAGCTTGCGCCGGGACGGCGAGCAATGCCATGGCCGAAACCAAGGGAATGATGATCTTGATGCGACTGGACGCACTCATGCGTGCTTGCCCCCTACTCTCTCGATTGCCGTCAATGGCCGTGATGCCTGGCGCGATAGACGATTCGGCTCGCGCTGAGCTGATGCCGGCTGACATGACTGACCTGCTTTGGTCGCCCAAGTCCCGTTACAAATAATTAAGATCACGACATTTTTTCGTCCGGGCGGGCCCCTCTGGAGTGCCTCTAGCGGGCCGGCTCGATCACATTGCAGTTGCTTCGCCCGGACATTAGGCAGTCCTGCATCTTGCTCGCGGAGGTGAGATCGCGGGCGAGCCACCAGCCGACGCCGAGGATCACGATCGCGATGATCAAGCCGGCGATGGCGCCGCGGCGGTTGTCACCGGATTGAGGTTTTGGAAGGGATTTGAGCTTAGCGCCCGGTTCGGGCTTAGCTTCGGACTTAGGCTCGGAATTGGCTTCGGACTTGGACATGGCAGACCGATCACGGGGGCGAGCGGGCTTTATCACTTGTGCGGCGTGGCGTCACATCCGGCCCAAGCTTCTCCCGGTTAGCCTCTTCTCCCGGTTAGCCTCGGGTCGGCCGGATTGCTTCCTTGCGCGAGGTTTCGACCGCCGGGATCGCCTGCTGGACCCTCGGTGCGCAGGTCGTAAGTACAAACGCGGTCTGGGTGCATTCCCAATCTGCACCCAGGACAGCACTTTCGATCGGCTGCGGGCCAGCGAGCAGCAGCGCGGCGCCGGCCAGAGCTGCCACCGCGACGGCGATTGCGAGCGCCTTCAGGCTCAGTCTTGAGATCGTCATACCCGTGCTCCGCGTCTCATACCCGGGCGGACGCTAGGCACCGCCCTGGTGCCCCCTTATGAGGGACATCACAATTCGGCAGTTTTTCGGGGCTACGAGAGATCGTCGGGGGCGGCGATTTTCGTCTACCTGATCGGCTGCGATTATAGGTGGCATCACGGCGCGCGCCGATGTACACGCATCTGCGTCGCGCGGCGCCCGCTATGCCCAGCCGACGTACCAACAGGCAGTGATGTAGGATCGAAAGCGAGGATGACAAGGTTCGCCGATGAGTGGATTTAGGGAACCAGGCTTCTCCGACCGACAAAAGGCGGCACAGGAAGCACGCAAAAACCTTTTGAACAAATTCAAGTCGCAGCCGGGGCCGGATGATCCCGCGGTTGTGGCGAAGCGTGCGGAGCGCGAGGCCCTTGCGGCCAAGCGCGCCGAGGCAAAGGCTGCGCGCGAGACGGAAAAGGCCGAGCAGAAGCGCCTTCAGGAAGAGGCTGCCGCGCTCGAGGCCGCGCGGATCGCCCGCGAAGCCGAAGAAGCCGTCGCGAAGGCGGCCGAAGCCGAGGCCGATCAAAAGGCCAAGCGAGACGCCCGCTACGCCGCCCGCAAGGCAAAGCGCAAGTAACGTTCGCAAGTCTGACGCTCGCAAGTCTAGCGCTCGCAAGTCACGTTCAATTGAATTTGGACTGAAACAATATCCGGGGGCGGTCTACGTGACCGCCCCCGGATTTTTGGCGCGCGCCTGCCTGGCGCAAGCGCCTCCTCAACGATGGAAGATCAGTGCTTCTTCATCATCCCGTCGTCTTTCTTCATCCCGTCCTTCGACATCGTGTCCTTCTTCATGCCGTCGTCCTTGGACATGGTGTCCTTCTTCATGCCGTCCTTGGACATCGTGTCCTTTTTCATCATGCCGTCATCCTTGCCCATCTTGTCCTGGGCAAAGGCGGCCGGCGACAGCGCGAGGCCGAGCGAGAGAACGGCCGCCGAAACGCCGAGCGCGATGCGGGTACGAATGGTCATGACTGGTCTTCCCTTCGAGATGTGTTTGTCAGCGACGGACGCCGCTATCTGATCTCGACGGATTGCCACGGGGCGTTGTTACGCGACCGCTGATAAATTTCTGCGGGCCCGCCGCCATCCTTGGTTCTGCGGATGTAGGAGATCAGGAGTGTGCAACGCAGCATGACGAACACTTGCCGCGGCATTCGGTCTCGAACTATCAGACTAGAGAACATTGTCTAAAAGACCGGCTAGGATGAGCCTCAACGCGGTCTCGAAGACCAAAATCACGGCAAACAAGAACCCTCCAAAGAACCGTCCAAAAAACCGTCCAAGAACCGTCCAAGAACCGTCCTAGGGAATCACGCCATGCTCACGCGCCGCCACCTGATCGCGACCGCCGTCGCCGCACCCGCCATTCTCCGTTTCGGCACCGGCACCGCGCATGCCGCGACCACGCTGAAGATCTCGCATCAGTTCCCCGGCGGCACCGTCGACAAGGGCGATTTCCGCGACCGCCTCTGCCGCATGTTCGCCGCCGAAGTCGCCAAGCGCAGCAACGGCGACATCGCCGCCGAGATCTATCCGAACTCCTCGCTGATCAAGACCAACGCGCAGTTCTCCGCGATGCGCAAGGGCGCGCTCGACATCAGCCTCTACCCGATGCCCTACGCCGGCGGCGAATTGCCGGAAACCAATATCGGCCTGATGCCGGGCCTCGTCACCACCTACGACCAGGGCATGCGCTGGAAGAAGGAGCCGGTCGGCAAGGCCTTGACCGACTTCCTCGCCGACAAGGGCATCATCCTGCTCAGCTGGGTGTGGCAGGCTGGCGGCGTCGCCAGCCGCTCCAAGCCGATCGTGGCCCCCGAAGATGCCAAGGGTCTCAAGGTGCGCGGCGGCTCTCGCGAGATGGACATGGTGCTGCAGACCGCCGGCGCCTCGGTGCTGTCGGTGCCCTCGAACGAAATCTACGCAGCGATGCAGACGGGTGCCTGCGATGCCGGCATCACCTCCTCGACCAGCCTGATCTCGTTCCGCCTCGAAGAGGTCGCGAAATCGCTGACCTCGGGCGCTGGCGCGTCCTACTGGTTCATGCTCGAACCGCTGATGATGTCGAAGGCGATCTTCGACAAGCTGCCGAAAAACCAGCAGGACGTCCTGCTCGCGGTCGGCACCGAGCTCGAAGCCTTCGGCCGCAAGGGCGCGCAGGACGACGACGTCGAGGTCGCCAAGGTCTACGAGAAGGCCGGCGCCAAGGTCTCGGCGCTCGATGCCGCGACCGTCGGCAAGTGGCGTGACATCGCCCGCGACACCGCCTGGAAGGACTACGGCGCCAAGACCGCGACCTCGGCCAACCTGCTCAAGCTCGCGACCGACGTCGCCGCATGAGCCACGGTCCGCTTCCGGATCGTGACGACCAGGCAAACGCTGCCGCAAGCACCGGCCTTGCGGCGGCGATCGATCGCGGTCTCGCCATCCTCAACAACATCATCGTCGTGTTCGCCGCGATTGCGCTGATCGCCGCCTGCGCCATCCTGAGCTATAGCGTGCTGAGCCGCGCCTTGTTCAAGGCTGCCAATTACTGGCAGGACGAGGCCGCGGTGTTCCTGCTGGTCGGCGCGACTTTCATGACGGCCGCCTACGTGCAGCAGAACCGCGGTCACATCGGCATCGAGGCCTTCGTCGGCCTGCTCTCGCCGCTGGCGAACCGGATCAGGCTTTGGCTGGTCGACGCGGTGACGCTTCTGTTCTGCGCTTTCTTCGCCTGGAAGTCCTGGACGCTGGCGCATGAAGCCTATGTCGACGGCCAGGTCTCGAACTCGATGTGGTCGCCGCCGCTGGCCATCCCCTATTCGCTGATGGCGTTCGGCATGAGCCTGCTCTGCGTCCAGATCCTCGTGCAGCTTGCGCTGCCTTTCGCTGGAGCCAGGCGTTCATGAGCGTTTTCGGTATCGGCCTCGCCTACGGGATCGCGACGCTGGTCGTGATGTTTTCGGGCATGCCGATCGCGTTCGCGCTCGGCGCGGTCGCGGTCGTGTTCATGGGCATCTACATGCCCGCCGCCTCTCTCGATACGGTGACGCAGAACGTCTACGAGGAAATGGCCTCGATCACGCTGCTGTCGATTCCGCTCTTCATCCTGAAGGGCGCCGCGATCGGCAAGTCGCGCGCCGGCCAGGATCTCTACTCGGCCCTGCACGCCTGGCTGCACCGCGTCCCGGGCGGCCTCGGCGTCGCCAATGTGTTCGCCTGCGCGCTGTTTGCGGCGATGGCGGGCTCTTCGCCCGCGACCTGCTCGGCAATCGGTTCGGCCGGCATCCCCGAGATGCGCAAGCGCGGCTATTCCGGCGGCTTTGCCGCAGGGATCATTGCCGCCGGCGGCACGCTCGGCATTCTGTTGCCGCCGTCGATCACCATGATCCTGTTTGCGGTCGCCGCCGAAAAATCGCTGGGACGGCTGTTCCTCGCCGGCATCGGGCCCGGCCTGCTGCTGGTCTCGCTGTTCGGCATCTACGCCGTGATCCGCTTCCGCCAGGAATATGCCGCGGCCGAAGCGATCTACAAGAACGGCGGCCCGGAAGCTGCGATCCTCGCCCGCGACGAGTACACGCTCGCGGAACGCTTCAGCGTGCTCCCGCGCGTGATCCCCTTCGTGCTGCTGCTCACCGGCGTCATGATCGCGCTCTATGGCGGCTACGCCACGCCATCGGAGACTGCCGGCCTCGGCGGCCTCTTGGCGCTGGCATTGATCGCGGCGATCTACAGCGTGTGGCGGCCGAGTGACCTCGCTCCGATCCTGAAATCAACGATCCGGGAATCGACCATGCTGATGATGATCATCGGCATGTCGCTGCTCTACTCCTACGTGATGAGCTATCTCCACATCTCGCAATCGGCCGCCGAATCCGTCGTCGCGATGCACCTGCCGCGCTGGGGCCTCTTGTTCGCGATCCTCGTCATGGTCGTCGTGCTTGGCTTCTTCCTGCCGCCGGTCTCGATCATTCTCATGACCGCGCCGATCATCCTGCCGCCGCTCCGCGCAGCGAACTTCGATATCATCTGGTTCGGCGTCGTCATGACCATCGTGATGGAGATGGGGTTGATCCATCCACCCGTCGGCCTCAACATCTTCGTCATCCGCAACGTCGCGCCGGATATTCCCCTGCGCGAGGTGATCTGGGGCACCTTGCCGTTCGTGCTCTTGATGATGCTCGCGGTGCTGCTGCTGTGCTTTGTGCCGGGCATCTCGACCGCGCTGCCGGACCTGGTGATGGGGCCGGACGGGAGCAGGTAGCGGCAAGCGCAATTGCTGTAGGGTGGGCAAAGGCGCGCAGCGCCGTGCCCACCATCTCTCCTTGATTCCGCGAAAAGTGGTGGGCACGCTTCGCTTTGCCCACCCTACCAGCGCGTCGATTACGACTCGCTCTTCCGCCGCCCCTTCGGCGCGATCGTGCTGCCACCGACCACCTGCAACAGATCCTTACGCACGGCTTCGATGTGCCGCTCCAAAAACCGGCAGGCTTCCTCGACCTTCTGCGCGCGACAGAGCGCGATCAGATGGGCGTGCTCCTTCTCGGCGGTCCCCATCGCCTTGGTGTTGGAGAGCTGAAGGCGCGTGTAGCGGTCGCTGGTCTGGAGCAGTGACAGCACGATCGCGCGGGTGCGTGGCTGCGGGGCATGCATATAAAGCGCCAGATGGAAGTCGGCGTTGAGCTGGCCCCAGTCGCTGACATTCTTGGCCTTGATGGCCTTTTCGAATTGCCTGTGGATGTCATCGAGCGCGTCGAAATCGTCCGCGGAGAAATGCGGCGCCGACTGCGCCAGGAGGCGCGGCTCCAGGATGCGGCGCAGGTCGAATACGTCGTTGATCTCGTCCAGCGACAGCTCGGAGACGATGGCGCCCTTCTGCGGCACGATCCGCACCAGCCCCTCGGCCTCGAGCTGGAACAGCGCCTCGCGCACCGGAATGCGGCTGACGCCATAGGTCTCACCAAGCGCATCCTGCCGCAGCTGCGATCCGGCCGGATAGCTGCCGTCGAGGATCGCCTGCCGGAGCTGGTCGACGATCGCAGCCGACAGGGTGCGATGCTTCAGAGGCACTTTCATCCGATCTTCCGTCCCTCTCCGACTCGGCCGGCCGGAACGGTCCCTGTCTTGCATGTTGAGGTCATCTCGTCCCCGCAAAAAGTGCGGGCACGCCTTCGACGCAGCCGCAATTCCATTTGACAGCTAAAATGTATAAATTATACATTCGGCTATCGCACGACAAATCTTGCGGGCAATGGGGCCTCTTCATGATCGAGCAGACGATGCCGGCTACGCGCGCGTTCAGCGTTCGACGCATGGTCGTCCGCGCTTCCAGCGCCCTGCTCGCCGTCGAGCGCATCGCATTGATGGGCCTGATGTACCTGCTCACCGGCCTGATCCTGGTCAACGTCGTCACCCGCTACTCGCATTTCCCGATCTACTGGATCGACGAATCCGCGGTCTATTGCGTGGTCTGGCTGACATTCGTCGGCGCCTCCGCGATGACGCGGCTGCGACTGGACTTCGCGGTGACGATGCTGACGGAACGTCTGTCGCCC
Organism: Bradyrhizobium sp. Kon37; assembly: GCF_055807535.1. Classification (NCBI taxonomy): domain Bacteria; kingdom Pseudomonadati; phylum Pseudomonadota; class Alphaproteobacteria; order Hyphomicrobiales; family Nitrobacteraceae; genus Bradyrhizobium; species Bradyrhizobium sp. Kon37. The sequence goes on from NZ_JBVVOY010000002.1 coordinate 31,360, forward strand.
CGCGCCCAGAAGATCGCGAAGGTGATCTCGACCGGCCTCGTCGTGGTGTTCGGCCTCGCGCTGATCGTCACCTGCGTGCTTTGGATGGACCCGATTGGCCTCGCCCGCGCCGGCTTCGACGGGCGCAAGCTGGCGGCCCAGACCTTCAATTTCCTCTACACGGAGCATACCCAGACGCTGAACTGGCCGACCTGGGTGCTCTATCTGACGCTGCCGATTTTCGCGGTCTCGATGACCGTGCATGGTCTCGCCAATTTGCTGGAAGATCTCGAACTGGTCCCGCGCACGGCGCCGAAGGGCTTTGCACTTTCCGAGCTCGACGGGGTCAACTGATGATCACGTCAGCAGCTTTCCTCGCCATCATGCTGGTCGGCGTGCCGATCGGCCTCTGCCTGTGCCTTGCCGGCCTGGTCTACATCGCGGCATCAGGCAATCCGGTGCTGTTCCAGTCCTATCCGCTCCAGCTGTTCGGCGGAGTCGACAGCTACGGCCTGATCGCCATTCCGCTCTTCATCCTGATCGGCGAGATCATGAACGGCGGCGGCATCACGCGGCGCATCGTCGACATGGCGATGGCGTTCGTCGGCTCGCTGAAGGGCGGGCTCGCCTACGTCAACATCCTCGCCAACATGTTCATCTCCTCGATCCTGGGGTCTGCGACCGCACAGGTCGCGATCATGGCCCAGATCATGGTGCCGGAGATGGAGAAGAAGGGCTACGACAAGACCTTCGCGGCAGGCTTGACCGCTTATGGCGGCATGCTCGGTCCGATCATCCCGCCCTCGGTGATGTTCGTGGTCTACAGCGTGCTCGCGCAAGTCTCGGTCAGCGACATGCTGATCGCCGGCATCGTGCCGGGCGTCATCCTCACCGTGATGTTCTGCGTCGTCATCGCGCTGATGGGGTACGTCTACAATTATCCGCGCGCGGACTATCAGACGCCGCGCCAGCGCGTCATGACGATCCTGCGGACTTCGCCGACGCTGCTTATCCCGATCGTCATCGTCGGCACCATCTTGGGCGGCCTCGCCAACGCGACGGAATCCGCCGCTGTGGGCGCAGTCGCCGCGATCCTGGTCGGAAAATACTGGACCAGGGAATTCGAATTCTCGCAGCTGCCGCAGATGATGCTGCGAAGCGCGATCTATGCCGCGATCGTGCTGTTCCTGGTGGCCGCCGCGGCGGTGTTCTCCTGGGTGCTGATCTTCGGCAAGGTGCCGCAGGAAACCGCCGCCTGGATTCAGACGGCCGCCAAGGATCCGATCAGCTTCATGCTGATCTGCAATGTGATCCTGCTGGTAATCGGCACGGTGATCGACGGCATTCCCGGCCTGATCATGACGGTACCGATCCTGCTGCCGGTTGCAACCGACGTCTATCACATCGATCCCAGGCATTTCGGCGTCGTGGTGGTGATCAACCTCGTGCTCGGCCTGCTGTCGCCGCCGGTCGGGCTCTGCTTCTTCGTCGCGGCCGCCGTCACCGGCGCCAAGCCCGGCAAGATGTTCATGGTGACGCTGCCGTTCTTCGTCATCTCCTGCGTCCTGCTGGTGCTGCTCTCGCTCTATCCGTCGCTCTCGCTGATCCTCATCAAATAGGCCCGTCCAAAAGGAAGCCCGACCATGCCGCTTTCACGCCGCCGCTTTCTCGCAGCCAGCGCCGCCGCATCGGTGTTTGCGCCGTCGCTGGCGCTCGCCCAGGCCAAGGAATTCCGCCTCGGCCTGGTTACCCCCAACGGCCATTCCTGGAACAAGGCTGCGCTCAAGTTCGGCGAAGATCTCAAGGCCGCTACCAACGGCCGCCTGACCCTGACCGTGTTCCACTCCGGCCAGCTCGGCAACGAGCCCGCGATGATGCAACAGTTGCAGTCCGGAGCCCTCGACATGGGCTTCATCCAGGCCGCGGAGCTCGGCTCGCGTGTGCCGCACATCGCAGCGATCAACGCGCCCTACATCGTCCGCTCGACGCCCGCGGTCGCGAAATTCGTGCGGCATCCGGCGGCCATCAAACTGTTCGAGGTGCTGCCGCAGGAGACCGGCACCATCGGGCTCGGCTGGGGCATCACCGGCATGCGCGCGGTGTTCTCCTCCAAGGACCTGAGTTCGCTCGCCGACATCAAGGGCATGAAGCTGCGCATCAATCCGACCCCGGTCTATCGCGATTTCTATTCCTCGCTCGGCGCCGCGCCAACGCCGATCCCGACGCCGCAGGTATTCGATGCGATGGCCAACGGTCAGGTCGACGGCCTCGAGGCGGACCTTGAATTCTCCTGGAACCAGCGCTTCGACAAGGTCTCGAAGGTGATCCTGCAGATGAACGCCGTCTTCATGCCGATGGCCGCAGTGGTCTCGGGCCGGGTGTGGCAGACGCTCCCCGCCGCTGATCGCGAGCTGATCGCCAAGACCGTCAAGTCGACGCTGGACGCGCAGATCGACGAGTTGGCCTCCAACGAGCCCGCGCTGATCGAGAATTTCCGCAACGCGCCGATCCCGATCCGCCAGGTGCCGGCCGGCGATACCGAAGCTGTCATTGCCGAGTTCGACAAGATCTGGCTGCCCAAGGCACCTGTGCTCGCCGAGCTGCGCAAGGTCGGCGCCACGCTCTGATCTCACCCGCCATCCCGTTCAAAACACCCGGCGGATCCAGCCCCCGCCGGCAAAATCCACTCGGAGTACAACCATGAGCCGCCGTGTTTCCTGGGAAGGCGTCTTCCCAGCCGTCACCACGCAATTCCACGACGATCTCTCGCTCGACATCGACGCAACCGCAAAGGTGATGGACGGGCTGATCCGTGACGGCGTCTCCGGCCTGATCGTCTGCGGCTCGGTCGGCGAGAACACCTCGCTGGAGCGCAAGGAGAAGGTCGCGATCATGGAGACGGCGAAGTCCGTCGCGGCCGGCCGTGTGCCCGTGCTGTGCGGTATCGCCGAATTCACCACGGCCTTCGCCGTTGAAACCACGAAGGAGGCCGCGCGCGTCGGCATCGACGGCGTGATGGTGATGCCGGCCCTGGTCTATTCGTCCAAGCCGCACGAGACCGCCGCGCATTTCCGTGCCGTCGCCACCGCGACGGACCTGCCGGTGATGCTCTACAACAATCCGCCGATCTACAAGAACGACGTCACTCCCGACATCCTGGCCACGCTCGCCGACGTGGAGACCGTCGTCTGCTTCAAGGATTCCTCCGGCGACACAAGGCGTTTCATCGACACCAGGAACATGGTCGGCGATCGCTTCGTGCTGTTCGCCGGTCTCGACGACGTCATCGTCGAGAGCATCGCCATGGGCGCCGTGGGGTGGGTCTCCGGCATGTCGAATGCCTTCCCGCGCGAAGGCGAGACGCTGTTTCGCCTGGCCAAGGCAGGACGCCTTGCCGAGGCGATGCCGCTCTACGAATGGTTCATGCCGCTGCTGCATCTCGACGCGCGTCCGGACCTCGTCCAGTGCATCAAGCTGTGCGAGCACATCATGGGCCGCGGCACCGCGCTGACGCGCCCGCCGCGCCTCGCGCTGCTGCCGCAGGAGAAGGCCGATGTCGAGGCGATGATGGCCAAGGCCCTCAAGAGCCGGCCGCGCCTGCCGGATGTCGGGCTGAAGGCGGCTTGATCCAACGAAAGCTCTCTTAGTCGTCATTGCGAGGAGCCCTTGCGACGAAGCAATCCAGAAACCCTCCGCGGAAATATTCTGGATTGCTTCGCTGCGCTCGCAATGACGGAGAATTAGGAAGCAGCGCGCTTCCTCTTCGCGTTCAGTGCGGACGCCACGCGGCTCACCGGCGGCTTGCCCAGCACGCCGCTCATCTCGTTCGTGGCCGCCAGCAACTGGTCCATATCGACGCCAGTTTTGATCCCCATGCCTTCGAGCATGTAGACGACATCCTCGGTCGCGACGTTGCCGGTCGCGCCCGGCGCGTAGGGACAGCCGCCGAGACCGCCGGCGGCAGCGTCGATGACGCGGACGCCCTGCTCCAGGCCGGCGTAAAGATTGGCCAGCGCCTGGCCGTAGGTGTCGTGGAAATGCATTGCCAGCTTGGCGGCGGGAATGTTGGCGGCGACCGCGCGCAACATCTCCTTGGCCTTATCAGGCGTGCCGACGCCGATGGTGTCGCCGAGCGAGATTTCGTAGCAGCCGAGATCCCACAGCGTGGTGGCGAGATCGACGACGGCTTTCGGCTTGATCTCGCCGTCGAAGGGACATCCCAGCACGCAGGAGATGTAGCCGCGCACCCTGACTCCGTCGGCCTTGGCGCGGGCCAGCACCGGCTTGAACCGTTCGATGGACTCCGCGACCGTGCAATTGATGTTGGCCCGCGAAAAGCCCTCGGAGGCAGCGGCGAACACCGAGACGATCCTGGCGCCGGCCGCGCGCGCGGCGTCATAGCCCTTCTCGTTCGGCACCAGCACGTGGAATTCGGCACCGGTCAAATGGCCGACGCCGCGCAGCACGGCGTCCGAGCTCGCCATCTGCGGGATCGCCTTGGGCGAGACGAAGGCGCCGACCTCGACCGTATTGAGGCCGGCCGCGACCAGCGCCCCGATGAAGGCGATGCGGGCCTCGACGCTGACCGCCGTCTTCTCGTTCTGCAGGCCGTCGCGCGGCCCCATTTCGATGATGCGGACCTGATCGCTCATCTCATTCTCCGGAAGGCTCGACCACCGCGAGCTCGACGCCCTCCTGGACGATGTCGCCGACCTTGCATTTGATGGACTTCAGCACGCCGGCATAGGGCGCGCGCAGCGTCTGCTCCATCTTCATTACTTCCAGCGTCAGGATCGGCGCGCCCTTCTCGAGCTTGGCGCCCTCCTCCGCCAGCACGGCGACGACGGTGCCCGGCAAGGGCGCCGCGATCTTGTCCGCGCCGGCCTGCTCCTCCATCTCGCCGCCGAACGGATCAACCCAATGCAGGTCGAATCGCCCGTTGCGCGTGCGCAAATACAGCTCATGGCCGTCGATCACGGCCGCGACCGACGTTTTGACGCCGTCAAGCGTCAGATCGAAGCCGCCGTCCTTCACCACGGTCGTGAACGCCAGCTCGCGCTCACCGATCACCAGTGTGGACGGGCCGCTGCCGTAGTTCAGCCTAACCTTCTGCTCCGGCCCGTGGCCAACGCGAAACGCAAAGTTGCGCTGGCGGCGGCCGACCGGCATCCAGCCAAAGGTCTGCCAAGGCGAATTCCCTTCCGCCTGCGCGGCTTGCCGCTCGTCATTGATGACAGCGGCCACCGCGGCACAGAGCTCGAGTTCGCCCGGTGCTGGCGTGGCCTGCGTCAGGACCGACAGCTCGCGCTCAATGAACCCGGTGTCGATCGCGTTCGCCCGCACCTTCGGATGCGTGATCAGTGCGGAGAGGAACGGGATATTGGTCACGATGCCGCGAACGTCTGAGTCCTCAAGCCCGCGGTTCAGCCTCTCGATCGCGACATCCCGCGTCGGCGCCCAGGCGATCATCTTCGCTAGCATCGCATCATAGTACGGCGAGACGGCGTCGCCCTCGCGATAGCCAGCGTCGATGCGCAGGCCGCCGGTTTCCGCGGGCAACCGCCAGGTCGAGATCTTTCCAACGGACGGCATGAAGTTCTTGGTCGGGTTCTCCGCGTAGACCCGAGCCTCGACGGCATGTCCGTTGAGCTTGATCTGATCTTGTTTGAGCGGCAGGGCTTCGCCGAAGGCGACGCGGAGCTGCCACTCGACCAGGTCGATGCCGGTGATCAGCTCGGTCACGGGATGCTCGACCTGAAGGCGCGTGTTCATCTCGATGAAGAACACGTCCTTGCCGTCGGAGACGAACTCGATCGTGCCGGCACCGACGTAGCTCACCGCACCGGCGGCCTTTCGCGCAGCGGCGCAGACCGTCTCGCGCTGGGCTGGATTGAGCGTCGGCGACGGCGCCTCCTCGATCACCTTCTGGTGGCGGCGCTGCAGCGTGCATTCGCGCTCGAACAGCGACAGCAGATTGCCGTGGCTGTCGCCGATCACCTGCACCTCGATGTGGCGGGGATTGTCGACGTATTTTTCGATCAGCATGCGGTCGTCGCCGAACGCGGCCTTGGCCTCGCGCTTCGCGCTGACGATCGCAGGCGCGAGTTCATCCGCCGAGCGAACGATGCGCATGCCGCGGCCGCCGCCGCCAGCGGAGGCCTTCACCAGAATGGGGAAACCGACCTTCTCGGCGGCCTTCGCCAGTGTCGCATCGTCCTGGGCCTCGCCGTGATAGCCGGGCACCAGCGGTACGCCGGCCTTCTCCATCAGCGCCTTGGAGCCGGACTTCGAGCCCATCGCCGTCATCATCGCAGCGGTCGGGCCGACGAAGACCAGGCCCGCATCGAAGCAGGCCTGCGCAAACTCGGCATTCTCCGACAGGAAGCCATAGCCAGGATGGATCGCCTCCGCGCCGGTCTTGCGCGCGGCCTCGATCAGCCGCTCGACGTTGAGATAGCTGTCGCGGGCACGTGCGGGCCCGAGCAGCACGGCCTCGTCGGCGAGCGCGACATGCATCGCGTCGCGGTCCGCTTCGGAGTAGACCGCGACCGTGCGCAGGCCCATGGCGCGCGCGGTGCGGATGACGCGGCAGGCGATCTCGCCGCGGTTGGCGATCAGGAGGGTGCGAAAACGGCGGTAGAGCTTTGAGCGGTCCATCGCATCACATCCTGAACAGGCCGAATTTCGTCGGCTCGATCGGCGCATTCGACGCCGCCGAGAGGCCGAGGCCGAGCACCAGCCTTGTATCGGCCGGGTCGATCACGCCGTCGTCCCAGAGCCGCGCGGTCGCGTAATACGGGTGCCCCTGGCTCTCATACTGTGCGCGGATCGGCTCGCGGAATTTATCTTCGTCTTCTTTCGACCAGCTATCGCCCTTGGCCTCGATATTGTCCCGGCGGACCTGGCTCAGCACCATCGAGGCCTGCTCGCCGCCCATCACCGAGATGCGCGCGTTCGGCCACATCCACAGGAAGCGTGGTGAGTAGGCGCGTCCGCACATACCGTAATTGCCGGCGCCGTAGGAGCCGCCGATCACGACGGTGAACTTCGGCACCGACGCTGTCGCCACGGCCGTCACCAGCTTGGCGCCGTCGCGCGCGATGCCGCCGGCCTCGTATTTCTTGCCGACCATAAAGCCCGTGATGTTCTGCAGGAACACCAGCGGAATGCCGCGCTGGCAGCACAGCTCGATGAAATGCGCTCCCTTCAGCGAGCTCTCGCTGAACAGGATGCCGTTGTTGGCGATGATGCCGACCGGAAAACCCCAGATGTGGGCGAAGCCGCACACCAGCGTCGTGCCGTAGAGCTTCTTGAACTCGTCGAACTCGGAACCATCAACGACGCGCGCAATGATGTCGCGCACGTCGAACGGCTTGCGCCCGTCGACGGGCACCACGCCGTAAATCTCCGCCGCCGCAAACAAGGGATCACGCGGCGGATGCATGTTGAGGTTTGGTCGTACCGATGGCTTCAGCGTGCCGACGATGCGGCGGGCGATGCCGATCGCGTGCGCGTCGTTCTGGGCATAATGATCGGTCACGCCCGATTGCCGCGAATGCACGTCGGCGCCGCCGAGCTCCTCGGCAGTTACCACCTCGCCGGTGGCGGCCTTCACCAGCGGCGGCCCGCCGAGAAAGATCGTGCCTTGATTGCGCACGATGATGCTCTCGTCCGACATCGCGGGAACATAGGCGCCGCCGGCGGTGCAGGAGCCCATCACGATGGCAATCTGCGGGATGCCTTGCGAGGACATCTGGGCCTGGTTGTAGAAGATGCGGCCAAAGTGACGCTCGTCCGGAAAGATCTCGTCCTGCAGCGGCAGGAAGGCGCCGCCGGAATCGACCATGTAGACGCAGGGAAGATTGTTCTGCCGCGCCACGTCCTGCGCGCGCAGATGCTTCTTCACGGTCATGGGATAATAGGTGCCGCCCTTGATGGTGGCGTCGTTGGCGACGATCACGCATTCGCGACCCGCGATGCGCCCGACCCCGGTGACGACGCTCGCCGAATGCACGTCGCCGCCATAGAGGCCATAGGCCGCGAGCGGCGACAGCTCCATGAACGCGGTGCCGGGATCGATCAAGAGGTCGACGCGCTCGCGCGCCAGCATCTTGCCGCGCGAGGTGTGGCGGTTGCGCGAGACCTCGCCGCCGCCGCCGGCGACCTGGCTCAGCTTTTCGCGCAGATCCGCGACGAGGGTGCGCATGGCCTCAGAATTGCGCGCAAAGTCCGACGAAGACGTATCGATGCTGGAATGGAGCGGCATGTTGATTCCAATTGCGTGAAGGTTTTAAGCCGTCTCAGCCATCAATTCGCGACCGATCAGCATGCGCCGGACCTCCGAGGTGCCGGCGCCGATCTCGTAGAGCTTTGCATCGCGCCACAGGCGTCCGACCGGAAATTCGGAGGTGTAGCCGACCCCGCCCAGCGCCTGAATCGCCTCACCCGCCATCCACGTCGCCTTCTCGGCGGAATAGAGGATCGCAGCGGCGGCGTCCTTGCGCAAGCTGCGCGCGTGATCGGCGCGGTCGCAGGCACGCCCCACCGCATAGACATAGGCGCGCGTGGCCTGCCAGGTCGCGTACATGTCGGCAAGCTTGCCCTGCATGAGCTGGAAGTCGCCGATCGGCTGCCCGAACTGCTTGCGCTCGTGCATGTAGGGCACCACCGCGTCCATGCAGGCCGCCATGATCCCGAGTGGCCCGCCAGAGAGGACCGTGCGCTCATAGTCGAGGCCGGACATCAGCACCCTGACGCCCTCGCCGACTTTGCCAAGCACGTTCTCCTCCGGCACCTCGCATTCGTCGAAGAACAGCGGATAGGTGTTGGAGCCGCGCATGCCGAGCTTGTCGAGATGCTGGCCGTGGCTGAAGCCCTTCGTCCCCTTCTCGACCAGGAAGGCGGTCATGCCGCGCGGGCCCGCTTCCGGATCGGTCTTGGCATAGACCACCAGCACGTCGGCATCGCCGCCATTGGTGATCCACATCTTCGAGCCGTTGAGCACATAGCGGTCGCCGCGCTTGTCGGCGCGCAGCTTCATCGAGACGACGTCCGAGCCGGCCCCGGGCTCGGACATCGCGAGCGCGCCGACAAACTCGCCGGAGATCAGCTTTGGCAGATAGCGCTCGCGCTGCGCATCATTGCCGTTGCGGCGGATCTGGTTGACGCAGAGGTTGGAGTGCGCGCCGTAGGAGAGCCCGACCGCGGCCGAGCCGCGCGAAATCTCCTCCATGGCGACGATATGGGCGAGATAGCCCATGTTGGAGCCGCCATATTGCTCCGGCGCGGTCATGCCGAGCAGCCCGAGGTCACCGAGGCGCTTCCAGAGGTCCGCCGGGAATAGATTGGCTTTCTCGATATCGGCGGCACGCGGGGCGATCTCCGCCTCCACGAAGGCGCGCAGCGTATCGCGCAGCATGCTGATGTCTTCGCCCAGATCGAAATCGATGCTCGGGATATTCAAGGCGATTCCTCCGTCTTTTGGGGACCGAACCTAGCGGCATCGGGGCCCTTCTGCGGTCGAAAAGGTTGCATTTTCCGCCAAACTTGGCGAGGATTTTCCCAGAGGATGTCCGATGCCTTTTCAAGTCGCAACCGCGATCCCGCGCCGCGCCGTGACCCCTGCCGCCTTCGTCCGCGGCGTCGTTGCCGCTTACGAACGCTACGGCCGCGATCCGACCGAGGCGCTGAGCCGGGGTCAGGTAACGCCAGACCTTGTCAATTCTCCGGATGGGCGGGTCACGGCCGGTCAGTTCGAGGCGCTCGCGGGCCACGCCATGCGCGAGCTCGATGACGAGGCGCTCGGCTGGTTCTCGCGGCGGCTGCCCTTCGGCACCTACGGCATGCTGTGCCGCGCCTCCATCACCGCCCCGACGCTGGAGGTCGCGCTCAAGCGCTGGTGCCGGCACCACCGTCTGCTTACGGAGGACGTGCTGCTCGATCTCGCGGTGGGCAAGGAGACCGCGGTCGTGTCCATCCGCGAATTGGCTGACCTCGGACCTCTACGCGAATTCTGCCTGGTCACCCTGCTCCGCTATGTTCTCGGCTTTTCCTGCTGGGCTGTGGATTCCAGGATCGCGCTCCGCGCCGCGGAATTTCCGTACCCCGAGCCCGGCCATATCTCGGTCTATCCGACCATCTTTTGCCGAAACATCCGCTTCGATGCGGACCGAGCTTCCATCACCTTCGACAAGCATTATCTGTCGCTGCCGCTCACCCGTAGCGCGGCGGACCTCGACAACATGCTCAAGGGCGCGCTGCGGCTGACGGTGCTGCCCTATCGGCGTGACCGGCTCCTGGTCGAGCGCGTTCGCCGCGTGCTCCGCAATGCGCGCGGACGCAGCCTCGGAGCCGAGGATGTCGCAACCGAGCTGGCACTCTCTACCCGCACCATGCATCGGCGCCTGCGCGATGAAGCGACCTCGCTGCGCGATCTCAAGGAAGAGGCAAAATTCGAGCTCGCCAAGCAGGAGCTGATGCGCGGTCGTAGCCCGATCAAGCGGATCGCGGAGATCGCGGGCTTCCGCAACGAGAAGAGCTTTTCCCGCGCCTTCCGCACCTGGGCCGGCGCCTCACCGCGCGAGTTTCGCGGCAGGTATCGCTGACGGTATCGCTGACGCGCGGGCTGTCATGCTGTTGCGGCCTCCGAGATCCAACTCGGAGGCCGCAACATTTCGAAACCAGTCTCGATCAGTTCGAGTTGGTCTGCCCGCCCGGACGAAGCTTGGTGCGCGACTGCGTCTGCTTCGGCTGGAAGGCCAGCGCGTCCGTCGAAGTCTTCGCGCCGCCGCTCTGCGAGCACGAGCCGCCGATGCCGCCGGCCGCGGCCCGGCAGGCCTCCATCGTCGGATAGCCGCAGCCGTGTGCGGCCTGGGCGCCATTGGTGATGCAGTAGTCTTCTGCCTGGGCAGCCGGCGCGGTCATCATGAGAAACGCAGATGCAAACAGCGTCGCAGCGGATGCGACGAACGTCTTCGAGGTCAAGGTCATGTTGTCTTTTCCTGCTTCAGGGTCCCACAAAAGAGGCCTCGGCATGCGACGCAGGCTGAGGTTCACAGCTCGCATGTAGGCTGGCGCCAGGAACCGGCAATCACGGCTCGGCGCATTGCAGGACTTCGCAAATCACATGTCACAGTTAGGTGAGTTACTTATGTTTTATCCGTCTTATCCGAACCTGTATCCCCGGCAAGGCGATCACTCCCGCGCCTTCGGAGTTTTGGATTTCGTTGTGCGAGCCACACTTTGGCACCCGTCCCCGCCGAACTATCCTGCCGCCACGATCTCCTGCAACGGCAGCGGCACGTCCTTCGCCACGCCCAACACCGGGAAGCTGCGGACGTTCTTCACGTTCGGCATCGCTGCGAAATGCAGGAGCTGCTGGCGCATGCTCTCGACGCTCGGCGCCACGCATTTGAGAAGATAGTCGGTGTCGCCCGAAATCCGCCAGCACTGCTGGATGCGCGGGATTGCGGCGATCGAGCTCTCGAACGCCGCCAGCACCGGCTGGGCCTGACTGCCGAGCTGGATCGAGACGAACGACACCACCTCGTAGCCGAGCAGCCGCTCGTCGATGACGGCGCGCACCGCCCGGATCACGCCGCGGCTGAACAGCGATTTCAGCCGCCTCACGCAGTTGGGCCCGGACACCCCGACGCGCAGCGCCAGCTCGTTGTTGCGAACCCGCCCGTCCTGCTGCAATTCGGAGAGTATTTTCAGATCGACGCCGTCGAGCTGGTCACGCCCCGCCATAGCCCACCTCGTCATGGTCGCCTCATGCGAGGCAGCGAAGCACGGGGCGGAATGGCTGCCAAGGGCAGGACGATGGGAAGAACCCGCGTGGTTGTCCGAGCTTATTCCGGCCAGCCGCAGGCTCTTACGGGGGCTAAACGTGGATGCCCGGGACCCGGCTCCGCCAAGGCTTCGCCGGGCATTCGGTGTTGGGCAGGCGAAGCTTCAGCGAAGACGGCAAGCCTGGGCATGACGCGAGTCTCGACGCGTGGCCCGCCCTCAATGCGTCCAGGGCTCGCCGCGGCGGAACGAGAAATTGTCCGCATAGGCGACCGGACGGTGCACCGATTCCTTCGGCTCGATGACCTGGTAGGCGATGCCCTTGCGCTCGCAATAGGCGACCGCCTCTTCCTTGCTGTGGAAGTGCAGCGTGATCTGCTGCTTCATGTCGCCGGACGAGGTCCAGCCCATCAGCGGCTCGACCGCGCGCGGCTGCTCGGGCTCATAGTCGAGCTGCCATTCCTTGGTTTTGGACCGGCCGGATTGCATCGCGTTCTTGGCGGGCTTGAAAATGCGTGCGGTCATGGATGGTCCGGGCCTCTTGTTCGTCTTTTCGTTCGATTTCGATGCGTCACGGTAGCAGTTGGTGGAAACCGCGGGCATAGTATAGAGACACCTTTTGGGAACTGATCGGTGATTCCGGCCCCCGGGATGGCTCGCCGATGGGTATAATCATTATGCTGCATCGTGACAATTGCGTACCCGCCTTCCGCGCCGGGGTCTCGCCCGGCGGCCCTGCTTCGTTGACATCTCCCTGTCCGTCCCCTCCGAAAGCTCCCGTCGCATGTCCTTCCTGAACATCAACGCCACGCTCCCCGAGAAGGGCCGTGACCTCAGGCTCGACCTGTTTCGCGGCATTGCGAACTGGGCGATCTTCCTCGACCATATCCCCGACAACGTGGTGAACTGGATCACCACCCGCAATTACGGCTTTTCCGACGCTGCCGATCTGTTCGTCTTCATCTCCGGCTACACCGCATCCTTCGTCTATGCACGGATGATGCTCGAGCGCGGCTTCCTGGTCGGCGCCACGAGGCTGACCAAGCGGGTCTGGCAGCTCTACGTCGCCCACATCATCCTGTTCGTGATCTACATCGCCTCGATCAGCTATCTGGCGCTGCGCTTCGGCGATTCCGAGATGATCAACGAGTTCAACGTCGCCGGCCTGGTCGACAACGCCACCGAGACGCTGCGCCAGGGCCTGTTCCTTCGCTTCAAGCCACTCAATCTCGACGTGCTGCCACTCTATATCGTGCTGATGGGACTGTTTCCGCCGGTGCTCTGGTTCATGCTGCGCAAGCCGGACCTGACGATGGCACTGTCCATCGTGCTGTGGCTGACCGCTCGCCATTTCGGCTTGAACCTGAATGCCTATCCGGCCGGACAGTGGTACTTCAACCCGTATGCCTGGCAGGTGCTGTTCGTGTTCGGCGCCTGGTGCGCCCTGGGCGGCGCGCGCCGCTCGATGGCGCTGATCAATGCGCCGGTCACGCTCTGGCTCTGTCTCGGTTACATGCTGTTCGCGCTGGTCATGACCATGGCTGGTCGTTTCCCGATCATCGGCGGCATGTTCCCGGAATGGCTGTTCTCGGCGTTCAACCCGAACGACAAGACCAACCTCGCGCCCTACCGCTTCATCCATTTCGTCGTGATCGTGATCCTGGTGATCCGCTTCGTGCCGAAGGACTGGCCGGGCCTGGAATGGAAAGGGTTCGACCCCATCATCGTGTGCGGCCAGCAGTCGCTCGCCGTGTTCTGCGTCGGCGTGTTCCTGTCCTTCGTCGGTCATTTCGAGCTGTCGATGAGCTCGGGCTCGCTGTTCGCGCAGATCTTCGTCAGCGTCGCCGGCATCGCGATCATGACGACGGTGGCCTATTACATCTCCTGGTCGAAGAAGCAGGACAAGCCGCTGAAGCCGCCGCCGCCCAAGCCTGCGGCCGCAAAGGCCGCTTGAAGGGCAGCAGCGATACCGCGCCGGATCCCAGCGACGCCGCGTCAGGCCGCCGCTTCGCTGTCGTACTCGGTGAACTTCTTGTAGATCCAGTCACGGCCGTCGTGGCGGCGCCAGACCTTGCCGTAAACCAGCTGCCCGTTGATCGAGCGGCGCGGCACGAACACGGTCCAGAGGTGCCAGATATCGGTCCAGCTCGCCTGCGGACCGATGGTTCGGACGTTGCGATCGAAAGACATGATGCAGTACTCACGGGATACGAGCGCTGCGACGAACTGTGATGCCGTGTGAGCACGAATTTCAGGCAGCCATCGCAAGCCGGATCGATCTGATAACAGTCACGAAGGCGGCCGCAACAACCGCTCGCCCTTAACCTAACCGATCAACCTTACTTCCTGTGAGCGCACGGTAAGACCGGTTGAAAGCGGTCGCCGATTTTCCTAGACTGTGTGCGATTTGAGAATGAGCGCGTCGTTTTGAGGACGCGCGGTGATTTCCAGGCTGACGCGAATTTTTGAAAACGATTGACGGGCGGGGGCCACCACGATGAATTTGCAATGTGCATGTCTGCGCCTGGCGCTGCGATCGACGCCGCCTGCTCTGCCGGCGAAGACGCCGGAGCAAGAGTCCCGGAAAGCCGCCAACGACAATCAGCTGGCCTGGCCGTTCCTGCCGTTTCCGTTCGGCTGGTACGCGACGAACTGATGGTCGGAAAAGCGTAACGCCGCGCAAGCGGAATATCATCGCTTGGCGGCGTCCGTTAGGCATTGGGCGCTGAAATCCCCCAACACCTATATGTCTAGAACGACGCCTAAAGGTTCGACAAAGTTTTACGATTTCCCCCCGTCCGACCCGCCCAATGCCTTGAAAAATCGCGCAGAAGTCGCGTTGCGCGGGGAATGAGCGCCGAGGGTTTAGTAAGGCTTTGGCAGCTCCGGGCGTCGGCACGGAACGCGCCGTGTCGGCTTGGCCGGGATCGCCATGCTCGGCTGGAGCTGCGCTCGCCTGGATCGCCTGTCGCCTCGCCGATTGGCTGTTGTTCTGAGGTGCGGTTCCGACCCACCTCCGGACTGGTCGGGGCAGCTGGATTCGAACCAACGACCTGCAGTACCCAAAACTGCCGCGCTACCAGGCTGCGCTATACCCCGAATGTCCGGCGAGCCCCGTCGATACACGCTTCCCAAAGCGCCAGCAAGCCTTCCAAAGGCACCAGCAAGCTTCCCAAAAGACCGTCAGGACGGGGCAATAAGCCCCTTCCGCCTACTTGCTGCCGAACAGCGGGTGGCCAACACGGTCGCCGGGGCGGATGCCGTATTTCTGCGCCGTTCCCGCCACCACCTCCAGAACAGCCCGCGCTGGCCCTTGGGACGAGATGATCCTGGTCGACAGCGGCTTGGTGTTCTCGGCGATGCGCAGGATGCGACCGTCGGCACGGATGAAGATCATGTCGAGCGAGACATAGGTGTTCTCCATCCACATCGACACCTCCTGCTCGGGATTGAAGTCGAACAGCATGCCTTTGCCGTCCGCCAGTTCTTTGCGGTACATCAGGCCGGTATGCTTCTCCTCCTCGGTGGTCGCCATTTCCACCAAGAACACCTGCACGCCGTTCCTGGTGACGATCTCGAGCGGCTGGAAGCTGGCGGCGCGGACGGGCGCGCTCGCGACGGCAAAGCTGGCGATGACGAGGATGGCGGCAAGCCAGCCCTTCGCAACGGCGAAGATGGCCTTTCGATCGAAATTCATGGATGGCTCTCGAGGCGTGGGACTGGACCAGTCCTTACGTGGCGGTCGCCGGAAAAGCCAGAGGCGCGCCGGCCAGCCAGCGCGCCTCTGCTCACGATCGCGAGAATGGAATTAGTGGGACGAGACCGGCGATCCCGTCTCGGGATGGATCTCGGCCGCCATCATGCCCTTGGAGCCGGGTCCGAAGCGGACCAGGACATACTGGCCGGGCCGCAACTCGGTCATGCCGAAGCGGCGCAGCGTCTCCATGTGCACGAAGATGTCGGGCGTGCCCTCGCCGCAGGTCAGGAAGCCGAAACCGCGCAGCCGGTTGAACCATTTGACCTGGGCCCGTTCCAGCCCGCTGGTCGCCGTGACCGTGACATGAGTGCGCGGCGGCAGCATCTGCGCCGGATGGATCGCAGTCGACTCGTCCATCGAGACGACGCGAAACGCCTGATAGCCCTTGGCGCGCTGGATGCACTCGACGACGATGCGGGCGCCCTCGTAGGCGGTCTGGAAGCCGTCGCGCCTAAGCACGGTAACGTGCAGGAGCACGTCGGGCCAGCCATTGTCGGGAACGATGAAGCCGTAGCCCTTTGAGGCGTCGAACCATTTGATGACGCCATGAACCTCGACGAGGTTGGCGCTGCTCTCACCAAGTCCGGTGAATGGACTGAGAGCGCTGTCGCGACCGCCACCGCCGTGTTCACCCACCGCGGGAACTCCGACCTTCTTGGACTCAAATCCGTCGGACGACCCCATAACCCCGGACCCCACACATGCCATGCAACCCGCCTGAATGGCGGCGCCGAATCACGCGTCTTTAGAGAATCTTCTCAACTCGACGCGACGCGAATCTTTCGACTCAAAAGATAACACTCCCGGTTGCGAGGCATAGACAAAAAAGAGATTCGGCGGAACCTATGAACAGCTTGCACAGCCGCGAATCAAATTGCTGCCTCAATTACCGACAAAGGGTCCGAGCGTTTCGCCGATGTCGTGGCGGATCACGAGGTCGGCGATGTCGTCCTGCTCGGTGGGCTCGCGATTGACGATCACCAGACGTGCGCCTGATCTCTTCGCCATCATCGGAAAGCCCGCGGCCGGCCATACCACCAGCGAGGAACCGATCGCGATGAAGAGGTCGCAGGCTTGCGACAGCGCGGTCGCGCGCTGCATTTCGTCCTCGGGCATCATCTGGCCGAAGGAGATCGTGGCGGTCTTCACCGGCTCGTCGCACACGGTACAGTTGGGCGCGGCGCCCTCCTCGTCGAAGCGGCGCTTCACCCAATCGAGCGGATAGGCCTGAGCGCATCCGATGCAGCGCGCATACGTGGTGTTGCCGTGAAGTTCGATCACGTGGTCGCTCGCGACGCCGGAGGCCTGGTGCAGATTGTCGATGTTCTGGGTGATGATCGCGGGAACCTTGCCCGCACGGTAGAGCGAGGCGAGCGCGCGATGGCCGCGGCCGGGCCTGGCCGCCGCAAAGACCTCCTCCATCGCGAAGCGCCGGCGCCAGGATTCGTCGCGCGCCTCCTGGCTGGCGACGAACTCGTCGAATGGGATCGGGCGGTTGCGCGTCCAAATTCCGCCCGGCGAGCGGAAGTCGGGGATGCCGCACTCGGTCGAGATGCCGGCGCCGGTGAACGGCACGATCCGTTTGGCTTCGGCGATCATGTCGCCGAGACGCTCGACGCCGCTGCGAAGATCCGATGCAATCAACGCGGCCTCCCGTTTTGCTTTGCCGATTGGCTTGGCCGATCGGTTTTGCTGATTTGTTTTTTGCGCTAGCTGCAACATGCGCAAGCGACAAGATTGTTGACGCGGTTATCCACTGCGGCGCACGACGTGGTCGGCAATTTTTTCCGACCCTCGCTTATCACAATCCTGCAATGCCTCCTCCCCATTGACGCCCCAATCAGAAGCGCCAATGCATGTGTTGACGCGACTCAACGTGATTGCGGCGGCAGTGCTTGAGTTCAGTAGGACACATACTCACGTGCAGAGGGGATTTGAAATGACCGAGGACGAACAACGTAAAATCCGCGAACGCGAAGAGATCGCCGCCCGTGTCGCCGCCTTCCGTGCCACCCAGGAAAAATTCAAGCGCGAGCGTGACGAGTATTTCGTGTCGACGCTCGACAACGCGCGCAAGGTGGAGCGGCCTTCGCTCTGGCCGTAACGACAGCAGATCACCGAGCATGAAAAAAGCCCGGAGCATTGCTCCGGGCTTTTCATTTGGTCCGCCGTTACCAGTGACGGTAATAATGGTGGCGGCGGTAGTACGGTCCATCGCCGTAATAGGCGTACGGACCGGGGCCGTAAGCATAGGCGGGGCCGCCATAGTAGCCATACCCCGGGCCGTAGCCGTAGCCATAAGGATGGGACGCGGCGACGGCGCCCGCGGTGATGGCGCCGGCGGCGAGGCCGAATGCGAGGCCCGGACCGATGCCGCGGCCGCGCGCCTCGGCAGGCGCAGGCGCCGCGACCGCGGTCACGCCGACGGCCGCAACGGTAGCCAGAACTGCCAGTGTCTTCCTCATCATGAATCTCCTCCTTCGTATCTCGCATAGACAACGCCGGCGCGTTGCGATGGTTGCGCGCAAGGCTGTGGAACCGAGCTCGGATTAAATCCGCCACGCATGGAACCGCCGCGCGTTCCGCGAATTGTCTGTTCAAGTGCGGACGCCTCCGCCATCCGGTTCAGGCAACAGCACGAAGACCCCGTCAGCATCACCAATGCTGGCGGGGTTTTCAGTTTCACGGACGGCAAATTGGCAACGCAGCCCAATTGCTGCCAGCGGGGAGCGCCTAGGAGGATAAAGTGCCGATATCCAAATTGCTGGCCCGTATCCGCAGGCTGGTTCCCAGATCCGGCGATCAGCATTACGACGAGATCGTCCGCAGTTTCGGTGTCGGCACGCTGCGCCCGCCGCCGACGCCGATGAGCGACGGCGAGTTGGCGCGGGCCATTGCCGAGTTCCTTAAGGAAGAGCCGTCGAGCGAGTCCGTAGGCACCCTCGGCCGGCGGCTCGACCCCACCACCCCGCTTTGAGGCGCCAGTCCGTCTTGTCCGGGAACATGCGCTTCGCGCGCACGTTGCCGTAGCCTTCAAGGAGAAAAGAGGCCGACATGCCCGTTTGGCTCGAAGTCCTGCTCAACCTGTCCGGTTATGCCGGTTTCGTGGCGCTCGCCTCACATGGCACCGCGTGCCCCGGGAATTGCGCCGACCATCAGATCGCCGGCGACGACCGTTAATTCGTGTGCGGTGGCTGGCCCGCCGTGCGCATCAGCCTGTCGGCCTTGACCGCGACACGCGTGTCCTCGAGCTGTGGCCGCAGCGAGATGCTGATCACCACGAAAGCCAGGCAAAATAGCGTGCCGACGATGGCGACGCGCCGGTAGGTGTGGCGATCGCCCTGATAAAAGCTCGGTTCTGAAAAAGGTGTCATGAATTCGTTCTTGGCAAAATTGCTTGTTGGCAAAGTCGCTTGTTGGCAAAGTCGGAGCGCGCCTTCGCCAGACACACCTATCCCAAGCAGCGGCAAGCGCAACGCGATTGGGCTTTTAACCTAACCGAATAGGGTTATCGGCTTCGCGGCAATCTTCCGTTAGGAGTTGGCCAAGCGTCGTCAGAACTCGGCGAGCCGCTTCAAGCTCGCGCGAAGCCGAGGCTGCGGAGCTTCTGGCGATCCGCCGTCCGGCTTTGTTCCAGCTTCACCTGCCTTTCGTTCTCGAAGAACGAATCGGAATCGCAGAAATCGGCGCGAAGCAAGTCTTAACACTTCGTTTGTGCGCAAACGATCGCATCATCGCCAACGGTCGCGCGCTCACATCGCGTCTTCGGATTTCGATCGCGGTGGCACCTGCGGCACCGACGGCCTGCCTTTGCGCAAGCGCGGGTGCCGGTCGTACCAAAACACTTTTGCGATCTCGGCGAACATCTCGAGAAACCAGCACGCATCCATGTCGCGTCTCCCTCGCCTGATCTCGTAGCGAAGGACAGGCGAACAGGACTGTGCCAAGCATCACGCCGGCTTGGTTTGGAGAGGCGTGTCCCGCATCGACACAGAAGCCACGGCTTGTTCTGCATCCGACTCCATTTCGTTCGCAAAGAACGAATCGGAGTCGAGGGATCAGCGCAAAACGATTCCTAACGATCGGTGAAGGCAGGCGCGATGGCCTGTTATCATCGACGCCGTGCGACGCTCATCACGCCGCTCGCTTCACCGTCTCCTTCCCCGACAGATCCCTCCCCGAAAAGCATTCGAGGATCTGGATGCGGAGTTCTTCCGCGGCCGGACCTTCGAGCTTCCTGAGCTGATTCCAGAGCCTGATCACTTCGCGTTGTTTCTCGACAGTCATAGGCACCTCCCAAGAGACATTGGTCACCGCCAAAAGAGATGCCCCACTAGAACAAACTAGGAACAACAAGTCCAGCCCCTCCCCGCGAAATTCGCTCGCCGCATCACCTTGAGCCTTCCGCGCGCCGGCGCGGTTGCTTTTTGGGTTTTCAACCTTAAGTTCGAGAACGCGGCCGGCGGCGCGGCGCTGAAATCCCATCGCAGCCAGCCAGGAAGGCCCCGTGCGAAAGCGCGGGGTTTTTCTTTTGGGGAACGCGCCATCGCCCTCCCCGTTAGTCATTCCGGAGCGAGGGACCGTGACCAGAAAATACTACGCCGTCGAGGTGGTGCGTCAGATCGAGGAGACCGTGGAAATCATGGTCGAGGCGCCGGACCAGACCGCCGCACATGATGCAGCGCTTGCGCATCTGAAGGCGCGCGGCTCCGAGTATCAGTGGCTCAATCCCAAATGCGATCTCGTCGTCTGGCGCGAGCGCCAGGTCGATACGCCGGCGATCATCGACGTGTCCGTGTCGGCGGAGTAGCAGCCGGAACGATTTTTTTCGTATCGCGTTGTCAAGCCGAATGCAGTGGTGCTGGCGGCATGTCGCGACGCGGCCGACCAGCTTGAAGAGCCCCGGTCCCTAAGCCCGGGGTTTTTCTTTGAGGCGGCCGCCATCCAAGCGATGGCCCGAACAGCAAAGCAGCCACCCGGGCGTTACGCCGGGTGGCTGCTTTGAGAGCTGTCGACGCTCGACTCTGTCCGCCTCTTAGACCGGCAAAGTCAGACCGGCAGATTGTCGGTCATCCCGGGCGGGACTTCGCTTTGCTTGGTCCGCTCGGCGAGAAGCTCCTTTTCGGCCTCGTACCAGAAGGTGTCCATCGTGCCCGCGGGCTCGCCGGCCTCCTTCCAGAGGTGATAGGCGCGGTTTCGAATCTCTACTTCGCTGAGACCAGTCATGTGATTTCTCCCTTTCGGAAGCAAAGCCTGACGACGGCCGAGAGTTCCCTAAGAGAGTTCCTTATTGGTTCAGCACAAGCAAGCAATCATTGCGGCGCTCCGCGAAAAGCGGCCGCCGCAACGAAAACGCGAATCTTTAGACGGAGTCCTTGGCCACCTTCAGCGGCGAGGCCTTGACCGACTTGCTCGCCGGCTTCGCGGCGAACTGCATCGGCTCCTTAGTGAAGGGATTGACGCCCATGCGGGCTTCGGTCGCCGGCTTGTTCACCACCGACATCTTCACGAAGCCGGGAATGACGAACTCGCCGGACTCGTTGAGCTCCTTGTAGCCGACGGTCGCCATGTACTCGATGACCGACTTCACGTCGTTCTTCGACAGCTGCGTGCCCTCGGCAATTGCATCAATCAACTGAGTCTTGGTCATCTTCGCCATGTCTGAATTTCCTTCTGTGCGCGCGAGCAGGCTTTGCTCAGGACGCGGTCCAACCGCGCAACGCGCTTCTGATTCATGCCAACTTTCATGAAGTGACGGGGCTTAGAACCCATCGACGCCCAAAACGCAAGCAGGGGGTTCTGCGGGAGGGGCGGACGCCGCGGCAAAGATGCCGCAGCTTGCGCCGTTTCCGCCTTGAACCATTTTCTCCCTGAGGCGTCTAACTCTTTGAAGTCCCCAAGCTTCACCCCCATCAGAGAGCCCCGCTTTCCCCAGGCGGGGCTTTCGCCTTTTCGGGGGGCCCCGGCCGCACACGGCCGGCCAGGCTGGCCCCCAGCTCTGCGCCTGGGGCCGCGCGGGTGACCGTCACAAGGCAGGTTCTCTTTTCCGGTCATCTCCTGCATAATGCGGCATGGCAAAAACAAAAGTGACCTTCAAAACCGTCCGCATTGCAGACAACGACTGGAAAATCCTGGCGGATTACCCGGACAGCGAACAGCGCGAAATCAAGGGCTTCACCAGCAAGGCAGATGCCGACGACTGGATCAACGGCGACCGCAAGATCGCGTGGCTCCGCTCCCAGGGATACGCCAAATAAAGCGCGCATAAGTCACGCGCGCATCGTGTGACGCCCTTAGGGGTATGAGGCGCGCTTCGTCCCTCCCCGTTCCAGACGTTCTTTCCGTGCCGGCGCATTGCCGAGCGGGCGGCAATGCCCGCTTGTCTATCGCCTCGCGGGGCGCCTGGTCGAGAAACCTGTGACCGGGCATGCGCCGTTGAGACTTCGGTAACCTAACGCCTCCAAGCTCCTCTCAGTATCGTTGCGTTGGAGTAACTCAAAGTGCTGGATTTTAACGAGCTGCGTGAACTCGCTGCCGATGTTCGCGTCTTCGTCGAAATTGCCGAAGACAAGGCCGAAGCGCTTCGCGCCGTCATCACCGCCTATGACGTGGTGCTCGCGATCTTCCCATCCGGAGAGGGCATGGGCCTCCACGTCATCAAGGGCGGGGAGATCCTGGACAGGATTGCAAACTCACGAACCCATGCGAGCTACAGCCACACGGCCATCGCGGTTCCCGATCTGGAGCACGCGGAAGTGCTCAAGCACCTGACGGGCCCGGCCGACCAGCGCATTGCGGCTTAGAGCGATTTCAAGCGAAGTCGATAGCGGTTCGCGCGCAGACGAGAATTTTTGCACTCCGGAACGCCCAGTTTTAGGAACACGGCTTCTGCGCTCCCGTTGGCCCACACAACCAACCAGGAGTTTGAGATGAAGAAGCTCATCATTGCGACCGCCGCCCTCGGCCTCATGTGCGGCTCCGCTTTTGCGCAGAACCAGACGGGCCCTGCCCCGCAGTCCGACAACATGCAGAAGCCCGGCATGACCAACACGGACAAGGGCACGATGAGCAGCGGCACGACCGGCATGAGCCATGACGGCATGAGCAAGGGCGGAACGGTGAGGCCCGACGCCTCCGGCCAGGGTGGCTCCGGCCCCGGCAGCGACCAGGGCGGCACCAGGACCCGCAGCAACATGAAGTAAGCCGTTTTCCTGTACGGCTGCTCCCGGCCGCGTCGCTTCCCACAAGGCGGCGCGGCCATTTCATGAGAAGGGTCTTTTTTGGAACCTGCCGCGAATGCACGCCTCACAATTGTGCGCGCACCGGAACGGTCAGCTCTCGCCGCGAGTTGCCCCATCTCCAGCAAGGGAGATCGTCATGAGCGTTGAAGGCAAAGTGAAGGAAGGCGCCGGGTTCATCAAAGAAGAGATGAACGAACACGGCAAGTCCCCCGAGAGCCAGAAGAAGGCTCAGGAAGGTCGCGACCTGCGCAACGAAGGCCGGATCGAAGACGGCAAGCCGCCGAAGACGACGAAGCCCGGCACCGGTCACTAGATCGCGTTCGAAACCCCGTTTGGTGAGAGCCGCCCCTGGTCATGTCAGGGGCGGTTTTCTACGTTCATGACCAGCCGATAGTTGCCATGCGATCTTCCGAAGCTGCGATCTTCCGAGCTGCGGTCCTACAAAGACAGCGGGCGGCTCGAACCATGCAGCGCAATGGCTGCTAGAACGCTTCGGCCGTTGTATGGTCGGACGTTTCTTATGAGGGGCTGATGAAGATTGCCATTGTTATCGCCGGCTTGATCGTTGTTGCTGCTGCCGTTCTCGTGTCGGTACAGCCCGGCTTTCTGAAGCCTTCGTCTCTGGCACTCGTGAAGAAGTCCGACATTCTCGGCTTTTCGCCCGGAATGACATTCGACGAGACCAACAAGCTCATCACGCAACGTCGCTACCGCTGCCGTCAGCTTCGCGATTCCTACGTCCTCGAATGCGCAGTCGACGGCGCCAAGGTCACGATCTTTGCCGACGACGTTGACCCCAAGAATCCGGACCCCAAACATCCCATCTGGCGCGTCGATGCGGAGTTGAACAACCCTGGTGCCCAGGACGCTGCGGCCAAAGACGCTGCAGTCAAATCGATATCCGACCAGTTCAATGCCCAGCCAACCAGCGACGCTCGGGAAGGATGGATATGGACCGTCGGCCGTGGGCTGAAGCTGACCTACGACGGCACAACCTTGAAGCTCGTGGACGAAGCTGAGGATGTCAGGCGTGGCAAGCAGGAAGCAAAGCGCTAGGGAGCGCGACGCTGGATGCCCTTCAGTGACGAAGCCGGTTGACGGCTCGTAGCGGCAGCCACGATCCCAGCACCATGCAGATCGCAATGGCTGCGACCAGAACGTATTTCAGGGGATTCTGGGAGGATGCGAGCGAACCGTCGAGGTGAAGGTAAGGCAGCATCGCCTCCATGGCCATTCCGATCAGGGCAACCGCAACCAGCCCGCCAACCACCGAAGCGATCAAATTGACGATCCATCCCGTCGCGCCGCGCTTGTTCGACCACGCCTCGAAGATCGCGACAGCCAGCATCACGAGCACGAAGATCAGCATGAAGCTCATCGAGCCGCCGACGCTCGCCTTCGACCCGAAGACTTCCACCAGCAGCATGGCCGCCACCGCGAGCAGCGTGATCGCCTTCACGACATTCCTCTTTAGTGTCTTGGCACCTAGGCCGCGAAGCCAATTCCGATGCCGGGCAGGCTTTGCAGCATGGCGGTTGGTCGCGCCGCGCTTCGCCCGGGTTCAATCGTGATAGATTTCCGCTCGGCAACTGGTGAGTGCACTCCGCGCAGTTGCGGGCACTCTATCCTGCTCTCCGTTGATCTCGCCGCCGCCTCGCACGTCGCCGTTGAGGCACCGATCCTCGATTGGGGGCGCAAGCTAAGTCTGATGCGCAGACGCCGATCGATGCCGGCCGTTTCGTGATCATCTCCCGACGCTGATCCGGGCAAAGTGCGCCCCAGCCGCGTCATGGGCCAGCCACGAACAAATAAGGAACAAAAAGCATCAGTCGGCATTGAGCCTGAAAAGGAGAGATCGCTGTGACTGACAACAAGATGGCCGGCAACACCGCCGGCAACACCCAAAAGGATCCGAAGGATTGGGTATCCGGGGACGACCCGATGACCGGCGCCCAGGAATCCTACCTCAAGACCCTCGCCGAGCAGGCCCACAAGCCCCTCCCCAAAGAGGATCTGACCAAGGCGGAGGCGTCAGAGCTGATCGACACGATGCGGCAGAAGGCCGGGCTCGAGAAATAGACAGCTTCAGGCATTGCGAAACACGGATTGACAGGCGGCGGCTGACCGGAACGCTGCCGCTGTTCGCGACCAGACAGCTAATCGCTTTCGACGACCCGGACAGCCAGCTCAGCGACCGCACGCCGACCGGCCGCGACGAGGCCGTCGATCTCGCGTGTCTCGTGCTTGGCGCAATGGATGATCCGTTCGGCGACATACCGGCGCGCGGCGTAGGCTTCCATTACCTCGGGCATCATCTCGCTGACGCACTCCAACGCCTTGTCCATGTGCGACAGCGTTCGTGCGTTGAACTCTTCCAGAAGCAACATCACCATCCCCAGCTCACAATGATCACGACTACTCTCGTTGGCGGACGGACGCCGATGCGGGCATGCACGCCCGCCCCCGTGAGACGGAAGAACATGCCTCCATCGATGATCAGAAGTGCCGCCGATATTTGGGAAGGTTGCAGGCGTTGAGGCAACGCGGCATTCACAAACGTTAAGCGCGCTGCATTTCGCCGAACATGGGGGGCGTCAATTAAGCGCACGAAACGTAGTGGGCTCCAAAACTTGTTTGCCGGGATCGCGGCCTGTCCGCTTTGCCAGCCGGGCACTCATCCCGCTTTGCCTTGCTTCACGTCATGGACGATGTCACCGATGGTGCTTCCCACGACCATCGCGGCAACAACAGGCCAACCGGCGGCTACCATAAGGATGGCCCCGTAGCGCATGTCTTCGCCCGGCCGTTTATAACTGTCCCGGCCCGCGAAAAGGAGCACCGCGATCAGGCAGCCAACTGCGTATCGTCTAAACCATTTCACGACGAGAGACCTTCGTTTACGGGCATTCGTCGCCTCGAACTCCGTCGTGGTTCATGATGCCGACCGTCCGGCCGCTCGCAGGCAGGCGAAATTTCAGACGATCACGCAGGCGCGTCCGGCGCCTTGCATGACCTGCTGCCGCTCATTTTCTTGGACACGCTGAGCAACGGCTCCGCCGCCGAGCTCAATCCTGTCACTTCGGTAGATCGCGGATTGCCAGCTTGATGACTGTGAGGACAACGAAGGCGGGGGCCCCGTAAACGATGGCATTCACGGCCCAAGTGATGGCGACGCCCAGGAAAACGGAACTGCCGACAGCTCCCCAGAAAAGGTAAGCTGCGGAGATGCCCGGCATCTCCCATGCCATCACAGCGATGGAGTAGTCGGTGAGCTGCTCCATGACGAGGAGCACCGTCGAGACGAGTGCCCCGATTGCCAGTGCGATGACGACACCCGATTTCATTGTCTTCAAAGCCCCAACAGTCCCATCACGATCGGAATCATAAAAAAGGCTGCCAGGCCGAGGAGGCCTCCTGCGGCAATTTTCACCCAACGCCGTTGGATTCTCGGCTCGAGCCATGTCGCCAGTTTGACCCAGAGCGCATACGCCCATCCAGCAACAATCGAGCGGATAAGTGCAAACAGAAGCTCGCCTAGAATATTGGCCATGGCCGTTAGTCGCGTCAGCTCCGCAAGGAGTTCATCTGCCAACGGCTACACAATCCTGTCCACCCGTGAGCGAGGTGGCCAATTCTGCGGTTGGCGTCACCGTTCCAACGGCCCGGTTAGCGCTGCAGGGCGCTTCGCGTGAAGGGGCTCGTCGTCTAGCGCTTGAGCATTGTCATCGCAATTCATGCCCTTAGTTCAGGCGCTCGGCGCGGCATCGTGACTGCTGACATCAGGGTGGCAGCAGCGGTGTGCGACGAGCCCCGCGATGCCGCTCAAATCTGCGGTCAACCAAAGGACATGCCATGAAGTTCGCCTCCACTCGCCTGATCGCCACCGACATCAAAATCATGGTTTCGTTCTACGAAATGATCACCGGAGTTTCCGCCGAATGGCTCGCGCCGGTGTTCGCCAAGATCGTGACGCCGGGCGCCAACCTGGCGATCGGCGCAGCCGAGACCGTCGCGCTCTGGAAAGAAAACAGTGCCGAGCCCGGCGCCAACCGCACCGCCGTGATCGAGTTTCAAGTCGAAGACATCGATGCGGATTATCAGCGCCTGAAAGACAAGGTCACGCTGGTGCATGAGCTGAAGACGATGCCTTGGGGCAACAAGACGTTCCAGTTTCGTGACCCCGAAGGCACCGCAGTATCGCTCTTCATGCCGCCGATCGAGGACGCCGGGAAGCGCCTCGCTGCGCAATAGGCCGCGGCGACAGACCGGCCCGCACACATTGCCAGGGGCGCGTGTGCTGCAATGGATTTGCTGTGAAAGTGCATTGAAATTCGCCGGCTGATTACTTCATCAGCTGGCTTCGCCCTCACGCACACGTGCACCCGCCCCCTGCCCCTCCCGGGATTTTCCTGCTATCTCCTACCCCCGCCGTCCCGGCCCAAAGCAAAACCCCATCCGTTCAAGGGAGCAACAACCATGCGATACCTCCACACCATGCTGCGCGTGCGCAATCTCGATGTCGCGCTGAAGTTTTACCAGGATGCGCTGGGCTTGACGGAGGTGCGGCGGATCGAGAACGACAAGGGGCGTTTCACGCTGGTGTTCCTGTGCTCGTCGGACGATCTCGAAGCGCTGAAGAAGCAGCCGCAGACGCGCGGCGCGCCGCTGGTCGAGCTCACCTGGAATTGGGACGAGGAGAAGTATGGCGAGGACCGCTTCTTCGGGCATCTCGCCTATGAGGTCGACGACATCTACGCCACCTGCGAGAAGCTGATGAAGGCGGGCGTCACCATCAACCGGCCGCCGCGCGACGGCAACATGGCCTTCGTCCGCTCGCCCGATCTGCACTCGATCGAGATCTTGCAGAAGGGCGATCCGAAGCCACCGCAGGAGCCGTGGTCGTCGATGCCCAACATCGGCCATTGGTAGAGCCTTTTTGCGGGAACCAGCCCGTACCTGCGGCGTTCTCTCCCCGACAATGCAATTGGAGGAGGACGCGATGGGACGCGGAATTTTGTTGTGGATGTTGGGTGTGCCGATTCCGGTGATCATTCTGCTGTGGCTGTTCTTCGGCCGCTGATCGCCTGACCAGCTTGACCTTGCAATGAAAGCTCCGCCTCAGGCGGAGCTTTTTGCATGCGGACCTTTTGCATAAGAGGATCGGCGCAATCGCGCGTCGCTCGCCGCAGTGAATTCCGCTATTACCCGCGCCGAAAGAAACGCCTGGGGAGGATGATTTGCCGGACCAAAAGCTGACGATCTGGGGCCGCGCCAATTCGGTCAACGTGCAGAAAGTGCTGTGGTGCCTCGCCGAGCTCGGCCTGGCTTACGAGCGCATCGACGCCGGCATGGCTTTTGGCAAGACCCGCGAGGCCGACTATCTCGCGATGAACCCCAATGCGCGGATCCCGACCTTGGTCGAGGGCGACTTCACGCTGTGGGAATCCAATTCGATCATGCGCTATCTCTGCCTCGCGCACGGGCGCGGCACGCAAATCTATCCCGAGGCGCCGAAGCTGCGCGCCAGCGTCGACCGCTGGCTCGACTGGACACTGTCGATGGTGCAGCCGGTCGACCGCCCGGTGTTCTGGGGCCTCGTGCGCACGCCGCCCGCTGAGCGCGACATGATCCAGCTGCAGAAGGATGCCGATGCCGCCGCCGAGGTCTGGGCCATCGCCGACCGCCTGCTCTCCACGCGCCCGTACATGGACGGCGATGCATTCACCCTCGCCGACATCGCGATCGGAGCCTATGCGCGGCGCTGGCTCGGCGTCGAGGGCATCACCCGGCCCGCGCAGCCGCATCTGACGCGCTGGCTCGCCGAGCTCGGCAAACGGCCCGGTTTTGCGCAATTTGTGGCACCGCCGATGTCGTGAGCGGTGACGCGGCTTAAAGTCCGTTGAGAGCACGATGAATCGGCACTTCGCCGCGCGCCGCCGGGAGGTGGCGGCTACTGTGCATGGGCTTGTTTTCGCGTTTTTTTGTTTAGGGCCAGCCGCGCTCGAACAGCAGCACGCAGAAAATCAGCACGAGCGTCACGGCCGCGGTGGCGAGCCGCGCGGTCCAGCTCAGGCCGCGGCCGATCCACCATAGCAGCGCGCAATACATCACGAACGGGACGATGATTTCGGGCCGCATGATATCAGGTGGCATGGGGCTTCAGCGCCTGATCGTGGTCTCGATGCTGATCGAGCCGCCGATCTTGACGCAGGTGCCGGTGCTCTCGACCAGATGGAAGCCGCGGCCATAGGCGGCGCAGGAGCCCGCTTTCGCGCTCCCGCCGGCACCCTTGAGCGGCAAGGCCTTGCCGGCCTGTGGACGCTCCGCAGGCGGCAGACGCAAGGCTTCCGCCGCGGCCGCGGACATGGTCAGCAACGAGATCAGGATGAGGAGCGGCGCACGCATGCGGGCCGTTCTAGCCCGGACCGGTGTCGCGCGCTATCGGGGCGCTTCAGATGAACTTGATGCCGGCCGATTTGCCGCGCCGCCACACCACTTGGCAGCTCCGCCCGGTCCGCGCATCGCGCGCGAATGCCATCCGGATCACGCCCGGAAGCTGGCTCGCATCCTCGTCCAGCGTGATCTTGGCGCCCGTGGCGGAGATGTCCTGGACCAGGCATTGCCGCGCCGCGAATCCGCCCTCGAGCGTGATCCAGGCATGCTGCGACAGCGACTTGCGGGCTGCGCGCTTCTTGGGCGGTGGCATCGGCTCAAATTCTCCCAGCCCAGCGCTAGCTCAGGGAACCTAAGAAACCGTTGAATTCGCCCCGACTGATCCTGGGGCGGGATGCTATCCACCGGTGCCAAAAGACCGTTCCCGAACGGCTTGCCCAGGGCGCCAAAGGCCATTATAGGTTCGCCCGCGCAGCCGCCGGGCATGACTCGGGCGGCCAGCGGCCGTGCCGCGAAAAGCGGCGGGGCCCTGGGTTTGCTCCCTTCGTCTATCGGTTAGGACGCCACCCTTTCACGGTGGAGAGAGCGGTTCGATTCCGCTAGGGAGCGCCATCATCCGGGCGTTTGGATGACGCGGCGAAATCTGCCGCCTCGCATGAACCTGCCTGCCCCTCGCCTCCGACCAATGTCCAGATGGAACCGGATGCAGGCCAATGGCGCAGGAGAAATCTCCCTTGGACGAGCCGGCCGGGATTGCCTCGCCGGCGCCGCCGCCGCCATGGATCCACCGTTCGGCAGCCTGCGCGCCGGAGCGGCGCGCCAGAATGCTGGAACACATGGTGCGCGCCAGATCGCTGCCTCGGGCCACTGCTGCACCGGCGCCGTCGCAGGCGGCCGGCACGAACATTCTTGCGGACGCGTACGGCTACGCCGTTTTGTTCGGAATCATCGCGCTCCTGTTTCAGTCGCGCGTTCCGCTCTACCTCGGCGCCTTCCTCTTCTTCAGCGATGGCGAGCGCATCGAACTCGCTCTTGGAAAGATCGGCATCCGTCTCGAGCCCGGCACGATCGGACCCGACGTCATCAAGGGCTTCGTATCCCTGTTCGGATGGTTCGCGCTGCTAGCGTCGTTGAAAGCGTCCGTCCCCGCGTGGCTCGCGGCATGGATGCTGCCGGACGCGTCGTGGTCCTTCCTCGCCGGCATCGCCCTTCTGCTCGTCATCGTCGAAGCGTTGGCAACGCGCGCGATGCAGCATGCATTGCCGTGGTTCGGATTTGAGAGAAGACCCAGCAGCCTGGTCTGCGCGACGATCAAGCTCGTCATGGCCCTTGGCGTGCTAGCCCTGCTGGTGCTGCTCGGATGACGCGATCGTGAGGTCGCGGGCCCGATAATCGCGGCGCTATGCCGCCCGTCCCGGTCGGCGCATTTACCAAAAATTTACCCCTGCTCGTGAGTGCCGGTATCATTTGCTTAGAATTTGATTGCTACCGTGGAATTACGGAAAACCTCCGAAACACGATTGGCGCCCATGTCCGTCGCAGAGTTCCTCAGACAGCGTGCCGTACAAGTCACCGTGAGTGGCAGCTACTCGCTGCCGCGTTGGTACGATTGCGAGGGCAAGCTCCGGACCTTCGCCTGCCGCACCAGCCGCGTTTCACCGTTCCGCATGATGGTCGACGTTCCCGTGGTCGGGAAGGTCGGCGAGCGCGTGACCTCCTACTTCCAGGACTTTGGGGAATTCCAGTGCACCATCAGCGCGACGCTGAAATCGGGCTTCCTGATGGAGCTCGACATGACGCGGGCCCGGCGCGCCTGGATGTCGGAAAAGCTGACCTGGCTCGAGAAGAAGCAGAAGGACGCCAGCGTCCAGGAGCTGCGGAATGACGCGCGCTTCGTTCCGCAGGTCGCGCACACCTTCCTGACGCTCGCCGACGGCAGCACCCATGCCTGCTTTATCATCGACGTCTCCACGGCCGGTGTTGCGATATCCTGCGAATACGATCCGCCGGTGGGAACTCCGCTTGCGGTCGGCGCTTGCGTCGGGCGCGTGATCCGCAAGTTCGAAAACGGGTTTGCGGTCAAATTCGCCGAAAAGCAGTCGCGGGACGACGTCGTCCGGCTGATCGTCCGCTCGCCCATGCTGCAATCGGCCTGATCCTCCGGCCGCGCCGCCCTATCGCAGCCCCATTCCGGGGTCAGCTTTTGAAGGTCCGCGCCTCGTGCCGAGCATCATCTGCAGACTTGCGATCGGGGGACCGAATGGCAGTCGAGAAAATTACGGTCGATAAGATCAGGGTCGATAAGATCACCTGGGACAGGGTCGGCCGGGTCACCGAGCCCGGACGCTACATGTACACCTTCGGCTGGCTCACCATCACCGCCGGCGATCTCGATATCTGGAAGCAATACCCGCAGGCCGCGTTCACGCTGATGGCGCAGCATTCCGAACCGGACGCGTCCATCGGCGAGGAATTCCATCTCGGCGCCTTCGACGTCGCGCCCGACGCACCGCCGCCTTTCACCACGCATTGAGACAGTCAAAGCGGGCTTGGGATCGGCGGCCCTTGCAGATAGCACAGGCCGCGGCGGGAACGCGTGGCACGGGCGTTGCTTTATCGTTGCAATGACCCACATCCCAGCCGTCGACCAGGCCTTCCTGCTGTTGCTCATCGTGCTCTGCCTTGGCACGTGCCTCATACGCGTCTTCTGGGAGCTGGAGCAGGTACGGACACGCCGGATCGCGTCACCATCCCGCGCGACGAAGCGTGACTAGGCCGGCCCGATCGGCCGCGCGTCGCCTGGAGGGAGCAATCCCGGCTCTGGACTTGCCGCGGCGACACGTTCATCGTGAATCGAAGAAACCTGCACATTGCCTTGATCTCACTTACCAATCGCGATCCGACGACAGGCGCGCGACCGTTGTCAGGGATGACGAGGTGGTTCTGTCATGCGATTGATTGCACTCCATATTCTACCCCTCGGCGACCGTCCTGATGAACGTAGGCTGTCACGCTTGTTAAGCGACGCGACAGCAAGCGCATGACACAAGGTCGCATCGGACGATGTGGATAAGCGGATCAAGGGAACCTATTTTCGGCGCCGATGTACCTGATTGAAGCGTTACCCACCGTCATCGGAACGGCCGCCATTGCCCCGGCGCTGCTGATGCTGTGGCTCGTCATTGCCGCCGAGGAACGCCCAGGACCGCCGGCCCAGGTCTGGACCGCGTTCCTGCTCGGCGCGGCCAGCATTTCGCTGCTGGGCCTAGCCCGAGCCCCTTTTGCCAAAATGGTCGCGGCCCCGGACAACCCGTGGGCTGCGCTGGCCATGCATTCGATCTTCGGCGTCGCGCTGCCGGAGGAAGCGGTCAAGGTGATCGCCATCGTGCTGGTCGCCTCGACCAAGCGGCGGACCTTCGCCAATCCGATGGACACCGTGGTCTATGGCGCCGCGGTCGGACTGGGCTTCGCCGCCTACGAGAACCTCGCCTATCTGGTCCAGCACGCCGAGATGTGGCGCTCGCTGGCCGCCTTGCGCAGCGTGCTGACCGTGCCGTTCCACGGCGCGCTCGGCATTATCGCCGGCGCCTATCTGACCATCGCGCGCGCCGGCACGGCGCTGGGTGCGAACCGCCATCATCGCGACTGGGCCCGTCTCTCCAGCCGCCTGCTCATCTTTGCAGGCCCGCTCGCCCTGCATTCGGCCTTCGACTTCCCCCTGCTCACACTCCAGCGCATGCCGGATCTCGATCCGACGCTGCGGATGTGGTTGGGCGGCGCGAGCCTGCTGATCGGCTTCAGCTCGATCGCCTTCGCCATCCGGCTGGTGCGGCGCGTCGCGCGCCATCACGCACCCCGAACCGACGTCGCGCGAGAGCGCCTCAGCCAGCTCCGCCGGATGTGGGCGCTGCTGCTTGCCGGTGGCGGCGTCGGCTTTCTCGGGCTCGCCTTCGTGCTGACCTCGATCCATCACTGGCTCATCAACCCCGAGCGCAATCTGACGCTGGCCCTGATCCCGATCGGCCTGGTCTCGATCCTGCTCGGCCTCGCACTTCTGATCGTCACGACCGCGATCTATGTTCTCGGCCGCAACCGCATCCGCACCAGCGGCGAAGGTTTTTCGTCGGCGCACGGCGGCGGCTGAACCGCGGGGTGGCGAGCGCGGTGCGCGCGTACTAGACTAGATCGAGCACACGCCTCTCGATCCGGAGCCTGCCCATGACATCGCCTGAGGATCTTTCCCGGCTGCAATCCGCCATGAGCCGGACGGTCAAGGCGCATTGGAAGGCCTTCTTGTTCGAAGGGATCCTGCTTTCCGTGCTCGGCGTTGCCGCGCTGATCCTGCCGCCGCTCGCAAGCCTTGCGATTGCGATCTTCCTCGGCTGGATGTTCCTGATCAGCGGCATCGGCGGATTGATCGCGACCTATTGGGCGCGCAGCACGCCGGGCTTCTGGTGGTCGCTGATCTCAGCCGCGCTCGCCGTGCTCGCAGGCATGCTGCTGCTGGCGCGGCCGATGCAGGCCGTGCTGACGCTGACCATCGTGCTCGGCGCCTATTTCCTCGCCGAGGGCGTCGCCACCATCATGTACGCACTGGAGCACCGCCGCGAGCCGGGCGGCCGCTGGTCGTGGCTCCTGATCTCGGGCCTCGTCGACATCGCGATCTCGTTCATGGTGATCACGGGATTGCCGAGCTCGGCGGAATGGGCGATCGGCATCCTCGTCGGCATCAACCTGCTGTTCGGCGGCGCCACCCTGATCGGCATGGCGCTGGCGGCACGCAAAAGCAACAGTTGAGGCGCCCCTTGCGCCGTCACGTCATTCGGGGGTGACAAGCCGCCGACCGCGCGCTATATGACTGGCCATGATCACCGCCACCACCAGCTTTTATTGGTATTTTAGCTACGACAGCTCGCTGGCGGTGGGAGGATCACGCTCAATCTGACAAATTGCAGCATCTAGTCCGAACAGCCGCCAGACCTGGCGGCTTTTTTATTGGCCGGCGGGGTCTCAAAATGACAGGAGCCCGCCGTGCTGAGCACGACCGACGATCTTCGTATCCGCGAACTGAAAGAGCTGAGCACGCCCGAAGAGGTGATGCGGGAAGTCCCGCGCACGCTCACGGCGACGCGCGTGGTGATGGCAGCACGCAACGCCATCCATGCGATCCTCAATGGCCAGGACGACCGGCTTCTGGTCGTGGTCGGTCCCTGCTCGGTGCATGATCCCAGGGCCGCGCTCGACTACGCCGAGCGCCTCGCGAGCTTGCGCGAAGAGCTTGCCGACCAACTCGAGATCGTGATGCGGGTCTATTTCGAGAAGCCGCGCACAACGGTCGGCTGGAAAGGCCTGATCAACGATCCTGATCTGGACGGCAGCTTCGACATCAACAAGGGCCTGCGGCTGGCGCGCAACGTGCTCTCGGCGGTGAATAATCTCGGCCTGCCCGCCGGCACCGAATTCCTCGACATGACCACGCCGCAATACATTGCGGACCTCGTGTCCTGGGCCGCGATCGGCGCGCGCACGACCGAAAGCCAGATCCATCGCGAGCTGGCCTCGGGGCTGTCCTGCCCGGTCGGGTTCAAGAACGGCACCGACGGGAACGTGCGCATCGCGGCGGACGCGGTGAAGTCGGCCTCGAATCCGCATCATTTCATGGCAGTGACCAAGCTCGGCCGCTCGGCGATCGCCTCAACCGCGGGCAACGAGGATTGTCACATCATCCTGCGCGGCGGCAGCACGCCGAATTACGATGCGGCAAGCGTCGCGGCGGCCTGCAACGATCTGGCGAAAGCGAGCGTCGCGCCGCTCGTGATGGTCGATGCGAGCCACGCCAATTCGAGCAAGAAGCCGGAAAACCAGCCCCTCGTGACGGCCGACATCGCCAGGCAGATTTCCGGCGGCGAGAACCGGATCATGGGGGTGATGGTCGAGAGCAATCTCGTCGCCGGGCGCCAGGACGTTGTGCCGGGAAAGCCGCTCACCTATGGCCAGAGCATCACGGACGGATGCATCGACTGGGCGACCACGGCAACCGTGCTCAAGCAGCTCGCTGACGCGGTCGAGATCCGGCGCAACACCAAGCGCGCAGGGCTGCACGAGCGCTCCGCCTGACCGAACGATCGCGGGCGGGGTGAGGCTGTCGCACCCTGCCCGCCGCTCCGGCGCCTAGCAGCCGCGGCAGATGCTCTTGATCTTCTTGTCGAGCGCCTGATTTTCCTTGCTGAGAGGATCGTTCGGGTCGCTCAGGTTCTTCTCGTTTGGCACGTCGCCGACGCGCGGCTGCCGATGACCGACGGGCGCAGGCGGCAAAGAACCCGCCGATTGTCCCGAGCTCGTCGATCCCTTGCTTCCCGTCTGCGCGAAGCCGGCGCTGCCGAACACCGTCAGAAGCGACAGTGCCAAAATGATGCTTCTCATTTTACCTCTCCATTTCTCAAGCCGGCATCTTCAGGTCTCGGGCGGATAGAGATGAATGTCGCCGCAATAATCCACGATACGATAGCGCGTTTCCGATGCCGCATCACCCGCATCAGGTGCGGTATTTTGCATCGGCAACACGTAATTCGGTCCCACCGGCGACTTGCCGGCGCCGCCGGGAATGTCGATGACATAGTCAGGCTGACACAGTCCAGACACCCGTCCGCGCAGCTGCCGCATCAAATCCTGCCCATCGGCGAGTGTCGTTCGCAGATGCGCCGTGCCGGGCGCGAGATCGCCGTGATGCAGATAATAGGGCTTGATCCGGCATTCGACGAAAGCTCGCATTAAATCCGACAGAGCGGTCACGCTGTCATTGACCCCGCGCAAAAGCACGGACTGGCTCACCATGGGAATCCCGGCATCGACCAGCCGCGCGCAGGCGGCACGCGCCGGCCCCGTCAGTTCGCGCGCATGGTTGGCATGCAGCGCTACCCAGGTGGTGACGCCTTCGGCCTTCAGCGCCGCCACCATCTCGTCGCTGATGCGCGCGGGCTCGGCCACGGGCACGCGGGTGTGAAGGCGGATGATCTTGACGTGATCGATGCCGGCCAGATCGGCCATGATCTCGCTCATCCGCCGTGGCGACAACATCAGGGGATCGCCCCCGGTCAGGATCACCTCCCAGATCTCGCCGTGCGAGCGGATGTAGTCGATCGCCGCGCGATAGGCGCCGTCCGAGAGCGCGTTCTCCTTGCCGGGTCCGACCATCTCGCGGCGGAAGCAGAAGCGGCAATAGACCGCGCACACGTGAACGAGCTTGAACAGCACGCGGTCGGGATAGCGATGCACGATCCCGGGAACCGGCGAGTGCGGATGATCGCCAATTGGATCTGCGTCCTCGCCCGGTTGCATCTGCAGCTCAGCGGCGGTCGGAATGAATTGCCGCGCAATGGGATCGTCGGGATCGGACCTGTCGATCAGATCGACCAGCGCCGGCGTGATCGCAACCGCGTAGCGCGCGGCAACACGTTCGAGCGCCGGCAGCGCTTCGGCTGATACCAGCTGCTCGGCCACAAGTTCGGCCGGCTCACGCAATGTGCGCGCAAGATTGCTCTTCATCATGTCTCGCTTAACGTTTCATCTGCAGGCGGCGTCCAGACCACCTGATCAATTCGCGATGCGCCACTCGCCAGCATCACCAGCCGGTCGAAGCCGAGCGCGACGCCGCTCGCCTCCGGCATGGCCGCGACCGCGGCCAGAAAGTCCTCGTCCAGCGGATAGGCTTCGCCGTAGCGGCGTTGCTTCTCCGCCATGGATTGCGTGAAGCGCTTGCGCTGCTCCTCGGCGTCGGTCAGCTCGCCAAAGCCGTTGGCGAGCTCGACACCGCAGGCATAGACCTCGAACCGTTCGGCAACGCGGGGATCGCCCGCCTTCACGCGCGCCAGTGCCGCCTCTGGAGATGGGTATTCGAACAGAATGGTCAAACGCCCATGCCCCAGATGCGGCTCGACATGCTCGACCAGGACCTTGCTGAAGATGTCGGACCAGGTGTCATCCTCGGCGACGCGGACCTTGCCGGCCGCGGCCCGGGCGAGCGAGGCGCGGTCGCCCTCGCCGCCGGAAATGGTCGCAAGCAGGTCGATTCCCGCAAATTGCTCGAAGGCGCCGGCCACCGTTACAAGCTCCGGCTCGGCGAAGGGATCGGCGGTCCGGCCGCGGAAGGCGAAGGTACCGATACCGGTCGCCTGGGCCGCGCGGGCGATGAGGACGACGCAATCGGCCATGATGGCGTCATAGGGGGCGCCTGCCCGGTACCATTCCAGCATGGTGAATTCGGGCAAATGCAGGTCGCCGCGCTCGCGGTCCCGGAACACCCGGGCGAACTCGAAAATCCGGGTCTCTCCGGCCGCCAGCAGCTTCTTGCAGGCGAATTCCGGCGAAGTCCGCAAATATCGGCTCACACGGCTGCCGTCGGGTCGCATGATCTCGGTCCGGGGGGCATGCAGGTGGGTCTCGTTGCCCGGGGAGATCTGGAGAACGGAGGTTTCGACCTCGATGAAGCCCTGCTCGGCGAAAAATCCCCGTAGAGCGCCGGTGATGGCTCCCCTGGCCTGAAGGAACGGCCGGCGGTCGAGATGCCGCGAGGGGGACCAGAACGGCGACATCGGCTTGTCCCCAGCCATTACCCGACTGCTCCGCTGGCCAGCAAAATGCTGGCATCCAACGGCAAAACCAGTATGTTGCGGCCCGAAACGGGTGCCGCGGTCTGATTTGGGGCCCCAGGTCCCCCATCAATTTGACCACCTCCTGGCCCGAGCCGGGCCAAGCAAGCAGGAAATACAGCTTTGAGAGTCATCGCCAGTTCTATTCGCAAGGGCAACGTGATCGAGCAAGACGGCAAGCTATATGTCGTCGTGACCGCCGAGAACATCCATCCCGGCAAGGGCACCCCGGTCAGCCAGATCGAAATGCGCCGAATCTCGGACGGGGTAAAGATCTCCGAGCGCTACAAGACCACCGACCAGGTCGAGAAGGCCACGATCGAAGAACGCAACTTCACCTATCTCTATGAAGACGGTGACGGTTTCCACTTCATGAACCCTGAAACCTATGACCAGGTCCAGGTGTCGAAGGACGTCATCGGCGACGCCGCGGCCTATCTTCAGGAGAGCATGACGGTCAAATTGTCGACGCACGACGTCAATGTGGTGTCGATCGCGTTGCCGCAGCGCGTGACGCTCGAAGTGGTCGAGACCGAGCCCGTGACCAAGGGCCAGACCGCCTCCTCGTCCTACAAGCCCGCGATTTTGTCCAACGGCGTGCGCACCACCGTGCCGCCGCACATCGCCGTCGGCACCCGAATCGTGGTGATGACCGAAGACGGCTCCTACTCCGAGCGCGCTAAGGACTGACGGGGCCAAAGCGAGCGCAACAGGTGCCGCCGGGGGGCGAGACAGTGGTTGGGAAAAGTTTCCGCTTCGTCTCGCAACTTCTGGCGTCGCTTTCGCTCCTCATTGCCTCTCCGCTGGCTGCGGATGAATTCCGCAGCCCCTCGCTCACGGCGCTGCGCGTCGATTGGCGCGCGGCGCTCGACCAGCTCCGCACCGAAATCAATGCCCACCCCCGGGCGGCGGAAGACTTCATCTTCGCTCCCCGTCGTTCGGTGCCGCGCTACGATCCGCGCGCGATGCCGGCGCTGGTGCAGCTCAACGCGATCTCCTCGCACTTCTTCACCGGCATCGCTCGCAGCTCCGTGCCCGTGCTGCTGCCGTTCGACGCTGCCGCGTATTTCGAAGCACGGCGCAATGGCGCGCCGGCGACCCTCGCGCTGTCGCGCTACCAGGCCGACTTCAATTCCGTCGACATGTTCGATGCCGGGCCCGCCGGCTACAGCGCGACCTTCTCGTTCGAGCCTGGTACCGGAGACGGCATGCCGAGCCGGGTCTTCGCAAGGCCGGTCGAGGTGCAGATTACGGGTTCGGCGCTCGTCTATGACATTGCCGATCCCTCGGGCGGCAAGGGCGAGCCGGTCAAACCGCTCGCGGCGCTCTACCCGGACCTGCGCAAGCTCATCCGAGAAGGCTATGTGCGCTACGCTTTCACCCGTTTCGGCGTCACCTATGTGGTGTCGATCCAATGCCTCGACAGCGTCGCCAAGCCGCGGCGGCTTGCCTGCAAGGAGGCCTATCCGGTCGCCGAACGCTTCCTGAAGGCGCTGCGCGTGGCGGGCGGCCAGCGCATGCGGCCGCTCACGGACATCGCTTCCAACATTCTCGATCGTCCTGCGGTACGTTCCCCGGATTTCACCTACCGGCCGAGTGGCGACATCATCCCGAACACCGGCTATCGCAAGGTGGGCGGCCATCCCGATGTGATGGCCTACGCACAGATCCGCTTTCCTCTCGAGAAGGCCCCCGCGTTCGTGCGCTCGCAATCCTATGCCAAGCGCGACAAGATGGAGAGCACGACCGCTTACCCCTGGCGCGACAATTTCTGCGAATCCCGCAGTTTCGAGGTCTGGCAATGCGGCGGCGGTTATGGCCATCAGGGCGAGGACATCCGCGCGGCCGAGTGCCCATCGCCTGGTGAAGGCCGCCAAGCCTGTGATCCCAAGCAGCGCGCCGTCGTCGCCGTGCGCGATGCGAGGGTCATACGCGCTTCCAAGGACCAGGCCGTGACGCTGCAAATCAACAGCCGGAACGAGCACATCCGTTTCCGCTACATGCATATGAACCCGCAGGCGCTGAACGCCGATGGCCTGCTCAACGGCCGCATCGTATCGGAGGGCGAGAAGATCGGCGTGGTCTCGAACTATCTCGACCATCCCGCCGGCACCTCGATGCACCTGCATTTCGACGTGCAGGTGTTCACCCGCGACGGCTGGATCTGGGTCAGTCCTTACGTCACGCTGGTCTCGGCGTACGAGCGTCTGATCCGCGCCCGCGGCCGCGAGGTCGGCCCGGAGATCGCCGGCACGCCACAGCCCGTGGCGCATGCGCTGCCGGAGGACGTGCTCAAGCCGGACCTGCGCGAGGGATCGGGCGGCGACGAGAACTGACGCTGCTTGCGCCATCTAGACAGCCAACCAAACTGTCTGATGACAGTCCTATGACAGCGAATTGCACGCACGCCGCCTGACCGGCCCGGCCTCCTTATGTCGGAGCCTTCTCTGGCCTCAGAATTGTCTGGCCTCAGAATTGCTTTCCTCCCAACGGGCAAACAGGATGAAGGAAAGCACATGCGTCTCACAATAGCGGCCGTTCTGGCCGTCGCGTTCGGCGTGCCGGCTCATGCGCAGGAATTGAGCGGGACCTTGAAGAAGATCAAGGACACCGGCGCGATCACGCTCGGCGTGCGCGACAGTGCGGTGCCCTTCAGCTATATCGACGAGAAGCAGAAGACCGTCGGCTACGCCATCGACATCTGCATGAAGATCGTCGAGGAGATCAAGGCCGAACTCAAGCTGGACAAGCTCGCAGTCAACGAGAACCTGGTCACCTCCTCCAGCCGCATTCCGCTGATGGCGAACGGCACCGTCGATCTCGAATGCGGCTCGACGACCAACAACGCCGATCGCCAGAAACAAGTGTGGTTCACCAACACGCATTTCCTCACGGCGAGCCGCTTCGTGTCCAAGAAGACTTCGAAGCTCGACCAAATCGACGATCTCAAGGGTAAGGCCGTCGTCTCGGTCTCGGGCACCACCAACATCACGCAGCTCAACAAGGCCAATGCGGCCCGCTCGCTCGACATCACCGTGATGAACGCGAAGGATGTCCCCGAAGGGTTCCTGATGGTCGAGACCGACCGCGCCGTGGCCTTCGTCATGGACGACATCCAACTGGCGGCGATGATCGCCTCCTCAAAGGATCCGTCGCTCTACGCGATCAGCACCGGCGCGTTCTCCGATCCGGAGCCTTACGGCATCATGCTGCGCAAGGACGATGCGCCGTTTAAGGCGGTGGTCGATCGCGCGACCGCAAAACTCTACAAGAGCTCGGAGATCGAGAAGATCTACAACAAATGGTTCATGGAGCCGGTGCCGCCGCGCGGCCTGAACTTCCACGTGCCCATGCCGGTGTCGATGAAGAAGTCGTTCGAGCACCCGTCGGACAACCCTGATCCAGCATCCTATGGCGGCTGACGAGAGAGCACGCCGGTAACGTAGCCCGGATGAGCGAAGCGACATCCGGGACTCACGCGACGACTGCCCCGGGTGTCGCTTCGCTCACCCGGGCTACGGATCAATCCAGCAACGTCGTCAGCTGGGCGCCCTCGTCTGCCACGAACACCGCGATCAATTCCGCCGGTTCCGTGGTGCTCGCATTGGCCGAGACCAGATGGGTCGAGCCGGGCGGCTCGAAGAAGGACTGGCCGACGCCGAACGTCTCGATCGGGCCGCCGCCGAGCTGGGAGCGGATCTCGCCCTTGGTGATGTAGGCGGTGACGGATCCCGCGTGACGATGCGGCCGCGAGAACCCGCCGGGACCGTAGAACACGCGCACGATGGTGACGCGTTTGCCCGGTACGTTCGGCAGCGCGTAGGAGCCGATCGGTTCGACCTTGTCGAGCGGCGAGCTTTCGGCAGCCGTGGCGCAGAGCGGCGAGAGTGCGCCGGATATGGTGTCCATCGTCACCGGCAGCGCCTTGCCAATCGCAAGCGCGCAGGCGAGCCCGCCGATAACGGCGATCGCCATCGAGCGCGATGGCAACGGGCGCGGTGTGGTGGGCAGACTCATCGCTGTCATCATGATCTCCCTTCGTTGCAATCAGGATGCCGCTGCATTCGCTGCGACCGGCCGCTTCGCCGGCGTCCAGCGAAACGCCGCACCAAAACGGTTCCAGACGTTGATCGAGGCGACCGCCGAGGTCAGGTATGTCAGCTCGGTCTCCGAGAATTCACGGCTCGCCTCGGCGTACACCTGTTCGCCGACTCCGTCAGGCAGGCAGGTGAGCGCCTCAGTCCAGGCCAGCGCGGCACGTTCCCGCGCGGAAAAGATCGGCGCCTCGCGCCAGACCACGACCAAATTGAGCTTGTCGACCGGCACGCCGATCCGCTCCGAAAGCAGGATGTGATGCTGCAGGCAGAAGGCGCAGCCGTTGATCTGCGATGCCCGCAGCTTGACCAGTTCGAGAAGCTGCTTGTCGAGGCCGGCCTTGGCCGCGACCTGGCCGAGCGCCAGCACCAGCTCATACGCGTCGGGCGCGATCTTCTTGAAATCCTCATATTCGCTGCGGGCGTGTGACATTGCCGTTCACCTCGTGGTATTGTAAGAGTACTGATACCTTATAAGGGCACTTACATGACGCGCAAGCCGCCTGATATCACGAGATCGCAACCGCGGCGGAAGGCAGCCACGGCCGCCCCGGCGGTGCGCCTCCCAGCTCCAGGGGAAGGCAAGCGCGGCGAGCAGGGTTATCTCGGCTATCTGC
Organism: Bradyrhizobium sp. Kon37; assembly: GCF_055807535.1. Lineage (NCBI taxonomy): Bacteria > Pseudomonadati > Pseudomonadota > Alphaproteobacteria > Hyphomicrobiales > Nitrobacteraceae > Bradyrhizobium > Bradyrhizobium sp. Kon37. Next base: position 73,876 of record NZ_JBVVOY010000002.1, read on the forward strand.
TGCGACAGGCCCACGCCGCAGTCCGTCTGACGATGGAGCGGTCGCTGGCCGATCTCGGTGTCACCTCACCGCAATTCGCGGTGCTGACCATGCTCAATGCCTATCCGGGACTGTCAGGGGCCGACGTTGCCCGCCTCACCTTTCTGACGCCCCAGACCGTCGGCGTCATCATCCGTAATCTCGAACGTGACGGTGCGATTGTGATGACGCCCCATCCCGTCCACGGCCGCATCCAGCAGTGGACGCTGACGCTACGCGGCGCGACGCTTTTGAAAGCGTGCCGGGAGCGGGTGATTGCGTTGGAGAAGCGCCTTGCCGCCGGGCTCGACGCCAAGGCCGAAGCAAGCATTCGCCGCTGGCTCGCAGGCATCGCGGCCGATTTGCAGGAGGACTAGGTGAGCGGCCCTAGTCGCCGCCTCCTCCGTCGCCACAGCCGCCACCGTCCGAATCCGAGAAGTCACTGACGGCGCCGTCGCCTTGAATACCGCCGCCAAAGTTCTCCGCGAGGATCATCAGGATGACGACGAACAACCCGGCGCCGAACGGCCAGGGATTGGCACGGATAATGTCGAACAGCTCCTGCATTCACGCATTGTGCGCAGACGGACGCAAACCGACCGTAAAGTGACAGGCTCAAAATTGGGGATATCCGACCTATTGCAGGCGCGCCCTACCCGCCCTTCAACACTTTCTTAACCTCGCCATCGGGCCAGGTCTCGCCCGCTGCGATTACGCGGACGCGGCTTTGATCGGCGTCATTCACCAGCTCATGCGAACTCACGCGCTCGCCGCTTTGCTCCAGGTGCAGATCGGTTTCTGGCTCCCAACTCAGCGTGGTCGCGAGATCGCCGGGAAAGATCTGCCATTGCGATCCGTCGTCCAGCTCGACGACATGGCTTTCCGCATGCGCGCGTATCTTCATTCCACCCCGAATTATCGATGAACGGACTGCGTGCGACGGAGGGCCCCGGCGATCGGCCGGGGCCCCACTCCGTCAATCGTTGTCGTGATGAATCACGGTCTTGCTGCGATTGCCGAACTCATCTTCCTTCTTGATCACCGTAGTGCGGTCAGCGGGCTCGCGCTCCTTAATGACGGTGGTGCGGTCGCGATCGCGGTCCCGCTCACGATATTCGTGAGACTGTCCGACGGTCACGCCGGCACCGACGGGACCGACGTGAACGCCGACTTCATCGGCAAAAGCAGGCGCGGCGATGGCGGTGACCATGGCGGCGGCAAACAGATATTTCCTCATCTTCTCCTCCTCGAACGTGATGCTGGGGGAATGCGGGAGTGCGACAGTTTGTTCCGGGGAACGCGGGCCCGCATCTGTTCCTGCAGTTCCAGGAACTGGTCACAGCCACCATGTTTCCCGCTAGAATGGGTCCATGAAACACGCTGATTCCATAGCCTCTCGCAGCCGCCGCGCTCTGCTTCGATCGACGGTCGGCGCAGCCGCACTCATCGCATTCCCAACGCGCATCCTGGCCGCGCCTCCAGGCTTCGAGGAATGGCGTGAGGGTTTTCGCGCTCGCGCCATGGCCAAGGGCATCTCGGCCGCGACCTGGCAGCGCGCGATGGCGCGGGTCGAGCCCGACATGAGCGTGTTCAAGCAGATGCGCAACCAGCCCGAATTCCATGAGCAGGTCTGGCAATACATCAACCGCCGCGTCTCCGACTGGCGCATCATCAACGGCAAGATCGCGCTGAAGAACAACGAGGCGCTGCTTGCACGCATCGAGCGCGATTTCGGCGTCGAGCGCGGTACGCTGCTGGCGCTGTGGGGCGTCGAGTCCGCCTATGGCGATCCGCTGGTGCAGCAGAACCACATGACGCCGGTGTTTCCCTCGCTCGCCGCGCTCGCCTGGAACGAGCCGCGCCGAAAAGCCTATTGGGAGACCGAGCTGATCAACGCGCTACGCATCGTCGACAAGGGCTGGAGCACGCCGGAGCAGATGCAGGGATCCTGGGCCGGCGCGATGGGGCATTCGCAATGGATGCCGGAGGTCTGGCTTAATGTCGGCATCGACTACGATGGCGACGGCAAGGTGTCGCCGTTCGGCAAGCCCGACGATGCGCTGGGCTCGACCGCAAAATATCTCGTCAATCGCGGCAAATGGCACCGCGGCGAGCATTGGGGATACGAGGTGCGCGCGCCCGGTGAGATGAGCGGCAGCCGGACCTATGCGGCTTGGCAGGCGGCCGGCGTCACCCGCGCCGACGGCCAGCCGTTCCCGCAACCCTCCGCATCGGCGCAGATATGGACTCCGGTTGCGGGCGGGCCGACGTTTCTGGTGGGGCCGAATTTCAACGCGGTGAAGAGCTACAACCCCTCGATGAACTACGCGCTGGCGATCTGCCATCTCGGCGACCGCTGCCTCGGCGCCCCGCCCTTCATCCAGCCATTCCCCGGCTCCGAGCGCGCGCTGACGCTCGCCGAGGTGCAGGAGATGCAGACACGCCTAACCAAGGCGGGCTTCGACACCGGCGGCACCGACGGCCGTGTCGGCAATGACACCATGAAGGCAATCAAGGATTTTCAGCAGCGCGCGGGCATCACGCCTGCGGACGGCTATGGCGGGCTGAAGGTGCTGGCGAAGCTGCGGCAGGGGTCGTAACGCGCTTCAATGCCTATACTGCGGCTCCTCCGCATCGAGCTGGCGGCGGATCGCCGCAAGATGCAGCCGCGCGGATTCGGAATCGCCCTCGCGCATCTGCCTGTAGGTCTCGGCCGCAATGGCGGGATCGACCGGCAGCACCTGTCGCCCGGTCGACATCGCCAGCACCTGCACCTCGGCGGCGCGTTCGAGATAATAGAGATCGTCCCAGGCTTCCGCGATGGTCGGTGCCAGCACCATCACGCCGTGATGCTTCATGAAGATGATGTCGGCATTCCCAACGCTGGACGCGATGCGCGCGCCTTCGCGGTTATCGAGCGCGAGGCCGTTGTAGTCACGGTCCACGGCCGTGCGACCGTAGAATTTCAGCGCGGTCTGGCCGGCCCAGATCAGCGGATCGCCTTCGGTCATCGACAGCGCCGTGGCGTAGGGCATGTGGGTGTGGAAGGCGACCTTGGCGCGCGGCAGGCGCTTGTGCATCTCGGCGTGGATGTAGAACGCGGTCGCCTCGGGCACGCCCTCGCCGTCGAGCACGTTGCCGTGGAAGTCGCAGATCAGCAGTTTTGACGCGGTCAGCTCGCGAAAGGCGTAGCCGTAAGGGTTGACCAGGAAGAGATCGTCATGGCCCGGCACCACGGCCGAGAAGTGGTTGCAGATGCCCTCCTCAAAGCCGTTGCGCGCAGCCATGCGGAAGCAGGCGGCAAGATCCTCGCGCGCGCCGCGGATCCCGTCGCTGACGAGATCCGGACGGTTCGAGCGAAATGTTGCGGGCGTGGATGACGAAGAGTGAAGGCTGTGCGCCATGGCGGAAAGACACCTCGGTCGGTCGGAAGACGCCCGCGTTGTACAGGGCCGACGCCTGCGCGTCAGCCCCCGCGGGCGCCACCCTGCCCTTCGCAGCCCGCGCGGCGGGCTATTGCCGCCGCGGCACGCCGCCGGCATTCATGCCGCCATCGATGACGAGCTCGCTGCCGGTGACGTAGCGCGAGGCATCAGAGGCCAGATACAGCACGCCGGAGGCAATTTCCGCAGCCTGGCCGGCCCGGCCGAGCGGCGTGACGACGCGCGCACGCTCGTCTGGGTCGATCGGCGCGTTGCCCTGGTTGCCGGTCGCGCCGGTCGGGATCTTGCCCCAGATCGGCGTGTCGATGATGCCGGGATGGACGGAGTTGACGCGGATGCCGTCACAGGCCGCCGCGCACTCCATCGCGATCGACTTTGCGAATAGCCGCACGCCGCCCTTGGTCGCCGAATAGGCCGACAGCCCGGGCGCGCCGCGCAGGCCCGCGAGCGAGGACATCATGACGATCGAGCCGCCGCCGGTCTTGCGCATCAGGGGCAGGCAATGCTTGACCGAGAGGAAGACGCCGTCGAGGTTGATCGCGTTCTGCTTGCGCCAATCGCTGAGCGTCATGTCGACGATCGAGGGTACGGCAATGCCGATGCCGGCGTTCGAGACGAGAATATCGAGCCGGCCAAAGCGCTTCGCGATCTCGGCTGCGATCTCGATCCATCGCTCTTCGCTGGTGACGTCCTGCTCGAGGAAAATCGCCTTGCCACCGGCCTTGGTGATGCGATTGGCGAGCTCGGGGCCGCGCAGCTCGTCGATGTCGGTGGCGATGACGGTGGCGCCCTCGCGCGCGAACAGCTCGACAATTGCCTCGCCAATTCCGGATGCGCCGCCGGTCACCAGCGCGACCTTGCCCTCAACCTGCCCTGCCATGTTCACTCCCTTTTTTCTTTTTTTCTGTTAGCTTTTTTGTTGTTTGCCGGCCTATCTAATCATGGATGGTCCCTGGTCGGGTAGCGCGACGTCGATGACGCGGAATTGCACACGCTCGGCGCCCTGATAGCGATCGACCGACAATGATCCCGCGACATGCAATTGCTGGCCGCGATTGGCAACGAGCGCGTTGCCGAGCTTCTGTCCGATCGAACGGAACGCGATGCCGTTGACGATGGCGCCGTCGCCCGACTTGAAGCGTAGCCTCAAATGTGCCTGTCCCACCTCGTCGGCATAGACGAGCTGGTGCGCCGGCAGCGCCAACACGACCTCCGGATTGCCGCTGCCGAAGGGACCAGCGCGGTTGAGCGTCGTTGCAAGCTCGGTCGTCACCGCGCGCGCGGAGACCGCGCCGTCGATGTAGAGCTCGTTGACGTGGCGCGCCTCGGCAACGTCGCGCGCCAGGGCATGCTCGAGATAGGCGCGAAATTCGGCGAGCTTTTCCTTCCGCAGCGTGACGCCCGCAGCCATCGCGTGGCCGCCGCCCTTGAGCAGAATGCCGTCGGCGACCGCTTGCCGTACTGCCTTGCCAAGATCGACGCCGGCAATCGAACGGCCGGAGCCGGTGCCGATGCCGCCGGGCTCCAGCGCGATCGCGAAGGCGGGCCGCGAGAACTTCTCCTTCAACCGGGATGCAACGAGACCGACCACGCCCGGATGCCAGCCTTCGGAGGCCGTGACGATCACCCCGATCTTGTCCTCGAGTCCGATCGAGGCGAGCGCCTCGGCTTCGGCCTGCGCTTCGGCCGCCTGCTCGATGATCCGCCGCTCACTGTTGAGGCGGTCGAGTTCGGCTGCGATCCGCGCGGCCTCGACGCTGTCACCCTCCAAAAGCAGCCGCACGCCGAGATCGGCGCGGCCGATGCGGCCGCCGGCATTGATGCGCGGCCCCAGCATGAAGCCGAGATGCCAAGCCTCCGGCGGGCCATTGAGCCGCGCCACGTCCATCAGCGCGGTGTGGCCGATATGGTCGCGCCGCCGCATCGCGATCAGGCCCTTGGCGACGAACGCGCGGTTGAGACCGATCAGCGGCGCGACATCGGCAACCGTGCCGAGCGCAACGTGATGCAGCATGCCGAGCAGATCCGGCTCGGGCATCTCCGCATTCCAGAACCCGCGCTGGCGCAATTCACGATTGACCGCGACCAGCGTCACCAGCACGAGGCCCACGGCGGCGAGATGGCCGAGGCCGGAGAGATCGTCGAGCCGGTTCGGATTGACCAACGCGTCGACCTCCGGCAATTCCGTGCCGGCCTGATGATGGTCGATCACGACGACGGACATGCCGAGACGTTTTGCCTCCGCGAGCGGCTCGATGCTGGTGGTGCCGCAATCAACGGTGACGAGCAGCGTGGCGCCCTTTTCGGCCAGCGCACGCACGGCCTCCGTGTTGGGTCCGTAGCCCTCGAAGATGCGGTCGGGAATGTGGATCAGCGGATCGAGCCCGCAATGGCGCAGATGCCAGGTCAGCAGCGCCGCCGAGGTCGCGCCGTCGACATCGTAATCGCCGAAGATCGCGACCTTCTCACCGTTCGCCGCGGCATCCGCGATCCGCTTCGCGGCGGCTTCCATCTCCGTGACCGTGAACGGGTCCGGCAGCAGCTTGCGGATGGTGGGATCGAGGAAATCGACAACGGCATCGCTGTCGACACCCCGGCCTGCCAGCACCCGCGCCAGCAGCTCGGGCAGTTGGTGGCGCTGCACGATGGCAAGCGCCTTGGCCGCTCCGCGCGCATCCAGCCGGTCGCGCCAGAGCTTGTCGGTGAGCGAGCGCGCCACCCCCAGAAATGCCTGGGGCGCTTCGACGGGCAAGGCGGTGGCGGGCGGCGTCATGAACAGCTGTCGGTTTGAGGAACCTGGGAGCCGAGGTATTGCGTCGCCCGGCCGACGGGACGATTGGCCCGCAATCCCCCGGGATTTGCAATGTCTGCGCCGCACAAAGCGGTGGATTGCCGCTTTGCTACGCGGACTGACTATCATTTGAGCATTCCGCAAAACAGCAAATTAAGCAGGCGTTAGGCGGAATCTTCGAAAAAGAATCGTATTCGATCTGTCAGTGATTGTTCCGGGTTCGTTGCAGATCAGACCTCATTGCCAAGGGAAGCCCCCGATGTCTGCTGCGCTGGGTCTCAAAGCCAAGCCGATCGCAAATGAACCCGCTGATGATGATTCCGACATCTCCGCGCTGATCAACCGACTCACGGCGGAGGTCAACCAGATCGCGGTCGACAAGACCAAGTCGATCCAGCAGATCACCAATCAGATGAAGATGCTGGCGCTGAACGCGCTGATCGAAAGCTCGCGGGCCGGCGCGCAAGGCGCGGGCTTCGCGGTGGTGGCGCAGGAGGTCCGCGGCGTCGGCCAGCAGGTCGAGACCATCGCCCGCGAACTCGAAAGCCAGCTGACGAAACGGACCGGCGATCTCGTCGCCTCGATCGACCGGATGAGCCAGCGCTCGCGCGGCGAGCGCATGGTCGATTTGTCGCTCAACGCTGTCGAACTGATCGACCGCAACCTCTATGAACGCACCTGCGACGTGCGCTGGTGGGCCACCGACTCCGCCCTGGTCGATTGCGCGGCCTCGCCTGCTCCGGCGGCGGTCAACTATGCCTCGCAGCGTCTCGGCGTGATCCTCGGGGCCTACACCGTCTATCTCGACCTCTGGCTCTGCGACCTCGACGGCAACGTCATCGCCAACGGTCGCGCCGACCGCTTTCGGGTCGTCGGCCAGAACGTCGCCCACACCAAATGGTTTCGCGAGGCCAAGACCCTGCGCTCCGGCGACGACTATGTCGCCGGCGACGTCGAGAACCAGCCGCTGCTCGGCAATGCCCAGGTCGCGACCTATTGCGCCAGCGTCCGCGCCGGCGGCCAGGCCAACGGCGCGCCGATCGGGGTGCTCGCCATCCATTTCGACTGGGAGGCGCAGGCCCGCGCCATCGTGCAAGGCGTGCGCGTCGGCGACAGCGACAAGGCGCGCGTGCTGCTGGTCGACTCCAATCTTCGCGTGATCGCCGCTTCCGACGGACAAGGCATTCTCAGCGAACGCATCTCGCTGTCGCTCAATGGCCAGCGTTCCGGCTTCTACCAGGACGGCTCGGGCATGCTGATCGCGTTCCATGCGACGCCCGGCTACGAGACCTATCGCGGCCTGGGTTGGTACGGCGTGATCGTCTGCGGGGCGTGAAGCTGGAGGCGGCCTGCCTATCCAACTCAAAACCGTGAAAACAACCCCATGCACAGTAGCCATCTGGTTGTTTTCATGACGGTTTTTCTCGGCGTTTGACGCCTGCAAAACACCGGCATGCATGCCATCATGGCGTCGTTCGCGGTCCAGGCTCAGAGCGCGAGGCTCTGGCGATCTCGTCTTCGGCGGCCTGCACCGCCGCGATTCCGAGCGTTTGCGACGGACGCTCCCCGAACATTGCAAGGTAATATTGCGAAAACCGGCCGAGTTCGTAAAAGCCCTGCTGCATAGCGACCGCTGTCACGGTGGTCGAGCCGGGTGCGCTCTGGTGCAGGATCGAATGGACGGCGCAGAGACGCTTGTGCCTGAGGAAGCTGACCGGGCCGAGGCCGAATACCTCCCGAAAGGCGCGGTGGAGGGTGCGCCGCGATACGCCGAGCGCCGCGCAGATTTCCGACACGTGCACCGGACGGGTGCCGGCGTCGTCGAGAAACTCCTCGACCTTGCGGATCAGCCGTCGCGCGGAAGGCAGCCAGCCATTGCCGTCGGGTGGCAGCGACGACGCGACGTTGGCAGCCATGCATTCTGCGATCGATCGTTTCCAGAAATCGGCAGTTGATGGCGTCAACCCATCTTTGTTGTCGCGCAGGTGCGACATGATCCGGACCAGGCGGCGCGAGGCGATCGCGCCGCTCTCGAGGTCCGCGTGGAAATGACCACGGCTGCGCCAGGTGTCGGGGTCGCTCAGCCGTGCCTCACCGCCGAACAGCGTCGCGACTTCGCTGAGGTCGAAGCGCATGGCGGCGTAAGCGGAGCCGCCGTGAAAAACACCGTCATGTTCGAGCCGTGGCGGAATGACGAGCACATCGTTGAGCTGCATGTCGAACGACCAGTGGGCGACGCGCTCTTCGGCCGCGAGCAGCATCCCGATGATCAGCTTGTCGTCGCTGGAAACCCGCTGCGTGCGCATGCCGACGTTGAAAGCACCGATGCTGAGCGAGAAGTCGCCGATGCCGACATGGGATAACGTTCCGCGCAACCGACCGCGGCCGAGTTGCATCACATCGACATGCGAGCCGTGGACGGCCTGCTGAAGTCCTTCGAAACCGTCCAGCTTGCGCGAATCAACCAGAAGGAATTGCCCCATGGCTGTACCCTGTTACTGAAGCGCGACAATTCTGCGGCACGCGATAGCGAAGTACCACCACAACGCGAGGTGGGTGCGACAAGCTGAGTTCGCGTTTTGAGGAAAATCATCGCGAATTTGTTGCAAAATATGCTCTTGAATGCCTGCGTTGTGGGATCTGCGTCATGGGGCATTAGGTCTCACCAACCGCCCGGCCAGACTGGCACAAACTGCACATCACAGCCGTCCAATCTTCGGATACCGTTTGCAACCTTAGCGATATTAAGCGGAAGCGCTCTGCGGATGGCAGAGCGCACGCGGCATAGATTTGCCGCGTGCTCGAAGGCGTGCGTGCAAAGGAAAGAGATGTTGACGCAACGCGGCGTCCTCCTCTCCCCGAGCGCCAAAAAGGCGGGGACTAGACAATGGGCCGGGCAAAGAGCTATCGTCGAAGTCTGCCAGAGTTGGCGCAGTAGCAACGGGTGGAATGCGAGTATCGGAGCTTCCACCATGTTGCGAGCGGATCTGGATCACTGCGAGTGGTTGCCTGATGATTTGAAGACCGGCGAGATGGTCTTCATTCCCGGCGGAACCTTTCGCATGGGATCCGACCATCATTATCCGGAGGAAGCGCCGAGCCATCGCGTTGCTGTCGACGGCTTCTGGATGGACCGCACGCCCGTGACCAACCGGCAGTTCAAGCAGTTCGTCGACGCAACCGGCCATGTCACCGAGGCGCAGATCATTCCCGATCCGAAGGACTATCCGGGCGCGCTGGCAGAGATGCTCTACGCGGGATCGCTGGTGTTCTCCCCGCTGCCGCGCATCACCGATCTCACCGACTGGAGCCAGTGGTGGACATTCCTGCGCGGCGCCAACTGGCGTCATCCCTATGGTCCCGGCAGCAACATCAAGGACCTCGACGACCATCCGGTCGTGCACGTCTCCTTTAGCGATGCGGCAGCCTATGCCCACTGGGCCGGCAAGGACTTGCCGACGGAGGCGGAATGGGAGTTCGCCGCGCGCGGCGGCCTTGAGGCGGAGGAATACGCCTGGGGCGATGCGCTGATGCCGGGCGGCAAGCACATGGCCAATGTCTGGCAGGGCAATTTCCCCGTCCAGAATCTCGGCGAGGATGGGTACGAGCGTACCTCGCCGGTCATGGCCTTCCCGGCGAACGGCTACGGTCTCTACGACACGATCGGCAATGTCTGGGAATGGACCTCCGACTGGTGGTCGTCAAAGCACGCCGCCGACGCTGCAAAACCCTGCTGCATTCCCAAGAATCCCCGCGGCGGCGGTGAGCACACAAGTTACGACCCTCGCCTCCCCGACATCCAGATTCCGCGCAAGGTCCTCAAGGGCGGCTCACACCTCTGCGCTCCGAACTATTGCCGCCGATATCGCCCGGCCGCGCGGCACGCCGAACCGGTCGATACCTCGACGAGCCATGTCGGGTTCCGCTGCGTGGTGCGAATGCCGTCTGTGACGGAGCGCCAACAAGGACGTGCTGCAATCTAGCGAGCGCCGCTGGCGGATGCCGGCGTCATCGGTGCGCTCCGCGCGTCGGACTATTTCGATATGCAACTTATCTATCGGCGATCGATAAACATCTTCAGCATTTTTGGACAAGGCAGGCCGGTTACAGGCAAGAGCCTGCCCCATTTCCCCGGTAAGAGTCGCCTCATCGCTTTCGCGACGCGCGCGCCGTCGATCCTGAAACGCTCGCGCCCGCAACGTGCCGAGGAGGCATGCCATGAAGATCGTCGTGATCGGCGGGACCGGATTGATCGGATCCAAGCTCGTAGCGAAGCTCAAGCAGCAAGGCCACGACGCGGTCGCGGCTTCGCCGAAATCAGGCGTGAACGCCGTGACTGGGGAAGGCCTCGCAGCAGTGCTGGCGGGCGCGGATGTCGTCGTCGACGTTGCCAACGCGCCGTCCTGGGAGCCTGCCGCCGTGCTCGAATTCTTCGAGCGTTCGAGCAAAAACCTCGCTGCGACCGAGGCGGCTGCGGCCGTGAAGCATCATGTGGCACTCTCGATCGTCGGGACCGAGCGCTCGCCCGACATCGCCTATTTTCGGGCGAAGCTCGCGCAAGAGACCATCGTCAAGGCATCTCCGGTCCCCTACTCGATCGTTCGCGCCACCCAGTTCTTCGAATTCCTCAGCGCCATCGGTGACATGGGTGCGGCCGAGGGCCGGATCGTGGTTCCCACGGCATTGTTTCAGCCGATCGCAGCCGAGGACGTCGCCGATCGCCTCGCGGAGGTCGCGATGGGCCAGCCGCTCAACGGCACGATCGATATCGCAGGGCCTGAGAAGGCGCCCTTCAATGAATTCATCGCACGGCGCCTGAAGGCGTCCGGCGACGCCCGACCGGTGGTGGGAGACCCAAAGGCGCCGTACTACGGCGCTCCCATCAACGACACGTCGCTGAACCCTCTCGGCGAGGCGCGGCTCGGCAAAACGTCGCTCGCAACATGGCTCGCGAGACTTTGAGGAGACTCCCATGCGCAAATTGCTGATCGCAACCGCCGTCTATGCCGCATCATTCCTGACGGCCCATGCCGCCGAGACGGCGACACCCACGGCCAAGGTGACGGTCGTGTTCGACCAGGCGCTGCCCAATGTTCCCGGCAAGAGCATGAAAGGCGTGCTGGTCGAGTATGGTCCCGGAGGGTCCTCGCCGGCCCACATCCACGCGCCCTCGGCTTTCATCTACGCCACCGTCCTGGAAGGCGCGATCCGCAGTCAGGTCAATGACGGCCCCGCCAAGGTCTTTCACAAGGGCGAGAACTTCTCTGAAAAGCCCGGCGACCGCCATGCCGTCAGCGCCAATGCCAGCGACAGCGAGCCCGCGAAGCTGCTTGCCGTGTTCGTGGTGGATACTGCCGACAAAGAGCTGACGATGCCGCTGCCGAAGTAGCAACGGATCATGTGAGGCGACGCGCGGCCATCTCTGCCGCGAGCAACACCGCGGCACGGCTGGCACCGATTGATGCAATGCCCTGGCCGGCGATGTCGTAGGCAGTGCCATGCGCCGGTGTGCAGATCGGGAATGGGAAGCCGCCGAGCAGGGTTACGCCGCGATCAAAGCCCATCAGCTTCATCGCGATCTGGCCCTGGTCGTGATACATCGTCAGCACCGCATCGAAGGCGCCGCCCTTGGCGCGCAAAAACACCGTGTCGGCCGGGAACGGCCCCTCGGCGGCAATGCCCTCGCGCTGGCCGGCGGCGACCACGGGCGCGATGACATCGATCTCCTCACGACCGAAATTGCCGCCGTCGCCGGCATGCGGATTGAGACCGGCGACCGCGATGCGCGGCCGGGCGAAGCCGGCATTGCGCATGCAAGCATCAGTCAGCTTGAGCGCGCGATGGATGCGTTCGCCGGACAGTCGCGCGGAGACGTCCTTGAGCGGGATATGGGACGTCACGCGGGCGTTCCAGAGCCGGTCCAGCACGTTGAACTCGCTTGCGGGGGTTTTGAGTCCGACCACTTCTGCGGAGAACGCGATCTCGTCGTCATACTCGGCGCGGGCGAGCCGCATCGCCTGCTTGTTGAACGGCGTGAAGCAGACGGCATCGACCCGGCCGTCGCGGCCGAGTTCGAGCGCGTGCTTGTAATTGGCAAGCGCGAACCTGCCGCCGGCAAGGCTCGCAACTCGCTGCTTGATGTCGCCGGGGTCGAGGTGGCCGAGATCGACGAACAGCGTCTCGCCCTCCGCCGCGCGCAAATCTGCTCCCTGCTCTACTGTCTTCAGCTCCGGCTTGACGCCAGCAATGCGCGCGCCCGCGTCGAAGATGCGGCGGTCACCGATCACGACAATCCGGCTACGCGCGCGGATGTCGTCCTGCACCACGAGCTTTGCGGCCAATTCCGGGCTGATGCCGGCGGGATCTCCCATTGCCAATGCAACGAGCGGCTGTGCGGTCATATGATCACCTTCTCCCGAGCGGTCTCTCGAGCTGTGTTCTGGGCTGTCGTCTCGTGGATCGACGGCGCAGGCTTGCGCAGCAGGCGCGCAAGCTGCAGCACGAGCGGAAGCAGCAACAGCGCGATGCCGGCGACGATCAGGCATGTCACCAGCTTGTTGGCGAAGAATATCCCGAGCGATCCCTTGGACATCAGCATCGACTGCCGGAACGCGTCCTCGGCCTTGTCGCCGATGACGATCGCGAGCACGAGCGGCGCCAGCGGATAGAACAGCTTCTTGAAGAGATAGCCGACGATCCCGAAGCCGAGCATCATGACGACATCGAGATAGGAGTTCGACACCGAATAGGCACCGACGACGCAGATGATCACGATCAGCGGCGCGATGATCACGAAGGGAATCCGCATCAGGGCCGCGAAGATCGGCACGGTCAGCAGCACCAGCACAACGGCGACGATGTTGCCGACATACATCGAGGCAATCAGGCCCCAGACGAAGTCCTTCTGGTCGACGAACAGCATCGGCCCGGGATTGAGACCCCAGATCATCAGCCCGCCCATCATGACGGCCGCAGTGGCCGAGCCGGGAATGCCGAGCGAGAGCATGGGCAGAAGCGCGCTGGTGCCGGCGGCATGATCGGCCGTCTCCGGCGAGATGATGCCTTCGACCTCTCCAGTGCCGAAATATCGGCCACGGCGCGAGAAGCGGCGGGCGATGCCGTAGCTCATGAAGGATGCCGCGGTCGGGCCGCCTGGCGTGATCCCCATCCAGCATCCGATGGCCGCGCTGCGCAGCAGTGCCACGCTATGCCGCGGCAGGCGGCCGATCGCGCGAAACACCTCGCGCCACTCGATCTTCGACGAGATCGCGCGGGCATGAAACTCCTCTTCGACGGCGACGAGCAGCTCGCCGATACCGAACAGGCCCATCACCGCGACGACGAAGTTCACGCCCTTGACCAGCTCGTCGACACCCATGGTGAGGCGCACGCTGCCGGAGACGGTGTCGATGCCGATAGCCGCGATCGCAAAGCCGATCGCCAGTGCGACGACGGTCTTGATCGGCGCCGACCCGCCCATGCCGACGAAGCTGGCGAAGGCCAGGAAATAGACCGCGAAATATTCCGCCGGCCCGAAGGCGAGTGCGACCTGCGCCACCCATGATGCGAGGAAGGTGATCAGGATGACGCCGATCAGCGCGCCGAATGCCGCCGAGCCGAAGGCGGTGGCGAGCGCCGTGGTCGGACGGCCGTCGCGCGCCATCGGGTAGCCGTCGAAGGTGGTGGCGACAGACGACGGCTCGCCCGGGATGTTGAACAGGATCGAAGTCACGGATCCCCCGAACAAGGCGCCCCAATACATGCTGGAGAGCAGGATGATGGCAGAGACCGGCTGCATGCCGAAGGTCAGCGGCAGCAGCAGCGACACCCCGTTCGGAGCACCCAGCCCGGGCAGCACGCCGACGAGGATGCCGAGCAGCACGCCGATCACCATCAGCGCCAGATGCGGCAGCGTGATCGCGATGCCAAAGCCGTGAAGGAGTTCCTGGAGATTGTCCATCGGCCTCTCCGTCAGAAGCCGAATGCCGCGGCGAGCGCGCCGTGCGGCAAGCTCACCTGGAACATACGCTCGAACACGATGTAGAGCGCGAGCGCTGTCGCTGCCGCCGTGCCAAGCGCGCGCGGCACGGATTGTTGTCGGGGGATCGCGAGCACCGCGAAGATGTACAGGGCTGAGGCGACGTACATCCCGAGCAACGGAATCGCAGCCACGAAAATCGCGGCCGGCACGAACAGGCCGGCAAGCCGTCGCAGCTCGATCGATGTGATGGCAATGGGGACGTTCGCCAGTGACGTAACCGGCATCAAACCGCGCACCAGATTGTAGAGACTTCCAAGCACGATGATGATGCCGGTCAGGAACGGAAACGTCCCGGCGTCCACGCCCGCGCTCGACCAGCCGATGCCGTTATCGAGGCTGGAGACGACGACGGTCACACCAAAGCTGCCGGTGAGGATTGCGGTCGCAAGCTCGAGGGCGCGGCGCGATATCATGGGCCACTCCAGCGAAACGCCAGATGTTTGCTCAGTCCTCGTCCTGAGGAGCGCGCCTCGGCGCGCGTCTCGAAGGACGGCTCCGGGCGACATCCCATCCGCGGCCATCCTTCGAGACGCCCGCCTGCGGCGGGCTCCTCAGGATGAGGACGGTGGTTGAACTCGGCTGCGCAATCGAACGCCATCGGCCGCTTCACTTGACCAACCAGCCCTGCTCGCCCGCGACCTGCTTGACGTGCTCGAGGTCCTCCTTGATGAACTTGTCGAACTCGGCGCCGGTCAGGAAGGTGTCGACCTGGGAGGTTTTCTCGATGTAGTCCTTCCACTCCGGCGTCGCCTGCACCTTCTTCATCAGGTCGACATAGAACGCGGCCTGGTCCGGCGTGACCTTGCCGGGGAGCCACACCGTCCGCGGCTGCTCATATTGCTTGATATCGAGGCCCTGCTCGACGCAGGTCGGAACATCACCCCAGCCTTCGGTCGCGGTGACCTTGGCGCCCTGCGGCAGCCGCTTCGGGCTGAAAACGCAAAGCGGCCGCTGCGTTCCACCGCGCCATTGCCCGAGACTTTCGCTGGGATTGTTGACGTGGGAGTCGAGGTGTCCGCCGGCGAGCTGCACGGCGGTCTCAGCCCCGCTCTTGAAGGGAATGTAGGTCAGCTTGATGTGGCCGGCCTTCTCGATCATGCGGGTCAGCACCTCATCGGTGTCCTTTGACTGCGCGCCGCCCATCTTGAATTCGCCTGATGCGGCCGCCTTCAGATAGTCGCCCGCCGTCTTGTAGGGCGCGTCCTGCTTGACCCAGAGCAGGAACTCGTCCTGCGCCATTGCCGCGATCGCAGTGAGATCGGTGTAGTTGAAGGCGACCTTGGAGACGAGCGGCTGCTGCCAGGCATTCGACGTGCCGAAGATCACCTTGTAGGGATCGCCGGCGGAGGCCTTGCCGTAGACATAGCCTTCCGCGCCGCTGCCGCCGCCCTTGTTGACGACGACGATCGGTTGCTCCACCAGCTTGTGCTTGGTGATGATGTTCTGCACGGCGCGCGCGAGATTGTCGGTGCCGCCGCCGGGTCCGGCCGTCGCCACGAACTCGATCGGCTTTTGCGGCTGCCACGCACTGAGCGCTGGCATCGTGCCGGCGAGCACAATTGCGGCCGCGGAGAGCAGAAATGTTGACGTCCGACCCATGATGTCCTCCAGCTGATTTTTGTCTCTTGTTGTTTTCGACGTCCGATCAGGCGACGCGTTCCTCGCGTCTTCCCGATGCCAGGACGATTGCGCCTTCTTGTTCGAGCGCTTCGATCTGCTTCTGGTCGAACCCGTGCTCGACCAGCACCTCGCTTGTATGCTCACCGTAGACCGGCGCGCCCGTACGCACTTTGCCTGGGGTCTCCGAAAACTTGACCGGCAAGCCGATCGTCTTCACCGGACCGAGCGTGGAATGCTCGACCTCGACGACCATCTCGCGCGCCAGCGTCTGCGGATCACTGAGCGCCTCCAGCATGTCGTGCACGGGTCCGCACGGCACGCCCTTCTCGTCCAGCGCCGCCAGCCAGTGCGCGCGCGTGCGGGTGCGGAAGCGCTCGCTCAGGACAGCTTCGAGTTCCTTCAGATTGGCCATGCGGTCGGCGCCGTTGATGAAACGCGGATCGGCGGCCAGCTCGTTCGCACCGAGCGCGTCGAGCATCAACAGCCAGTGCTTCTTGTTGGCGCCGCCGACCACCAGCCAGCCGTCCGAGGCCTCGAAAGCCTGATATGGCGCGTTGAGCGGATGGGCCGAGCCCATGGCGCGCGGCGCGGTGCCCGCGGCCAGCGCGATGGTCGACTGCCAGTAGGTCTGCACCAGCGCGGCCTCATAGAGCGAGGTCTCGACCCACTGCCCTTCGCCGGTCTTGAGACGGTGCGTGTAGGCCGCGAGGATACCCATGCTCGCCAGCAGGCCGGCGGTGATGTCGGACAGCGGCGGGCCGCATTTCACGGGCGGACCATCGGGACGTTCGCCGGTAAAGCTCATGATGCCGCTCATGGCCTGGGCGACCAGATCGAAGCCGCGGCGATGCTTGTAGGGTCCGGTGCGGCCGAAGCCCGACAGCGAGCAATAGATCAGCGTTGGATGCTGCTTGTGCAGGTCTTCGTAGCCGAAGCCGAGGCGCTCCATGGCGCCCGGCGCAAAGTTCTCGACCAGCACGTCGGCGCCCGCGATCAGCCGCCGCAACACCTGTTTGCCGCCCTCGGTCTTCAGATCCAGCACGATGCCGCGCTTGTTGCGGTTCATCATCAGGAACGAGGCCGCCTCGTCGCCAATCTTTGGCGGCACCGAATGGCGGGTGTCGTCACCGTTCGGCGATTTCTCGATCTTGATCACGTCGGCGCCCATGTCGGCCAGCATCAAGGTGCAGGTCGGCCCTGCCATGACATGGGTGAGGTCGATGACCTTGAGGCCGGCAAGCGGCCCCGAACGGGCGGAGGTTGATTGCGAGCGATCGCTTTGCATCGGGGCGTCCTATTGGCCGCGCCATTGCGGCGCGCGCTTGGTGAGGAAAGCATCGAGCCCTTCGCGAAAATCCTGGCTCGTGTAGCACATCAGGATGAGGTCCTCGCCCTCGTCCGGCGTCAGCCGCCTTTGCAGGCGTGCCACGGCCTGCTTGGTCGCATTCAGCGTCAGCGGCGCGTGGCTGGCGAGCAGCCGGGCGACCTCGTCGGCGCGTCGGTCGAGCGCGGCGAGATCCTCGACGACTTCGCCGAGCAGCCCGACACTGGCGGCCTCCGTGGCGTCGACCAGGCGCGCTGTGAAGATCAGATCCTTGACGCGGGCAGCGCCGATCAGTGCGGTGAGACGACTGACATTGGACATCGACAGGCAATTGCCGAGCGTGCGGGCAATGGGAAAGCCGATTTTCGCGCTTTGGGTGCCGATGCGGAGGTCGCAGGCCGCGGCAATGCCCGCGCCGCCGCCGGTGCAGAACCCGTTGATCGCGGCGATCGTCGGCACGCGGCACTGCTCGAGCGTGGTCAGCACCCGATCGATGCGGTTCTCGTAGTCGATCGCGTCCTGCGGCGACTTGAAATCGCGGAACTGATTGATGTCGGTGCCCGCGGCAAAGGCCTTGTCGCCGGCCCCGCGCAGCACCAGCACCTTGATCGCGTGATCGTCGTTGATCTCCTCGCAGATCGCGGCAAGCCGCTCGTACATCGCGAAGGTGAAGGCGTTGCGGGCCTGCGGACGGTTGAAGGTGATCCGCCCGATACTGTCCTGGCGCTCGAAAACGAGGTCTTCCGCCTTCACCTGCTGGTCCATTTCCCCATGTCCTTCTGCTTTTTTACATTTTTGAATGCAAAATGATCGATTTACAAGCTGGAACTTACATTAATGCGTATATAGCTCCGTTTTTGCATTCAAATGGACTTCAGACCATGCTGCATGAGGAAGTCGTCGGCCGCATCCGGGCCATCCTGCTCGACGGCGAAATCCCGCCGGGCGCGCGGATTCCCGAGCGCGAGCTGTGCGAGCGGCTGCAGATATCGCGCACCCCGCTCCGCGAGGCGCTCAAGGTGCTCGCCGCCGAAGGGCTCGTGCAGCTCCTGCCCCATCGTGGCTCGCGCGCGGCAAAACTGACCGACAAGGACATGCGCGACCTGTTCGAGGTCTGCCAGGGTCTCGAGGCGCTCGCCGGCGAACTCGCCTGCGAACGCATCACCGATGCCGAGATCGCCGCGATCGCCGCCGCGCACGCGGACATGGTGCGGCATTATCGTGATGGCGACCTGATCCAGTACTATCGCGGCAACCGCGCCATTCACGAAGCCATCGTCGCAGCGGCCGGAAACCCGGTGCTCGCGGGGTTGTATGCGTCCGTGACCGCGCGCATCCGGCGCGCGCGTTATGTCACGCCGATGACGCCCGAGCGCTGGGCGGTCGCCGTGCAGGAGCACGATGCCATCCTGAACGCACTGCAGAGGCGCGACGGCGTCGGCCTCGCCCATATCCTGCGCGCGCATCTGCGCCACAAGCGCGAAGAGGTTTTGCAGGCGGGCTTTGCCGAAACGGAAGGCAGCGACCTGGTGCCGCGGATTGCGTGAGACGGCGTTCGCGACGCAGAAAGAAACTTGCGATCCCACTACAACGCGCGGTCAAGAGACACAATCGCGACACAATCATTGATTGCATTCAGCCGCACAGTTGGTAACGCGCAAACAATTGCGCAAAACAAAAGACAAAAGCGGAGGAAACGCATGACAATCGATGTCTCACGTCGGTCCTTGATCGCCCTCGGGGCTGGCCTTGGTGCCAGCGCAATGCTCGGCAGCAGCGCGATGGCGCGCGCTCCCAAGCTCGGCACCCAGACGCCTTACTGGCACCGCTTCGTTCTCGGCGATGCCGAAGTCACCATCGTGTCCGACGGACCGCTTCCGCTCGGCGACCCCTCCGGCACCTTCACTGGCGTTCCCAAGGAAGAGGTGAAGAAGATGCTCGCCGACAATTTCCTGTCGCCGGACAATGTCGTGCTCGAACAGAACTCGCCGATCGTCAACACCGGCGACAAGCTCATCCTGTTCGATACCGGCATGGGCAGTTCGAAGATGTTCGGCGCCACCACCGGCCGACAGCAGAAGAGCATGACCGAGGCAGGTATCAAGCCCGGGGACATCGATGCGGTGGTCTGCTCGCATGCACATATCGACCACATCGGGGGCATCGTGGACGACGGCGGCAAGCCGCTGTTTCCGAACGCGCAGATCTACATCTCGCAGACCGACTTCGACTTCTGGACCGACGAAGGCAAGCTCGGCAGCGACGCCAAGGATTTCGTCGTTCACGCCCGCAAGAACCTGCTGCCGGTGCGCGACCGCATCGTGTTCTTCAAGGACGGCCAGGAATTCCTGCCGGGCGTTCAGGCGATCGCAGCGCCCGGTCATACCGTCGGCCATACCATCTTCATGGTCTCGTCGGCCGGCAAGTCCTTCGCCTTCATGGGCGACCTCTCGCACCATCCCGTCCTGCTGCTCGAGCGGCCGCGGATGGAATTCTCCTACGACACCGACCCGAAGCAGGCGGCCGAGTCGCGCGTCAAACTGCTGACCATGCTTGCGGCGAACAAGACGCCCGTAATGTCGTATCACTTCGCATGGCCGGGCTATGGCCATGTCGCCAAGGCCGGCGAAGGATTCCATTATTATCCCGAACCGATGCAGATGACGTTGTAATCGCCGGATCAGGTCCGGGTGGCGTACGCGCCGCCCGGACCGCCCGAACGATCACCGCTGTCCGGCTGACCGGCAAGCAACTACAATCCGCAATGTCTCCGGCGGCGTTGGCAGGCGGACATTTTGGTGTTATTGAACTACAGCTACTAATTGCAAATCGAAAATTTATTGACGTGAATTTGTTTGGGAGCGTCAATGTCCCGCGAGAACGATGGTTTTGTCTTTCATCGTGATCGGCTCCAACGGGTCCCGGATGTTGTCTATCGGGCCATCAACTTCTTTGTCAGATGGGACAAACTGCCGAGGCTGCTCGGAGCTGCCAATCTTTCGGCGTTCCGCGATCGGCTGCGGGAGCGCAATCTGCACCATACCGGCTACGGCACGACATCGCCTCGCTGGAGCACGGGCAATGACCGCTGGCGTTCCGCCGACGGCTCGTTCAACAGCCTCGACCATCCCCGCATGGGGATGGCTGGCGCCCGGTTCGGACGCAATTTCGCGCTACCCGAATGCGTGCCGGACAGCCTGGACGACCTGCTCGAACCCAGTCCGCGCGTGATCTCGGAGGAATTGCTGGCGCGCCGCGAATTCATTCCCGCGACCAGCCTCAATCTGCTGGCCGCCGCCTGGATCCAGTTCGAAACCCACAATTGGTTCAGCCATGGGTCCCCGAAGTCGGGAAACGAATTCAAGATTCCGCTGAAGCCAAACGACAAATGGCCCGCGGATCAGCGGATCGACGGCTGCATGAAGATCCGTCGGACCGTTTGCGACGAGACGCCACGTGAACCATGGCTCGGCGCGACCCCCACGTTCCGCAACCTCAACTCGCACTGGTGGGACGCCGGACAGATCTACGGCAGCGACCGCGCGAGGCAGATGCAGATACGTTCCGGGGCAGATGGGAAGATCGCGGTCGGCGATGATGGGATGCTTCCAGCCGATCCGGTGCATCCGGGCGCCGATCTCACCGGCTTCAATGACAACTGGTGGGTGGGGCTCAGCCTGCTGCACAACCTCTTTGCACGCGAGCACAATGTCATCTGCGACGGCTTGAAGACGCGGTATCCGACCTGGAACGACGAGGCGCTATTCCAGCATGCGCGGCTGATCAACGCGGCCCTGATCGCCAAGATCCACACCGTCGAATGGACGCCAGGCATCCTCGGCCATCCCGCACTGGACTTCAGCATGCACGCGAACTGGTCGGGGATCCCGTGCCGGGTGCTGCGCGCGGTGCTCGGCAAGAACAGCGAAGCCGCCTTTGGTATCATCGGCTCTCCGACGGATCAGCACAGCGCGCCCTACGCGATGACGGAGGAATTCACCGCCGTGTACCGCCTGCACCCGCTGCTCCCGGAAACGATTGATGTACGGCGGCTCGATAGCACAGAGATTACCCCTAGCGACCTGCTCGATATGCAGGGCCCCGCCTCCCGCGAGTTCATGCAGACTCACGGCTTCGTCGACCTGCTGTACTCGTTCGGCACCGCTCATCCCGGCGCCATTCGCCTCCACAACTATCCCAACTTTCTGCGCCAGTTCACGAAAGACGACCAGCCGCTGCTCGACGTGGCGGCGATCGACATCATGCGTGATCGCGAGCGCGGCGTGCCGCGCTACAATCGGTTCCGCGAACTGGTCGGCAAAAAGCGGGTCAAGACATTCGAGGAAATCACCAGCATCCCCGGTGCCGCCGGAAAGATGCGCGCGATCTACAAGGGCGATGTCGATCGCGTCGATCTGATGGTCGGACTATTGGCCGAGGACCTGCCGGACGGTTTTGGCTTCAGCGATACTGCCTTCCGCATTTTCATCCTGATGGCATCGCGGCGCCTCAAGAGCGACCGGTTCTTCACCGACGACTACCGGGCGGAAATCTACACCAATTTCGGTCTGGACTGGATCCACAATAACGGAATGAAATCGGTGCTGCTGCGGCATGTGCCGCAACTCGGCCCGGCGCTCGAGGGCGTCAACAACGCCTTCGCCCCGTGGAACGTGCTGCGAGGCTGAGCCTTGGCCCTCTGCAAAGTCGCAGCCGCCCTAGCACCCGAGCTTGTCGGCGATCCCGCCAAAATCCCTGGCGACGATGTCCCAATTGCCGGTGGCCTCGAAATCGACCTTCTGGAGCGGACCGTATTCGGTCGGTCGCGCCACGAAAGCCGTCTTCAGCCCGTTCTTCTGGGCGGCGGCGAGATCGCCGTTGTGGGCGGCGACCATCATCACCTCTTCCGGCTTGAGGCACAGCAGGCGCGCGGCGCCGAGATAGGTTTCGGGATCGGGCTTGTAGTGCTCGAACAGCTCGGCCGACATGACGAGGTCCCAGGGAAGCCCTGCGAACTTCGCCATGTTGGTCAGCAGCGCGACATTGCCGTTCGACAGCGGCGAGATCACGAATTTCGTCTTCAACCGCGTCAGGCCCGCGACGCTGTCGGGCCACGGATGCAGGCGGTGCCACCCCTTGGTGAGGTGATCGAGATCGGCTTCGGTCAGGCCTGGAATCGAAAATTGCGCGACCAGCTTTTCCAGCGAGCGGCGATGCAGATCGTCGAGCATGACATAGCCGCGCTCGGGATGTTTGCGCACGTCATCCATCGAAGCCATGTACATGCCGCGCCAGCCGTCGACCAAGGCGGTCCAGTCGGCGGAGATGCCGCGGCCCCTTGCCCACCACATGAAGTCCGTGATCAGGCTGGTGCGCCAGTCGACGACGGTGCCGAACACGTCGAAGACAAGGGCTTTGACGGCGGTGAGATCCGACATGCGCGCTTCCCTTTAGGCTGCTTATTATTGGTCATTCCGGGATGCGCCGTGAGGCGTAAGCCCGGAATGACGGCCGTCGTCATTACGTCGATCAGTCCAAATGGAACTTCGCCAGTTCGCGGTGCTCGGCCTTGATGTAGCGTACGGTGCCGGTGACGGAACGCATCACCACCGTCTCGGTCTCGATCACGCCGTCCTTGCGGAATTTGACGCCTGACAGCAGCGAGCCCGTGGTGACGCCGGTGGCGGCGAACAGGCAGTCGCCGCGCGCCATGTCCTCGATGCCGTAAATCATCTTGGGATCGTTGACGCCCATCTTGGCGGCGCGCTCCCGCTTCTCGTCGGAGTCGAGGATGAGACGGCACTGCATCTGGCCGCCGATGCAGCGCAGCGCCACGGCCGCGAGCACGCCTTCGGGTGCACCGCCGGTGCCGAGATACATGTCGACGCCGGTATTATCAGGGTCGGCGCAGTGGATCACGCCGGCGACGTCGCCGTCGGTGATCAGGCGCACGGCGGCGCCGGTCGAGCGCACGCTCTCGATGATGCTGGCATGGCGCGGGCGGTCGAGCACGAGAACGGTGATGCCGTCGGGCTTGACGCCCTTGGCCTTGGCGAGGCGGCGGACGTTTTCGGCCGGTGTCGCATCGAGCTCGACGACGCCCTTGTCATAGCCGGGACCGATCGCGAGCTTCTGCATGTAGACGTCGGGGGCGTGCAACAGCGTGCCGCCGTCGGCCATCGCCATGGTGGCAATCGAGCCCGGCATGTTCTTGGCGCACAGCGTGGTGCCTTCGAGCGGATCGACCGCGATGTCGACTTGCGGGCCGGCGTTCATGCCGACCTTCTCGCCGATGAAGAGCATCGGCGCCTCGTCGCGCTCGCCCTCGCCGATGACGATGGTGCCCTCGATCGGCAGCTTGTTGAGCTCGCGCCGCATCGCGTCGACCGCGGCCTGGTCGGCCGCCTTCTCGTTGCCGTGCCCGCGCAGACGCGCCGAAGACACCGCCGCCCGCTCCGTCACACGCACGATCTCCAGCGTGAGAATGCGCTCGAGCAACGCTTGCGGCGGGACTGAAATATGGGTCGACATCGGCTCACTCCTTCGAAACAGTTTTGGACGGACATCTCCGCCGCATCAACTCGTAACACCCACAGTTCGTTCGAACCGTGTCATTGCCTAACCATGCTCAGTTCTTCTCGATCCTGATGACCTGCGGCCGTCCGCTGATCACCTTGTCCTTCTGCACGGCCGCGAGCGCGCGGCGCACGGCGTCCTCGTGCGTGGCATAGGTGATGAGGATGACGGGCACCGGGACCGCCTTGCCGTCTGCCGGCGCAGCGCCGCCATTGGGATGGCGCTGCACGATCGACTCGATCGAAATCTTCTGCTCCGCGAGCCGCGTCGCGATCGCAGCCGCGGTGCCCGGGAAATCGCGTGCCAGAAGGCGGATATAGTAGCCGCCCTCGTGGCGCTCCATCGGCGCCTTCTTGGTATCGCGCAGCTGCGCAATCGGCCGGCCGAACGGATTGGCGCGAATGCCGCGCGCGACGTCAGCAATGTCGGCCACGACGGCGGATGCGGTCGCCGCTCCCCCGGCACCGGGGCCGACCAGCGTGATCGGCGGGATGCCCTCGCCATCGATCGTGACAGCATTGGTGACACCCATCACCTGTGCGATCGACGAGGATTTTGGAACCATGGTCGGATGCACGCGCTGCTCGATACCCTTAGCGGTGCGAACGGCGACCCCGAGCAGTTTGAGCCGGTAACCAAGATCGTCGGCGGCACGGAGATCTTCCGGCGCGATGGAGGAGATACCTTCGACATACACCGCGCTTTGAGCAACTTTCGTGCCGAAAGCGAGGCTGGCGAGAATAGCGAGCTTTTGCGCGGTATCGTGGCCGTCGACGTCGAAGGACGGATTGGCCTCGGCATAGCCGAGCCGTTGCGCGTCCTTCAGGCATTCGGCGAAGGACAGGCCCTCCTGCTCCATCCGGGTCAGGATGTAATTGCAGGTGCCGTTGAGGATGCCGTAGACCCGGTTGATGCCGGTTCCGGCAAGACCTTCGCGTAACGTCTTGATGACAGGGATCGCAGCGCCGACGGCTGCCTCGAAATTCAGCGCGCCGCCGTGCTTTTCGGCGGCCCTTGCCAGCTTGAGGCCGTGCTTTGCCAGCAACGCCTTGTTGGCGGTGACGACGGATTTGCCGGCAGCGAGCGCGGCCTCGACCGCCGCCAGCGCGGGATTGCCGGAGCCACCCATCAGCTCGACGAAGCAGTCGATGCCGGGATGCGTCGCAAGGGCAAGCGGATCCTTGACCCATTCGATGCCGCGCAGATCGACGCCGCGCTTCTTGGCCTTCGAGCGCGCGGTGACGGCGACGACGCGGATGCCGCGGCCGCTGCGGCCGGCAAGCACGCGCGCCTGCGTTTCAATCAGACGGACAACTTCGGCGCCCACGGTGCCGAGCCCCGCTATGCCCACTTTCAGGGGTGCAACCATGATGCCTTGGAAAACCTGCGGAAGAGAACTTAACGCCGAGTGGCGAGCGGAACGACGTTGTGCAACGTTTCGATGCCGCTTTCAAGGAAGCGGCGCACGCCGCGCGCGGCCTGCCTGATCCGTTGCTCGTTTTCCACCATGGCGATGCGGACATATCCTTCACCATGTTCGCCGAAGCCGACGCCGGGCGAGACCGCGACACCGGATTTCTCCACCATCAGGGTCGCGAACTGCATGCTGCCGACGCTGCGGAAGGCTTCCGGCAGCGGCACCCAGGCAAACATCGACGCTTCCGGCGGCGGGATCTCCCAGCCGGCACGGCCGAACGATTCCACCAGCGCGTCGCGCCGCTTGCGGTAGGTGTCGCGCATCTCCTTGATGCAATCGTCCGGTCCGTTCAGCGCAGCGGTCGCGGCGACCTGGATCGGCGTGAACGCACCGTAGTCGAGATAGGATTTGACGCGGCCGAGTGCCGCGATCACGCGCTCGTTGCCGACGGCGAAGCCCATGCGCCACCCAGCCATCGAATAGGTCTTCGACATCGAGGTAAACTCGACGGCGACGTCCATCGCGCCCGGCACCTGGAGCACCGAGGGCGGCGGGTTGTTCTCGTCGAAATAGACCTCGGCATAAGCGAGATCGGACAGGATCAGGATCTCGTGCTTCTTCGCGAATGCGACCAGGTCCTTGTAGAAGTCGAGGCTCGCGACATAGGCGGTCGGGTTCGAAGGATAGCAGACGACGAGCGCCAGCGGCTTCGGGATCGAATGCACGATCGCCCGCTCGACAGCCTCGAAGAATTGCGGCGTCGGCTCCGAGGGCACCGAGCGGATCACGCCGCCCGCCATCAGGAAGCCAAAGGCGTGAATCGGGTAGCTCGGATTCGGACAAAGGATGACGTCGCCGGGCGCGGTGATCGCCTGCGCCACGTTGGCAAAGCCCTCCTTGGAGCCGAGCGTCGCCACCACCTGGGTGTCGGGATTGAGCTTCACACCGAAACGGCGGGCGTAGTAGCCGGCCTGGGCCCGGCGCAGTCCGGGGATGCCGCGGGAGGCCGAGTAGCGGTCGGTGCGCGGCTTGCCCAGCGTCTCCTTCAGCTTCTCCAGTACGTGCGCCGGCGCCGGCAGGTCCGGATTGCCCATGCCGAGGTCGATGATGTCGGCGCCGGCATTCCGCGCGGCTGCCTTGGCCCGGTTGACCTGTTCGAACACGTAAGGTGGAAGGCGGCGGATGCGGTAAAACTCTTCCATGGCTCTCTCGGCTCCGGGCAACCGGTCAGGACAGAATCGACAGGCCATAATGGCGATGCGGAAAGGCGCTCGCCTCCCTCGCGAAAATTACTCAAGATCAAATACTTAGAGCAATTATCGACGACGGTGACTGAAGTCGTTCGCCCTGACTCTCGGCTGAACTAAGGTCTTTTAGCACGGCGAGGCGGAGGCGCCAGCGATTACCTTGCAGCGCGCTATTTCGCGTCCTTGGTGGCAACCGCCTGACGGTCGCGCGCGGCAGCAAGCTCGGCCTCGATCTTGGCGCGTTGGTCCGGCGGCATGACGGCCTGATCGCGATCCGGCGGCAGATCGTGCACCGGCAGATAGCTACCGGCCTCCCTGGGATGCGCTTGCGCATCGGACGGCGTCATATCCGCAAGCTGGCTCGAGCAACCGCCCAGGGCGAGCGTCGCCATCAGCAGCGCGCCACAGATCCGTCGCGACTTTTGCAGGTCCCTCAACGCCAACACTAGGGAAATCCCCACTTCGTCCCAAAGCACGGCCCCGGGCAACCTTACCCAAGTCCGCGCCCAAGCTCAAACCATTGCTGCCCAAATGGTCCGAGCGAGAAATTAGCCCGGTACCACCAAGCCGAGCGGTGCGGCTCGATTGTGACGGAACCAAGAAAATTTGTCGCACTGCAACACATCTTCGAGAGTGTTTAATGCCAAACATGCGAGCTTCGCGGTGACGAATACGGAATGAATCGTTACTGTTCTGCTCATGAGTATGGCCACGACCGATACGCCCAAACCCGAGACCAAGTTCGATGCGGAAGCCTTCGCGATGAATGTCGCGCGGGCGATGGAGAGCGGCGGCAAGGCGCTCGCCGCGTACCTGAAGCCGCGCGAGAGCGGCGAGGTGCAGGATCGTCCGCCGGCCGAGCTTGCCGAGGTCGTCAAGACCTTCACTGCCGTCGCCGAATACTGGCTGTCGGATACGTCGCGGTCCTCCGCACTCCAGACCAAGCTCGCCAAGGACTATCTCGACCTCTGGGGCTCGGCGGCGCGACGGATGGCCGGTCAGGACGCCCCGCCCGCGATCGCGCCCTCGCCGCGCGACAAGCGCTTTGCCGATCCGGAATGGAAGTCGAACCAGTTCTTCGATTTCATGATGCAGCTCTACCTGCTCACGACCAAATTTGCGCAGGAGCTTGTGCGCGACGCCGAGGGGCTCGATCCGCAGACCCGCCGCAAGGCCGAGTTCTACGTTCAGCAGCTCACCAACGCGATATCGCCCTCCAACTTCGTGCTGACCAATCCGGAAGTGCTGCGCGCGACGGTGGCCAGCAGCGGCGAAAATCTCGCGCGCGGGCTGAAGATGCTGGCCGAGGACATCGCCGCCGGCAAGGGCACGCTGAAAATCCGTCAGTCCAATCCGGACAATCTCGTCGTCGGCGTGAACATGGCGACGACGCCGGGCAAGGTGATCTACCAGAACGAGATGATGCAGCTGATCCAGTATGCGCCGGCGACGGAGAACGTGCTGCGCACGCCGCTCCTGATCATCCCGCCCTGGATCAACAAGTTCTACATCCTCGATCTCAAGCCGGAGAAATCCTACATCAAGTGGTGCGTCGACCAGGGCATCACCGTGTTCGTGATCTCATGGGTCAATCCCGACAAGCGGCTCGGTGCCAAGAGCTGGGAAGACTACATGAAGGAAGGCCCGCTCACGGCGATGGACGTGATCGAGAAGGTCACCGGCGAGATGAAGGTGCACACCGCCGGCTATTGCGTCGGCGGCACCATGCTCGCGACCACGCTGGCCTGGCTCGCCGAGAAGCGCCGCCAGCGCGTGGCCTCCGCGACGTTCTTCGCGGCACAGGTCGACTTCACCCATGCCGGTGATTTGCTCGTGTTCGTCGACGAGGAGCAGATCGCATCGCTCGAGCAGGACATGAAGGCGGCGGGCGTGCTCGAAGGCTCGAAGATGGCGATGGCCTTCAACATGCTGCGCTCCAACGATTTGATCTGGTCCTATGTCGTCAGCAACTACCTCAAGGGCCAGCAGCCGAGCGCGTTCGACCTGCTGCACTGGAATTCGGACGCGACGCGCATGACCGCGTCGAACCATTCGTACTATCTGCGCAATTGCTATCTGGAGAACCGGCTCTCGACCGGCACGTTGGTGCTGGACAACACCCTGCTCGATCTCTCCAAGGTCATGGTGCCGATCTACAATCTCGCAACCCGCGAGGACCATATCGCGCCGGCGGAATCGGTGCTGTACGGCTCCCAGTTCTTCGGCGGCCCGGTGAAATACGTGCTGTCCGGCTCGGGCCACATCGCCGGCGTGGTCAATCCGCCCGCCTCGAACAAATACCAGTACTGGACCAACGACAACGTCAAGTCCGCCAACGTCGCCGAGTGGATGAAGGGCGCGGTCGAGCACAAGGGCTCGTGGTGGCCGGACTGGCGGCAATGGCTGGGCGCACTCGATCCCGAGGAAGTCCCGGCCCGCACGGTCGGCAGCGAGGCGTTTCCCCCGATCGAGGACGCGCCCGGCAGCTATGTCAGGGTTCGCGCATAGCAGAATCTTCCGCGCTTTCGTATAAGCTCCACGCCTGCAGCAGAAATTGATGAGGGGACCGGGTTATGACGCGTGAATTGTTCTGGCTGACACTGACGGTGGTCCTGACCGGAATCCTCTGGATTCCCTACACCATCAACCGCTGCCAGATTCGCGGTCTCGGTGGCGCGATGGCCAATCCCTCGCGCACCGACAAGCCGCAATCGGAATGGGCGAACCGGCTGATGTTCGCGCATGACAACGCCGTCGAGAACCTCGTGCTGTTCGCGCCGCTGGTGCTGATCCTGAACGCGATCGACTACTCTTCGAAATGGACGGTGCTTGCCTGCGCCGTCTATTTCTGGTCGCGCGTCGCGCATCTGATCGTCTATGCGCTCGGAATTCCGGTATTCCGCACGGTGGCCTTCACCGTCGGCTTCATCGCGCAGGCCGTGCTCGCCGTCGCGATCTTCAAGGTGGTTTGAGCGGATCTCCGATGGCCTAGCGCCTGCAACAGAGGAGTGAAATCCTCGAAAGCCTGCCCGGCTCCTGGTGTTGCCAAAGGATGACAGTGCGACAAAAACAGGGATGCCATCGGTAGGCTGACACGCAGGATCGCCTATCCACAGGTATATTTGGTCATCTCATTGATGATTCGGGGCAGATATGAATTGGAAGATTGCATCCGCGCTCGCCGGACTCTCGCTCGCAGCCGTCGCGACCCAGGCCAGTGCCGCAGATCTCGCCGCCCGTCCCTACACCAAGGCGCCGCCGATGATCGCGGCGATCTATGATTGGAGCGGCTTCTACATTGGTGCCAACGGCGGCTATGGCTCGTCACGCAATTGCTGGGACCAGACTGTTGGTTTCGCGCCCGGCGTTGCGGAAGGCTGTCATGACGCAACGGGCGCCGTCGCCGGCGGCCAGATCGGTTATCGCTGGCAGAGCAGCGCCTTCGTATTCGGCCTCGAAGCGCAGGGCGACTGGGCGGACCTCTCCGGCCGGAGCGCCAGCACCGTGGCAGGCGTCGCCAACCGCACCCGTGTCGATGCTTTCGGCCTGTTCACTGGCCAGGTCGGCTACGCGTGGAATAACGCACTGCTTTACGTGAAGGGCGGCGCCGCCGTCACCCGCGACCGCTACCGCGGTATCGGAACGGGCGGTCTCGCCGGAGCCGAATTTGATCGTGCCGACGACACCCGCTGGGGCGGCACGGTCGGCATCGGCATCGAATACGGCTTCGCCCCGAACTGGTCGGTCGGCCTCGAATACGACCATCTGTTCATGGGCCGTCACGACGTCACGCTCACCTCCAACGGCGCGCTGACGCCGGTCGGCACGTTCTCACGCACCGACCGCATCGGCCAGGACGTCGATTTGATCACCGCCCGCATCAACTACAAATTCGGCGGCCCGATCATCGCGAAGTACTGAGAAAGCGCCTCTCGCAGTCGTCATGCCCGGGCTGGTCGCGCCTGCGCGGCCGAAGCCGCTTCGGTGAGGCCGAGGCCCGGACACACACGTTCTCCCTCGACCGCGGCGGTGGCCTTCACCGTCGGCTTCATCGCGCAGGCCGTGCTGGCCGTCGCGATCTTCAAGGTGGTTTGAGAATCAGGCCTTGTTGTTTTAGATCAGGCCTTGCGAACGACGAGATGCAGCATGTTCGCCGGCGTCTCGTCAAAGCTCTGGATCACGTTCCTGTCCGACGACAGCGTGATCCACGGTCCTGCGCTGGCGTAGGTCGCCTCGAGCCATTCCGGCGACGCATAATTGTAATAGCGCCCGAGACTGTCCCGGCCATCGCCCTCGCCCATCTTGTAGCTGGCATAGAACACGCCTGAGGGCCTGAGCGCGCGATGAACCCGCGCCAGGATGCCGGCGAGTTCGTCGCGCGGCACGTGCAGGAGACAGGCGCTGGCCCAGACGCCGTCATAGGCCTCGTGCGCGTCAAGCTGGTCGAACCGCATCGCCTCGACGGCATGACCGAGCCGCTGCGACGCGATCTCGGCCATTTCAGGCGAGCCGTCGGTGGCGCGCACCGAAAAACCCTCGGCCAGCATCACCGCCGAATGATTGCCGGCGCCACAGCCGAGCTCGAGGATCGAGCCGCCGGACGGCAGCAGAGCGAGAAAGCCTCGCAGCCGCATCGAGGGCGCCTTCGCCCAGTCCGCATAGGACCGGGCGTTGCTGCGATAGAATTGCAGAGTCCCTTCGTCCACCGCGACCTCTCCGATCAGGGAAACAGCGCGATCTGCTCCAGTCCAGCGGTCTCGGGGAATCCGAACATCAGGTTCATGTTCTGGATCGCCTGACCGGCCGAGCCCTTCACCAGATTATCGAGCACCGAAATCACGATGGCGCGGTTCTTGATCCGGTCGGCGATGACACCGATCTGGACATAGTTCGAGCCGCGTACGTTCTGGGTCTGCGGCAGCACGCCCTTCTTGACGACATGCACGAAGGGCTCGTTCGCGTAGGCTTTCTCGAGGGCGGACCGCAAATCGTCCGGCGTCGCGCCGTTGAGCTTGACGTAGGACGTGCAGAGCTCGCCCCGCGACATCGGTATGAGATGCGGCGTGAAATTGACGGTGACGCTCGCGCCCGCCGCGACGCCGATCTCTTGTTCGATTTCCGGCGCATGCCGGTGCGTGCCGACCGAATATGGCGAAATCCCCTCGCCCGCCTCGCTGAATAGTGTGTTCTGCTTCAGGCCACGTCCGGCGCCGGTGACGCCTGACTTGGCGTCGATCAGGATGTCCTCGACGTCGATCAGTTTTGCTTTCGCCAGCGGCACCAGCGCCAACAACGCTGCCGTCGGATAGCAGCCGGGACAGGCGACCAGCCGCGCCGCGGTAATCTTCTCCCGATAGAATTCGGTCAGGCCGTAGACGGCTTCGCCCTGCAACGCGAGCGCCTGATGTTCGTGGCCGTACCACTGCGCGTAGGTTTCCTTGTCGCGCAGCCGGAAATCGGCGGACATGTCGAGGACCTTGATCTTCGGGTTGGCCTTCAGCACGGCCGCGATGATCTGCTGCGTGGTGCCGTGCGGTAGCCCGCAGAACACCGCGTCGAGCTTGGTCCAGTCGACCTTTTCCCATTCCACGAGTTGGGGCAAATCCAGCATGAAGAAATGCGGAAACACCTCGCTCATGGCCTTGCCGGCATGGGTGTTGGCGGTGAGTGCCGTGATTTCCGCATTCGGATGCCGCGCCAGCAGGCGCACCGCATCGGCGCCGGTGTAGCCGGACGCGCCGAGAATGCCGATTCTCTTCGAACTCATCACACGTTCCTTTCAGGCGTCGCTGGATCGTCTTGCCGGAGTAGAAAGTTGCAGCGTCGCTTCGTCCACCGGACCGGTCTGGCAGCCAACGCTCATCGGCTACTCCTCGGCAAGGCCCAGCATCAGCCGCATGTTCTGCACGGCCGCGCCGGACGCGCCCTTGCCGAGATTGTCGAGCCGGGCGACCAGCACCGCCTGGTGATGTTTGTCGCTGGCGAAGACGTAGAGCTCGAGCATATTGGTCTCGTTGAGCGCTTCCGGCTCGAGCTTGCCGCCCTTGGTCGCCTCGTTCTGAAGCGGCATCGCCGAGACGTATTCCGAGCCGGCGTAACGCTTGGCCAGCGCGGCCTGGAGATCGGCGCCGCTGGGCTTGGCGGGCAGCGTGTCGAGCTGGAGCGGCACCGAGACCAGCATACCCTGCCGGAAATTGCCGACGGACGGGATGAAGATCGGCCGCCGGGTCAGGTTCGAATAGAGCTGCATCTCCGGCAGATGCTTGTGCTCGAAGCCGAGGCCGTAGAGTTCGAAGGACGGCGCGCTGCCGTCCTCGAAACTCGCGATCATCGACTTGCCGCCGCCTGAATAGCCGCTCACCGCATTGACGGTGACGGGATAGTCCGCAGGCAGCAGGCCGGCATCGACGATCGGCCGCAGCAGCGCGATCGCGCCGGTCGGATAGCAGCCGGGATTGGAGACCTTCTTCGCAGCCTTGATCTTGCCAGCCTGGTCCGGCGTCAGTTCCGGAAAGCCATAGGCCCAATCGGGCGCCACCCGGTACGCGGTCGAGGCATCGAGCACCTTTGGGCCCGACGGCCCCATGCTGTCGATGAGCGCAACCGTTTCCCTGGCAGCGTCGTCCGGCAGGCAGAGGATGACGAGGTCAACCTCCTCCATCAGCGCTTTCTTGGCCGCGGGATCCTTGCGCTTGTCGTCGGCGATCGTCTTGACGACCAGGTCGTTCTGCAGCTTCAGCCGCTCGTTGATGCCGAGCCCGGTGGTGCCGGAGCCGCCGTCGACGAAGACCGTGGCGGGCTTCTTGGTGATGCCGGTGGTCGGCGCTTTGGTGGTGTCCGCGAGGCTCATGGTACGCTCCTTTCGAGCTTGTTGGTTTCGGCCGCGAAGACCCCCGGCCTGACGTCCTGCATCAGTTGCGCGATCTCCCTGGCGTCAGCATGGGCTTGCGCGCCAAGCGCGTTGGCGATCGCCGTATAGTCAGCTTCGGACTTGTGCTGATTGAGCTTGAAGCTGCCTTCGACCTCTTCAACCGTCATGACCAGACCCACGATCCCCTTCTTCAGCGCCTCGAGCCGCCCCGCCGTCATTTTGGCTGAGGTCCACGGCTTCTTCGGCAACAGCCAGCTCTCGAACTTGTCGCTGAGCGTGTCGATCTGCACGGCCAGTTCACCATCCGACAACAACCGCACCGGCCCGGTCAGATGGACCGACTGGTACAGCCAGGTCGGCACCTGATCCGGCGAGACGTACCAGTCCGGCGACACGTAAGCATCGGGGCCGTTGACCGCGAGCAGCCAGGAGGTCGTCCCGTCCGCAAGCTTTAGCAGCGGATTGTGACGGGCGACATGAAAGGCGGCCTGCGGCGTGCCGTCGGCGGCATAGGTCAAATAGAACGGAATTGGCGAGGCGATCGGCTTGTGGCCGTCGAACGCGCAGATGGTGCCGAAGCCGCGCTTGTCGGCAAACTTCAGGCTCGCGGCGCGATCCTGCTTGAAAAAGGGTGGCGTGTACATCCTAGTCTCCTGCTGGCCTCCTTGGTGGCCGCCGGATCAGATCGCACTGACAGGAGAGAGAATGCCGCGGATCGGATCCAGCGGCAAAGACGATGATCTCAAACGCGATCGACCGCCCAAACCGCTAAAGAGCGGCGGCGGCGACGGGCGAACAAAATGGTCGCGGCGTTGATCATGGCGCGGGGCTATAAGGCCAGTTGCGGTTCGCGTCAAGGTTCGGACGTCACACCACGCGCCAGATCCATTCCATGATCTTCGCGATCACGTCGCCGAACAGCAGGAGCGCCGCCGACCAGATCAGCGCCGAAACGAAATTGGCGGCCTGGAAGCTCCAATAGGGCATCTCGAAAATGCCGGCTGCAAGCGGCACGGAGGCACGCAACGGGCCGAAGAAGCGGCCGATGAAGATGCTCGGCACGCCCCAGCTGCGCACGAAG
Source organism: Bradyrhizobium sp. Kon37 (assembly GCF_055807535.1). Lineage (NCBI taxonomy): Bacteria > Pseudomonadati > Pseudomonadota > Alphaproteobacteria > Hyphomicrobiales > Nitrobacteraceae > Bradyrhizobium > Bradyrhizobium sp. Kon37. The sequence continues at coordinate 108,305 of NZ_JBVVOY010000002.1, forward strand.
GCCTCGCCCCGGGGCAGAAGTTCCGGATAACGCGAGAGCGGCCACATCTGGGCGACCTTCTCCTTGTAGCGGTAGCCGAACCAGTAAGAGACCCAGTCGCCCAGCGCCGCGCCGATGCCGCCGGCGATCCAGACCGGATAGAAGCTGATGCCACTCGCGCCGATCAGCGCGCCGATCGCGACCAACGCGCCCCAGGCCGGGATCAGCAGCGAGATGAAGGCGAGCGACTCCCCGAAGGCGAGCACGAACACGATGGGAGCTGCCCATGTCTGGTGAGCGCGCACGAAATCCGCCAGCGCGTGCGCAAACTGCTCCATTCAAAATAGCCTTTCCGCCCTGCCCGAAGGTGCTGCTCGATGAAAAGGACTGGTAAGCCAAGGACTTGTGTGACATCAAGTCACAAAGTCCGGTCCAGGCCGGACCGGAACGTCACATTGCCGGGAATTGATGGGGCTGCGGCGTAAAATCGCCGGGATTGGCTCCCAACCACACCGCCCGGCCCGCCCTGCGATAACCTTTCCAGGTCAGAAGTGGCATAGTCGGCCCAACCGATTCGCCGCTCATGCGGCCCTCAAAACGCATAAAGATATATGTCCAAGCAGTTGAAGCCCAAAGCAAAAGACGATTTTTTCGGCGGCGATGAGCCGAAGCCCCGCGCCGCCAAGGCGACCCCGCGCGCAGGCGGTGCCGAGGCCGACTACACCGCAGCCGACATCGAGGTCCTCGAGGGCCTGGAACCGGTGCGCCGCCGGCCCGGCATGTATATCGGCGGCACCGACGAGAAGGCGCTGCATCACCTTTTTGCCGAAGTCATCGACAACTCGATGGACGAGGCGCTGGCGGGGCACGCGACCTTCATCGGAGTCGAGTTGAGCGCGGACGGCTTCTTGACCGTCACAGACAACGGCCGCGGCATTCCGATCGATCCGCATCCAAAATTCCCGAAGAAGTCGGCGCTCGAAGTCATCATGTGCACGCTGCACTCGGGCGGCAAGTTCGACTCCAAGGTTTACGAGACCTCGGGCGGCCTGCACGGCGTCGGCATCTCCGTGGTGAACGCCCTCTCCTCGCTGCTCGAGGTCGAGGTCGCGCGCAGCCAGAAACTCTACCGCATGACGTTCGAGCGCGGCCACCCGAAGGGCAAGCTCGAGGATCTCGGCAAGATCAACAACCGCCGCGGAACCCGCGTGCGCTTCAAGCCGGACACCGACATCTTCGGTGCGAAGGCAGCCTTCAAGCCGCAGCGCCTGTTCAAGATGACGCGTTCGAAGGCGTATCTGTTCGGCGGCGTCGAGATCCGCTGGAATTGCGCGCCCGAACTGCTCAAGGGCGTCGACGACGTGCCGGCGGAAGCGACGTTCCACTTTCCCGGTGGCCTCAAGGATTATCTGGCCGCCGCGATCCATGCCGACACGCTGGTGCATCCCGATATCTTCTCCGGCAAGTCGGGCCGCAACGGCGCGCATGGCGCCTGCGAATGGGCGGTGGCCTGGACCGCGGATGCCGACGGCTTCCTGTCGTCCTACACCAACACCGTGCCGACGCCCGATGGCGGCACGCACGAATCCGGCCTGCGCAGCGCGCTGCTGCGCGGTCTGAAGGACCACGCCGAGCGCGTCGGCCAGGGCAAGCGCGCGTCGTCCATTACGTCTGAAGACGTGATGGTCGGCGCAGCCGTGATGCTCTCGGTATTCGTGCGCGAGCCCGAATTTCAGGGCCAGACCAAGGACCGTCTCGCCACCGCCGAAGCGCAGCGCATCGTCGAACAGGCGATGAAGGATCCGTTCGACCATTGGCTGTCGGGCAATCCGAACCAGGCCAACAGGCTGCTCGACTTCGTGGTCGACCGCGCCGAGGAGCGGCTGCGCCGTCGGCAAGAGAAGGAGACCGCGCGCAAGACCGCCGGCAAGAAGCTGCGCCTGCCGGGGAAGCTCGCCGATTGCAGCGATGCGGGTTTAGACGGCTCAGAACTCTTCATCGTCGAGGGAGACTCGGCCGGCGGCAGTGCCAAGCAGGCGCGCGACCGCAAGACCCAGGCCGTGCTGCCGCTGCGCGGCAAAATCCTCAACGTCGCGTCCGCCGGCAAGGACAAGCTGACTGCGAACACGCAGCTCGCCGATCTCGTGCAGGCGATCGGCTGCGGAATGCTCGCGCAGTATCGCGAGGAGGATCTGCGCTATCAGCGCATCATCATCATGACCGACGCCGATGTCGACGGTGCCCACATCGCTTCGCTGCTGATCACCTTCTTCTACCGGCAGATGCCGCGGCTGATCGACGAAGGCCATCTCTTCCTCGCCGTGCCGCCGCTCTACAAGCTGACCAACGGCACCAAGTCGGTCTACGCCCGCGATGACGCGCACAAGGCAGCGCTGATCAAGAGCGAGTTCAACGCCAACGCCAAGGTCGAGGTCAATCGCTTCAAAGGCCTCGGCGAGATGATGCCGGCGCAGCTCAAGGAAACCACCATGGATCCGGCCAAGCGGACCATGCTGAAAGTGGTTCTGCTCGCCGACGACCGCGACACCACGGCGGATTCGGTGGAGCGGCTGATGGGCACCAAGGCCGAAGCGCGCTTCGCGTTCATCTCGGACAAGGCCGAATTCGCCAATGACGACCTGCTGGACGTCTGATCCGCAGGTGCTGCCCGGTCGCATCCCATCAAGAGCCCCGGCATAAATCCCGGGGCTCTTTTGTTTTTGGGGACGACAACCGCCATTTCCCGACGACCCTGCCCGCCGATCCTGCCCGCCGATCCTGCCAACGGTTCGCCTCGACTTCGGTGATTCCCTGCCTCGTCGCATCGCGACTCGGCCAACGACTCACCCAGCCGGGCTGATGCAGGATTGCCTCCGTTTCGGACAAAGCCGGATTCACTAACGAGAAGTTACCAAAATATAAATCGCAAAATTCGACGTACTGTATTGATAATGCAGGGTTATTTTATCTTTCGACAACGACCCTCAAAATCCCTGCCGTGCGGCGTTTCCCGGCGACTGTGCCTGCTCTGCAACAGCATTTCGGAGAGAAGCAGGTATAGTCCGGGACATCAGATCACACGGACTTCAGTGCGCTCGCGCCTTCCAGACAGACCAAAGCTTGGGGATTTTAAGATGAAGAAGATTTTGCTCGCACTGACCGCGGTTGCCGCGATGACCGGTTCGGCCTCGGCCGCTGACCTTGGCGCCCGTCCCTACGTGAAGGCGCCGATGGCGGCTCCCGTCGCCAACTGGACCGGCTTCTACATCTTCGGCGGCGCCGGCGGCGGCCTCTCGGCCTCTGACCAGCGCGTGCAGACCACGGTCGGCGCAGTTCCCCTGACGATCGATCAGCGCCAGGGTGGCTCGGGCTGGTTCGGCACCGTCGGTCTCGGCTACGACTGGCAGTTCAGCGGCACCTGGGTCGCTGGCGTGTTCGCTGACGGTCAGTTCGGCAGCATCCGTGCTACCATTCAGGACCCGATCGCTGGCATCACTGGCAACCAGAAGCTGGAAGATTCCTGGGCCGCTGGTGTCCGCCTCGGCTGGCTGGTCGCTCCGAACGTTCTCTCCTACGTCAACGGCGGTTACTCGGGCGCTCACTTCGGCCAGACCAACTTCATGACCCTGGCCGGCGTGCCCGCCGGTATCCATCTCAACAGCTACAACCGCAATGGCTGGTTCATCGGCGGCGGCGTCGAGAACAACCTGAACATCTTCGGCATCCAGTCGCCCGGCTGGTTCATGAAGACCGAATATCGCTCGGCCTTCTACAACGCCAAGACCCAGAACGAACTGTTCGATGCTGGCAACGTCGTCGTCGGCCGCGACATCCGCGCCAACAGCTGGAACCAGACGATTTCCACCTCGCTGGTCTACCGCTTCAACTGGACCGGTCCGGTCGTCGCGAAGTACTGATCCGAACGCAAGTTCAGACGTCAAAGCCCCGGCATCGTCCGGGGCTTTTTCGTTGTACGGTGCTTCAGCGGACCTTGCGTATGGACATGCATCCGCCCTGCGGCCTGCATCAGCGGCCATTGTATCCGAACCACGGCTACGGCTAGTCTCCCGCCAAGTTTTCGGGCCGCGGCAATGGTCATGCCGCGTCACGACAGAAGCGGACCCATGGGGAGGAATGCATGCGCAGATTTCTGCTTGTAGCAGGCCTGTTTGCCCTTGCCGTCGGGCTGCTCTGGATCGGACAGGGCACGGGTACCGTCGCGTGGCCGCGATCGAGCTTCATGGTCAACCAGTTGCAATGGGCCGGCTATGGCGCAGCCATGGCCGGCTTCGGGCTGGTGCTGATCTGGCAGAGCAACCAATAGAAGAAACCAGGGAATAGCAGCATGACATCCAGTCGGTTCGATCTCCGCGGCAAGGTCGCGATCGTCACGGGAGGCAATGGCGGCATCGGGCTCGGCATGGCCCGTGGCCTCGCCGATGCCGGCGCCAACATCGCCGTGGTCGGACGCAACGAAGCCAAATCCGCCGCGGCCGTCGCCGACCTCACTCAACGCGGCGTGAAGGCGATCAGTGTTGCCACCGATGTCACCGACAAGGCGGCCATCGCCGCGATGGTCGAGCGTGTCGTCGCCGATCTCGGCCGCGTCGACATCCTCATCAACAATGCCGGCATGAGCATCCGCAAACCGCCGCACGAGCTCGAGCTCGACGAATGGAATACGGTGATCAACACCAATCTTACCAGCGCCTTCCTGTGCTCGAAGCTGGCCTATCCGGCGCTGAAGGCGTCCGGCAACGGCAAGGTGATCAACATCGGCTCGATGATGTCGATATTCGGCGCGAGCTTCGCAACGGCCTATGCGGCGAGCAAGGGCGGTATCGTTCAGTACACGCGCGCCTGCGCCAACGCGTGGGCGCCCGACAACATCCAGGTCAATGCCATCCTTCCCGGCTGGATCGACACCGACCTGACCCGCGGTGCGCGGCAGCAGGTATCGGGCTTGCACGAGCGGGTGCTGGCACGCACGCCGGCGGGGCGGTGGGGCGACATCGACGACTTCGCCGGCATCACCGTGTTTCTTGCCTCGCCCGCGTCTAACTTCGTCACCGGCACCGCGATCCCCGTCGATGGCGGGTTCTCGGTGATGGCGTAGGCCGTACGCCAGAAACCTGCACACAAAAAAGAAGCCCCGGACAATGCCGGGGCTTTTGAATTTGGGCAGTGATCGTCTTTTATGGCTGCTTGGTCGTTCGTTGCCCCCTTAGTAGCGGGCGATGACCGGCGCGTCGAACTTGTAGCTGGCGCGCACGACGGCCCACTGGAGGTCGCGCGGCTTGGCATCGAAGCTGTAATTGCCCGACGTGCCGCCAAGTTGATAGGTCTGGCTGGTGAAGGCTGCGTAGTTGTACTCGAGGCCGACGATCCAGTTGCGGGTGATGCCGTATTCCCAGCCGGCACCGACGGTCCAGCCGTTGGCCCAATGGGTCTGACCGCCAGAACCGGTGAACGGACCGACCGTGTCGGTGACCGACAGACGGTTGTTCACGCCGGCATAGCCGCCCTTGATGTAGAACAGGTTGTTCTGCACGGCGAAGCCGGCGCGACCGACGACGGTGGCAAGCACATTGGCGCGCCAGGAGAACACGTCGTCACCCGCGCCAAACGCGGTGTTCAAGAACGAGCCCTTGTTGTCGAGGCCCGAGATCGTGCCTTCCATACCGAACACGTAGTTGTTGGCCTGCCAATTGTAGCCGATCTGGGCGCCGCCCAGGATGCCGGAGTTGCGCTGACGGTAGCCCTGCCCCGGGGTCAGATCGCCGAACGGCGCGCCGGTCCCGTTGTTGATGAACTGCTCGTTGGTCCATGCGCCGCCGATGTGGCCGCCGACATAAAAGCCGGTCCAGTTGAACAGCGGCTCCGCATAGGCGGGCGCCTTCGTGTAGCGCGCACCGAGATCGGCGGCGGAAGCGGCGCCGGTCGAAACCAGAGCGGTCGTGCAGGCGAAGGCGGCAATCAACTTGGTACGCATGGTACACCCCGTGTCCTTTGATGGATGCACGCTCACACGCAGTTCTTACTCAAATTTGAATCAAGACAGTTAAGACGCCGGATTGGCAAGCAGCGCGCCTTCAATGGATCTGAACTGTTGTACGCAGGCAACGCGCTGAGCGCGATTTAACGCCGCGTTATCCCTACCGAGTCCTTGCGCTACCGTGCCGGCGCAGCCTTCGACTGCACGTGCTCGGGCCGGACGCCAAGCGCGAGCAAGCGCGCCGGAATACCCTGGAGCCACGGCACCGCGGTGATGAGACGCACGATCAGCGGCACTTTCAGCGGCCGGTCGCCGCCCTGCAAGGCGCCGCTGATGATGTTGTTCTGCACGATCATCTGCATTCGCTGCGTCATCTTCACCGGGAATTCGCGGCGACGGCGCACGGCATCGAGCTCCTCCTCCGACGGGCAGCCGCGCTGCAGCTTGTCCGCCAGCAAATTTGCGGTCGCGACCGCATCCTGCACGGCGAGATTGACGCCCACGCCGCCGACCGGCGACATCGCATGTGCGGCGTCGCCGATGAGAAGCAGGCCCGGCCGCGTCCAGCGCTTCAGGCGGTTGATCGCGACGGTGAGCAGCTTGAAATCGTCGAAGCTCTTCACATCGGCAATGCCGCTCTTCAGGATCGGCGCCATGCGAACGACGTCGTCGAGCAGCGCCTGCAATCCCCTCGCCTTCACCGCGTCGTATTGCCCCTTGGCGATGACATAGGCGCATTGCCAATAGTCGCCGCGGTCGAAGGTGATCATCATCTTGCCGGGCTCGACGCGCGCGAACACGTTCTCGGTCTCGTTCGCCTTGCGGCCGACGCGGAACCACAGCACGTCCATTGGCGCGCCGATCTCCTCGACCTCGAGGCCGGAACGCTGGCGCACGGTCGAATGCCGGCCGTCACAGGCGATGGTGAGATCGGCTTCGATCTCCACGATGCCATCCGGCGTATTCGCCCGCACGCCAGCGATGGTCTCACCGCGGCGGATCAGATCGACCGCTTCCGTGTTCATCATCACCTTCAGCGAGGCGAAGCGCTGGCCGGCCTCGCGCAGGAAGTTCAGAAAATCCCATTGCGGCATAAAAGCGATGAAGGGGTACTTGGTGCGGAGGCGGCTGAGATCGGCGATGCGAACGGGGGTACCGCCGAACAGGCCGTCCATCTTTTGCAAGCGCTGATGCGGCAACTTCAGGAATCCGTCGATCAGGCCGAGCTCGTCCATCACCTCGAGCGTCGAGGGATGCACGGTGTCGCCGCGGAAGTCGCGGAAGAAATCCGCATGCTTCTCCAGCACCACGACATCGATGCCGGCGCGCCCAAGGAGATAGCCGAGCATCATGCCGGCCGGTCCACCGCCCACGATGCAACAGCGGACCTTCACCGAGGAGCCATGGGGATGCGGCGACGTATTGAGGTTCACGGCCGGGTCCTCATTACGGGTCAAGGTTTGCGTGCACTGCAGCAAGCAAGATTCATTTGCCGCAGTTGTGAATGGCCGTTAGCCTTGCTGTCAATTCCGACTCATTCAGGAAATTGCAGTGCAGACAATCCTCATACTGCTCGGCGTCTGGATCCTGATCAACGTGCTTTTCGTCTTGATCATGATCGCACCGCGCAGGCCGCCGCTTGCGCCGGTGCGCATCGAACACAACGGTTATCCTTACGAGGAGTAGGACAAGCTCAAGCGCTTCATCAGGAAGCGGGTGGCAAAAGCGTGCGCGACGCCTTCGCCCGCTTCATCAGTTGTTGCTGCGGTTCGCGCTGCGGAAGCTCTTGATCTCCGACACGCTGCCGTCGCGATAGGTCAGCTCCACCGAGATGAACTGCGTTGCCGGTGCGAGCTTCATGTAGAGCGGCATGCCGGCGCTGATCGCGCTGGGGTCGCGCATGTCGCAGCCCGGCATCTTCAACACCTGGTTCGGAACGGCGGTGTCGATGCCGATGCGCACTTCGCGAATGGCGCAGCGGTAGGACACGAGGTGCGTGTAGTAGACCAGCAGCCCGTTGAACTCGCGGAATGACAGCCAGCTCGTCGCGGTCATGTCGAGGATCTTGCGCTGGTCGCGGATCAGCGCGGCTTCGGGATCGAACCTGATCGGGAACGGGCCCTGCATGTCACCGGACTGGTCGACATAGCGGACCTCGATGGTGCCGGCCTGCGCGTCCGGCGGCAATTCGATCGACGGGTTCGGCATTCTCTTGCGCGTGCGCGGGTCGAGCGTATCGATGAAGCCGGTTTCGCGGAAGTCGCCATTGCCGGCCATGCGCCAGGAAACGCCGAGGGTCGGATCTGCAAAGGAGAACACCACGCTCCACCCGCCATTGTGGCGCGAGAAGCTCGCGATCGGCGCGTTGGTGGTCTCTTCCTTTGGCACGCGCGGCACCGAGACCGGTGGTAGCGCCGCGAGCTTCTGCGCCGGCGGATCGGCCGGGCGCACGGCGGCATCCTTGGCGATGCCGCTGAGGAAGACGTCGTCGACCATCTGATCAAAATAGACCGGCACTTGCCTGTGCTTGACGGTGTCGGCCATCTCGCTGACGAGACGGCGCGTACGCTGCGCCACCTGCACCAGGTTCTCGCCGGGCTGGAGCAGCTCTTTGGCGAAGGTGCGCGTGAACACCGAATTGGGATTGGCGTCGTCGTTGGAGAGGCGGTCGAGCGCGGTCTGGCGCGGGCCCGCGGAGAAGACCGAGAACACGCCTTCGGGCAGCTGCACCATCGGGGCAAGCCCGCCACCACCGGAGACGGCGCGGGTACCCTTGCGCTCGAAGGGGTTGTTGCGGCAGGCGTCGAACACCAGGATCGAGGTTCGCGCCTTCTTGTTCTGGAGGCGCTCGACGATGCGATCGGCCAGGATGGAGGCGTCTCGCACCAGCTCTTCCTGCCCTTCCGTCGCTGCCGGCACGTCCGTCGGCAGCAGGTAATTCTGGCCTGCGATCTCGAAGCCGTGGCCGGCATAGAAGAAGAACGCGGTGTCGCCGGGCTCGATCGTCCGATCGAACGCGAGCAGCGTCTCCGAAAATTGCTGCCGGCTCTGGTTTTCGGCGACCATCACCGAGAAGCCGAGCTGCTTCAGCGTATCGCCCATGGTGCGGGCGTCGTTGACCGCCTTGAGCAGCTTCGGAACGTTCCTATAGTCGTTGTTGCCGACCACGAGCGCGACGCGCTTCTCGGCACAGGCGGGAAGCGCGAAACCGCTGAGGCCGGCCGCGAGGCCAAGCGCTGCCAGTACTCTGAAAAGCCGACGTGTCATCGAAAATCCCTCAAGAACGGCCCACGCCGGTTCCTTCGAACAGCGGTTCATGGGAACCGCGTCGTTGATGTGATAGTCGGCCCAGCCATAGCGCTGGTTCAACAGCCCTGAGGACTCAGGTCTGTCGTCTAGCCTATGGTAGATGCCACCGGAATTTGCGTTTTCTCGGTCAATTCTTGTGGGCAATTCCGCTGGAAGCGAGGGGACGCCGTGTATCGCTGGTGCACCGACGAGGTCGAGCCGCACGATCGCTTCGAGTTTTGGCGCGAGGTGCGCGCCAAGGGCCTGTTCGGCGTCACCGCCGAACTCGAGCGCGAACGCCGCGCGGACTTCTTCGGCGAATTCTCGCTGTGTCAGCTTGGCGGAGCCGGCCTCGTCGAGCTGAAGGCTTCGCATTACACGGTCGAGCGCAGCATGACCGACATCGCTGACGCGCCGGGCGACAGCCTCTGCGTCTATCAGCAGCTCGGTAGCGGCGCCTGGTTCGGCGGCATGCGCGGCAGCGACTTCACGATCGCCAATGGCAGCTTCGCGACCAGCCATACCGACCAGCCCTATCGCGCGGCGCCGCTGGGCGCGGGAGGCTTCCACCTGCGGATCCTGAAGATTCCCGTGAGCGGCCTGTCCACGCAGGACAAGCGCATGCGCGAGCTTGCGCCCCGGACGTTCGAGGATCCCACCCTGGCGCCCTTGCTCGACGCCTGCTTTGCCGATCTCGGTACGGTTGCCGCGGGTGATGACGGCGCCGCCGATGCCGTCCCCCTCGTCCAGGCTTTAGCCCATCTGGCGCTGATCGAGCGCGGCATCCTGCGGCCCGGCAGCCGCCTCGGGCAGGCCGCGCTGCGGATCGCCCGGCTCTCGCAGGCGCGACGCCTGATCGCACGTCACCTGCAAGACCCGGATATGGCGCCACCGATGGTGGCCGACCTTCTCGGCGTGTCGGTCCGTCACCTGCACATGCTGTTCGAAGGCGCAGCCAAGAGTTTTTCGCAAACCGTGACGGAGGAACGCCTGAACCAGAGCCGCCGCCTGATGCGCGAAGCCCCGGACCGGCTGATCGCCGACATCGCGACCGCCTGCGGCTTCGACAGCCTCGCGACCTATTACAGGGTCTTCAACGCCGCCTATGGGATGGCCCCCGGCGACTTCCGCGCCCAGGGTCCGGAAGGGCGTTAGCCGACGTTTGGGCAGCTCCGGCCGACCGCTGGATTGGCCCAAAACCGCAGCCTCGCCCGCTATTTGAGCGAAAACCTCAGGTTTTTTAGGGCCTTCCCGCGGCTGCTCCATTGACTTTGGCCGATTCCCGCCTATGTTCCGGGTCGACGCGGCTCGGTATCGAAGAGCGATTCCTGAGCTTGGCGCTTTGTTCGCGTGAGTCAGCACCCCCAGCTTCTTTGAGAGCGCGCCGTTTTGGGGTGGAACGCGACAGCCTTATTACCCTCGAATCCGAACGGCGGTTTCGACCAGAGGCTCAATGTCTTTTACCCATCTCGGACTATCCGAAAAAGTCCTCGCCGCAGTGGCGGCCACCGGTTACACCACCCCCACCCCCATTCAGGAACAGGCGATCCCTCACGTCCTCGCTCGCAAGGACGTGCTCGGCATCGCCCAGACCGGCACCGGCAAGACCGCCGCCTTCGTGCTGCCGATGCTCACCATTCTCGAAAAGGGCCGCGCCCGGGCGCGCATGCCGCGCACGCTGATCCTTGAGCCGACCCGCGAACTCGCGGCGCAGGTGAAGGAAAACTTCGACCGTTACGGCGTGGGCCAGAAACTCAACGTCGCCCTCCTGATCGGCGGCGTTTCCTTCGGCGACCAGGATGCCAAGCTGACGCGCGGTGTCGATGTGCTGATCGCCACTCCCGGCCGCCTGCTCGACCACACGGAGCGCGGCGGCCTGCTGCTCACCGGCGTCGAGCTGCTCGTCATCGACGAAGCCGACCGCATGCTGGACATGGGCTTCATTCCCGACATCGAGCGCGTCTGCAAGCTCGTCCCGTTCACGCGGCAGACCCTGTTCTTCACCGCAACCATGCCGCCGGAGATCCGGCGCATCACCGAAACCTTCCTGCACAATCCGCAGAAGGTCGAGGTATCGAAGCCCGCCACCACCGCTGTCACCGTTACGCAGTGTCAGGTCCCGGCCGGGCGCGAGGCGCACGAGAAGCGCGAGCTGCTTCGCCGACTGCTCCGCGAGGCCAAGGATCTCCAGAACGCGATCATCTTCTGCAATCGCAAGCGCGATGTCGCCGTCGTTCACAAGTCGCTGCAAAAGCACGGCTTCAGCGTCGGCGCGCTGCACGGCGACATGGATCAGTCGGCCCGTACGGCGGCGCTCGAACAGTTCCGCAAGGGCGAGCTGCCGCTGCTGGTCGCATCCGACGTCGCCGCCCGCGGCCTCGACATCCCCGAGGTCAGCCACGTCTTCAATTTCGACGTTCCCCACCATCCCGACGACTATGTCCACCGCGTCGGCCGCACCGGTCGCGCAGGCCGGTCCGGCATGGCGATCTCGCTCGTCACGCCGCCCGACCAGAAGTCGATGGTGGCGATCGAGAAGCTGATCGGCCAGAGCATTCCGCGCGCCGAAGGCGATTTCGAAGTCCGCACCGATGCTTCCGATGCGAGCGAGCGTCCGCGCGAGCAGCGCGGCCGTGAACGTTCACGCGGCGGACGTGGCAAGCCGCAACGCGGTCGCGATCGCGAGCGCAGCCAGGAGCCGCGCGAAGCGCGTGGCGAGGCACAGCCTTCAGCCGAAGCACGGTCCGCTCCCGAGGCAAGGTTGGCTTCCGAAGCAAGGCCCGCTTCCGAAGCAAGGCCCGCGCGCGAGGCAAGGCCTCCACGTGAAGCCAGATCTTCGCGTGAAGCCAGGCCTCCGCGTGAAGCCAGGCCTCCGCGCGAAGCCAAGCCATCATCCGAGCCGCGTGACGGTGCGCGCCAGCAGGCCAATCCGTCGCATGTCCCGTCGATCGGCCGTCCCGAGCCGCGCCGCCAACGCGAGGCCGACAGCGAGCCGGGCGACCACTCGCATCTGCCGGCCTTTCTGCTGCGTCCGGTTCGCTCCCCGGCCGGCGCCTGAAGCCCGATGTGCGCCCGGCTTTGGTTGAAATAAAGCTGGCGCGCACTTTTTTGGACGTATTCGTGGACGTATATTTACGGGGCGTTCACGATCGTCCGTTAGCCTACGAACATAATTTAAGTATTGCTGCGGTCGACGGCACGCCGATCGCTGTGGGGTATGTTCCGTGGTCAAGGTGCTCGACGAACACGAACGCACGATGGCGTTCGCCGAGGTAGCGCTCGGTCAGATCCGATCGCTACGACAGACGGCAATTCCCCGCAATTACGAGATCTGGTTCGTCTACGCCACCGGCTACAACGCCCCGCTCAACAAGATCATCAACGAGACACTGGCGCGGAGCGGCAAGCTGACCGAAGCCGATCTCGATCAGATCTACGAGACCTACCTCTCCCACATCAAGACCACCGACCGCATCGACAAGGTCGGCGCGCGCGTCATCGGCGAGATCGACGACGTGATGAAGGTCCTCGGTGACGCGCTCGGGATGACCGGCTCCTACGATGCCAGCCTGTCGGGCGCGACCGAAAAGCTCTCATCGGCCGAGAGCCGCGAGCAGCTCAAGTCGATCGTCGAGACGCTGCTGCATTCGACCAGCGAGATGCGCGAGACCAACAAAGCGCTGGAAGACCGGCTGACGCTGTCGAAGAGCGAGATCAGCAACCTCCAGCAGAGCCTGGAGGCGATCCGCGCCGAGAGCCTGACCGATCCGCTGACGGGGCTCGGCAACCGCAAATATTTCGATCGCATGATCGACATGGCCGTGCAAGGCGCCCTCGCCTCCAGCGAGCCGCTGTCGCTGCTGCTGGTCGACATCGATCATTTCAAGTCGTTCAACGATTCCTACGGCCATCTCACCGGCGACCAGGTGCTGCGGCTGGTCGGCCTGTCGCTGAAGCAGACCATCAAGGGCCAGGACATCACCGCGCGCTATGGCGGCGAGGAATTCGCGGTCGTGCTGCCCAACACCGCGCTGCGCCAGGCCCTTACGGTGGCCGATCACATCCGCCGCGCGGTGATGGCCAAGGAATTGAAAAAGAAGTCCACCGGCGAAATCCTCGGCCGCGTCACCATCTCCGTCGGCGTCTCCATGCTGAAGCAGGGCGACGACACCGATGCGCTGATCGAACGCGCGGATGCCTGCCTGTACGCCGCCAAACGCAACGGACGCAACCGCGTGATCTGCGAGGCCGATCCGGAATTCGCGGTCGAGACGCACAACCGGGTGGCGTAACGCCGAAGCTACGCACCGCCACCTGCGCTTGACATTCTGGCCTGACGAACGACATCTCCCTCGCCGTCTTGAGGCGTCCGACTGCGCGCATCCGGAGGACTTGTCGTCTTGCCCAACCCGCATGATTTTCACACGCCGCAACCGTCCTACACCAGGGACGACCTGCTGAGATCGAGCGAGGGCGGCTATTTCGGCCCGGGCAACGCGCAATTGCCGGCACCGCCGATGCTGATGATGGATCGCATCACGGAGATCAGCCTGGACGGCGGCGAGTTCGGCAAGGGCCACATCGTCGGCGAGCTCGACATCGCGCCGGGCCATTGGTTCTTCGATTGCCACTATCGCGGCGATGCCACGATGCCAGCGTCTCTGGGGCTGGATGCCATGTGGCAGATGGTCGGCTACTGGCTGGGATGGTCGGGCTCGCCGGGCAAGGGCCGCGCGATCGGCGTCGGCGAGGTCGCGTGCACGGGCGAGGTTACACCGGACACACGATGCGTGCGCTACGAGGTCGCCATGCGGATGGTCCGGCGCGGCAAGCTGGTGCTCGGAATTGCCGATGGTCGCGTGCTTGCCGACGGCACCTGCGTCTTCACTGCCAAGGACATGCGGGTTGGTCTGACCAAGGCCGTGGATTGAACCTCAAGCCCTTCGCGTGGCGCGCTTGCGGGCCGGGCTCTTCTTGCCGACTTTCTTCGGCGCTTTCGCAGGCTTGGCGACCTTCTTGGCCGGCTTGTTCGCCGCCTTCTTCGGTGTCTTCTTGGCCTTGGGCCGCTTCTTCACCTTGGCGCGCTGGGCGGCGGCGAGCGCGGCCCTCGCCCATTGCGCGAGTTCCGCGGAATCGTCGAACAGGCGGGCCGGCAGCTCCCAGTAGGAGTTCACCACCACGGTCTTGGCGCGGGTCGCGTATTGGAACGGCTTCGAGCCTTCCGCTTCAAAGTCCGGGATGGTCATCTCGTCGGCGCGAAAGAATAGGCCGGCGCGCAGAGACAGCGCGAAGTTGACGCCGTCGGCGGAGATGCCGTAGCCGGAGAACATTTTCCGGATGGCGACGGGGCCGAAATCGGCGAACAGGTCGATCAGGAATTCGCGGTCCATGGCAGGATTCCCGGGGCGAGCAGCCCAGCGTTCATACCACCGCCGTCATTGCGAGCGAAGCGAAGCAATCCAGGCTGTCGACGCGGAGACAGTCTGGATTGCTTCGTCGCAAGTGCTCCTCGCAATGACGGAAAAACTACCCGTCGATCTGCGCCGGGCGCAGCTCGACCGACTCGCCGCAGCCGCAGGCGGAGATCTGGTTGGGGTTGTTGAAGACGAACTGGGCCTGCATCTTGTCGGCCTTATAGTCCATCTCGGTGCCGAGCAGGAACAGCACAGCCTTCGGATCGACCAGGATCTTGACACCCTTGTCCTCGACGACCTCGTCGGTCGGACGAACATCATGGGCGTATTCGACGGTGTAGGACTGGCCGGCACAGCCGCCGTTCTTGACGCCGACGCGAAGGCCCACGATCTCGGAATCGGCCCGCTGGGTCAGCTCGTTGATGCGCTGGGCAGCAGCGTCCGTCAGCCGCATTACCTGCGGGCGCGGCCGCCGCGGCTTTGGAGTGGATGCTGGTGTCGAGCCCGACGATATCTGTGTCATGTCAGTGATGTGGTCCGTTGCCGAGCGAATTCAATGCCAAGGATCCAACAAGGATCTAACGAGTATCTAAAGCCGAGGTTACGCGTCACCACATGTTGAGCACGAGGCGGGCCTCGTCGCTCATGCGTTCCGGCGTCCAGGCCGGCTCCCAGACCACCTTGACGTCGACCACGCCGACGCCGGGAACGCTGGCGACCGCGTTCTCGACCATGGTCGGCAACTCGCCGGCGGCCGGACAATTCGGCGTCGTCAGCGTCATCTGCACGTCGACCGAGCGATCGTCCTTGATCTCGACCTTGTAGATCAGGCCGAGCTCATAGATGTCAGCCGGGATTTCCGGGTCGAACACGGTCTTCAGCCCGGCGATGATCTCGGTGGTGAGACGCTCGGTCTCTTCAGGCGGCAGCGCCGACTGGGTTTCCATCGGATTGGCTTTGATTTCTGCCGTGTCACTCATGCGAACAAATCCCGCGCCTTCAACAGCGCCTGTGCCAGATGATCGACTTCTTCCCGCGTATTATACATGCCGAACGACGCCCGGCATGTGGCCGTGACGTTGAACCGCTCTAAAAGCGGCATCACGCAATGGGTGCCGGCGCGCACCGCGATGCCCTGGCGGTCGATCACGGTGGCGACGTCATGGGCGTGGGCGCCTTTGAGCTCGAACGAGATCACCGGGCCCTTGCCCCGTGCCGTGCCGATCAGCCGCAGCGAGTTGATCTCGCGCAGCTTGTCCTGGGCGTAGGTGACGAGATCGTGCTCGTGCGCGGCGATACGCTCCTTGCCGATCGAATTGACGTAGTCGATGGCGGCACCAAGTCCGACCGCCTCGACGATCGCCGGCGTGCCGGCCTCGAATTTGTGCGGGGGATCCCCATAGGTGACGATGTCGCGCGAGACTTCGCGGATCATCTCGCCGCCGCCGTTGAACGGACGCATCGCGACGAGGTGGTCGTACTTGGCCCAGAGCACGCCGATGCCGGTCGGACCGTAGACCTTGTGGCCGGTGAAGACGTAGAAGTCGCAGCCGAGGTCCTGGACATCGACGGGCAGATGCACGGCGCCCTGGCTGCCGTCGACCAGCACGGGGATGCCGCGGGCGTGGGCGATCTTCACGACGTCCTTGACCGGGACGATGGTGCCGAGCGCATTCGACATCTGCGTGATCGCGACCAGCTTGGTCTTCGATGTCAGGAGCTTCTCGAATTCCTCGATGAGGAAATTGCCCTCGTCGTCGACCGGCGCCCATTTGATCACGGCACCATGGCGTTCCCTGAGGAAATGCCAGGGCACGATGTTCGAGTGGTGCTCCATGATCGAGATGACGATCTCGTCGCCTTCTTTGATGTTCGGTTCACCCCAGGACGAGGCGACGAGGTTGATTGCCTCGGTCGCATTGCGGGTGAAGATCACTTCTTCGGTCCGGGCAGCGTTGATGAACTGCGCCACCTTGGTGCGGCCACCCTCATAGGCTTCGGTCGCGGCGTTGGCGAGATAATGCAGCCCGCGATGCACGTTGGCGTATTCGGAGGTGTAGGCCTGCGTCATGCGATCGAGCACGGCACTCGGCTTCTGCGCGGAAGCCGCGTTATCGAGATAGACCAGCGGCTTGCCATAGATCTGCATGGCGAGCGCCGGAAAATCCTGGCGCACGCGCGCGACGTCGTAAGAGCCGTTCTTGACTGCCGGATGCGTGCTCATTGGCGCCGCTCCAGCCAGCGCTCGGCAATCCCGATCACGTGCTCGCGCAGATCATCGTCGGCGATCTGCTCGATCGCCTCTCCGACGAAAGCCTGGATCAGCAGCGCCTGGGCCTGCTTCTCCGGCAGGCCACGCGCCTTCAGGTAGAACAGCAGACTGTCGTCGAGTGCACCGGCGGTGGCGCCGTGACCGCAGGAGACGTCGTCAGCGAAGATCTCGAGCTCGGGCTTGTTGTCGGCTTCCGCCTCGTCCGAGAGCAGCAACGCACGGATCATCATCTTGCCGTCGGTCTTCTGTGCGTCGGGACGAACGATGATGCGGCCCTGGAACACCGAATGCGCACGGTCGTCGATCACGGCGCGGAAAACTTCCCGGCTGA
The DNA here is from genome assembly GCF_055807535.1 of Bradyrhizobium sp. Kon37. NCBI lineage: Bacteria > Pseudomonadati > Pseudomonadota > Alphaproteobacteria > Hyphomicrobiales > Nitrobacteraceae > Bradyrhizobium > Bradyrhizobium sp. Kon37. The sequence goes on from NZ_JBVVOY010000002.1 coordinate 125,584, forward strand.
CGCAGTTCGGCACGGCGTGGTCGACCACCAGCGTGGTGTCGCCATGCTCGGTCTTCTGCAACAGGTTCACGCCGTTGACCGAGAGCTCGCTGCCCTCACCTGCCAGCGTGATGAAGCCCTGGAGACGACTGACGGCCGCACCGGTGGTCATGTTGAAGAAATTGAGTTTTGTATTCGCGCCAACCGTGACGAACTGGGAGGTGATGTTCACCGCATCCGGCGAATCATCCATCAGGCGGATATGCGCGACGTCTGCGTTGTCGCCGACCGAGAGGATGACGGCATCGCTGACCTGGTAAGCCTTGGCGCCGGCCGCGACGAAGCTCTCGATGATGGTGGCACGAGCGCCCTTCCCAATCGCGATCTGCGAGCGGGTGAACGTCGATGCCGAAGCAGCGATTGCGATGTGAATGATCTGGATCGGCGCGGAGAGCTGCGCGCCATCGGCGACCGTAAGCACGACACCGTCGGTCGCCATCGCCGCGTTCAGCGCGATCACCGCATCGGTGGCCGCGGTCTTCAACAGACTGGAATCCTTCTCCAGCGTCTCCCGCAAGGTCTTAACGCTCACCTCGGAGGCCAGCGCCTTGACGTCCGAGAGATCGGGAGCGAACACGCCGTCAACCAACACCAGCTTGCGGGCGCCCGCGATCGCGTGCGCTTTCACGGCGTCCGCGGCGCGCTTCAACGCAGCCGTATCGGGCGCTGCGGCCAGCGGCAGCACCTCGCCGACCAGTGCGCGCAGATCGGTATATTTCCATTCCTCGATCCGGCGGTGCGGCAGGCCGAGACGCTCATAGGTCTCGAACGCCTCACGGCGCGCGGCGATCACAGAAGGCGAACCCGGCAGGCGGCCTGCGGCGCTGGCGAAGAGATCGCTCACCGCGCGGCCGTTTCCGGTCTTTGCCACAGCAACGTTCATCGCAAAATTCCTTACGCGTCCTCGTACTGGGCGTAGCCGGACGACTCCAGCTCCAGCGCCAGGTCCTTGGCACCGCTCTTCACGACACGGCCTTTTGACATCACGTGCACGACGTCAGGCACGATGTAGTTGAGCAGCCGCTGATAGTGGGTGATGACAACCATCGCGCGCTTGGGCGAATGCAGCGCGTTGACGCCGTCGGCTGCGATGCGCAGCGCGTCGATGTCGAGGCCGGAATCCATCTCGTCGAGGATGCACAGGCTGGGCTCGAACAGTGCCATCTGCAGCACCTCGTTGCGCTTCTTCTCGCCACCGGAGAAGCCGACATTGACGCCGCGCTTGAGCATGTCCTGCGGGATGTTCAACGACTTCGAGACGTCGCGGACTTTCTTCAAAAAGTCCGGCGTCGAATATTCGCTCTCGCCGCGCGCCTTGCGCTGCGCGTTCAGCGCGGTGCGCAGGAAATTCATGGTGGAGACGCCGGGAATCTCGACCGGATACTGGAACGCCAGGAACACGCCCTTGGCCGCGCGCTCGTTGGGGGCCATCGCGAGCAGGTCTTCGCCCTTGAACAGGATCTCGCCGTCGGTGACCTCATAGCCCGGCTTGCCGGCGATGACGTGCGACAGCGTCGACTTGCCGGAGCCGTTCGGCCCCATGATCGCGTGGATCTCGCCCTCGTTCACGGTCAGCGTCAGCCCGTGGAGGATCTCACGTTCCTCGACACGAACCTTCAGGTCTTTCACTTCAAGCAAAGCCATCACATCAACCTTCTAAAACCACCGTATGCGCATCGCCGTCAGAAACTCGGCATCAGCAGCGGGTACGTTCGGCAACCCCGCCAAAACCGAGTCTATGCCGCATTTTGGACAGAGCGCGGTTTGCTGATCGTCGGTCCACTCGTCAACTTCCTTGGCCGGAAATGTCGCCAAGCAATAGAAACATCCGCATACCGAGCTCTTCTCGATCTCCTCACGATTGCGCATGCAGTGACGATGAGCACGATCGAGTAAATCTCGGTCAAATCCGGCCATCTCCCGCCACGACTACCCCACGCTGCCTTCCAGCGAGATCGAAATCAGCTTCTGCGCTTCCACCGCGAACTCCATCGGCAGCTGTTGCAGCACGTCCTTGACGAAGCCGTTGACGACGAGGCCGACCGCCTCCTCCTGCGTGAGGCCGCGCTGGATGCAGTAGAACAGCACGTCCTCGGAGATCTTGGACGTGGTGGCCTCGTGCTCGAACGTCGCCGACGAGTTCTTGGCTTCGATGTAGGGCACGGTGTGCGCGCCGCATTTGTCGCCGATCAACAGTGAATCGCAGGCGGTGAAGTTGCGCGCGCCGGTCGCCTTGCGATGCGCGGTGACGAGCCCGCGATAGGTGTTCTGCGACCTGCCGGCCGCGATGCCCTTGGAGATGATGCGGCTCGACGTGTTCTTGCCGAGATGGATCATCTTGGTGCCCGAGTCGACCTGCTGATAGCCGTTCGAGATCGCGATCGAGTAGAATTCACCACGCGAATTGTCGCCGCGCAGGATGCAGCTCGGATACTTCCAGGTGATCGCCGAACCGGTCTCGACCTGGGTCCAGGAGATCTTGGAATTGTTGCCGCGGCAGTCACCACGCTTGGTGACGAAATTGTAGATGCCGCCCTTGCCTTCCGAATTGCCCGGATACCAGTTCTGCACCGTCGAATATTTGATCTCGGCGTCGTCGTGGGTGACGAGCTCGACCACGGCCGCGTGCAGCTGGTTCTCGTCGCGCTGCGGCGCGGTGCAGCCTTCGAGGTAGGAGACGTAGGAGCCCTTGTCCGCGATGATCAGCGTGCGCTCGAACTGGCCGGTGTTGCGCTCGTTGATGCGGAAGTAGGTGGACAGCTCCATCGGGCAGCGCACGCCCGGCGGCACGTAGACGAACGAGCCGTCCGAGAACACCGCCGAGTTCAGCGTCGCATAGAAATTGTCCGACGTCGGCACCACGGATCCCAGATACTTCTGCACCAGCTCGGGATGCTCGCGGATCGCCTCGGAGATGGGCATGAAGATCACGCCGGCCTTCTTCAGCTCCGCCTTGAAGGTGGTCGCAACCGAGACCGAATCGAACACGGCGTCGACCGCGATCTTGCGCCGGTTAGGATCTTCCTCGCCGGGCTTCGGCTCGACGCCTTCGAGCATGGCGACTTCCCGCAAGGGAATGCCGAGCTTCTCGTAGGTCTTCAGAATCTCGGGATCGATCTCGTCGAGCGAGGTGATCGTCTTCTTCGGCTTCGGCGCCGAATAGTAATAGAGGTCCTGGAAGTCGATCTTGGGATAATCGACGCGGGCCCAGGTCGGTTCGGTCATGGTCAGCCAACGCCGATAGGCCTCGAGCCGCCACTGGAGCATCCAGGCGGGTTCGTTCTTCTTCTCGGAGATGAACTTGACGGTCTCTTCCGACAGCCCCTTGGGGGCCTTGTCGGACTCGATCAGGGTCTCAAACCCATAACGATACTGATCGACGTCGATGCGCTTCACGCGCTCGACCGTCTCTTGCACGGCTGGCATTCTATCCTCCGCTCGCGGTTTCAAGGACCGCGGTGGATCATCAAACTCGGACGACTATTACGATGTTTCTTGGCGAGACGCACGCGCTTAGAACCGTTCAAGCCGTGTTTCATCGCTTATCCCTTAAGTAGGGTATTACCGAGCTTTCGCCAAGCCTCTAACGCCCTGTTGATGTCATCGGGCTCCGTGGACCAGCCCAGACTGAGACGCACCGCTCCCTGGGCGACGGTGGGATCATACCCCATCGCCGACAGCACGTGGGACGGCTGCACCTTGCCCGAGGAACAGGCAGAGCCCGAGGACACCGCGACACCTTCGAGGTCGAAGCCGATCACGGCGGTTTCGGCTTTCAAGCCGGGAGCCGTGAAAAGAACGGTATTTGGCAACCGCCTGACGTCATCTGAGAACACCGTTGCTCCGGCCATGGAGCGAATGCCATTTTCCAAACGATCTCTGAGGCTTACCATCCGCTCCGCATCCTCCGGCAAAGCCTGAAGGGCAACCCGTACGGATGCCCCGAAGCCGGCAATGCCGGCGACATTCTCGGTTCCGGCGCGCCGGTTCAGCTCCTGCCCGCCGCCCCGCAGCACCGGCTCAAGTCCAGCCACGCCCTCGGCCACGGCCAGCGCGCCGACCCCCTTGGGGCCGCCGATCTTGTGCGCAGAAAAGGTCGCAAGGTCCGCGCCGATCACTTTGATATCGAAGGGGATTTTTCCAAGCGCCTGGATTGCATCGACGTGCAGGAGGCCGCCGGCCCCGTGAACGATTCCCGCGACGTCAGTGACCGGCTGCAGTGCGCCCGTCTCGTTGTTGGCGGCCATGACGGAGACCAACGCCGGCGGCCCCTCGCTGAGCAGCGCCTTCAAATGATCGAGGTCGATCACACCGGAACGCGTGACCCTGATCTGACCGATCTCATCTGCCGGGAACCGACCGCCTGCCAGTACCGACGCATGCTCGACGGCCGAGACTAGAAGCCGCTCGACAGGCCCCCCAGACGGCCCCCGAAGCCCCGGTGACAGCGCCAGCGCGTTGGCTTCGGTTCCCGTGGAGGTGAAGACGACGTTCCGCGGCAGCGCTCCCACAGCCATCGCAAGCGTGGTCCGTGCCTCCTCAATAAGCCGACGCGCCTCGCGCCCCTCGGCGTGAACCGAGGACGGATTGCCGATCAGCTCGTAGGCTGCGAGCATTGCGCTTCGCGCCTCGGAGCGAAGCGGCGTGGTCGCGTTCCAGTCGAGATAAACACGGCTCGGCATGACGTATTATATTACCATTCGGATCAGGCTGCTTCGCCCGCGTTGATACCCGACATGGGCCCCCGGGCAGCGCTTGGCAATCTCGATTCCCAATCGCCTTCGCGCGATGACGGCCATGACACGCTAACGTCTTGAGCCGATTGCGGGATGTTCAAGATGCTTGCTTTTTGACCCTCGCCTCATGTTAGAACGCGCGCGTCAGTTCGCCGCGCGCCGCTCGCGCATCATCCGAGGGCGCCGCTCCACCCTTCCATTCGCGGCTTGATCGGCCCAGCAGCCGATGAAATCCGCACAATCGGTTGATTGTTGAAGAGCGTCTTCAAGGGATCAATCAAGAGATCATCATGCCTGAAGTTATTTTCACCGGCCCCGCCGGCCGTCTCGAAGGCCGCTACCATCCGGCCAAGCAGAAGAACGCGCCGATCGCGATGGTCCTGCACCCGCATCCGCAGTTCCACGGCACGATGAATCACCAGATCATCTACCAGTGCTACTATGCGTTCGCGCATCGTGGCTTCTCGGTGCTGCGATTCAATTTCCGCGGCGTCGGCCGCAGCCAGGGCTCGTTCGACCACGGCACCGGCGAATTGTCGGACGCGGCCGCGGCGCTCGACTGGGCGCAGACCATCAATCCCGAAGCGCGCGCCTGCTGGGTTGCCGGCTTCTCCTTCGGCGCCTGGATCGGCATGCAGCTGCTGATGCGCCGTCCGGAGGTCGAGGGCTTCATCTCGATCGCGCCGCCCGCCAACCTCTACGACTTCTCGTTCCTCGCGCCCTGCCCGTCCTCAGGGCTCATCGTGCATGGCGAGAAGGACGCGGTGGTGCCGCCCAAGGACGTCAACACGCTGGTCGAGAAGCTGAAGACGCAGAAGGGCATCGTGATCGACCAGCAGGTCATCCCCGGCGCCAATCATTTCTTCGACGCCAAGCTCGAGCCGCTGATGGAAACCATCACGGCCTATCTCGACATGCGTCTCGCCAACGTGCGCTAAGCTTTCCGTGGGCGCGTTCATCGCATTGCTGCGTGCCGTGAATGTCGGCGGCACCGGCAAATTGCCGATGAGCGAACTCAAGGCCATTTGCGAGGAGCTCGGCTACGCCGCCGTGCGCACCTATATTGCAAGCGGCAACGTCGTCTTCACAAGCCGCAAGTCGCAATCTGCGATCAAGACCGCACTCGAAAAGCGGTTGCACGCCTATGCCGGCGCGCCGGTCGGCGTGCACGTGCGCAGCGCCACCGAGATCGCGCGGGTCCTGGCCGATAATCCGTTTCCAAAGGCCGCGCCCAACCGCACCGTCGCGATCTTCCTCGACAAGGCGCCGCCGGCGGATGCGCTCGCCGGCATTCGCGGCCAGAACAAGGAGGAGGTCCGCCTCGGCCGCCGCGAGATCTACGTGCATTACGGCGACGGCATGGGCACGTCGAAGCTGGTCATCCCCGCCGCCAAGACCGGCACCGCGCGCAACATGAACACGATCGCGACGCTCGCGAAAATGGCCGCAGCGCTCTAGGCCAGCTTGAGCGCGACGATTCCGATCAAGACGAGCGCGATGCCCGCAAGCTTCATCGCGCTCAAGGTCTCGCCGAACAGCACGACGCCCATGATGAAGGTGCCGGCGGCGCCAATCCCGGTCCACACCGAATAGGCGACGCCGACCTCGAGCACCTTCAAGGCACGCCCGAGCAGGACAACGAAGGCTACGAGCAGCACGAGCGAAACGACGCTCCAGCCTGCGCGCGTATAGCCTTCCGTATATTTCATCGAGATCGCCCAACCGACATCAAGTGCGCCGGCGATCACCAGCATCAGCCAGGCCATGGATTGCGACATCGGCTTGGGCTCAGGCCGCAAGCTTGAGCAGATGCGCGTCGTGGCGCACGAGGAAGGCGCGGAGTAATTCCGGATAATTTGAGTCGACCGCCGAGCGCACACTGGGGCGCTTCGCCAGTTCGGCCCGCCACGCCTGCACCTTTGGCAGATCCTTGAAGATGCCGAGTTCGGTCACTTCATCGAACAGATCGAAATAGCGGAAGACGGGAGCGAACACCGCATCGACGAGACTGAACGCATCGCCGGCAAAGAATGGGCCTGCGCTGAGCGCGCCCTCGACACGCGCGAACTTCGCCGCCAGCGCCTGGCGCTTACTCTCAAAGGTCGCCGGGTCGGTCGTGGTCTCCAACCCCCAGAGATCGCCGAGAATCGCCGAGCCGAACTCCATCCAGGCGCGATGTTCGGCACGCTCGAGCGCATCAGTCGGATGCAGTTTTCGGCCGCCTTGCGTCTCCTCGATGTATTCGCAGATCACGTTGCTCTCGAACAATGCGACCTCGCCCTTGTCGGTCGAGACGACCAGCACCGGCACCTTGCCGAGCGGAGACAGTTTGAGAAACCAGTCGGGCTTGTTCGCGAGATCGATGTCGACCCGCTCGAATGGCACACCTATCTCGTTGAGCGCGATCACCGCGCGCTGCACATAGGGACAAAGCTTGTGGCTGATCAGTTTGAGTGAGGCGGTCATGGCAACGATCCCGGCGGTTGAATGCAACTGCATTCAATATAGATGCATTTGCATGCACTCGTCAAGTTCGATGCATTTGCATCGACCGGTATCGCTGTAAGATCACCTCACGGCCGCGCGATCACCCCTCCCGTCATCGGCATCGGCACCCCCGTGGTAGCGGGATACGACAACGGCAGGCCCTTCATGCCGCGGGCGGCCAGGAAGCCGAAGGCCTGCGCCTCGATGGCGTCGGAGGCCCAGCCGACTGTCTCGGCGGCCTCGACAGTGGCGGACCCCACGCGCTCCCGCAGCATCTGGAGCATGGTCCGGTTGCGGGCGCCGCCGCCGCAGACGATCCAGCTTCGCGGCCTGCGTGGCAGCAGCGGGATGATGCGGGCGATGGCCGCCGCGGTGAAGGCGGTTAGAGTCGCGGCGCCGTCGGCCGGCTGCACCTCGCCGAGCTTTAGTGCGGCAAAATCGTTGCGGTCGAGCGATTTCGGCGGCGGGCTTGCGAAGAACGGCAACTCCAGGGCGCGTGCAATCCAGGCTTCGTCCGCCTTGCCGAGGGCTGCGAACTTTCCGTCCACGTCGAACGCCTGATTCATGGTGCGGTACATGAAATCGTCGAGCAGCGCGTTGCCGGGCCCGGTGTCGCAGGCAATCAGCGTGTCGTTGCCGTCGATATAGGTGATGTTGGAGACGCCGCCGATATTGACCACGACGATCGGTCCTTCGCGTTCTAGCGAATGGACGAGTGCGCGGTGGTAGACCGGCACGAATGGCGCGCCCTGCCCGCCGGCCTCGACGTCGGCGGCGCGAAAATCATGCATCACCGGGATATGGATCGCCCTGGCCAGCGCCGGCGCATCGCCGATCTGCACCGTCAGTCGCCTCTCGGGGCGGTGCAGCACGGTCTGGCCGTGAAAGCCGACGATGTCGATGTCTTCCGGTTTCATCCGGTTCTGGGCGATGAAGGCAGCCACCGCCTCAGCATGCGCCTGGGTCACCGCGCGCTCGGCCTCGGCCAAGATCCCCGGCCGGGCATCGCGCTGCGGCAGGTGCACCGCCTCGCTCAGCGCCTGCCGCAGCAGGTTGCGCTCCGCCGGGCTATAGGGCCGGTAGCCGGACGGCCCGAATGCCTTCACCTGCTTTCCGTCGGTTTCGATCAGCGCGACATCCACCCCGTCCAGCGAGGTGCCGCTCATCAAACCGAGTGCCGTCAACATCATGGATCAGCGTCCTCAAGAGACCCTTCCGGCATGCCGATCTTGTGCCAGAGGGACACATCTTATAATGCCACAGGCCAAAGTGGCGGGCAGCAACCGAGTTCCCACGGAAGACCCTTAAATTGCTCCCAAAACAGTAAACCAAGAATTGTCAGGCGCGCCGACAAATGACTGCATTTAAATCGGATTTCCTCAACACGCTGCAGGAACGTGGATTCGTCCACCAGTGCTCCGATTTCGAGGGGCTGGACGCACTCGCCGCCAAGGGCGAGGTGACCGGTTATGTCGGCTACGATTGCACCGCCCGCTCGCTGCACATCGGCAACTACCTGACCATGATGATGCTGCACTGGCTCCAGGAATCCGGCAACAAGCCGATCACCCTGATGGGCGGCGGCACGACCATGGTCGGCGATCCCTCCGGCAAGGACGAGACGCGCGCGATCCGCTCTGTCGCCGAGATCGAGGCGAACAAGGAATCGATCCGTGGTGTATTCGCAAAAGTGCTGCGCTATGGCGAGGCCAAGAGCGACGCCATCATGCTCGATAATGCCGAGTGGCTGACAAAGCTCAACTACATCGAGATGCTGCGCGACGTCGGCCGGCACTTCTCGGTCAACCGCATGCTGACCATGGACTCCGTGCGCCTGCGCCTCGAGCGCGAGCAGGAGATGAGCTTCATCGAATTCAACTACATGATCTGCCAGGCCTATGACTATGTCGAGCTCGCCAGGCGGACCGGCTGCAACTTGCAGATGGGCGGCTCCGACCAGTGGGGCAACATCATCATGGGCGTCGATCTCGGCCGCCGCATGGGCACCCATCAACTGTACGCGCTGACGACGCCGCTGCTGACGACCGCGTCGGGCGCCAAGATGGGCAAGACCGCGCAAGGCGCGGTCTGGCTCAATGCGGACCAGTTCTCGCCGTATGATTTCTGGCAGTACTGGCGCAACACAGAGGATGCCGACGTCGGCAAATTCCTCAAGCTGTTCACGACGCTGCCGGTGAGCGAGATCAGGAAGCTCGAGGCGCTCGGAGGCTCCGAGATCAACGAGGCCAAGAAGGTGCTCGCCACGGAGGCGACCGCGCTCCTGCATGGTCGCGACGCGGCGAACGAGGCGGCCGAGACCGCGCGCCGCACCTTCGAGGAAGGCGCGCTGGCCGAGAGCCTGCCGACCGTGGAAATTCCACGCGGCGAGTTCGACGCCGGCCTCGGCGTGCTCAACGCCTTCGTCAAGGCGGGCCTCGTTGCCTCCAACGGCGAAGCACGGCGCCAGATCAAGGGCGGCGGCCTGCGCGTCAATGACGAGCTCGTCACCGACGAAAAGATGGCGTTGTCGGCAGCCGACCTGACGCCGGAAGGCGTGATCAAGCTGTCGTTCGGCAAGAAGAAGCACATCCTGCTCAGGCCTGCATAGGCGTATGAGCTTTTCGCTGCTTGTCAGGGCGCGCTGAAGCGCGCTCCCTGATCGGCAATGGACCAGAACACGCTAGAGGAACAGTCCAAGCAAGCGACCAGGGAACGCGTCACGGCGACGCCGCAGGGCGTCGTGCGCACCGCGCTCGTGGTGCTCGCGCTCTGCTTCACACTCGCCGTGCTCGGCCGCGGCCTCAGCGAAAGCTTCACCGTCTTCCTGAAGCCGATCTCGGAAAACTTTGGCTGGGATCGCGCCCAGGTGGTCTCGATCTATTCGCTGACCTGGCTCGTCAGCGGACTGACCGCGCCGTTGGTCGGGCGCCTGTTCGATCATTCCGGACCGCGCATCGTCTACGCACTCGGCCTGTTGCTGCTCGGCTCGGCTTTCCTGATCGCAAGCCACGCGCAGTCACTCTGGCAGTTCCAGCTCTCGATCGGACTCTGCGTCGGCGTCGGCGTCGCCTTCATCGGCAATGTGCCGAACTCGATCCTGCTGGGCCGCTGGTTCGGCCCAAAGCTGCCGACCGCGATGGCGGTGGTCTATTCGGCCATGGGTGGCGGCGTGCTGGCGCTGCTGCCGGCTTCGCAGCTTTTGATCGATCGTCTCGGCTGGCGCGAAACCTACCAGCTGTTCGGCTTCGCCGCTCTTGGCCTGCTGGTGCCGCTGATGCTGCTGCCATGGCGGCTGTTCGCCTCGGGCTCGCCGCATATCGCGAAGAAGACCGATCCGGATTTCGTCGATCACGGCTGGACCCTTCCGAGCGCGATGCGCCATCACGCCTTCTGGGCGCTGTTCTCGACCTTCTTCTTCACCGCGGTCGGCATGTATGCGATCGCAGCCCAGATCGTGGCTTATCTGATCGATGCCGGCTTTCCGCCGCTGCAGGCCGCGACGGCCTGGGGCTTCTCCGGCGTCGTGCTGGTGTTCGGCATGCTCGGCGTGTCCGCGCTCGACGGCCTGATCGGACGTCGGCCGTCGGTGCTGCTCAGCTACGCAATCTCGATCCTCGGCATCTTCCTGCTGTGGCTGTTGCAATACTCCGCCAATCTCCTCCTGCTCACCGGATTCGTGGTCTGCTTCGGCAGCATGATGGGCTCACGTGGACCGCTGATCACGGCGACCGCGATGAAGATCTTCGGAGGCAAGCGCGTCGGCACCATTTACGGCACCATCTCGATCGGCAGCGGGCTCGGCTCGGCGTTCGGCTCCTGGAGCGGCGGCCTGATCCATGACGCGACCCACGGCTACAACGCGCTGCTCGCCTTCGCGCTTGCGAGCGTGGTGCTCGGGATGATCCCGTTCCTGGTCGTGCCCGCCTTGCGGCGGTAGGTGTCCTCAAGGTAACTTGAGCGCATTCGCGTCACCGGGAAATTACGGATGGGCACGACGCGAACAGCCGCAAAAAATGTGGATGGCGCGCGACTGAAAGTCCTTTCTGCGGTGTTTTGTCCGACATGACAAAAATGTCAGCGCAAATTGCCCTTGGGCGGCTTGCAGGGCAGAACTGAATGCGGTCCTAGTCGCAAGCATTGGATGGAGGGCACAAACCAATGAACTTTCCCTATCTCGTTCGCTTTCAACCGGTTCTCTTGAGCCTGTTTCGCTTCATCACCGGACTCCTGTTGCTCCAGTACGGCATCGCCAAGCTGTTCAAGTTTCCGGTGCTTCCCTACTTCGCAAACATCCCGCCGATCATCTACGCAGCCGGTACGCTTGAGCTCGTGCTTGGCGCGCTGCTGATGATCGGCTTGTTCACCCGCCTCGCGGCGTTCATCCTGTCGGGTGAGATGGCTTTCGCCTACTTCATGGGCCACATGTTCAAGGGCGAGACGCCGGTGTTCCTGCCGCTGCTCAATGGTGGCACCGCGGCGATCCTGTTCTGCTTCGCCTGCCTCTATCTCTCGGCAGCCGGCGGCGGCTCGGTCAGCGCCGATGCGGCGATGGGCAAGGACTAGCGGCACGACCGGCGGCGCGTTCGCGCGGCGCTGAGGCATCAGCAATTGATTCGCGAATAAAGGGATGGCATCCGTACATTTACGGGTGCCATCTCAGCGCGAGCCCAGCACGTTCCAGACCAGGACGAGGACCGCGACCAGCAGCATCGACATGATGAGGCGGTGAACGAATCGGTTCATGTCGGCTCCCACCGGATTCGGTCGCGACTAAAGACCCACACAATTTCCCTCCGAGTTGACTTGCCAAGCGCCGACGCGGCGCATTTCCGCATGGATGTTTGCGCATGCAGCTCGCGGACGCCGCTTGCGCGGCAGCTCGTCGCACACGTCCATTCATGATTGGTAAGAATTTCATGCTACCGACGCGAGCAACAATAACCATTCCGTCGAGGCCGTGATGAAGCTGCTGAGTCACCTCAAGATCCGCACCAAGCTCGCCAGCATGGTCTGTCTTTCGGCTCTCACGGTCACGGCCATCATCGGGGTGTCGTCCGTGCTCAGCAAGAGCCGCATGCTGGAGGACCGCGTCCAGCAGATGCGCACCGCGGTCGATATGCTCCACAACCTCGCCCAATCACTTGAAGAGGAAGTCGGCGCCGGCAAGCTGACGCAGGCTGAAGCAAAAATCCAGTTCCACCAGCGCGGCCGCCGCATGAGCTTCAATGGCGGCCAAGGCTATCCGGTGGTCTATAACGCCGATACGTCCCTCATCGTCAACGGCGCCAACCAGCAGCTCGAAGGCAAGATCACCGGTGCGAAGGACTCCAATGGCGTCCTGATCGCCGACGCCATTATCAAGGCCGGCGCTGAGACCGCACAGGGCGGCGTGACCTCCTACCTCTATCCCCGCCCCGGCCAGACCGAGCCGGTCCGCAAGACCGTGTTCGCGCGCAAATTCGCGCCCTGGAACGCGACGATCAGCTACGGCCTCTATGTCGACGACATCGATGCGGACGTGCGAGCCTTGACGCTGGAGCTGGGGGCGATCGGCATCGGCCTGATGCTGCTGATGGCGACGCTGTCCTGGCTGATTGCCCGCGACGTGCTCGGCGCGCTCGACCGCCAGAAGAACCGCATGCAGGCCATTTCCGAAGGCGCCATCGACGCGGCGGTCGAGGAGACCGGTCGCGGCGACGAGATCGGCCGCATGGCCGAGACCCTAGAAGTGCTCAGGCAGACCGCGTTGACGGCGCGTAAGCTGGAGGCCGAGCAGGTCGCCACCAAGACCCGCAGCGAACAGGAGAAGCGCGACGCGCTGATCTCGCTTGCCGATCGCTTCGATGCCTCCGTCGGCCAGCTCGTCGGCCTGATGGCCTCGGGCTCCGGCGAGCTGGAGGTCACCGCCAAGTCGATGTCGTCGACCGCGGAAGGCACCAACCGCCGCGCCGCCGTCGTGGGCTCGGCTGCCACCGAAGCCAGCCAGCGCGTCCAGACGGTCGCGGCCGCCGCCGAGGAGCTCTCCTCCTCCATCACCGAGATCAGCCGTCAGGTCGCGCAGTCCGCCGTGGTCACCGGTCGCGCCGTGGACAGCGCACGCCGCACCGACACCATCGTGCGCGCGCTCTCCGATGGCGCCCAGCAGATCGAACACGTTGCCGAGCTGATTTCCAGCATCGCGGCGCAGACCAATTTGCTCGCGCTCAACGCCACCATCGAGGCCGCACGTGCCGGCGAAGCCGGCCGCGGCTTTGCCGTCGTCGCTTCGGAGGTGAAGTCGCTGGCGAGCCAGACCGCGGAAGCCACCCGCGAGATCGGCGACAAGATCGCCCAGATCCAGGGCGCGACCAAGGAAGCGGTAGACGCCATCGGCGGCATCACCGCCACCATCGAGGAGGTCAGCCGGATCGCCACCTCGATCGGCGCTGCGATCGAGGAGCAAGGCGCCGCCACCGCCGAGATCGCCCGCAGCGTCTCGCAGACGGCGGAGGCGACCCAGGAAGTCACCACCAATATCGGCGGCGTCAGCACGGCAGCAAACGAGACCGGCAATGCCGCGGGCATGGTGCTCGCCGCGGCCTCAAACCTCTCCAAGCAGGCCGAACAGCTCTCCGGCGAAGTCGGGACCTTCCTGGCGGGCGTGCGCGCGGCGTAAGGCGGCGCACGGGCCTCGTGGTTCGAGACGCCCGCTCCGCGGGCTCCTCACCATGAGGATCTAAGATTTATCCTTGGAACAGGGCCTCATCCTGAGGAGCCCGCGTGGCGGGCGTCTCGAAGGATGGCTGCGCGCAAAACACTGTCCGCATTCATTCTCGGACACGAGAAGGGGGTAGCTCGCCGCTATCGCCGCGCGAGGGTGCAGCCGCTCGAGAGCTGGCGCGGCGTTCCGGTCGAGCCATCGCTCGACTGCGACGGAAATTCCTCGAACGGCGAGTTCTGTTTGCCGGTGTTGAATTCGAAGATCTTGCGGAACAGACCGGGCGCCATCGCCGAAATCGGATTGACGCGCATCACGGGCGCAGCCGGCGTGCCGACGACCTCGTAGGTCACGCCGATCAATCCCTCATTGTTGCCGCCGCCGAGGAAGATGCCGAACAACGGGATCTGGCCGAAGATGTTGTTGACGCCATACATGGGCACGAAGGTGCCGCTCATGCAGACCTGGTTGCCGGGAAAATCGATCGAGCCCTCGATGGTGGCGCCGATCATCGGCCCCTTGACCACGCCGTCGCGGATCGTGAGCGCGCCGTTCTGCCGCGTGAACTCCGCGCGCAACGCCGTGAAGGCCACGCCGCTCTGCGCGCCGTTGGGAGCGCCCGCCGCGACGCGATCGAGTTGATCCATTCCCTTGACCGAGAAGTCGCGCACGTTGATCAGGCCTTCCCTTGTCGTAGGCTCTGACGTCGGCGGCTCCATGGCCACCACCATCTGGCCGCCGAAGACCTTGTTGGTGGTGTCTGTGAAGCGCAGGAAGTTGCCGGCATCGCTGGTCTGGAGATAGATCACCTCGCGGTTGCCCTGGGCGCGGCCGCCGCGCAAATCGGCGGCCACAGGCGTGTCTTTTCCGATCCTGCCGCTCAGCGTGAAGGCTTTGACCGCACCATTGCGCCGCGACATCTTGGCCTCGACGCTACGCATCGCCTCGCCGTTGAAACCCATGACGGCGCCGAGCTTCACGTCCATGTCGAAATCGACGTTCTTCGTCTTGCTCTTGGCATCGTCCTTGGAATTGCCTGAGATCGCCGATTTCAGGAAGCCGCGTCCGTCGAATACGTCGCCGCGCATGGTGCCCTTGACCACGCCGTCCTGGCTGCGCTCCACCTTCAGCGACGCCTTGTCGCCGTCGGACGGCGCGTAGGTCGGGAAGTTTGCGTTCATGAGATCGCCGTTGGCATCGACCTCGAGCGACCCCTTGATCGAGGCGCCGCCGCCTTCGATGACGATCTCCTCCAGGCGCGTGGATTGCGCTGTCGGCACCACCTTGAAGCTGGCCTTGCCCGCTCTGCCCGGCAACTTGACCCAGCCGGGCAGGATGTTGTCGAGCTTGACCGAGGTCAGGTCGGCTTCGATGCCGAGCTTGGTCGTCTGGTCGGGCCCCCCTGCGATCTTGCCTGACAGCTTGATCGGCACCGATCCGCTGACGGCGGGACCCAGATCGAATCCGAGGCGCGCGCGGCTCGCATCGTCCAGCGTGGTCTGCAATTTGACATCCGCATCGCCCTCGGCCGGCTTGCGATAATCGAGCGAGGCCGCCTGCCCGTTGATCTTGACGTCGCCCTTGACCTGATAGCCCTGGTTGCTCGCGACGATCTTGAGGTTGTTGGCCTCCAGCTTCTGGTTCATCACCAGCTTGTCGGCACCAAAACCGTTGAGATCGGCGGTAACGCTATAGCTGGTGTCGGCTTTGGTCAGCTCGCCCTTGACCGGCAGCCCAAGCTGGACGTTCGCCGAGAACGTCCCCTTGCTGGTATTGGGATCGATGACGGTCGACGACAGATCGCTCAGGCGATCGTTGGAAAGCATTTCGGCGGCTGCGGGCACCGGGCCTTCGACACGAAACCTGGTCCGCGACGGCGACGGCTTGGGCGCCATATCGGGCACCTCGAAGACGAAGTCGGAAATCGTGATCTTGCGGCCCGCTGGCGTATCGGCGATGCCCTGCCCGATATTCACGGTCGCGGTGCGCCCGGTCACGCGCGCCTTCAAATCGGCATCGTGCACCACCGGCAGGCCATCTACTGGGCGAACCGTGACACCGCTCGCCACGATATTGACCGACAAGCCGTCGTCGGGAATGGGTGGGCCCTTGCGCGGAAGATTCTTCGTCGGCGAATTCACGCCGATCTCGATGCGCTGGAGCGTTCCACGCTCGATCCGCTCGATCACCCATTCGCGCAATTCGGGAACGACAAGTGTCGGCCACATCCGCTTGAGCGCGGAGGCCGACATCGGCGTTCCCGCAAAACCCAAGGTCAGCCGTGGCTCGCCCGAATAGTCGATGGCACCGGTGCCGGCGACGCCGATCTCTCCGTTGGAGATATCGGCCTGGGTCAACAGCAGCCTCTTGTGGTCGGTGTCGAAGCGGAAGCCGATCGCAATGCGGTTGAAGACCAGCGGCGGCTCATTGTCGATGCCGCCGAGCAGGATCGAGCCGCCGCTGAAACCGAGCTGCCAGTCATTGACGGTGCCGTTGGGCGGCTCGACATGAGCCAGAAGCGTCATGCGGTTCGCGCCCGAGAGGACCTTGAACGGAGCGACCAGCACCCGCCGATTGGCGTCCCACTCGACATTGATCTCGGCCGAGTCGATCGCCATCGGATAATCGGGCGTATCGGTGTCGATGATGTTGCCCGCACCGACTGCGATCTTGCCGCGAAAGAAGGTCGGCACGCCGTCGCGGCCGAGCTCGCCCTTGAGCTCGCCGGTCAGCGGCAGGTCGGCGGTGTAGGTGAGATCCTTCACCCGCAGCGCCAGCAGGATGTTGGCGGTCGAAACCTTGTCGGCGCGGATGTCGACCGAGCGCACCCCGTTCTCGGTGGGGCCGATCGTGGCACGCAGCGACCACGGACGCGCGCCCTCCTCGCCGAGGCTGAGCGCGACGCCGCCACGGCTCGGTCGGCGCAGGCTGAGCGTGATATTCTCAAACGTCCATTTGCTGCCGCGCTGCTGGTCGTCGACAATCAGATTGCCGTTCTTCAGGCCGATCTCGTTGAGATTCTGGCCGTCGAGGCCGGTCATGCTCAGACTGTCGAGCCAGTCGAGGCCCTGAAGAATGCCGGTCGGGGCCGTGACCTGGGTCGCGGCTTGCGATGCGTCGGAGGTCGCAGGCTCGGTGGCGAATGGCGGCGGTGGCACACCGTTGCGCGGGAAAGTCGGCGGCAGCCCCGCGTCCTTCTTGGATGCGACGCCGGTGGCGAGCGGCTTTGCGGTGTCGCCAGCCGATACCGTGACGGTGCCGTCAGGCGCGATCCGGATCGCGAGCTCGGCATCGACGAGGTTGAGGCTTTCGGCGCGCAGATGCCCCATCAGCAGGCCCGCGCCCGACAGCTTCACCTCGGCCTTCGGTGCCGTGGCGACAATGACGTGATCGTGGTCGCGCACGACGATATCGCGGATGCGCACGGCGATCCGGATCCGCCCGGCCCGCTCGATCTGCGTGCCGCCGACCTCCACGGTGTTGCCGTGACCGATATTGTCCTCGATCGCGGCCGCGAGCCACGGCGTCGCAATGTCGAGATTGATGGGACCGGCGCCGAGCCGCCACCACAGTGCGCCGAAACAGCCGACGAAGATGACGATCAGGGCACCGACGACCACGGCCACGCGCTTCAGCCAGCGACCGCCGCCCAGCCAGCGGCGCAGCGGCCCAAACCCGTCAGCGAAGCGATGGAAGCCCGAGTTGGAACGCGACAACAGCCGGCGCGCCCGATAGCCCGCCGCCGCTTCCTGATCCGGATCCCAATCGGCATCGTCCCATTGCTGCTGCTCTGGTTGGCTGCCGCGCCGATCCGAATCCCGATTGTAATCCTGGGGCGACGTATTCCTTGCCATTGCCTCTCGATACAGGCGCCCGTCGTGGGATTGAGCGCCGCCGGGGCCGCAGCCGTCGACGGGAAGCGAAGCCTCCCGCGCCGGCATTGCCGCCATACCTCGAATATTCCTTCTGTTCGTCATGTCGCCCCGGGAGCGCGTTCAACGAGCAGTGGGGTGGTCCGTGGAATTCCTTGTAACCAGACTCCGGCGTCGTCAGACTCGCCCAGCCGAGGGCACGATTCCGCCAGACCGGAAGAGGGCTGCAATACTGCTTTGGTTGACCCGCCGAAAGCGACGAAAGGAAGGCGTATGTCTAAGAAATCCCGAAAGAAATCGTCCAAAACGCCCTCCGGCAGTCCGACGGCTAAAAAGACACCCGTGAAAGTGCGGGCTGCGACTCAAACCAAGTCCGCGAAAACACAGCGGACACCGGCGAGCAAATCAACTGGGACCATAGCAAAGACAGCATCGCATAAGGCCGCATCGAAACGGTTAAATTCTTCCAAATCGGCATCAGCGCCCAAAGCGACGGCGAAGGCCGGCTTGGCCGAGGGTCAGAAGGCCCCCGCCTTCCGCCTGCCCCGCGACGGTGGTGGTGTCGTCGCGCTATCGGATTATGCCGGCCAGAAGCTGGTCCTGTTCTTCTACCCCCGCGCCGACACGCCGGGTTGCACCAGGGAGGCCATCGATTTCACCCGGCTGACCGGCGCCTTCGCCAAGGCCGGCACCGCCGTGCTTGGTATCTCCGCCGATCCAGTCAAGGCTCAGGACAAGTTCCGCGACAAGCACGATCTCGGCGTGCCCCTCATTTCAGACGAGACGCACGAGATGCTGGAGGCCTACGGCGCCTGGGGCGAAAAGTCCATGTATGGCAAGAGCTTCCGGGGAGTTCTTCGCACTACGATGCTGCTTGGCGCCGACGGCAAGATCGCCCGGATCTGGCGCAATGTCCGGGTCGATGGCCACGCCGACGAAGTGCTGGAAGCCGCAAGGAGCCTTTAACCAATCCTTTAAATTCAAGCGGTTCCGTTTCCGGAAAATTAACCATGACTGGCCCAGATTGCCGCGGCAATTAGGCCGTACGGACTCATCCGACCGGCGCGGGAGTGCCGATGTCGAAAAGTTCTGCCCAACTCTCGCAGTACCCCCAACATCACCCCCACGACCACGGCCGAGCCTTTCATCGCCGTGCTGCCGCGGTGGCAACCGCGCTTCCCCTTCCGGACACTGACGACGCCTACACCATCGTGCATCACGGCAAGCAGGTTCGCCTGGGGCCTGTGGTGTTCTGGATCGTGGTCGGCACGATCGTGTTGCTCGGGCTCTGGTCGGCCGCAACCGCGACCTATTTCGCCTTCCGCGACGACGTCCTCACCCGGCTGATCGCCCGGCAGGCCGAGATGCAATACGCCTATGAGGACCGAATCGCCGAGCTGCGCGCCAAGGTCGACCGCACCACCAGCCGGCAGTTACTCGACCAGGAGCAGTTCGACCAGAAGCTCGACCAGATCATGAAGCGCCAGACGGCGCTGGAGTCCCGTGCCACGGCGCTCGGGTCCATGCCGGACGTGACCGGATCGATTCCCCGCTCCACCCCGCAGCGTGGCGATGCCAGCCAGACGACGCAGGGCACGCCCAAGCCTTCGCCGATCAGCGACACCGTGATCTTCGTGGCGCCGCCGGATCGCGAAGCGCGGCTCGAGTCGCGCGCGCCGACCCTCGCAGCTCCGCCCGTCAATCAATTCGCCAAGAATCAAGGGTTCGACAATGTCGTCGTTCGGCTCACGACCTCGCTTGATCAGGTCGAGCGTCGCCAGATGGCAGCGCTCAACGCCGTCGAGGAAGGCATGGATTCACGCATGCGCCGGATGCGCGGCGTCGTCAGCGATCTCGGCCTGAACCTCGCAAATCTCGAAGCCGCCGTGCCGCGCACAGCAATGGGCGGGCCTTTCGTACCCGTTAAGCTCACCGCCAGTTCGGGGCCGTTCGAGAAGCAGCTCTATCGCATCAACAGCACCCGCGCCGAGATGGACCGGCTCAATCGCACGCTAGCACTCGTGCCCTATCGCAAGCCCGTCATCGGCGAGGTCGAGTTCACCTCCGGCTTCGGCGTGCGCAGCGATCCGTTCCTCGGCCGGCCCGCGATGCACACCGGCCTCGACTTCCGCGCCGCGACCGGCGATCCCGTTCGCGTCACTGCCAACGGCAAGGTCGTCTCCGCCGGCTGGTCCGGCGGCTACGGCCGCATGATCGAGGTCGATCACGGCAATGGCCTTGCGACCCGCTACGGCCATCTCTCCGAGATCAATGTCCGGGTCGGCGAGATCGTGAAGATCGGCCAGGTCGTTGGTCTCGTCGGGTCGACCGGCCGATCCACCGGCCCGCATTTGCATTACGAGACCCGCATCGACGGCGAAGCGGTCGATCCACAGAAGTTCTTGCGCGCCGGCGTGCGACTCAGCGCGGGCTAGGCTCGTTGGGAGCGCGATCGCCTAGTCCGGTTTACATGGCGGAACTTCGGAGTTCCCTCCGCGTTAGGTCGCAGGTCCTCAATGGCGCGATCTTCTGATGCAACAGACCGATACGAAAGCTCGTCCGGCCAAGGATAAATCGGACCAGCCACGTAACAGCGCGGCTCAACTCTTCAGCGACATTGCCAACCGAACATCTCAAGCTGCCGGGCGCGCGCTGACATTCATGATTGCAGCCGGCATCGTCCTGGTTTGGGCGGTCACCGGTCCCGTCTTCCACTACTCCGACACGTGGCAGTTGGTGATCAACACCGGCACCACAATCGTGACGTTCCTGATGGTCTTTCTGATTCAGAATTCCCAGAATCGCGATAGCGCGGCGATCCAGGTGAAGCTCGACGAACTGATCCGGGTGAGCGCGGCGCACAATTCATTCGTAGGAATCGAGCATTTGACCGACGACGAGCTCGACGAGATCCGCACCAAATGTGAGCTTCGCGCCGAGGCCGAGAAGGTCGGAGAAGAGACGGTCAAGAGTGCCGGCAAGAAGGCGAAACGCGCCGCCGATCTCGTCACCGAATAAGCGGTGACGCCGAAAATGAGGCTGACTACTGGCCCCGCTCGTGGCCGACCTCGCCGGTGATGACGTCGCCGAACAACTCCCAGGCCTGCCCGTTGAAGCGCATCAGCTGCATCTGCTCGATCGGGAAATAATCGTCGGGCGACGTATTGACCATGATGCCGGGCAGCATCAGGTCGGTGTGGAAATCCTTTAGGTTCGTGGCCTGTTTCATCACGTTGTCTCGCGTGAGATTGTCGCCGCACTGCTTCAGCACCTGCGCCATCGCCTCGGCCTGGACGTAGCCGTAAACATTGTTGGAATTGGCCTTGTCGCCGTCAGGGTAATATTTGTCCATGAACTCGCGCCATTTGATCACCGCAGGATCCTTGTCCCAGGTCGGATCGGTCGGGTCCTTCAAATAGACGGTCGAGATGATGTCCTTGGAATAGTCGAGCCCGGCGGGCTTGAGCACCGAGGCGACCGAGGTCGCGGTGTTAGCCAGGAAGAATTTTGGCTTCCAGCCGAGTTCGCCGACTTTCCGGATCGCCTGCGCCGAGCCTTTCGGCGCGGCCCATGAGAAGAAGATGTCGGCGCCGGAATCGTGAAGCGCAACGATCTGCGAGTCGATCGAGGGATCGCTGACCTCATAGGATTTGTCGGCGATGATCATATTGGCCTTGTCGCCAAGCCCGTCCTTCAGGCCCTTGAACTGGTCCTTGCCGGCGTCGTCGTTCTGCCAGAACACCGCGATCTTGCTGTTCGGAAACTTGTCACGGATGTATTTTGCGTAGATCCGTCCCTCGCTCTGGTAGTTCGGCTGAAATCCCATGGTCCATGGGAAATTCTTGGGGTCGCCGAACTTGGTGCCGCCGGAGGCGACGAAGAGCTGCGGCACCTTCTTGGAATTCATGTATTTCATGATCGCGGAATTCGAGGGCGTGCCGAGCGGCTGGAAGATCAGCAACACCTCGTCGCTCTCGACCAGCTTGCGCGCCTGCTCGATCGCCTTTGGCGGCGAATAGGCGTCGTCATAGCTGATGAAATTGATCTTGCGCCCGTTGATGCCGCCGTGGTCGTTGATCATCTTGAAGAACGCGGCCTCGGTCTTGCCGATCACGCCATAGGACGACGCCGGCCCGCTATAGGGCATGATGTTGCCGAGCTTGATTTCGGTGTCGGTGGCGCCGGGATCGTATTTCTTCTGCGCTAGGGCCGGTGTCGTGACGAGCACGCCGGCAACAAGAATGGCGAGGGCAGCAAGGTTATTGCGACGACCCGGCATCGTTCTCTCCCCTGTGTTTTGTAGTCTTGTTTTGCCGAGAGTGTCGCAAGGTGTCTCTCCGCTGGCAAGCGCCGCGATTTTCCGTGAGGTGAAACGGCGGCTCCGAAACTATGTGCCGCGCCGCAGCAGGTTCAGAACGCGCCCATCGATCACCAGCAACGCGCTGCCGATCACGATCGCGCCCGCGATCTCGCGCATGGAAATCGGTTCGCCCAGCACAAGCCATCCCAGAAGAACGGCGGTGACGGGAATGAGCAGTGTCACCAGC
This sequence comes from Bradyrhizobium sp. Kon37, assembly GCF_055807535.1. Taxonomy (NCBI): domain Bacteria; kingdom Pseudomonadati; phylum Pseudomonadota; class Alphaproteobacteria; order Hyphomicrobiales; family Nitrobacteraceae; genus Bradyrhizobium; species Bradyrhizobium sp. Kon37. The sequence goes on from NZ_JBVVOY010000002.1 coordinate 147,962, forward strand.
ATCACGTTGGTCGCGCCCGAGCGCCGCAGGATCTGGAAGAAGACGATATAGGCGAGCGCCGTCGACAGGCCGGCAAGGCCGAGCACCGCGAGCCAAATCGTCACGCCCGGCATCGGGAGCCGCCATGGCTGCTCCACTACGCCGGCGACGATCGCCATCATCACCGTGGAAGCCATCAGTTGATATGCTGCCGTCCCCAGCGGCGGGGAGTCCTTCAACAACCGCCGCGCTGCCAGCGCCGCAAAGCCATAGCTGAAGGCGCCGCCGAGGCAGAGCAGGATGCCGAGCCCCTGCCCTGCCCGTGGTTCAGCGCCCCATCCGCGCAGGATGATCACGCCGGCGAGGCCCACTGCCACGCCGGCAACGCGCCGCAGCCGCAAGGCCTCTTCTCCTGCCGCCGCCATCACGATCACCGTGAACAGCGGCGTGGTGGCATTCAGGATCGACGCCAGCCCGCTTGGAATGAAAGTCTGGCCGACCACGATCAGCGAGAACGGGATGACGTTGTTGAGGAGCCCAATCGCAAAGAACGGTTTCCAGCCGGCGATGCCCTTGGGAAAACCGATGCCGTGCATGCGGAGCAGCGGCAGCAGAATGGCCGATCCGAGTGCAACGCGCAAAAGCACCAGCGTAAGCGGCGGCAATTCCCGCAGCGCCGCGCCGTTGAAGAAGAACGAGCCGCCCCAGAGAACCGAGAGCACAGCGAGCAGCGACCAGTCTCGCGCGTCGATCCGGTTATCATTCGGGGGCATGGCGTCTCATGACGGTGGGCGAGACAGCCGCCCTAGGACACCGCAGCGAACAGCGCCACCCGATTTCCGACGCGACGGAGATCGGGAAGTGGGATTCAGCTCAACCGGCACGCAGCTTGTTGGCCAAAGCATTTTCCGGAACAGGTTCGAAAGTCCATTCGTCGGCGATGCACTCGAACGTCTCATCGCGAAAATAGAACAGGAAGTGACGCGACGAAGTCGAAGCCCCACCCGCCATCTTCCAGTCGACGGGATCCATCAAATGGAGATCAGGACCTGCGATCTCGTAGAATTCACCCCAACCCGGCGCTAATTTGCTGTAACGGCATTGCCCGCGAAACCATCCCTCGTCGTTGGTTGGCCCGAGGCGATACCGAGCGCAATTTTTGAAACGAAGGATGCCTTCATCTTCCTCCGCGAACGACGTGAATCGAAAAGCGTTGACCAGGAAGCGCAGCAAGATGTCTCGGCCAGATATAGCCACGCGCGGCCACGGAGCATTCGGCTCTGCGTTCCATCCCTCGTTCAGCTTCCGAAATGACGATTGCTCCACAGGTCACACAACGTTGGCCGTCAAACGTCTTCCCGGCTTCGCGCGTCAGCAGCGATGTCGGCGACGACTGCTCCAATCACCAGGACACCGCCAACGAGAGCGTGGACGGCAGGTATCTCGCGAAAGGCAAGCCAGATCCAGAACGGCATCAGCGGCGTCTCCAGCGTCGCGATCAGGGAGGACTGGCTAGACGGCAAGAAGCGCGAGCCGAGCACGAACAGCGTCAGGCCGAGTGCGACCTGGAGGCAGCCGAACATCGCAAGTGTCAGAAGATCACTTCCACCCACATGCGCGAGATCACGGGCAAATGGCAGACTGGCGAGGCTTCCCAGGAAATTCGAGAGTGCGGCCGCCGCCACCATCGATGTCTGCCGGTAGCGCCGGATCGCCACGGTCATGGCGGAGACGGCGAGTACCATCAGGCAGCTCAAGGCGACGCCGCCCAGATCGGCTCCGGCCTGCACACCGCCGACCGTGACGGCCACGCCGGCAAAGGCAATCACGCTCGCGATCAGCGTCCGCCATGTGGCGGCTTCGCCAAGCCACAGCCACGCCAGCGCCGCGGCGACGAAGGGCTGCGTTGCGATCAGCACCGCGACATTCATGACGTTGGTCATCTGAAGAGCGGGAATGAAGCAGACCATAGCGACCGTCGACGATGACGCGACGAGCAAGCCGCCCTTCCCCGGCACGACCAATTGCCATAGCGCAGCGCGGCCCTGCATCATGACCAGGAAGACCGTGGTCAGGCTGCCGCCGAACAGGCCGCGCCAGAACAGGATGGTCCAGGGATCGAAAGGCAGAAGCCGCGTGAAGAACGGCGCCGTGCTCCAGGCAATCGCGGCTGATATGACGAGGGCAATGCCGAGACCGCGTTCCGAACGAGGCTGCCCCATGTCGATGTGATCCGCTAGGACGGTTTCTTCGGCCGCGACACCAGTTCGATCATCTTGCCTTCGTCGTCGTCAGGCATCACGGCCTTGGCCTGCGCGTAGGCTTCCACCGCGGCGCGCGCGACCAGCGGCTTGTCGGCCAGCAGGCTCTCGGCGAGCTTCACCGCGTAGGCGGCATCCTTGTGCCGCAGCGCTGCCGTGAATGTCGCGCCGGAAAAATCGCGCGCGACCATGCGCTTGGAGTGACGCTGCACCTGCGGACTTGCGGCAACGCCAGCCTGAATCGAGTCCAGCACGAGGTTCATGTCGAGCCCGGCCTGCTCGGCGATGGCGAGTCCCTCGGCGAGGCCGGCGATCTGGATCGCGCCCATCAGATTGTTGATCAGCTTGTAGACCGTGCCGGAGCCGACCGCGCCGAAATGGCGGATGGTCGAGCCGATCGGTGTCAGATAGGGCCGCGCGCGTTCGAGATCGGCGGCATCGGCACCAACGAGCAGCGTCAGCTTTCCGCTGGCTGCCGCATCCGGCAATCCCGTCACGGGGCAATCGATATAGATCAGCCCGCGCGCATTCATTTCGCGGCCCATCTCGCGCGCATGGTCATAGGAGACGGTGGAGCATTCGATCGCGATGGTGCCGGCCTTCGCCGTCTTGGCCGCGCCCTCGGGCCCAAGCCAAACCGCACGCGAGGCCTCGTCATCGGCGACCATGGTCACGACGGCATCGGCGTCGATTGCTGCGTCCTCAGGCGAGGTCGCCCACAGCGCGCCGCGCGCGATCAGGTCTTCAGCTTTTGTTTTGCTGCGATTCCACAGCGTCACCGTGAAGCCAGCATCGAGGTAGCGGCCGGCCATGCCATGGCCCATCCGCCCAAGCCCGATGAAGGCGATCCGGGGCATCAATCGACGTCCTCGATGTCGGCACCGGGAGTGCCGAAGGCGCGCTGTGCCAGGGTCGCGGCCATGAAGTCGTCGAGGTCGCCGCCGAGCACGCCCGATGTGTCGGAGGTCTGCACACCGGTGCGCAGATCCTTCACCATCTGGTACGGCTGGAGCACGTAGGAGCGGATCTGGTGGCCCCAGCCGATGTCGGTCTTGGCGGCCTGGTCGGCGGCGGCCTTCTCCTCCCGCCGCTTCAGCTCGATCTGGTAAAGCCGGGCGCGCAGCATGTCCCAGGCCTGCGCCTTGTTCTTGTGCTGCGAGCGGCCGGCCTGGCAGACCACGGCGACACCGGTCGGGATATGCGTCAGCCGCACCGCGGACTCGGTCTTGTTGACGTGCTGGCCGCCGGCACCGCCGGAGCGCATGGTGTCGACGCGAACGTCCGATTCCTTGATGTCGATCTTGATGGTGTCGTCGATCACCGGAAACACAGCGACGGACGAGAACGAGGTGTGCCGCCGCGCGTTGGAATCGAATGGAGAGATCCGCACCAGGCGGTGCACGCCCGCCTCGGTCTTCAGCCAGCCATAGGCATTGTGGCCGGAGACCTGGATGGTCGCGGACTTGATGCCGGCCTCTTCGCCCTCGGACTCTTCCAGCATCTCGACCTTGAAGCCGCGGGTTTCGGCCCAGCGCGAGTACATGCGGAGCAGCATCTGCGCCCAGTCCTGGCTCTCGGTGCCGCCGGCGCCGGCATGCACTTCGAGATAGGAATCGAAACTATCGGCCTCGCCCGACAGCAGCGCCTCGAGCTCGCGCCGGGCAACTTCCTTCTTGAGGGTCTTCAGCGCAGCTTCGGCTTCCTTGACGACGCCCTCGTCGCCCTCGGCTTCGCCGAGCTCGATCATGCCGATGTCGTCTTCGAGCTCCTGCTCGACCTTGCCGATGCCGGAGAGCGCATCCTCAAGCGAGGTGCGCTCCTGCATCAATTTCTGGGCTTTCTGTGGATCGTTCCAGAGGTTGGGATCTTCTGCGAGCTTGTTCAGCTCAGCGAGGCGCGCCGTCGATTTCTCGACGTCAAAGATGCCTCCTCAGCAGCCCGACAGACTGCTTGATCTCTTCTACCAACCGTTCGATTTCGGCGCGCATGTGGTTCTCTGATCTCGCGGGATTGTTCCGCGTCTAGTGACAACGGGATGTAGCGGCGGCGGCTGCAAAGCGCAACCGCCGCGGCGACGAACGCCCTTATTGTCCTAAGCCCTAGTACAGCCCGCCAGTGCCCGGCCGCATGAAGAAGCCGGAATCCGGCTGCTGCTGCTGTGACGCCGGCATGCGGCCGTCGGCATCGGCAACGCCGATGACCGAATAATTATCCGGCGGCGCCGTGCCCGGCTTGAAGGCTTCGAGGATGGTTCCGCCGGTCTCGCCCGGACCGGCGCGCATGCCGGACTTGGCGACGACCCGCACCAGCTTGATGCCGGCCGGTACCTTGAACGGGACCGCGGGCTTGTCGGCGAGCGCGAGCTGGAGGAAGTCGCGTGCGATGGGAGCTGCCAGATGGCCGCCGGTCGCAGCGTTACCCTTGCCGAGCGGACGCGGCTTATCGTAGCCCATATAGATGGCGACGGCGACGTCGGGCGAGAAGCCGACGAACCAGGCGTCCTTGGCCTCGTTGGTGGTGCCGGTCTTGCCGGCGATCGGCTTGCCGACCTGCTTGACCACGGTCGCGGTACCGGCCTGGACCACGCCTTCCATCAGCTCGGTGATCTGATAGGCGGTCATGGAATCCAGCACCTGCTCGCGGCGGTCGATCAGCTGCGGCTCGTTCTGGTTCTTCCAACCACCCGGCGCGTCGCAGCCGCGGCATTCGCGCTGGTCGTGCTTGAAGATGGTGTGGCCGTAGCGATCCTGGATGCGGTCGATCAGGGTCGGCTTCACCCGGTGGCCGCCATTGGCGAGCATCGAATAGGCCGTGACCATGCGCATCGCCGTGGTCTCGCCGGCGCCGAGCGCGTAGGAGAGATAGTTCGGCAGTTCGTCATAAACGCCGAAGCGGCGGGCATATTCGCCGATCAGGGGCATGCCGATGTCCTGGGCGAGGCGCACCGTCACCGTGTTGAGCGACTGCCGCAGCGCATTGCGCAGCGTCACCGGCCCCTGGAATTTGCCCGAGGAGAAGTTTTCAGGCCGCCACACGCCGGCGCCCTGGCCCTGGTCGATTTCGATGGGCGCGTCGAGCACGACAGTCGAGGGCGTATAGCCGTTGTCGAGCGCGGCCGAATAGACGATCGGCTTGAACGACGAGCCGGGCTGCCGATAGGCCTGCGTGGCGCGGTTGAACTGGCTCTGGTCGAACGAGAAGCCGCCGACCATCGCCAGCACGCGACCGGTCCAGGGGTCCATCACCACCATCGCGCCGGACACTTCGGGGATCTGTCGCAGCCGGTACTGGCCTTCGACAGGCTGGGCGTCCTTGTATAGCGGATCGGCGTAGATCACGTCGCCGGGCTGGAGCACCTGCGATACCGCGCTCGCCGCCCTGCCCTTCGCAGCCCCCGAGGCCGCTCTCGCCCATTTGATGCCGTCGAGCGTGATGAGGCCGGTCTCGCGCTGCTTGCTGACGGCGCCGCCGAGCTCGCGGCTCGGCTGGAAGCCGATGCGCGCCGACTGGTCGCTGGTCTCCAGCACCACCGCCATGCGCCACGGCGAGATATCGGACAGAGACTTGATCTCGGCGAGCTTCACGCCCCAGTCGCCCGAAATGTCGAGTTTGCTGATGGCGCCGCGATAGCCCTGCTGTTCGTCATAGTTGACGAGACCGGCGACCATGGTCTTGCGCGCCATGACCTGGATCTTCGGATCGAGCGTGGTGCGGACCGAGAGGCCGCCCTCGTACAGCTTCTTCTCGCCATAGCGCTCGAAGATGTCGCGGCGCACTTCCTCCGCGAAATATTCGCCGGCGAAGGTGTGGGCGCCGTTGGAACGGCTGGTCACGGCCAGCGGCTCCTTGCGCGCCTTGTCGGCGTCGGCCTGCTTGACCCAGCCGTTCTCAACCAGACGATCGATCACATAGTTGCGGCGCTCGATGGCGCGGTCGCGGTTGCGAACGGGATGCAGGGTCGCGGGCATCTTCGGCAGCGCCGCGAGATAGGACGCTTCCGCCACCGTCAGCTCGTTCACCGACTTGTCGAAATAAACCAGGGACGCCGCCGCGATTCCGTAGGCACCTAAGCCCAGATAGATTTCATTCAGATACAGCTCGAGGATCTTGTCCTTCGAGTAGGTCTTCTCGATCCGCATCGCCAGCAAGGCTTCCTTGATCTTGCGCGCGAAGGAGACCTCGTTGGTCAGAAGGAAGTTCTTGGCGACCTGCTGGGTGATCGTGGAAGCGCCCTGCGGACGGCGGTTGGAGCCGTAGTTCTGGATGTAGACCACGCCGGCGCGCGCCATGCCGGTGTAGTCGATGCCGCCATGCTCGTAGAAATTCTTGTCCTCGGCCGCGAGGAAAGCGTTGATCACCAGCTTCGGCACTGCCTGGATCGGCAGGTAAAGCCGCCGCTCCTTGGCGTATTCGCCGAGCAGCGAGCCGTCGGTCGCGTGCACGCGGGTCATCACCGGCGGCTCGTAATCCTGAAGCTGAGAGTAGTCCGGCAAGTCCTTGGAGAAATGCCAGATCAGGCCTGCGACGGCGCCGACCCCGACAAGGAACAACACCGTTCCCGCGGCGAACAGGAAGCCCATGAACCGCACCAGCAAGCGCATTATCTGTTTATCCGTTCAAACTCTGGATCAGCCCAAAGAACAGCCCAAGACCAGCTTAAGATCAGCCCTCAGCACCCGAAACAGGCACCAAACCATCGCGAATTCACCGGCCTTACTCAATATCAGTGCCGGACCCAAGACGCTTGCCGAGCGGGATTCTCGCCGATTCCGGAACCCCCTGCGGCGTTTTTATAAAGCGCCCGCTGTGGCCAAACTAGGGCTTTTGCGGCGGGACGGAAAATCACTCTCAATTCGAGGATCCGGCCGTGGCCATCCGTTTCGCCAAAAACCCGTCGATCGCCTGCGCCATCGAGCCCACGGCACGTGACCGCCATCCCTCGGAGACCAGATGCTCGAGGTCGCCCTTGTTGGAGACATAACCGATCTCGACCAGGACCGACGGCACGTCGGGCGCCTTCAGCACCCGGAATCCGGCCGACTTCAGGGGATGCTTGTGCATCCGCACGGTCGACTTCATTTCGCCCATCAACAGGCGAGCAAAACGACTTGAAAAGGTGCGGGTTTCCCGCTGGGTGAGATCGATCAGGATGTCGGCGACATCGGTCGGCTCCTCCGCGAGGTTGAAGCCGGCGATGGCGTCCGCCCGGTTTTCCGCATCCGCCAGCCGCTGCGCCTCGGCGTCGGAGGCCTTGTCGGACAACGTGTAGATGGTCGCGCCCTGCGCATCGCCCTCGGCGCGCGGCAGCGCGTCGGCATGGATCGAGACGAACAACGCCGCCTTGAGGTTGCGAGCGACTTTGACCCGGTCGTTGAGCGGGATGAAAGTGTCGTCGTCGCGCGTCATCACCACGCGATATTTACCGGTCTTTTCCAGCCGTTCGCGCAGTGCCAGGCCGAAGGCCAGCACCAGATTCTTCTCGCTCTCGCCGCTCGACTGCGTGCCGTTGTCGATGCCGCCATGGCCGGGATCGATGACGACCACCGCGCGGCCATCGGCCTTCTGCCCGGCTTCGGGGTGTGCAGATGCGGGAACCGTCGCGGGCGGCGGATCGGCAATTGCCGGCCGCAGCTCAGGACGGTTTTCCGGAGCCAGCGACGGCACGAAGGCGGTGCGTTCGACCTCCTCCAGTTCGAGCACCAGCCGCGCCGGCTGTCCGTTGGCAGCCTCCACCACGTAGGAATTGGCGATCTTGGCCGGGCCCGACAGGTCGAACACGATTCGGGAGCCGCCGGGCATTACCAGCCCATAGCGAAAGGCCTTGACCAGGCCGCGTCCGCTGGACCCGGTTCCGGCGGGAAGTTGAAAATTGACTTGGGGGACGTCGACCACCACCCGGTACGGGTCGGCCAAGATGACGGCGCGGAAGGTCACGGTTTGATCGATGTCGAGGACAAAGCGGGTTTGCTTGCCGTCACCGGCCAGCCGGGCGGCCGAGGCCGTCGCGAAATTCGCTGATGCAACAGGGAGTTGAGGCTGACTTTCGGCGGCCTTCAGGCGCGAGGAATCAGCGCACGGCAATGCCGCCGCGCAGAGCAGCACGCATCCCAGCAAGATCCTTTGATTTGCGCGGCTCGCCACCAGATTCCGTGCCTCCGAGCAGCCTCTTTAACGCAATAGAACCACAGGGTTAAACGATCCTTAATGACGGACACGCGAAACTCGCTGACTGTGACCGCCGTGCGACGCTCCTTGCACGGATGGCCCAATCCACGTATGTACGGAATGCTGACGGCCGATATTTCCGGTTGTGTCGCATTCAGCCTCCCGGTGCAGCGCCGGAACTCTCAAGGTTTGGGAATTCCAGCGTTTTTCCGTTCCCCTCTAAGTCCAGCGCGGTGCGCGGCAGCGAGGTGGACGGGGCAAGCCCCGGCGGCGGACGGTCCCCGGTTACCACCACGTTTCCGGGACGGTTCTGACAGCGGCGCAACCCGTTACCCGGTCCCTTAATCCCAAGGGAGCGGTTCGTAATACCCAAGGCGAGCGCGCTCGCGCCATGCCTGGCCAACAGCAACTGATTGAGGGGCGGCCCCGCCGCCCAATGTTTCATACGGGCCGACGCTTGATGCGCCAGACTGTGCCGACCAATTCTGAAGGACCATTCGCGACGCTGCGGAGTGACAATTCCGCGCGCCGCTTTGGTCCTCCGGCTTTCGGTTCGGCAAGGCGCGAGAGACGGCGTTTCGGCCTTCCCCTCACCCCCGAATCAGGTGGACCGTCGCGTCACCCGGCAGCGCTGATGGCGCCCACGGTGAATCGCGCCCGCCGCCGCCAAGAGTTAAGACATGCCCAACAAGATGTTGATCGATGCCACCCACCCGGAAGAGACCCGGGTCGTCGTGGTCCGCGGCAATCGCGTCGAAGAGTTTGATTTCGAGACCGCGCAACGCAAGCAACTGCGCGGGAATATCTACCTCGCCAAGGTCACAAGGGTCGAACCCTCGCTCCAGGCCGCTTTCGTTGAATATGGCGGCAACCGCCACGGCTTCCTCGCCTTCAGCGAAATCCATCCCGACTACTACCAGATCCCGGTTGCCGACCGGCAGGCGCTGATCGAAGCCGAGGAGCAGGCCCATCGCGAGGCCGAGGAAGAGAGCGAGAACCGCTCCCAGGGCCGCCGCCGCTCCCGCCACCGCAATTCCCGCCGCCGTAGCCATGGCGAGCGCGTCCGCAGCGAAATCGTCGAAGGCAGCGACCCCGCGGCCCGGCAGGTCCAGGGCGAGGCCTTGCCCGAGGGCGCGTCGCACGAGGGCGAGCACCTGCACGCCGCAGAGCATCACGGCGAGCACGACGGCCACGATCATGACGATCACGGCCACGAAACACATGACCACGACGACCATCATCATGCCCATGGTGACGATCATCACGCCCACGACCATGGTGACCACGGTCATCACGGCGAGCACGACCACCACGACCATGATCATGCCGACGAGACACCGGCGCCTGTCGCAGCGATCGGCGCCGAGCCCGCGGTCGCCACTGAGGCCGTTGCCGAGCCGCACGAAGTTGCCTCCGACGCACACGCCGACGATCTTGCCGAGGCCGTGACATCGGCGACTGAGCCTGCCGACGCCGTGTACGCCCCCGGCGAGAATGTGCAGGCTCCGCACCACGACTCCGAAGTGGCGGCCGAGGATGACGACGAAGACGAGGACGACGAGGAAGCCGAAGAGGACGTCGTTGAATCCGTCGGTGGCGACGATGTGCTGGAGGAAGTGCCGGAACGCACCTTCCGTCCCCGCCGCCAGTACAAGATCCAGGAAGTCATCAAGCGCCGCCAGGTGATGCTGGTGCAGGTCGTCAAGGAAGAGCGCGGCAACAAGGGCGCGGCGCTGACGACCTACCTCTCGCTCGCCGGCCGCTATGCCGTCTTGATGCCGAACACCGCGCGCGGCGGCGGCATCAGCCGCAAGATCACGAGCGCGCAGGACCGTTCGCGCCTGAAGGAAGTGGTGCAGGATCTCGACGTGCCGGAGGGCATGGGGATCATTCTGCGCACCGCGGGTGCCGCCCGCACCAAGCCCGAGATCAAGCGCGATTTCGAGTACCTGATCCGGATGTGGGAGACGGTGCGCGACATGACGCTGAAGTCGCAGGCTCCGACCCTCGTCTACGAGGAAGGCTCGCTGATCAAGCGCTCGCTGCGCGACCTCTACAACAAGGAGATCGACGAGATCTCAGTTGCCGGTGAATCCGGTTACCGTGAAGCGCGCGATTTCATGAAGATGCTGATGCCCGCCAATGTGAGCGCGGTGAAGCAGTATCGCGACGGCCAGCCGTTGTTCTCGCGCATGGGCGTCGAAAGCCAGCTGGATGCGATGTTCTCGCCGACCGTGCAACTGCGCTCCGGCGGCTACATCGTGATCAACCAGACCGAAGCGCTGGTCTCGATCGACGTCAACTCCGGTCGTTCGACGCGCGAGCATCATATCGAGGACACCGCGCTCAAGACCAATCTCGAGGCTTCCGAGGAAGTCGCGCGTCAGCTTCGGCTGCGCGACCTCGCCGGCCTGATCGTCATCGACTTCATCGACATGGACGAGAAGCGCAACAATCGCGCGGTCGAACGCAAGCTGTCCGATTGCCTCCGGCAGGACCGCGCGCGCATCCAGGTCGGACGCATCTCGCACTTCGGCCTGCTCGAGATGTCACGCCAGCGCATCCGCGCCAGCGTGCTGGAGTCCTCGACCGATCCCTGCACGCATTGCGGCGGCACCGGCCATGTGCGCTCGGTGTCCTCGGTTGCGCTCCAGTTGCTGCGCGGCCTCGAAGAGATCCTGATGAAGGGCGCGACCCACAATCTGGTGGTCCGCACCCGCACCGACGTCGCGCTCTATGTGCTGAACCACAAGCGCGGCCATTTGCGCGACCTCGAGAACGGCTTCAAGGTCACGTTGGCGGTCATCGCCGACCCGAGCGTCAACGGGCCTCAGGCCTATGTCATCGACCGCGGCGAGCAGGTGCATACGCTGGAAGCCGCCAAGGCTCTGCTGGCGGCCCAGGCGGCCGCAAGCCCGCCGCCCCTGGTCGAAGAAGCCTATGACGACGAGGAGTTCGATCCCGAGACCGAATCCGAGGTCGAGACCGAGGAGACCGAGGGTCTCGTCGAGGAGCAGGCCGCAGGCGACGCCGCGACCGAACAGGACAGCCAGCGCCGCAAGCGTCGCCGTCGTCGCCGCGGTCGCGGTGGCCCGCGCGACGAGGAGACGCGCGAAGATGGCGCTCCCGCTATTGTTGAGACGGCCCTGGCGGCCGGCGAAGGCGAAGAGGATGCAGAGGCCGAGCCGGACGGCGAGGAAGGCGAGGAACAGGCAGCCCGTGGCGAACAGCAGGGCAGCGCCGATCGCCGTCGCCGGCGTGGCCGCCGTGGCGGACGCCGCCGTCGCGGTCCTGGTGAAGAAGGTCTCGCCGGCTCCATCGGCGACGAGCTCGCGGCCAATGCGCCGTCGGAGGCGACCGACGCAGTCGCCGATTTCGACGGTTTTGGCGGCGAGGCTGCGCCCTCGATCGCGCAGGCCGAGCACACCTCGCAGCCACAGGTCACCCAGCCAGAGCCGCGCGCCGAGGCAAAGATCGAGGCAACGACTCAGCCTGAACCGGCTCCTGCTGCCGCGGACGAAGAGCACGCCGACGACAAGGCTGCACGACGCCGTTCGACAGTTCGGGAGAAGGTGAGCTTCCTATCGAGCAGCCAGAGTGAACCGGCACCGGTTGCTCAGGCGGCCGAGCCGGTTGCCCCGCCCGCACCGGCTCCGGAGCCCGCGCCCGCAGCGGCAAGCGAAACGTCGGCCGCACCGCGTCGTGCCGGCTGGTGGTCGCGCCGCTTCGGCGGCGGCGAATAAACAAGCCCCAATCAAGAACGCCCGGCCTCGGCCGGGCGTTTTTCGTTCCGCACTCTCGTTGCCGACTTCAGAGCGACGGTGGATCGTCCTCGATCGGCGCCACGTCGCGCGAAGCGATGCGGCGGAGCTGATCATAGAGGTCGGGCGCCTCGCTGGTGCAGAGGCAGACGCCTTTCGCAGCAGACGCTTCACCGGCGTTGAGGTAGGCGTGGCCCATGGTGCTGTCGAGATAGATGCCGTCGCCCTCGCCCAGGATCTCCGGCGCGTAGAACTCGGTGTGGACGGCAACGCGTCCGCTCGTCACCACGAAATATTCCTCACCTGCGTGGCGCAGCAGCGGACCGAACTCCTCCAGCGAGCGCGCCCGGACTTCGGCCAGGATCGGCACCATGCGTTTGCCGATCAGATCGGTGCATTGATAGGTGTAGGTGTAGAATCCGGTCGTGATCACCTGCCCCTGCCCGGCGCGGCTGATGCTCCGTCGCGCCGTGACCGGCCGGCTCTGCTCGGGACGCGGGGGCGCCGGATTGAACAGCTCGGCGATCTCCATCTTCAAGCCGGAGGTGAGCTGGAGCAGCTTGTCATAGGTCAGCGACATCAGGCCGTTCTCGACCTTTGACAGGGTCGACAGCGCCATGCCGGTCCGCTCCGCCACCTGCTTGAGCGTCAGCCCCCGCACCTGGCGGGCAGCCTTGAGGCATTGGCCGAGCTGGGAGTTCGCGCCCTCCGGCGTGGTCAGGATCTCGCTCATGCAGCAAGGCTACCACGGCAACAGAGAAATTGTTTGACCGATCCACTTAATCTTTTCGACTGAGGGCGGCGCCAGGTTCCGCATCTGGTCGCGGCTTGGGCAGGTAAACCAGCATTTGTGCATGAAACGGCCGGTTCTGACGAATATTGGTGCGCAGCCTTCACTTTCCGATATGCTAAATCGTTTTCAAATTTTGAAAGGGATTGGCATTGTCCGAGCTTTGCGATTCCAGCGCCGTTGAACTGCGCCGCCGACTGGCTACCCGGGACATCTCACCCGTCGAGCTGCTGGAGTCGTGCCTTTCGCGGATCGCCACCGTCAATCCCGCCGTCAACGCCGTCGTGACGCTGGACGTATCAGGCGCTCGCGCCGCTGCCAGGGAAGCCGAGGCCGCCATCCTGCGCGGCGAGGATCATGGCGCCCTCCACGGGCTCCCTGTTCTCATCAAGGACACCCAGGACACTGCTCGCCTGCGCACCACCTATGGCAGCCCGTTGCACACGGACAACGTCCCGCTCGCCGACCAGGCCTCGGTCGCGCGGCTGCGCGCAGCTGGCGCCATCATCTTCGGCAAGACCAACACACCGGAATGGGCGGCCGGCGGCAACACCCGCAACCCCGTGTTCGGCGCGACCGGCAATCCGTTCGATCCGATGCGCTCGGCGGCCGGCTCCTCCGGCGGCTCGGCGGTGGCGCTCGCCTGCGGCATGGCTCCGCTCGCCTCGGGGTCGGACACCGGCGGCTCATTGCGCAATCCGGCGGGCTTCGCCGGCATTGTCGGCATGCGTCCGTCCTACGGCCTCGTCGCCAGCGAGAAGCGCGTGTTCGGCTGGTCCAATTTGTCGACCGACGGGCCGATGGCGCGCAATGTCGCCGACACCGCGCTGATGCTGTCGGTGATGGCGAGCGACGATGCCCGCGATCCGCTCGCTTATACGCTGCCCGGCGAGTCCGTGCGCGCGCGTGCCGAACGCTGGGCCGCGCCGCGCCCCGCAGAGCTCGGCAGGCTGCGCCTCGCCTTCACCGAAGATTTCGGCTTTGCTCCGACCGAGCAGGCGATCCGGCGCGTGTTCCGTCAGCGCGTGAGCAAGCTTGCACCTCTCTTTGCCGAGTGCCGCGAGGCGACGCCGGATTGCTCCGGCGCCGACGACGCCTTCGCCGTGCTGCGTGCAGGCATGTTCCTGGCGACACATGGCAAGAACTACAAGGAGCGGCCCGAGATGCTCGGGCCCAATGTCCGCGCCAATGTCGAGGAAGGCCTCGGCTACACGCTCGAAGATCACGCGCGCGCCGCAACGACGCAGACGCGGATCTATCGCGCCTGGCAAAGCTTCTTCGAAAGCTGCGACGTGCTGATCAGCCCGACCATCACGCTCAGTCCGCGGCCGTGGTCGGAGCCGCATCCCGCGGAGATCGACGGGCTACCTACCAAATCCTACTTCCATTGGCTCGCGCTCGCTTATGCGGTCACGCTTCCCGGCCATCCCGCCATCAGCATTCCTCTCGGCCTCGATGAATCTGGCCTGCCTTTCGGCCTGCAGATCGTCGGTCAGCGTGGCGGTGACGCCGCCGTGCTCGCGGTGGCCGCGAGCCTCGAAGCAGCGTTCGCCGGCGACGCGCAATTGTGCCGGCCTGCGCCCGATCTGGCCCGGCTTGCCGCGGCGCCGCCGCTCTCGACTGCACCCGGCTTCCTGACCTGGGAATGAAGAACTTGGGAATGACCGGAAGCCAGCCCTAGCTGCGGCATCGACGCAATGGAGACGAGGATGACGGAATTGCCGAGGAAGACCAGCATCGTCGCATTCGTCCTGCTCTACGTCGCCTACTGCATCTCCTATGTCGACCGCGCCGCGATCTCGCTGGCGCTGGCCCAGATCGGCAAGGACTTCAACCTCCAGGCCGCAGATCTCGGCATCGTCATCAGCGCGTTCTTCCTCGGTTATGCCGCGATGCAGGTGCCGGGCGGATGGCTCTCCGACCGCTTCGGATCGAAATATGTGGTGATCATCACCATCGTGATGTGGTCGCTGTTTACGGCGTTCACGAGCCTTGCCTGGTCACTCACCTCGCTGATCGCGATCCGCTTCCTATTCGGTATCGCCGAGGGCGGCTTCCCGCCGGCGAGCATCCGTGCCGTCGCCGAGGTGTTCAAGAAGGACAGCCGGCCGAAGATGTCGGCGCTGCTGCTGTCGTCCAACTATGCCGGCAGCATGATCGCGCCGCTGATCATGGCGCCGTTGATCCTCTGGCTCGGCTGGCGCCATGCCTTCAACGCGATCGGCATCGCGGGCATCGTGTTCGCGGTGGCCTATTTCGTCTTCGTCCCGTATCTGGGCCGCCCGGGCGCGAACGATCCGAACCCGTCGGGGGCGAAGGCCGAGAACCGTGCACCGATGCGCGAGCTCATGAAGAATCCGCTGCTGTGGCAGCTGATGGTGGTGTGGTTCGGCCTCAGCTGCGTCAACAAGGGCCTGGATTCCTGGATGCCGCTCTATCTGCTCCAGCAGCGCGGGCTCGACCTCAAGACCGTCGGCATCGTGGCGCCGATCCCGTTCGTGATGGCGACGATCGCGACTGCGATCGGCGGCTGGGTGATGACGACGTTCTTCGCCGAGCGCGAAAAATATCTGCTGATCGGCGCCTCCGCATTGACCGGCATCTTCCTCTACGCCATGTACAAGGCGGAGACGATCGCGATGCTGATCACCTACCAGTCGGTGGTCTATTTCTTCAAATCCTTCGTGCTGGCCTCGGTGATTGCGCTTCCGACCAAGCTGCTCCGCGACGACCAGATCGGATCCGGCATCGGCATGGTCAATCTCGGCGGCCAGAGCGCGGGCTTCGTCGCACCCGTTGCGATCGGCTTCATCGTGACCGGAACCGGATCGTTCGATGCCGCCTTCGGCTTCCTCGTGGCGATGACGGCGTTATCCGCCGTGGTCGCCGCGACCATCAACACGGCCGAGCCGAAGCTCACGCCGCAGACGGCCTGACAGGAGAATTTCTTCCAATGCAAAGCGCGATCGTCCTCGGCGGCGGCATGATCGGCGTCAGCGCGGCGCTGCACCTCCAGCAGCGCGGCTGGTCCGTCACGCTGATCGACCGCAGGGAGCCGGGCCGCGAGACCAGCTACGGCAATGCCGGGATGATCCAGGCGGAAGCGGTGCGCCCCTATCCGATGCCACGCGACCTCGCCACGCTCCTGAAGATCGCGACTGGCCGCACCAACGACGTGCGTTACAGCCTCTCATCGCTTCATCTCCATATCGAGCCCCTGCTCCGCTACTGGTGGCATTCGGCGCCGAAGCGGCATCGCGGCGCGATCGACGCCTGGGCGCGGCTGATCGCCTACGCGACGGCGGAGCACGACATCCTCATTCGCGAAGCCCACGCCGACAATCTGATCCGCCGCGCGGGATACCGACACCTGCATCGCGACGCAGCTTCGTTCGATCTCGCCGTCAAGGCGGCGGAAGAGGACCAGCGCGAATTCGGCGTGAGGTTTCGCGCGCTCTCGGGCGCCGAGCTCGCCAAGGCCGAACCTGTCCTGCGCGACGACCTGCCCGGCGCGATCCATTGGCTCGACACCTGGACCGTGTCCGATCCCGGCGCGCTGGTCACGGCCTATGCCGATCTGTTCGAGCGCCTCGGCGGCACCATCGTGCTGGGCGATGCCCAGAGCTTGCGGCAGACCGCGACCGGCTGGTCGGTCGAGACCGACGTTGGACACATCGACGCCGCCCACGCCGTCGTGACGCTCGGGCCGTGGTCGCCCGATCTGCTGCTCAAATTCGGCTATCGCATCCCGCTGGTGCGCAAGCGCGGCTACCACATGCATTACAGCGGTGGCGCGTCGCTCGATCTGCCGCTAGTCGACAAGGCCGGCGGCTACGCCATGGGTCCGATGGCGAAGGGTATCCGCATCACCACCGGCGCGGAGCTGACCGGCCTGGACGCGCTCGCAACGCCCGTGCAGCTCGCCGGCGCGGAAGCCTCCGCGCGCGAGCTGATCGATCTCGGCAAGCGGGTCGAGCCCGCCCCGTGGTTCGGCACCCGCCCCTGCACGCCCGACATGCTGCCGGTGCTCGGCCCTGCCCCACGCCATCCCGGCCTCTGGATGAACTTCGGCCACGGCCACCAGGGCTTTACGCTGGGGCCCGCGACCGGGCGCCTGCTCGCCGAGATGATGAGCGGCGAAACGCCGGCGATCGATCCGACGCCGTACCGGCCGGAGCGGTTCTAATTCCCAGTGTTGACGGCAAGCACCGCGCGCGCGTCGCCAGATGCAGGTTGAACGCGCGAGTACGCAAATTCCGTCAGCCGGCGCGCTCGGCGAGAAGTGTCCTGATGCGTTCGGCATCATCAGGCGTCGCCGGATTGTAGACGACCATGCCGAGATCGGGCCTACCATCGACGGCAAAGGCCGAATATTCGAACGCGATCGGACCGAGCACGGGGTGGCGTAGATGCTTGACGCCCTCGCCATGGGCGCGGACGTCGTTGTCGCGCCATAGCGATGCGAATTCGGGGCTGAGGCGGCAGAGCTCGTCGACGAAGTCGGCGACATGCGAGACGGCCCCGGCCCGCGCTGCATCCGCCCTGAAGGCGGCGACCACGAAGCGGGCCACACTGTCCCAGTCATGTTGCGCGGCGCGCACCCGCGGCTCGCAGAAGATCAACCGCAAGATGTTGCGCCGCTCCGGCGGGAGGTTGGCGTAATCGGTCAGCACGATGGTCGCCGCGCGATTCCAGGCAACGACGTCCCAAATTGCAGTCCTGATGATCGCCGGGCTGGTCTCCAGCGCGTCGAGCACACGCTGCAGCCGCGGCGAGACGCCTTCGCTCGCCTGGTAGCGCACCTCGGGCGGGCGGCCGAGGCCGATCAGGAACAGGTGCTCGCGCTCGACATCGGTCAGCATCAGCGCGCCGGCGATGCGGTCGAGCACATCGGGCGACGGCGCGCCGCCGCGGCCCTGCTCGAGCCAGGTGTACCAGGTCGGGCTGATATTGGCGCGCTGCGCCACCTCCTCGCGACGCAGCCCGGGCGTACGCCTGCGGCTACTGGCGAAGCCGAACGCGGCGGCATCGAGCCGGGTGCGGCGGTCCTTGAGGTAGGTCCCCAAGAGGTTCTCGGCTGTCGCGCTCTCGCTCATCCTGTTAGCTATCATACCCTGATAACGTCACTACTTTACCCGGATAATCCTAGCGCAGATGGTCGTCTCCACCAACTCTGGAGATACTCATGCGTGTTTTCGTCACTGGCGCCACCGGCTTCGTCGGCTCCGCCGTCGTCCGCGACCTGATCGCTGCCGGCCACCGGGTCACGGGCCTCGCCCGCTCCGACGCGGGAGCCGCGGCGCTCGCCGCGATGGGCGCCGATGTTCATCGCGGGTCGCTGGAGGATCACGCGTCGTTGCGCAGCGGCGCGGCCGCCTCCGACGGCGTCCTGCACCTCGGCTTCAACCACGACTTCTCGAAGTTTCTGGACAATTGCGAGCTCGACCGCCGAGCGATCCTGGCGATCGGCGAGGAGCTCAAGGGCTCCGGTCGCCCCCTCATCGTCACCTCCGGCGTCGCGCTGCTTGCGCCCGGCCGCCTCGCCACCGAGGACGATGAATCATCGCAGCGCTTTCCACGCGTGTCGGAATCGACCGCGCTGTCACTGGCCGGCGTCCGCGCCGCCGTGGTGCGTCTTCCGCCCTCCACGCATGGCGAGGGCGACCACGGCTTCGTCCCGATCCTGATCAACCTCGCGCGCCAGAAAGGCGTATCGGCCTATGTCGGCGATGGCAGCAACCGCTGGCCCGCCGCGCACCGCTTCGATGCCGCGCGCGTCTACCGGCTGGCGCTGGAGCAAGGCGCAGCTGCGAAGCACTATCACGCGATCGCCGAGGAAGGCGTGCCGTTCAAGGCGATTGCGGAAGTGATCGGCCGGCGGCTCGGCGTGCCCGTCGTGTCCCAATCGCCCGAGCAAGCGCCCGCGCATTTCGGCTGGTTCGCACAGTTCGCGGCCGCCGACGTTCCGACCTCGAGCGCGAAGACGCGTGCTGCTCTCGGCTGGTCGCCCAAAGAAAAAGGGCTGATCGAGGATCTCGACCAGCCCCATTACTTCAAGATCTGACGGCGCTCGGCACCGCCAAATGCAGATCAGTCCGTCGTGACCGCCGTTTCCATGTCGGTCGGATCGATCTGCCTGGCGAGGTTGGCGTTGAGCTTGTCGCGATCGAGTTCGCCCTCCCACCAGGCGACGATCACGCAGGCAACGCCGTTGCCGCACAGATTGGTCAGCGCGCGACACTCGCTCATGAACTTGTCGATGCCGAGCACGATCGCCATGCCCGGCACGAGGCGCGGATCGACCACGGCGAGCGTCGCCGCCAGCGTGATGAAGCCCGCACCCGTGATGCCGGAGGCGCCCTTCGAGGTCAGCATCGCCACCACCAGGATGGTGAGCTGCTGGCCGAAGGTGAGATCGAAGCCCAGCGCCTGCGCGATGAACAGGGTCGCCAGCGTCATGTAGATGTTGGTGCCGTCGAGATTGAACGAATAGCCCGTGGGCACCACGAGGCCGACCACCGACTTCGAGCAGCCGAGGCGCTCGAGCTTTTCCATCAAGGATGGCAAGGCGCTTTCCGAGGACGAGGTGCCGAGCACGATCAGCAGCTCGTCCTTGATGTAGGCGAGGAACTTGAAGATGGAGAAGCCGGCGACGCGCGCGATGGTTCCGAGCACGACGAACACGAACAGCGCCGCGGTCACGTAGAACGTCGCGATCAGGCCGACCAGGTTGAGGATCGCCCCAGTGCCGAACTTGCCGATGGTGTAGGCCATCGCGCCGAAGGCGCCGATCGGGGCCGCGCGCATCACGATGGAGATGACGCCGAACACCGCATGCGCGGCGTCGTCGATGAAGCTGCGGATGGTGTGGCCGCGTTCGCCGAGCCCCATGATGGCGAAGCCGAACAGCACCGAGAACAGCAGCACCTGCAGGATCTCGCCCTGCGCGAAGGCGCCGACGACAGTGTCCGGAATGATGTGCAGCACGAAGTCGACCGACTTCTGGCCTTCGGCCTGCTTGGCGTAGTTGGCGACGGCCTGCGCGTTGGCGGCGGCGCCGCCGAAGCCCGCACCCGGCTTCACCAGATTGCCGATGATAAGTCCGATCACCAGCGCGAAGGTCGAGACGATCTCGAAATAGACCAGCGCCTTGACGCCGATGCGGCCGACCTTCTTGGCGTCCTGGATGTGGGCGATGCCCGAGACAACGGTGCAGAAGATGATCGGCGCGATCACCATCTTGATCAGCTTGATGAAGCCGTCGCCGAGTGCCTTGATCCACTCGTTGGTGGCGACTGACGGCCAGAGCCAGCCGACGATGGCGCCGAGCACGATCGCGATCAGCACCTGGATATAAAGAACTTTGTACCACGGCTTTGCGGCGGGCGGCGCGACCGGCGCCCCCACCATCGTTGTCGTCGTCATTGTTTCACTCCCCCTCAAAACGCCAGGCCAGCCAAGATCAACTTGGCCGGCCCTGTCAATCGGAACTGCTCGTTATTGCGCGCTTTACCTGGGATCGACGACCCGGCGTATCACCGGCATCAACGTCGCGCCCAGCGCGTTCTTGACCAGCGAGGCCGCAACGAACGGCATCAGGCCGACCTGCCACGCCTTTGCGGCGCCAAGGCCGAGGCCGAAGGCCAGCCAGCCAAAGCCCGCGGCCAGAATGAGGATGTGGCCAACAGCCATGGCCGCAAACAGCAGCATTACGCTGCGATCCCAGCCGCGCTCGGCGAGCCAGCCGGTGACGAAGGCGGCGCCAATGAAGCCGAACAGATAGCCCGCGGTCGGGCCCACCAGCGGTGCGATTCCACCAACCGGACCGGCGAACACCGGCAGGCCCATCGCGCCCTCGGCGAGATAGGCGATCATGGTTGCGCTGCCAAGCCGCCAGCCATAGGCGGCGCCGATCATCAACACGACCAGCGTCTGCAATGTCATGGGCACGTAAGGCAACGGCAGGTTCACCTTGGCTGACAGCGCCATCAAGGCGGTGCCGAGCGCAATCAGCACGACGGCGCGCAAGGCGCCGACGGTTTCACCCGGCCGGACTGGCCACATCAATGCGGCGAGAGGAGAATGCGTGGCGGTAGACGGGACGGAACGGTCAGACAAGTTGCACTCCAGAAGGCTGTCGAAAACTGGCGGCTATTTAAGCCAGTGAGCGATCCGGTCAACTGCTTCCCGCATCTCCGCAGCCGAACGCGCATACGAGAGCCTTATGAATGAACGACCATGGATGGGATCGAAGTCGAGCCCCGGCGTGACCGCGACATGGGCCTGTTCGAGCATCTGCTTGGCGAACTCGAAACTGTCGGAGGTGAAGTCCGAGACGTCCGCATAGAGATAGAATGCGCCGTCAGCCGGCAGAAACCTGGTCAGGCCGGCCTTGGGCAATCCCTCGATCAGGATGCGCCGGTTTTCCTGATAGCCGTGCTTGATCTCCTCCATCTCGGCCGCGCCGTCGAAGGCCGCTTCGGCCGCGATCTGCGACAGCGACGGCACCGAGATCGACAGGTTCTGCTGCAGCCGCTCGATCGGCCGCACCAGAATCTCGGGCACGACCATCCAGCCGACGCGCCAGCCCGTCATGCAAAAATACTTCGAGAACGAGTTGATCACGAGCGCGTGGTCCGACAGCGCCGCCGCCGTCACCGCGGGAAACGCGTAGTCGAGCCCGTGATAGATCTCGTCCGAGATGAAACGGATGCCCGCGTCTTCCGCCGCCGCGATCAGCCCGGCGAGCGCCTCGCGGGACATCATGGTCCCGGTCGGATTGGCGGGGCTGCCGACCAGCACGCCCTTCAGCGGAGCCTTGCGATGGGCGGCCAGCAGCGCCTCGCCGGTCAGCGCATGGCGCGTCTCGTTCGTGGTCTCGATCAGCATCGGCTCGCAGCCGAGCGCGGTGAGGATATGACGGTACGGCGGATAGCCCGGCACCGTTACGGCAACGCGGTCGCCCGGCTCGAACATCGCCAGGAAGGCCAGAATGAACCCGCCGGAGGAGCCGGTGGTCACCACGATTCGCTCGGGGCTGACGTCACAGCCATAGGCGTCGCGATAATGCCGCGCGATGCGCTCGCGCAAGGAGGGGATGCCCAGCGCTGAGGTATAATCGATCCGCCCTGCCTCGAGCGCCGCATGGGCGGCTGCAATCGCAGTCTTCGGCGCGCCGGCGGCGGGCTGGCCGACCTCCATATGGATGACATGGCCCCCGGCCGCTTCGATCCGGGCCGCCGCGGCCATCACGTCCATCACCATGAACGGGGGAACATCGCTGCGGCGGGAGGGCGCGAGCCACTCTCCCAATCGGTTCCTCAAGGTCGCATCGTGCATCGATTTCTGCTATTTCGCTGGCGGGCCGATCCGTCCGACCCGGGAAACGGGGTGCTTGCGCCCCAGACTGGCCGCATTGTACGGCTCATAAGGGGTGCGGCTCAAAGGGGCATATCGCGTATCCGGTCGGCCGCCAATCGCCAAAACCAATCACTGAACTGCTTGACCAGGAATGCCTGACAAGCCTGCTGACAAGACCGTTTGACCCAGACCGCTTGATGTTGTTCCAGATCGCATTGCGCAAGACGGCCACCGCCCTCACCTCCCTCGTCGCGGCGGCTGCGATCGCGCTGACGCCGTTCTCGGCCGCGCATGCGCAGGCCAAGGGACCGCCGGTCCTGCGCGACACCGAGACCGAGCAGCTGCTGCGCGAATACACGCGCCCGATCCTGCGCGCCGCCGGTCTGGAAAAGCAGAACATCCAGATGGTGATCGTCAACGAGGGCTCGTTCAACGCGTTCGTCGCCGATGGTCGCCGCATCTTCGTCAACTACGGTGCGATCCTCCAGTCGGAGACGCCGAACCAGATCATCGGCGTGCTCGCGCACGAAACCGGGCATCTGGCCGGCGGCCATCTATCCAAGCTGCGCGAGCAGCTCGCCAATGCCCAGACCCAGATGATCATCGCCATGCTGCTCGGCGCGGGCGCGATGGCCGTGGGCAGCACCCGCGGCAGTGGGAGCGCCGGCAACAATGGCCTCGCCAATGCAGGAGCCGCCGCCCTCGCCGGCCCCCAAGAGATGATCCGCCGGACGCTGCTGTCCTACCAGCGCCAGCAGGAGGAGAATGCCGACCGCGCCGGCGTGAAATTCCTGACTGCGACCCAGCAGTCGCCGAAGGGCATGTACGAGACGTTCAAGCGCTTCACCAGCGAGAGTCTGTTCGCCGCACGCGGCGCCGATCCCTATCTCCAGTCGCACCCGATGCCAGCCGAGCGCGTTGCTTCCTTGCAAGAGTTCGCCAGCTCCAGCCCTTATTGGGACAAGAAGGACGATCCCGCGCTCCAGCTCCGCCACGACATGGTGCGCGCCAAGATCTCCGCCTTCATGGAGCGGCCGGAGACGGTGTATCGCCGCTATCCCCTGACCAATGACAGCATGCCGGCGCGCTACGCCCGCGCCATCAGCACCTATCTGCACGGGGATTTGCGCAGCGCGCTCACCCAGATCGACGCGCTGATCCAGGTCCAGCCCAACAATGCGTATTTTTACGAGGTGCGCGGCCAGGCCCTGCTGGAGGGCGGCAAGCCGGCCGAGGCGATCCCTGCCCTGCGCAAGGCTGTCGCACTTTCGAACAACGCGCCCCTCATCGAGATGTTACTTGGGCAGGCTCTGGTTGGGTCCGATAATAAGGCCTACACCGATGACGCTGTTCGGATTCTCCGGGCCGCGGTCGCACGGGAACCGGAGGCCATTCTCGGCTACATGCAGCTCGCGATGGCCTATGGCCGGAAGGGCGACTATGCCGAGGCCGATCTGGCGTCGGCGCAGGCCGCTTATCTGCGCGGCGACAACAAGACCGCCCGCGAGCTTGCGACGCGCGCGAAAACCCGTTTCGCCGTCGGCACGCCCGGATGGGTCAAGGCCGACGACATCGTGGCGTCGAAACCGCCGCGCAACTGACAAGACCAAGACGACCTGACAAGTCGACGCCTTACGCCACGACGCCTTAAGAAACGACGCCTTACGAAACGACGTCACGACACTGAGCTTAAGTCCGCCGGGACGTTTTCCGAAACCTGCTTTGGATAAGAGGATTTGCCTATGCCTTCGCTGCGCCTGCTTGCTCCCGCGCTGTTTGCGCTCGCCATGTTCGGCGCAGCCGCGCCCGCGTCGGCCGACAGCTTCTCCGATGCCCAGCGCACGGACATCGAGGTGATCATCAAGAACTATCTCGTCACCCATCCCGAGGTGCTCGAGGAAGCGATGGCCGAGCTCACCAAGCGCCAGGCCGCGGCCGAGACGCAGAAGCACGAGGCCAGCGTCACGCAGAATTCCGATGCGATCTTCAACTCGCCGCGCCAGGTCGTGCTCGGCAACAAGGATGGCGACGTCACCTTCGTCGAGTTCTTCGACTACAATTGCGGCTACTGCAAGCGCGCGATGGACGACATGCTCACCCTCATGAAGGCCGATCCGAAGCTGAAGGTGGTGCTGAAGGAGTTTCCGGTGCTGAGCCAGGGTTCGGTGGAAGCAGCCCAGGTCGCCGTCGCGGTGCGCATGCAGGATCCCTCCGGCAAGAAATATCTCGATTTCCATCAGAAGCTGCTCGGCGGCCGTGGCGCGGCCGACAAGGCGCGCGCGCTTCAGGCGGCCAAGGAAGCCGGTCTCGACGTCGCGAAGATCGAGAAGGACATCGGCAGCGCCGAGGTGCGCAGCACCATCGAGGAGAACTTCAAGCTCGCCGAAGCGATGGGCATGAACGGCACGCCCAGCTACGTGATCGGCAAGCAGATCGTTGTCGGCGCCGTCGGTGTCGATAGCCTGAAGGAAAAGATCGCTGTGGCCCGCTGCGGCAAAGCGACCTGCTAACAAGGCGACTTGCTGATCAGCGATCTGCTCTACAACTCACGCATGCAAAAGGCCGGCTGAAGCGCCGGCCTTTTCATTGCGCCGAAATCTGGCGCGCGCGTTCATCTGGCATTCAACAAACAAATGCCGCGGAACCGCCAATGTTCCGGAACTCCTGATACCTCCTTTCGTTGTCGGCGCGGGCAATGACGCAGAGAAACACGTGAGGAGAATTCAATGTCTAACCGCTTTATGATCTCGGTCGCCGCGCTCGCGCTCGTCGCCGGCACCGGTCTGGCGAACGCGCAGGGCACCATGAACCGCGACAGCGGTGGCGGTGCAGGCGCGCAGCCGACGCAGCATTCGCAGCCTTCCGGCGCCGCCGAGCGCGGCGGCTCGATGGGTAAGGACTCCGCTCAGGAGAAGGGCACCGTCGGCCAGACTGGCGGCGCCATGAAGTCCGGCGGTGCAGCCGAGGAGAAATCGTCGGGCGGGATGGATAAGTCCGGCGCGATGAACAAGAACGCGGCCGACGAGAAGGCCGGCGCGGCGAAGGGTGAGCACGCCCAAGGCGCGCAGGATAAGTCCGCGCAGGACAAGTCCATGCATGACAAGTCAGCGCAGGACAAGGCAGCCCAGGACAAGTCAAAGAGCACGATGGACAAGTCCCAGACGGACAAGTCCAAGAGCACGGAGACTGACACCAAGAGCGGCAATATGAACGCCCAGACCAAGGGCGCAGACAGTCAGACCAAGGGTGCGGACAACAAGGCTGCCGATACCAAGTCTCAGACCACGACCGGCACGGCCTCCGCGACCGCTTCTGCACCGCCGCCCGAGAAGCGGACCGAGATCACATCCGCGATCAAGTCGACCAAGATCGAGGAAACGACCAACGTCAACTTCAACATTTCGGTCGGCACGACGGTCCCTGCCAGCGTTCATTTCCACCCGCTCCCGCCGCGGATCGTCGAGATCTATCCGGAGTGGCGCGGCTACGAGGTGATCTTCGTGCACGGCCAGTACGTCATCGTTCGTCCGCAGACGCGCGAGATCGTGTACGTCATCGAGGGGTAAGCCGGTCCGCTGACCGACCCGTCCCGCACGAGCCCCCGCCGAGAGATCGGCGGGGGCTTTCGGTCTCTCGGGAGACCCCGCCCCTCTGGCACTGCGGCAGCCATGCTTCGGCCTGGTTAACAAGCAATTTCCGTAGCTTGCACACAGGTTTTTGCACCCCGGATGAGGCATCTGAAGCCAGCTCGGAGGTCCTTCAAGGCTTCCCCTCACGCGCTTTGTTACCTATAACCCCCGCCACGCCGAAGCACCTCTTGCGGGATTGGAATGGCCGAACCAGCAACCGACACGATCCTTGTCCTGAACGGGCCGAACCTCAACATGTTGGGGACGCGGGAGCCCGAGAAGTATGGGCATGCGTCGCTGGCCGACGTCGAGGCGCTGTGCCGGGCGACGGCAGCGACGTTCGGCCTCAAGGCCGATTGCCGGCAGTCCAACCGCGAGGGCGAGCTGATCGACTTCATCCACGAGGCACATGCCCGCAAGATGAAGGGCATCGTCATCAATGCCGGCGGCTATTCGCACACGTCGATCGCGCTACACGACGCGCTGCTCGCGGTGCAGATCCCGACGGTCGAGGTGCACGTCACCAACATCCACGCCCGCGAGAATTTCCGTCATCACTCCTACACCGCGCGCGCGGCCTTCGCCTCGCTCTGCGGCTTCGGCATCGAGGGCTACCGCCTCGCCATCCAGGGCCTTGCCGCCAAGCTCGGCATCAAGCCCAAAGCCTGACGCTCTCCCATCACACAGAACATTCGGATCAAACAACATGGCGCGCCAGCCAGACGACAAAGCAGCCGTAAAGTTTTCCAGCGAGGATTCCGCACTCGTCCGCGAGCTCGCCTTGCTGCTCGATGAGACCAGCCTCACCGAAATCGAGATCGAGCGTGCCGGCCTGCGCCTGCGCGTCGCCCGCAACATCAGCGTCGCCGCGACCATGCCGATGCAGATGGCGGCTGCCCCGGCCGCCCTCCCGGCGGCCGCAGCTGCCGCCGCGCCTGCCGCCGCCGACCTGTCGAAGCATCCCGGCGCCGTGACCTCGCCGATGGTCGGCACCGCCTATTGGTCGCCGGAGCCCGGCGCCAAGCCGTTCATCGAGGTCGGCAGCAAGGTCTCGGTCGGCCAGACCCTGCTGATCATCGAAGCCATGAAGACCATGAACCAGATCCCCTCGCCGCGCGCCGGCACGGTGACGCAGATCGTGATCGAGGACGGCCAGCCGGTCGAATACGGCGAGCCGCTCGTGATCATTGAGTGACGTTCGAGGGCGGTCTCATCGCCCTCGCCGCTTTCCGCGCGTCAGTCCAATAAGGACACCATGTTCGACAAGATCCTCATAGCCAATCGCGGCGAGATCGCCCTTCGCATCCTCAGGGCCTGCAAGGAGCTCGGGATCGCGACCGTCGCCGTGCACTCCACCGCCGACGCCGACGCCATGCATGTGCGCCTGTCGGACGAGAGCGTTTGCATCGGGCCACCGGCGTCCAAGGACAGCTATCTCAACGTGCCCGCGCTGCTCGCGGCCTGCGAGATCACCGGCGCCGATGCCGTGCATCCCGGCTACGGCTTCCTGTCGGAGAACGCGCGCTTCGCCGAGATCCTCGCCGAGCACAATCTGCATTTCATCGGCCCGAAGGCCGAGCACATCCGCCTGATGGGCGACAAGATTGAAGCCAAGAGGACGGCCAAGAAGCTCGGCATCCCCGTGGTGCCCGGCTCCGACGGAGGGGTGGGCCCCAACGACGACGCGATGGCGATCGCCAGGAAGATCGGCTTCCCCGTGCTGGTCAAGGCCGCCGCCGGCGGCGGCGGCCGCGGGATGAAGGTGGCCGAGAGCGAGGCCGATCTTCAGGTCGCGCTGTCGACGGCTGCCAACGAGGCCAAATCCGCTTTCGGTGATGCCTCCGTCTACCTCGAGAAATATCTGCAGAAGCCGCGTCACATCGAGATCCAGATCCTCGGCGACGGCCGCGGCGGCGCGATTCATCTCGGTGAACGCGACTGCTCGCTGCAGCGACGCCACCAGAAGGTCTGGGAGGAAGGCCCCTCGCCTGTGCTGACTGCGGCCGCACGCGCCAAGATCGGCGAGACCTGCGCCAAGGCGATGCGCGAGATGAAATATCTCGGCGTCGGCACCATCGAATTCCTGTTCGAGGACGGCGAGTTCTACTTCATCGAGATGAACACGCGCATCCAGGTCGAGCATCCCGTCACCGAGAGCATCACCGACATCGACCTCGTGCTGGAGCAGATCCGCATCGCCGCCGGCGGCGACCTGCCGGCGAGGCAGGAAGAGGTCCAGGTCATCGGCCACGCGATCGAGTGCCGCATCAACGCCGAGAATCCGCAGACCTTTCGTCCTTCGCCCGGCCGCATCACGCAATATCACCCGCCCGGCGGGCTCGGTGTGCGGATCGATTCCGCCGTCTATCAGGGCTACACGATCCCGCCTTATTACGACTCGCTGGTCGGCAAGCTGATCGTGCACGGCAAGACCCGCGGCGAGTGCCTGATGCGGCTGCGCCGGGCGCTGGACGAGATGGTGGTCGAGGGCATCGAGACCACCTTGCCGCTGTTCCGCGCTCTGGTGCGCGAAGACGACATCATCAACGGCGACTACCACATCCACTGGCTGGAACAATATCTTGCCGGCAAGGCGGAACCCGCCCCGAAGTAGCCGTCCCTCCGCATGGAACCCTTTGGCCCCAATCGCGTTTGGGACCATGGGGACAGTTCCGAGGGGGCGTTTTGAAGTCCGGCAATCCTGATCGAGTGAGACCGTCGTGACCGCTGACGCGCAGCGACGGCGTACATTCTGGCAGATCCTGCTGTTCGCAGCGGGACTGCTGGTGCTGACGGTGATCAGCGCCGGCTCCGTCTACCTCGTCAACAAGGCGAGAGACGACAGCAAATGGGTGGTTCACACCATCGAGGCGGAGAACCAGATCAACGCCCTCCTGCTGGAAATCCGGCGGGCTGAGAGCACGGCCCGCGGCTACCTCCTGACAAAGGGGGAGGACTTCAAGGCCGACCATGACAAGGCCGTGGCGGCCATCATCCCGGCTCTGGACAGGCTCACGCGCCTGATCGGCGACAATCCGGCGCAACGCGAGAACATCGAGAAGCTGAGCGCAGCGATCGAGACCCGGCTCGGGCAGTTCGCGCAGGAGATGGATTTCATCCGGAGGGGCGAGCCGGCGAAAGCCGCAGCGCTGGTCCGCGAGGTTGTCTCCACGGACGCGACAGCCGCTATCGCCAAAGTCGCGACCGGGATGATCCAGGAAGAAGAACGGCTGTTCCGGCTCCGATCGGTCAATTCGGATCGCAGCCAGACCCTCGCCGCGTCGATGACCGGCATCGGCTCCGGCCTCGTCGTGCTGCTGGCGCTGATATCGATCTGGCTGGTGCGGCGCTCGGCCGGTGCCCGTGACGATGCCGAGGCGCGCCTGCGCGACGCCAACGTCAATCTGGAGGCCGTGGTCGACGAACGCACGGCCGATCTGCGCGAAGCAAATAACGAGATCCAGCGCTTTGCCTATATCGTCAGCCACGATCTGCGCTCACCACTCGTCAACATCATGGGCTTCACCAGCGAACTCGAAGAGCTCGGCGGCGACATTTTCCGCCGTATCGGCGGCCTTACCCACGTCCCGGCCGACGGGCCGCCGCTGCCGGACGGCGAGATCGCGCTCGAAGGTCCCGACAAGCAGCTCTCGGCGGATTTTTCCGAAGCGCTGGGCTTCATCAAGTCGTCGATCGCCAAGATGGACCGCCTGATCTCGGCGATCCTCAATCTCACCCGCGAGGGCCGGCGCGAGTTCCAGCCGGAAAAGATCGACACCGCCGAGTTGATCGAAGCGATCGTGTCGACGCTGGCGCATCAGGCCGCCGAGGCGCAGGCGGAGATTCATGTCGCGCCCCTGCCCGATCTCGTCAGCGACCGCCTGGCGCTGGAGCAGATCTTCTCCAATCTGATCGACAACGCCATCAAATATCTCAAGCCCGGCGTCCCCGGCGAGATCAGAATTCGCGGGCGCACCAAGCTCGGCTACGCAATCTTCGAGATCAGCGATAACGGCCGCGGCATCGACCCCAAGGACCACCAGCGGATCTTTGACCTGTTTCGCCGCGCCGGAACCCAGGACAAGCCCGGTCAGGGCATCGGTCTTGCGCATGTGCGTGCACTTGTGCGTCGCCTCGGCGGCACCATGTCGGTATCATCGGAACTGAATACGGGCAGCACCTTCACCATCACGCTGCCCATCACCTGGAACGCCAGCAACCGGAACGCGGATCAATGACTCAACCCGTCAGCATCATCATGATCGAGGACGACGAAGGACACGCGCGGCTGATCGAGCGGAACATCCGTAGGTCCGGCGTCAACAACGAGATCATCTCCTTTGCCAACGGCACGGACGCGATGAAACACCTGTTCGGGCCCGACGGCAGCGGGCTCGTGCAGAAAGGTAATGCGCTCCTGATCCTGCTCGATCTCAACCTTCCCGACATGACCGGGATCGACATTCTCAAGCAGATCAAGGAGAACAAATATCTGAAGGCCTCGCCCGTGGTGGTGCTGACTACCACCGACGATTCCCAGGAAATCAAGCGCTGCTACGAGCTCGGCTGCAATGTCTACATCACCAAGCCCGTGAACTACGAGAATTTCGCCAATGCCATTCGGCAGCTCGGCTTGTTCTTCTCGGTAATCCAGGTCCCGCCCGCCGCCCCATGAACCAGCGCATGCCCACACTGCTCTACATCGACGACGACGGGGCGCTTGCGCGCCTGGTCGATCGCGGCCTGACACGGCGCGGCTACAAGGTCGTTCACGCCGCAAGCGGCGAGGAAGGCCTCGAGCTCATCCGCCGCGCGGGCGCGCAGGACAGCATTGACGGCGGCATCGACGTCGTGGCGCTCGACCAGTACATGCCCGGCCTCGACGGGCTGGAGACGCTGGAGCAGATCATGGCGATACCGGGCGCGCCGCCGGTGGTCTTCGTCACCGCGTCGCAGGATTCCAGCATTGCGGTGACGGCGCTGAAGGCGGGCGCGGCCGATTATCTCGTCAAGGACGTCAAGGGCGACTTCATCCCCCTGCTTCACGTCGCGGCCGAGGGCGCGCTGCGCCAGGCCGAATTGCAGAAGGCGCGCGAGGAAGCCGAAGCCGAGATCCACGCGTCGCGCGACCGCTACGCTGCTCTTGCAGCCGAACGCGAGCTGCTGCTGCGCGAGGTCAACCACCGCGTCGGCAACTCGCTCCAGATCATCGCCTCCCTGCTGCACCTGCAGGCAAGCTCCGCCGCGCAGGACGAGGTCAAGGCTGCGTTGACCAACGCGATGGGCCGCGTCGCCGCGGTCGCGCAGGTGCACCGCCGCCTCTACACCTCGCAGGACCTGAAGAGCGTGGTCCTGAACCAGTATCTGGACTCGCTGCTCGAGGATCTCAGGCGCTCGGCCGAGGGCAACCGGATGTCGCGCCTGACGCTGAAGGCCGAACCGATCGAGATCGATCCGGACCGAGCAGTCGCCGTCGGCATCATCGTCAACGAACTGGTGATGAACGCGGTGAAATACGCCTACCCTGACGGCGCCGGCCCGATCCATGTCGAGCTGACCTCGCAGGGCGACGATCTCCTGCTGTCGATCAGCGACGATGGCGTCGGCGACAACGTCAAGGCCGATCCGCGCTCCACCGGCATGGGCCAGCGTATCGTCGCAGCCATGGCCACCAAGCTCGACGCTTCGGTCGAGCGCGACCCCACCCATTCCGGAACCCGAATCATGTTGACGTTCCGCCGAGTACCGGCTGCCGCCGGCAAGCCGGCTGCTGCCGCAGCGAACTGATCCGCACCGCCCATCGCAACCGCCTTGCGATCCTGCTATTGTGGCGAGCCATGACTTCGCGCGACTCTGCCCCGTCTGAAATCACGCCAGCCGTGCTGCTGCGCGCCTATGCCTGCGGCATCTTTCCGATGGCCGAAAGCGCCGATGATCCGACCCTGTTCTGGGTCGAGCCGGAGCTGCGCGGCGTCATCCCGCTCGATGGATTTCGCGTGGCCTCCCGGCTCGCGCGCACCGTGCGTTCGGATTCATTCCGCGTCACCGTCAATACCGCCTTCAAGGCCACGATCGCCGGCTGCGCCGCGTCGCAGGCCGGGCGCGAGGACACCTGGATCAACAAGCGCATCCGCGACCTCTATGGCGGGCTGTACGAGCTCGGCCATTGCCATAGCGTCGAGGCCTGGCAAGGCGAGGACCTGGTCGGCGGGCTTTATGGCGTCAGCCTGGGGCGGGCCTTCTTCGGCGAGAGCATGTTCCACACCGCGCGCGATGCGTCCAAGGTCGCGCTGGTGCATCTGGTCGCGCGGCTCATCCATGGCGGCTTCGAGCTGCTCGACACCCAATACGTCACCGAGCACCTGAAGAGTTTTGGCGCGGCCGAGATCTCGCGGCGGCGCTACACCGCGCTGCTCGACAAGGCGCTGGCGGGCGAGCCCGGCGATTTCCTGAGGCTCTCCACGGGTGAAGCAATCCCGGGAGCACGCGCGCTCGAGATCATCGCCGCGCGGCAATAGTCAGGGATTAGCGGCCACCCCCCGGGGATTTGGCCTAGCGGCCAAACCCGGGGATACCGAACAGACCCGGCCGCTGCTCGGGCGGCGGAGGCGGCGGCGGTGGTGCCGGCTGCTGCTGCTGGATCGGCGGCAAGGGCTGCGGCGGACGCTGCTGCACCTGCTTCGGCGCAGCCTTCTTCTGGGCAGGCGGCGGCGGTGCTGCCGGCTTGGTGCCGGGATCCGGTGCCGCGGTCGCAATCGTCTGCTGCGGCTCTTTGCAGTCGGTGAGCCAGATATCGTAGATCGGGTGCTCGACGCCGTGCAGGCCCGGACTTGCCGCGTACATCCAGCCCGAGAAGATGCGCTTCACCTCACCCTGCAAGGTGATCTCGTCAACCTCGACGAAGGCGTCGGTGTTGGCGGCCTCGGTCGCCGGCCGCGTGTAGCAGGCGTCGGTTTTGACGCGCAGCGCACCGAACTGCACGGTCTCGCCGATCTCCTCGTCGAAATTGATGATGCGCCCGGTGATCTTGTCGAGACCGGAGAAGGTCGCCTTCTTGTTCACGATCTTCTGGGCCGGCGGCTCGGTGACGACCTCGTCGCCCGGCTGAAGGCTCGCCGGCGTCTGCGGGACAGCGCCGCCCGGCCCGCCCTTCTGCTGCGGCTGGCGCTGACCGGGCGCACCCGGGGCGCCTTGCGGATTGGGCGGAGCGACCGCGACGGGCGGCGGCTGGTTTGGCGGAGCAGCACTAGACCCTGGCGGCGGCGCCAGAGGCTGGGTCTCGACCGGGCCCGGCATCACATTGCCCTGCCGACCCGGCGGCGGCGCCATCGGACGCGACGGCAGCACACGGCCTTGCGGCGGCAGCTCCGGCACCTCTTCGTCGTCGTCGGGCATCTGCTGCTGCGGCTGGGGCTGGCCACGCGGAATGTTGCCGGGCGGCCGCAGCGGCGGCGGATCGGAGAAGATCGTGCCGATCTGTGCCTGCGCCGGCGTCGCAGCCGTCAGTGCGGTGGCGGCCAGAAGCGCCGCAAGACCTGTCAGGGTAAATGTTCGAAACATATCTCGCGCGGCTTCAACAGCGAATCGGGCTTGCTGGACATTCTACAGGGGATACCGCCGCTCGCAGGCCATCCGGTTAACACGGCGAATACGGCGGGGGAAGGGCGGCATCCCTGCCCTTCCCGGCCCGGTCTGGCCAGATCGGCCCCCGGATGGGATAGTCGAGCACTCCTCCCTGGGGCCGAGGCGGCGCCGGCCCAAAAAGAACTCCAACCATAACTGGAAACCCGCAAGGTCGCTCCCCCCATGCCCGTCGTGCTCGATCCCGATGCCGCCGCCGTCTACAGGGCCTTCCAGGAGGCCGGCGTGCCCGTGGCTATCAAGAATGATCCCGGCCAATTCCACGGCTCCTTCACGATGGGGAAATTGCTGCGAGAGGCCAATGTCGCCGTGAGCGAGATCGGCGCGTGGCTGAAAGGATTGGGCTGAAACGCCGTTCCCGATGCCGCCCGTTCTTCAAAGCATATTCGTCCTCCCCCTGCGCGGGCTGACATGGCTTGGCGGCCAAGGCACCCGCGCGGTGGCCGCCGTCGTGTTCATCGCGCTCGCGGTGCCGCCGCTCGGGATGTTGCTGCGCCCCTACGTCACCGAGGCGATCTTCGTTCTGCTCTGCATCTCCTTCATGCGGGTCGATCTCGCCGCGCTCACCGGCCATCTGCGGCGGCCGGCGCTGGTCGGGACCGCCACTGTCTGGACCATGATCGGCGTGCCCGTGATCGTCGGGCTGATCGTCCATCTCACCGGGCTCACAGCGCGCGCGCCCGACCTTGCGCTCGCATTGATGCTCCAGAGCATGGCCTCGCCGATGATGGCCGCGCCGGCGCTGGCCGCGCTGATGGGTCTCGATGCCACGCTGGTGCTGGTCACGCTGGTGAGTGCGACCGCGCTGGTGCCGTTCACGGCATCGCTGTTCGCGAGCCTGTTCCTCGGCGACATGCTCAGTATCTCGCCGCCTGCGCTGGGGCTGAAGCTGCTCGGCATCCTCGCAGCATCGCTGCTGGCCGCGACCGTGATCCGGCAGGTCTTCGGCGCGGCCGCGATCCAGCGCCACCGGCAGCCGATCGACGGCTTCAACATCGTCATCCTGCTGGTCTTCGCGACTGCGATCATGGGCGACGTCGCGAGCGATCTCGTCGCCCGACCGGTCTCCACCCTCGGCTTCGCAGCTCTCGCCTTCGCGATCTATTTCACGCTGCTCGCCGTGACCACGCTGCTGTTCCGCCGCATCGGCTATGAGCGCGCGCTGGCGCTCGGGCTGATGGTGTCACAGCGCAATCTGGGCCTGATGCTCGCCGCGACCGCCGGCGTGCTGCCGCCGACCACATGGCTCTATTTCGCGATGACGCAGTTTCCCATTCACCTGGCGCCCTACATGCTGATGCCGATCGCGCGGCGCTTGACGGCGCGCGCGCAGGCCTCGGGCGCCGCGGCAACCGGCGGCAAGGCCGCATCGGGCTGAACCAGTCCGCAAGTCATGTCCGCTGCCATGCGAGGCCGCTGGTGGCCAAGCGAATGTCGTCACGCAGCGCGCCAATTTCCCTTGTGAATATCGAACTTCACGGCGCCTTCGTCACGCATCTTCAACAGGAGCGATTGGCAGTCGTCCTGGTTCTTGATGTTCACGCGCTTCATGATGTCGAAAGTCTTCAAAGGTTTTTCGCGAAGGGCAATCAGAATCTTTTCTCGATCGGTCATTGGGGTTCCTTGCATCGGGATCAGCGACGGTACGTGTTGTACTGATCGTCTGCAACGGGTGACGCAAGGCCGGGCAATATGCAAGTCCGCTCACCCCGCTCAAGCGGCCTCTCCAAATCGATGAATTCTCCCTACCCGGCCCTTGCCGCGCGCCGCAGCGCCTGCGGCGGCTGGCCGAAGGCGCGGATGAAAGCGCGCCGCATGCGCTCGGGGTCGCCGAAGCCGGTTGTCTCCGCGACGAGCTCGATCGCCTCGCGCGAGGACTGCACGCGCTCGCGCGCGACCTCGATGCGCAAGCGCTCGATGGCCTTCGAGGGCGTCGTGCCCGTCTCGGCGGCAAAGGCGCGGGCAAAATGCCGCGCGCTCATGCCGGCGCGGTCGGCGAGATCTTCCACCGTCAGGCGGGCGTCGAGGTTCTCGCGCGCCCAGGACAGCAGCGCGCCGAAGCGGCCGTTCGGCGTCTTCAATTCCAGCAGTGACGAGAACTGCGACTGGCCGCCGCTGCGGCGATGATAGAGCACGAGCTGCCGCGCGGTGTCCTGCGCGATCTGCTCGCCGTGATCCTCCGTCACCATCGCGAGCGCAAGATCGATGCCCGCCGTGATGCCTGCCGACGTCCACACATTGCCATCGCGCGTGAAAATCTGGTCCGGCTCGAACTTCACCTTAGGATAGCGCGCGACGAAATCCCGCGTGCGTCCCCAATGCGTGGTGGCGCGGCGGCCGTCGAGCAATCCCGCCTCGGCGAGCACATAGGCGCCCGAGCAGACGCTGGCGACCCGCACGCCGCGCCGCGCCAGCCGTTGCACGAAGGCGCGCGTGACCTCGCAGCGCGCGGCGTCCGTCACGCCCGCGCCTCCCGCCACGACCAGCGTCGTGATCGCATTGGCCGACTTGAAGTCGCGCGCCATCATCTCGACGCCGGACGAGCTGCGCACGGGTCCCGCGTTCACCGCCAGCACGCGGATCCCGGGTGTCGTCTTGCCCGTGCAGCGCGCCGCGATCTCGAACACGGAGATCGGGCCGGCCGCATCGAGCAACTGGAAGTCCGGGAAGATCAGGATGCCGATCATGATCATGTCCGAAAGCGAGGGAAATACGCCATTTTGGACAGAAGGGCATCATGACAGGCTGCGTCCGTCAAGCTCATAATTGGAGGCTCTCATGTCGTCCCCGCTCCAGATCGGTCTCTTGGTGTTTCCGCGCGTCACCCAGCTCGATTTTACGGGTCCCCTGCAGGTGTTCTCCTCTGTGCCGGGCGCAAAGCTGCATTTGATCTGGAAGCGGATCGAGCCGGTGCCGAGTGATTCCGTGCTGACGCTGACGCCGACCACAACGTTCGCCGACTGCCCGCAGCTCGACGTGATCTGCGTGCCGGGCGGCGGCGGCACCAACGATCTGCTCAATGACGAGGAGGTGCTCGGTTTCCTGCGCCGGCAGGCCGAGGGCGCCAAATACGTCACCTCGGTCTGCACGGGATCGCTGGCGCTCGGCGCCGCCGGCCTCTTGAAGGGCTACCGCGCCGCCACGCATTGGAGCGCGATGGAGATGCTCGCTCAGTTCGGCGCGACGCCGACCAAGACGCGCGTCTGCGTCGACCGCAACCGCATCACCGGCGGCGGCGTCACCGCGGGAATCGATTTCGCGCTGACCCTGGTGTCGATCATGGTCGATCGCACCACCGCCGAGGCGATCCAGCTTCAGCTCGAATACAATCCCGCCCCGCCGTTCAATGCAGGCTCGCCCGACACCGCACCCGCAGAGGTGCTGGCGTTGCTCAAAGAGCGCGGCGCGCAGGGCCAGGCCCGGCGGCTAGAGGCGGTGAAGCGTGCGGCTGAGCGGATGATGTAATTGCTCGCGTATTCCGGACGCGGCGCTGCTCTATAGCTCCGATAGCCCCGCACTGCTGACACGACGCTGTCAGCAGCCCTTCGACAATCTGCATCGCGCTCCTGCACCTCCATCCAGTCGGGCGCGCGGGAGGACTCGAGCATGGCGCGATACCGGCTGCACTGCGTCGGAGCCTCCGGCAATTCCTTCAAGGTCGCGCTGTTCCTCAACTGCGCCGGGCTCGACTGGGAGCCGGTCGGCGTCGACTTCGCCGGCGGCGAAACCCGCACACCGGACTGGCGGACCGCAACCAACGTCATGGGCGAAGTCCCCGTCCTCGAGGCCGATGGCCGGCGAATGAGTCAGTCGGGTGCGATCCTGGCCTGGCTTGCCGAGACTCACGACATGTATGGCCCGACGCGCGAGGAAGCATTCGAGGCGACGCGCTGGCTGCTGTTCGACAACCACAAATTCACGTCGAGCTTTGCCCAGCATCGGTTTCAGCGCTGCTTCATGCCGGAGCCCGCTCATCCCGCGGTGCTCGCTTATCTGCGAACCCGGACCGAAAGCGCCTTCTCGATCGTAGACAGGCATCTCTCCGAACGCAGCTTCATGCTGGGCGACCGGCCGACCATCGTCGACTTCTCGCTGTTGGGTTACCTGTACTATCCAACCGAGGAGACAGGTTTCGATCTTGCCACGGCATTTCCGGCCATTGATGCCTGGCGCCGGCGTGTCGCCGCGTTGCCTGGCTGGAAGGCGCCCTATGAGATGATGCCGGTCGGCAATTCACCGCGGCTCTCTCTTTGAGAGGCCGCGCCAGCCGAAAAGCAGATCAAAGAAAAAGGCCGCCCGGTTTCCCGAGCGGCCTTTCCTGTCTTACGGCGGCTGCACATTTCATCGGGCGATTTCGGAGCTTCCAGACCGGGGGCCTATTTCCCGATCGAGTCCTGGTCGGCGGCCGCTGCATTTCGGGACAGTCGCGAACTGTTGCCCGAACCGAACGCGATGGTCTCCCATCTCCGCAAGATGCGACCATTGAGCCGCATCGCCCGGGTGGCTGCAACGCCCGCGCAGGACTCATCCCCGCTGTTCCCGTTGTCCACAGCAGAGCGAGGCGGATGCGGGTGCATCCACTCCCACGACAAGGGTTGAGACGGGGATCGGAAGCCTAGCTGGGCGTCCAGGGCTGATAGTCGCCGGTTGCCTTGGGCCGCTTGCCACTGGCGAGCGTCGAGCCCGAGGGACGGTAGGCGTTGGCCGTGCCCGTGAGATTGGGCTGGTGCGGCTTTTCCCACTCGCGCGGCTGGTAGTTGTCCTGCGTCGGCGGCACGTCGACGGTGTGATGCATCCAGCCGTGCCAGGACTGCGGGATGCGGCTGGCCTCGGCATAGCCGTTATAGACCACCCAGCGCCGCTCGAAGCCGAGCGCCGGGTCGATCGCCCCGCCGCGGGTGCGATAATAGAGGTTGCCCTGCTCGTCCTGGC
The DNA here is from genome assembly GCF_055807535.1 of Bradyrhizobium sp. Kon37. NCBI lineage: Bacteria > Pseudomonadati > Pseudomonadota > Alphaproteobacteria > Hyphomicrobiales > Nitrobacteraceae > Bradyrhizobium > Bradyrhizobium sp. Kon37. The sequence goes on from NZ_JBVVOY010000002.1 coordinate 186,480, forward strand.
CGACCAGCTCGCCGTAGCGCTTGGTCCAGAGTTGGGTGCCAAACGTCTGGCCATTCCACCAGGTGAAGAACTTGAGGAAGAATTGTTTCATGCGGCAAGGGCCCTGCTTCGTCGGGTCCTGATGCCATCCGGACGGCGAAATGTCCAGTTCGGCGCGGGCGGCGCTGCCCCGCTGCGGATGCGTCTACCGGCACGGAACGCTGCCGCAAATCGGACGCGATCCGTTCATGCCGGATACAGCGTCGCCATGAGAGCCTGTCCTCGCACGCAAACCCCCGTGATCCCAGGAACTCCAGCCCATTCATGGGGTTTGCTTCCGGGAAAAGGAGTTTTGATCATGAAAAGTCTGAAAGTCTTGAGCGCGGCTGCGGCCGTGGCACTGGTTCTCCCGTTGGCGACGCCAAGCTTCGCGCAAGGTCGCGGCGGACATGGCGGGGGCGGCGGTGGCCATTTCGGCGGAGGTGGCGGTGCCCACTTCGGCGGCGGTGGCGGCGGCGCTCACTTCGGTGGTGGCGGGGCTCACTTTGGCGGTGGCGGCGCCCACATGGGCGGCGGCAATTTCGGCGGCGCGAGGATCGGCGGCGGCGGTGGCAATTTCGCCGCCGGCACAGCGGTACGTCCCAGCGGTGGCAGCTTCGTAGGCGGCGCGAGCCGACAGGCCTTCTCGCCGTCCTTCAGCGGTACACGCAGCGTCGCGACTGCGGGCAACTGGCAGGGCGGTAGCGGCAATTGGAGCGGTCGTCACTGGCATCATCGTCACGGCGGCGGCTTCTGGCCTGGTGTTGCCGCGGGTGCTGCGATCGGCGGCCTCGGATCATACGCCTATTACGGCGGCGGCTATTACAACGACCCCTATTACTATGGCGACGACAGCTATTATGATGAGCCGTCAGTCGCCGTGGTCCCCGATAGCGGCGGCGACTCCGCGGGCTACTGTGCGCAGCGCTACAAGTCCTACGATCCGGCGTCCGGCACCTATCTCGGCTATGACGGCCAGCGTCATCCCTGCCCGTAAGCCGACCTGCAACACTTGAAGAAGAAGGCGTCGCAGCGATGCGGCGCCTTTTTCGCATGCGGGCGCCTCACCTGTTTCGCTCGCCTCGTGTTCGCCATCGGCGATTGGCGCGTACAACCGATGCGAGCGGACCTTTATTCACCGCACCGTGCATACCTACCCTTATCCAATCCCAAATTGACCCGACGCGCGATTCACCTGTATCAACTTGGCTATGGGGACTTCGATGACTGGGAAGTGTCATGCCGCGTATTCTCGTGGTCGATGACGATCCGATGGTCGGTGCGACCATCGAGGTCCTCCTCCAACGTCAGGGCTTCGACGTCACGTTGACTGACGGCGGAGAAACGGGTTTGGCTGCGCTCGAAACCCAGAGTTTCGACGTGATGCTGGTCGACATCTTCATGCCGCATATGCGCGGCTTCGAGTCCATTCGCATCTTTCACGAGCGCGCGCCGGCGGTTCCGCTGATCGCGATGTCCGGCTACGCCTTTGCGTCATCCGCCTCGCCCTCTCCCGACTTCCTCCGGATGGCGCTGGAGCTCGGCGCGACCCGCTGCCTGCGCAAGCCGTTCACGCCGGACGCGCTGCTGACCACGATCCGGGAATGCATCGCCGCGCCGGGCGATGGCTCGCAGCCGAAGGACAAGAAAGAAGCCCCTTGATCCCAACGCAGCGCGTCATTCTCGGTGCTGGACTTGCCATCCTCCTGATCATCACCGCAGCCTCTATCGGCCTCGACGTCAAGTCGCGGTCCGACGCGGCCTGGGTCAATCACACCGTCCAGGTGCTCAAGAAGATCTCCGACCTGCGCGTGCTGATGCGCAGTGCCGAGAGCGCCGCACGCGGCTACGAGATCTATCGCAACCCGAGCTTCAGCGAGGAATTCCAGGCGGTGCACGCCCGGATCGCACCGGCACTCGCCGACCTCAAGCGCAGCGTGCGCGACACTCCCGAACATGTCGCGCTGCTCGAGGGCACCGAACCGCTGGCGCTGCGCCGGATCGAGATCGCCGCCGAAGTGATGCGCCTGCGTGCCGGAAACGACCAGGCCGGCATTGCCGCGCTCCAGGGCAAGGGCGAGGGCCGTGGTCTGATGGACACGGTGATGGGCAATTTCGATCATTTGAGCGCCGAGGAGGAACGATTGCTCGCGGCGCGCTCCCAGGATTCGCGCCGCACCGGCATCGTGCTGCTCGGCATCGACGTCGCCGGCGCGCTGGTGATCCTGCTGCTGGTCGTGATGATGATGCGCGAGAGCCGGCGCACCGAGGGCGCACTCAAGAGCACGCTATTGGAGACCACGGCCGCCAAGCATCAGCTCGAGGCCGCGGTGGCCGAGCGTACGGACCATCTGGTCACCGCGCATGACGAGCTGCGCCTCTCGGTCAACGTGCTCCAGAGCACCTTTCACAGCATGGCGGAGGCAGTGCTGGTCATCGATGCCGAGGGGAATGTCCTTCTGTCCAATCCGGCCGCCGAGCGCATGCTGCTGCACCGGACCGGCATGAACCTGCGCAATCTGCGGGCGATGTCCAGCGTGCTTCACGGCGACGGCGTTACCCCGCTCAAGCCCGACGAGCTGCCGTCGGCACGCGTGCTGCGCGGCGAACCGTTCGAGAACATGGAGATGATCGTCCGCCCGCACAGCGGCAATCCTTCCCGCCATCTCATGATCAGCGGCCGGCCGATGTTGGACGGGCAAGGCAAAGTCTCCGGCGCGGTGCTGGTCTATCACGACGCGACCATTTCGCGCGAGACCGAGCGGCAATTGTACCAGTCGCAGAAGCTGGATGCGATCGGCAAGCTCACCGGCGGCGTCGCGCACGACTTCAACAACATGCTGACCGTGATCTCCGGCAATACCGAGACGCTGGTGGCAAGCCTGAAGCAGCAGCCCGAGCTCCAGCGCGTGGCGCGCCTGATCGACGAGGCCGCCGAACGCTGCGCCGAGCTGATCCAGCATCTGCTCGCCTTTGCGCGCAGGCAGCCGCTGCAGCCGCGCAACGTCGAGATCAACGCCGCGGTGGCGGACATCGCCAAACTGCTGCGCCCCACCCTCGGCGAGCAGATCGAGATCGAGACCGTGCTCGAACAGGGGCAGATGACCGCGCACATCGATCCGTCCCGCCTCACCAATGCCCTGCTCAACATGGCGATCAACGCCCGCGACGCCATGCCGAACGGGGGCAAGCTGCTGCTCGAGGCCCACCGCGTCGTGCTCGACCAGGCCTATGCGCAAAACAATCCCGACGTTCGGCCCGGCCCTTACGTGATGCTCGCCGTCAGCGACACCGGCACCGGCATGCCGGCAGAGGTGCAGCAGCAGGCGTTCGAGCCGTTCTTCACCACCAAGGAGGTCGGCAAGGGAAGCGGCCTCGGCCTCTCCATGGTGTACGGCTTCGTCAAGCAGTCGGGCGGACACATCAAGATCTACAGCGAGGAAGGCCACGGCACCACGATCAAGCTCTATCTGCCGCCGGGCGAAGGCATGGCCGAAGTGGCCCCCACCACGACGCCGCAGGCGGAAGGCGGCGCAGAGACCATTTTCGTGGTCGAGGATGACCCGCTGGTGCGCAACTTCGTCACCGTGCAGCTCCAGAGCCTCGGCTACCAGACCGTCGCCGCGCCCGACGGCAAGACCGCGCTCGAATTGATCCAGGCCGGCCAGCCGTTCGATCTGCTGTTCACCGACGTCGTCATCCCCGGCGGCATGAGCGGGCGCGCGCTCGCCGACAAGGTGGCGACGATCCGCCCCGGGGTGAAGGTGCTCTACACCTCCGGCTACACCGACAACGCCATCGTCCACCACGGCAAGCTCGACGACGGCGTCATGCTCCTGACAAAACCCTACCGCCGCAACCAGCTCGCCGAGATGATCAGGAAGGCGTTGGGAGGCATGCCGGCCGGCTAGCGTTTCTGCTTGGCGATATGTCCAATGGCGTTGCAGATGATCCGCGCTGCGCAGATCGCCCCGATATTCTGCACGTCACGCTCCGGTACCAATTCGACCAGATCGAGACCGACAATTCTGGCCTTCGAGGCGACGCCTGCGATCAAATCTATGACTTCGAAATAGGACAGCCCGCCGGGTTGCGGCAGAAGCACGCCGGGAATGACGGACGGATCGAGGCCGTCGCAGTCGATCGTGATTAGGCAATTCGCGTTGTCCTCGATGGCACTGAGGACAGCTTGAACGCCCCGGCTTTTGACGTCTCGTGCTGTAAAAATCCTGGAGCCCCAATTCCGCGCGCAACTGAGCTCCTGCAGGCCCGAGCCACCGACACCCCGTAAACCGACCTGCACAATGCGTTCGACCCAAGGCAACTCGCTGGCGCGCCGCATCGTGCTGGAGAAAGTATGTGCTGAGCCGTCGCGCCGGTCCTTCCAGTCCAAATGCGCGTCGATCTGCAGGATGGTCAGCTTGGCCAAGTCCTCGAACGCCTCGAAGAACGGTATGGGCACGGAATCATCTCCGCCCAGCAGCATGGGTACCGAGCCGGACGTCAGGATCTTCTTGGTGGCCGTCCTGATTGCATTCCGATTTTGCTCGGGATCATCGGGTGACGTGGGAAGATCACCGCCATCAAGGACGCGGATTTGCTCCGGGTCGAGCAGGATTCCGTCTTGGTCGAAATCCCACCTGGCAAGGTCGGTCTGGTAAACGCGCAAAGCATTGCGAATGGCCGCTGGGCCATTCGCGGCATGGCTGGTCCGGCCCTCCAAATGCGGCGTGGCATCCGCAGCTCCGAAGATGACGATGTCGGCTTCGCCAAGAGGCAGGGGAACAGCCAGGGCAAGGTCGCACGCCGCGATGCCGAGGAATGTATTGCGCTCGCTCGCCATAACCGTCTCGATAGGGGCACTCAGTCCGGCAGAGAGACCTAATCCGCAACGCTTGCGCGGGTTCCTGATTTGCGCTTGGCCTGACGCCCAGCCGAACGCCGGCTTGTGACCCAAAGCAGCTTGTGGCTGGCCGTCGCTCGGGGCGGAGCGTTCTGCTATTGTAGCGTTTTCATCGTTGAGTATTGGCGAATGGAGCGCGCGATGCCAAACAGCAAGGAGATCGAGGCGAAGTCGCACAAGCCGATGCCGCGAGGCTATGTGCTTAGTGCCGATGAGGGTGAACACCTGATCCATTTTCGCGATGGCGGCAACATCTTCATCAAGCTCGACCCCGTAACGGGATCTCATCGTCTTGGCCTGGGCACGCAGCAGCTACCCAAGGGCTCGGGCATTCCGGTTCACCGGCACCTCGAAAGGGATGAAGCCTTCTACGTCCTGGAAGGCAGCGGCACGGTCACCCTCAACGAGGTGCGTCATCGTTGCGAAAGAGGCGGAACGATTTTCATACCCAAGGACACATGGCATGGTTTCAGCAGTCCAGATCAGGAACTGGTTCTGCTGTGGATCATGGTGCCCCCGGGCCTCGACGGTTTCTTCCGCGAAACCTGCAGCCGGCCGGGCGAACCTCCAAAGGAATTGACGCGGGAGCAGATCAACGCGATTGGTCTCAAATATGGTGCAGAATACCGATAGGCATGCTCAAGCATTTGCCCGGAGGCTGAGACGATAGCTCGGGAGATTGGCCGTCAACTCGCCGGTCTACAAAATCGACGGACAAGAGCTTTTTACCGCGCCACTCAGAGGCGGCCCGGTCGCCGTCGTAAGCCGGTGCCGGGCCTAACAACCGCGGGGAAGTACTTGCGCGGCGGCTAGCAGAAATATGCTTCAGCTTCGAGGCAGAGAAAAGGTCAAGGCCTCGCTCCCATCCCGCTCGCCTGGGGTGACTTCCGCTTCTGGCCCCTTAGCTGACCTGAAGCGAGCAGCCGGTCGTGGACCGCGGTTGACCGGAAGCAGACGCGCGTTTTAACGGCGAACGGCGCGCAAATGCAGGAAGTAAGGTATGCGCTGCCAGCGACGGGCCGCATTGGAAACGACCGCATATTCCGGAAGGGCCGGCTCTCGAAGCGCTTCGACCAAAAATCCCGCCTGCTCCAATGCTAGGAAATAGGTTTCCAGCGGGCGATGCGCACTGTGGAATGTCATCGCCAAACCGTCGCGCGCGACGGCGTCGGCATATTGGAAGGCACCAAGATAGTCTCCCTGGATGATGAAGCGCCCATCGGAACTTGCTTGTTCGAAGTTGCCGGCGGAGTTGATCGGATGAACAATGGCCATGCAGAGCCTGCCCCCTGGCTCGAGGACGCGCGCTGCTTCTCGGACAGCGGCAGGCATATCGCCGATGTCTTGAAGCGACATGAAGGCGATCGCCAAATCCGCGCAGGCGTCGTCAAGCGGAAGCGCGCTGGCATCCGCCAAGCGCACGTCTATCGATGGGTCGAACTCACGTGCAGCTTCAACCATTGACGGCGAACTGTCGATCGCGACAACACGGTGCCCAAGCTCTTTCAAGTCTCGCGCGAGCCGTCCTTCGCCACAGCCGATATCCAGCGTTTGCCGTCCTGGCGAAGGCAAGAGACTAAGAAATTGGTCTCGGTGAAATCGCCAGTAGCTATCGTGACCGGGAGTGCGCGCCCACCTTATCCATTGGCTGGCCTCAGCTTCCCAGCCGATTTTTAAAGGCACAGCTTCCGTCCTCGTCCGCGTGATGGTCATCGCTGTTCCATCTCTTTGGTGAGCGACTTCGACATTGGATATCCAGAGCTAGTACCGAAGTTGCCAACTGGCGGTCCGTCTACGGCATAGCCGTTGGCTTGATAAAAGCGCAGGGCCGTTTCCGTGCTGGTAAGAGTGCATCGCTTGACGCCTCGCTCCACAGCTCTTGTTTCGAGCGCGCGCAGCAAGGCGCGACTGATCCCTCGGAACCTCGCATCGGGGGAAACATAATTCAGAGTGATTTGGCCTGCATCAGTAACCGACCCTACAGCAAGAATGTTGTCGTCTTCGGTGGCAACGAGGAGAGAATTTTCCGGCTGCCGAATCCAGGCGATAAATATCTCGGAAGTCTTATTTCCCAACCAGCGTGCCAGAATGGCCGTATCGTTCTTGTGATCAGCAACGCAGAGTTCCGCGATCGACCGCCTCATAACCAGACAAGCAGCTTCTGCGTCCTCTATCCTGGCATCCCGAATTTGCATGATACGATTTTGCCATTAAGGCACCATCATTACAACTTTAAGCTGAGACCCCGGGGGCCGCTTCTAGCCCATTTGCGACCTCGGAGACCCTCCGCTCGCCGGCCGATATTGGCGATAAACCGGAAGTCCAGGCGGCCAGCCTCTTCATGACTACACCTGCTACCGCGTCGCCAGCACAACCGCAGCCAGCGTAAAGATCAGCGCGGCGATCTGCCCTGCTCCCAGCGGTTCGTGGAGCGCGATCGCGGATGCCACGACGCCGATCACAGGCACCGCCATGGTGCCGATCGCGGCGACGGAGGCCGGCAGGCGCGCGAGCGCTGCGAACCAGCTGACATAGGCGATGCAGAACTGCACCACGGTCGAATAGACCAGGAGCCACCAGCCGACCGGCGTCACCAGCTCCAGATGCGTGGTCTCGATGGCGAGGCCGATGATCGTGATGGGCAGGCAGCCGATCCCGATCTGCCAGGCCGCGGCGGTGATCGGCGGCAGACGGATCGGGTACCTCTTGGAAAATACCGTGCCGAGCGCGAAGCCGAGCGCGCCGCACAGCGCCATGACGATGCCCGGCAGCTTGTCCGCGGTGGCGGCAAAGCCGTTGCCGCCCATGATCGACGCGAGGCCGGCAAAGGCCATCACCAGCGCGACGGTGCGCAACAAGGTCGGCCGCTCGCCGAGCACCGGCCAGGCGATCAGCGAGGCCCAGACCGGCATGGTGTAGGCGATCAGCGCGGCTTCGCTCGCCGGCAGCCACAGCAGCGCCAGGCCCATCAGCACCATCCAGCCGGTGACGTTGAGGAGCGCGGCGGTCACGAGCCGCGGCCAGATCTCGCGCGGGACCCTGAGGCTGTCAGCGCGGATCAGCGCCAGCGCGGCCAGCAGCACCGCGCCGAGCACGCCGGTCACCCCGCGCAAGGTCAGCGGCGGCAGCTCGGAGAGCAGGAATTTCGTCACCGGCCAGTTGAAGCCCCAGCCTACCGAGGTGATGGCGAGGAACATCAGGCCGGCCAGGGCGATGCGCGGTCGCAGCACCGGCCGAGTCGAATCAAGCATGTGGGCAGTCCGGCAAAATCTGACCGAGCTTGGCGCGGATTCGCGCCTCCCACCACCACCCCGGCGGGCATGCCTGCCCTTACCTACCGTAGCCCTACGTGAGTCCCCCGGAGGCAAGCCCGCCGTTCAAAAATATACCTGCCCTGTGAACAGCGGGGTGAAGCCTCGCGAGGACCACAAGATGCAAATTTTTTCGGTTGGGAATCCCTGAGGACTCACTGATACTTGGCTCAACAACAGGCGCGGGCCTGCCCCCTGTTATCCCCCACAATCCACCATATTTAGTATTTGATTCAGGAACTCGCACTAGTTCTTGACGGGCGCAATGGAGAGTCCTAGTTTTCGATCCGTTCGGCGCGAGTGTGTTTGCGTCCCGCCGGCACTCCCCCAAAGGGTCTGCAAAACAGCACTCCGCCAAGCCAGACAAAGGCAGCGGGATACGGGCTTGTCTGCCCGGCGAGCGGACTTTTCGGGCGCCTGAACGGGCTGGAAACAGGCTCGGATGGCAATGGTTGAAGACGTGACGTTGTGGGGCGTTGAACGCATGTCGGGCTCATCCCTTTGGGGCGGATGGGTCTGGACGTGCCGGCGGATGATCGGTGCGCGCATCGAGCAATCGCGTCGGGAGAAAATGGGCCGGGTCTACCGGCTAAACTGCGATGCCAGGGGCCAGACGGCTGCCGAGCACCGCGAAATGAAATGATGACCTGGCACGCCTGAACGGAGGCGGTCCGGTCAAAGATAGGACGGGGCAAGACCATGCGGATTGAGCGGCGCCACACCACTTCGGGACAGTCACCTTACGCCGGCATCGAGTTCCGGCTGACCACGTCGGAGATCAGGAATCCCGACGGCTCGGTCGTGTTCAAGCTCGACAATGTCGAGGTGCCGACCGCGTGGTCGCAGGTCGCCTCCGACGTCCTCGCCCAGAAGTACTTCCGCAAGGCCGGCGTTGCCGCGCGCCTGAAGAAGGTCGAGGAAGAATCCGTCCCCTCCTTCCTGTGGCGCTCCGTGCCCGACACCGAGGCGCTCGCCCTCCTGCCCGAGAAAGAGCGCTTCGTCAGCGAGCTCTCGGCCAAGCAGGTGTTCGACCGTCTCGCCGGCTGCTGGACCTATTGGGGCTGGAAGGGCAACTACTTCTCCTCCGACGAGGACGCCCAGACCTTCTACGACGAGCTCCGCTACATGCTGACCATGCAGATGGTCGCGCCGAACTCGCCGCAATGGTTCAATACCGGGCTTCATTGGGCCTATGGCATCGACGGCCCCGGCCAGGGCCATTATTACGTCGACCCCTTCACCGGCAAGCTGACCCGGTCGAAATCCTCCTACGAGCATCCGCAGCCGCACGCCTGCTTCATCCAGGGCGTCGGTGACGACCTCGTCAACGAGGGTGGCATCATGGACCTCTGGGTCCGCGAAGCCCGCCTGTTCAAATACGGCTCCGGCACCGGCTCCAACTTCTCGCGGCTGCGCGGCGAAGGCGAACGCCTCTCCGGTGGCGGCCGCTCGTCCGGCCTGATGAGCTTCCTCAAGATCGGCGACCGCGCCGCGGGCGCGATCAAGTCGGGCGGCACCACGCGCCGCGCCGCCAAGATGGTCGTCGTCGACGTCGATCACCCCGACATCGAGACCTATATCGACTGGAAGGTGAAGGAGGAGCAGAAGGTCGCGGCTCTCGTCACCGGATCCAAGATCAACCAGAAGCACCTCAAGGCCGTGCTCAAGGCCTGCGTCAATTGCGAAGGCTCGGGCGACGATTGCTTCGATCCCGAGAAGAACCCTGCGCTCCGCCGCGAGATCAAGCTCGCCCGCCGCAGCCTCGTGCCTGACAATTACATCAAGCGCGTCATCCAGTTTGCCAAGCAGGGCTACAAGGACATCCAGTTCGACGTCTACGACACCGACTGGGATTCGGAAGCCTATCTCACGGTATCGGGCCAGAACTCCAACAATTCGGTGTCGCTCAAGGACGACTTCCTGCGCGCGGTCGAGACCGACGGCGACTGGAATCTCGTCGGGCGCACCACGAAGAAGATCACCAAGACGCTGAAGGCGCGCGACCTCTGGGAAAAAATCGGTTACGCCGCCTGGGCGTCGGCCGACCCGGGCCTGCATTTCAACACCACCATGAACGACTGGCACACCTGCAAGGCGTCCGGCGACATCCGCGCCTCCAATCCGTGCTCGGAATACATGTTCCTGGACGACACGGCGTGCAACCTCGCCTCCGCCAACCTGCTGACGTTCTACGACATCCCCTCCAAGCGTTTCGACGTCGAAGGCTACGAGCATCTCTGCCGGCTCTGGACCGTCGTGCTCGAAATCTCGGTGATGATGGCGCAGTTCCCGTCGAAGTCGATCGCAGAGCTCTCCTACGAGTTCCGCACGCTCGGCCTCGGCTACGCCAATATCGGCGGCCTCCTGATGACCATGGGCCTGTCTTATGACTCGAAGGAAGGCCGCGCCATCGCCGGCGCGCTGACCGCGATCATGACGGGCATCACCTACAAGACCTCGGCCGAGATGGCGTCCGAGCTCGGCACCTTCCCCGGCTACAAGAAGAACGCCGCGCACATGCTGCGCGTGATCCGCAACCACCGCCGCGCCGCCCATGGCCAGTCCAACGGCTACGAGGCGCTGAGCGTCAATCCCGTGCCGATGGACCTGGTGTCGTGCCCGCAAGGAGACCTCGTTACCCATGCGCAGGCCGCGTGGGATGCGGCGCTCGAGCTCGGCGAGAAGCACGGCTATCGCAACGCCCAGACCACGGTGATCGCGCCGACCGGCACGATCGGCCTCGTGATGGATTGCGACACCACCGGCATCGAGCCTGATTTTGCGCTGGTGAAATTCAAGAAGCTCGCCGGCGGCGGCTACTTCAAGATCATCAACCGCGCGGTCCCCGCCGCACTTCGCGCGCTCGGCTATCGCGAGAGCGAGATCGCGGAGATCGAGGCCTACGCCGTCGGCCACGGCTCGCTCTCCAACGCGCCGGGCATCAACGCCTCGACGCTGAGGGCCAAGGGCTTCACCGACGAGGCCATCGCCAAGGTCGAGAAGGCGCTGCCGACCGCGTTCGACATCAAGTTCGCCTTCAACAAATGGACCTTTGGCGAAGATTTTATTCGCGACCAGCTCGGCATCGGAGCCGAGGCGATCGCGGCCCCCGGCTTTGACCTGCTCCAGGCCGTGGGCTTCACCAAGCGCGAGATCGAGGCGGCCAACGTCCACATCTGCGGTGCGATGACGGTGGAAGGTGCCCCGCACCTCAAGGCCGAGCACTATCCGGTGTTCGACTGCGCCAACCCTTGCGGCAAGGTCGGCAAGCGCTATCTCTCGGTCGAGAGCCACATCCGCATGATGTCGGCGGCGCAGCCCTTCATCTCGGGTGCGATCTCCAAGACCATCAACATGCCGAACGACGCCACCGTGGAGGACTGCAAGTCCGCCTACATGCTGTCGTGGAAGCTGGCGCTGAAGGCCAACGCGCTCTATCGCGACGGCTCCAAGCTCAGCCAGCCGCTCAACTCGCAGCTCATCGCCGACGATGAGGACGAGGACGATGCGATCGAGCATCTCTATGACAAGCCGATGGCGGCACGCACCGCCCAGGTCTCGGAAAAGATCGTCGAGAAGCTGGTCGAGCGCATCATCGTGATGCGCGAGCGAGAGAAGATGCCGGATCGCCGCAAGGGCTACACCCAGAAGGCGGTCGTCGGCGGCCACAAGGTGTATCTGCGCACCGGCGAGTATGACGACGGCCGCATCGGCGAGATCTTCATCGACATGCACAAGGAAGGCGCCGCACTGCGCTCCTTCATCAACAACTTCGCCATCGCGGTGTCGCTGGGTCTCCAGTACGGCGTGCCGCTCGACGAATATGTCGACGCCTTCACCTTCACCCGCTTCGAGCCGGCGGGCCCCGTGCAGGGCAACGACAGCATCAAATACGCGACCTCGATCCTCGACTACGTCTTCCGCGAGCTGGCGGTGAGCTATCTCAGCCGCTTCGACCTCGCCCATGTCGATCCCAGCGAGACCGGGTTCGACGTGCTCGGCAAGGGCGTCGAGGAAGGCAAAGAGCCTGATGATCACGGCCAGCGCGCCTCCAAGCTGGTGTCGCGCGGCCTCACCCGCTCCCGCACCGACAACCTCGTGGTGATGCGCGGCGGCTCGACCGCGGTCGCGCAAGGCAACGACAGCGCCCCGGCTGGCGGCAGCAAGGTCACCTCGCTCGCCTCCCACGGCGCAGGCCGTGCCGGCGACGTCCTGGAAGGCGCGGTCGCGCTGAAGCAGGAAGTGGCCCACAACCTCTCGCCCACCGAGAAGCTGGAGGCCCTGCAATGGAGCAAGGCCGGCAGCGCGCAAGTCGCGGTGCCCAGCAAAGCCGAGCGCCGCGCGGAAGCGAAAGCCAAGGGCTATGAGGGTGAGATGTGCAGCGAGTGCGGCAACTTTACGCTGGTGCGGAACGGCACGTGCATGAAGTGCGATACTTGCGGCAGCACGACCGGGTGTTCGTGAGGCGAACAGAAGCCGACGAGAGAGTTAGGCCCGGGCTTGACCCGGGCTTCCACGAAGGGCGGCCGAAAGGTCGCCCTTTTTAGCATTTCCGACCTTCGTGCGTGGATGCAAGGATCAGATATCCGATGGCCAAAAGCCCAAAGGCGATGTTCTCCTCCAGTCCAATGATGGCCAAAAGATAGATGACGGCCATACCTCCATATACCATTTCGCCTTTTACGTGCATGATATCAAACCTCTAATTCCAACGGCCGCCATTTTGGCGACACTTGTTCATACCGCCGGTCGATCTTGAAGGTCCGCGGAATAGTGCGGATTCATGAGCTGAAAGACGACGATTTGGAGAGGCGAATGGATCGCACTTTCGGACAAGCCTTTGGCGAACTGGTTCGCACAAAGCGCGGCCAAGAGGGCCTAACTCAAAAAGAACTAGCCATCCGAGCGTTCGATGATGAGAGCAAAGTACGCAGGATCAACGACCTAGAAACAGGTGCTGTAAATCGCCCCCAGGCGAAGACCGTCGACGCTCTAGTTGTCGCCCTTGATATCCAAAAGGAAGAACTAGCGAGCTGTCGGCTCAACAAGCTGTTCACCGCCCACGAAGAAGCGGGAATTGGTCTATCCCGACAGCTAATGGAAAATCTCTCACAGCGCTTTGACCATGAAAACCCAGATGCTTCGGACAGCGAACTATTTGAATACCTAAAGAGTAAGGCGGAAGAGCTCAAAGTTCTGCAAACCCGTCTCAGGAAAATAGAGGACCTGACAAAGTCCATTCACAATCAAATCGCAGCGGCGAATGATGCGATTGACCACTGATGCCAGGATGGAGATATATCTAACTCGCTCTATTCATGCACACGAAGTTGCTTTGGCCATGTCGAGCAATGACGACGCTCAGGCTTCTGATGCTCAATTTTGCATAGGTTTGGCGTTTTCTCTTCATGCCGGGATAGCTGAAAAGGAAACTGCGATTTCCGATTTGCAAATGGCAATTAGGTATTATGAAGGGGCGCTTGGTGGCTACCAAGCAGGAAGTAGCAGCGATAACCTAGCGAAGCTTGATGCCGCAAAAAAGAAGGCCGAGAGTCGTTTAAAGGAGCTTCAAGCTTCCTAGCAGCTCGGATGGATCCACTGTCATCGTAATCGCAGGTTGGTTCCAGCTTCGTTGCTCATCAACACCCCACCGCCGAAATTACCTTTGCGATCGAGCCCTTCCCTCCTAAACTCCGACCACCGCCGGCATCGGTTCCGACGGCCCGGTAGAAGCGGAGTAGAAGTTATGCCCACACCGGAAAGCTTCCCGATCGAGAAGATCTTCGTTCCCACGAAGCAGAAGAAAGCCATCAAGCCCGAGATCGTCGGGGAGATCGCTGAAAGTATGCTGGACATCGGACAACAGGAACCCATTTCCGTCCGGCTCGACGGAGACCGCCTCGTTCTGGTCGAGGGACTGCATCGGCTCGAAGCCTGCAAGGCGCTCGGCGAGACGACCATTATCGGGGTCATCGTCCCGGCGGAGGTCGCTCAACACAGGCCGCTGCTGTCCGAAGGACCCGCAGTCGAGGCAGAGCGCCTCAAGATGGCGCGATTGAAACAGCTGCGCCTCGAGAAGGAAGCTGCGGAAGCATCTATGGCTGGCTCGAAGAGCATCAACGGAACGGAAGCGCCGCGCACCCGTCCGACGAAAGGCGCTCGCGACAATCCGAAGGCATCACCGGGCCGGACCGTGGGATCGACACCGAAAACATTGTCGGACTGGATCACGCAGCAAAAGGGCCACGGCGGCCGCTATTGATGGCCGGCGATGACGGTGCCAGGGCACTTCACCTGTCGATGTAGATTCCATGCGCGTCGCCGTAATGCGCGATACGGTCAGGCCGGACACGACCGCAAACGCCCGCGCCCCCGCCCCTACTTCGTATTGGCCTCGACCGCGTCCAGCAGCGGCATCTCGCGATGCGACTCGCAGAAGCGCGAGAGCTTGTTGCCGTTCTTGTTCAGCGCTTGCGTGTCCACAACGGGATTGTTGCGGCGGCCGGCGTAGAACCCGGCGAGCCAGACGTTCACGGTCTGCATGTGGGTAATGCGCTGGGTGATGTACTGGTCGCAGCTGATCTTGGAAACGTCGACCAGCACCTGGGCTTTGGCCGGCACGGCCAGCAGCAGGGCCGCGAAGGCACCAAGGATGATCGCTCTTGTCTGAACCATGTTTTCCTTCCGATGAATGTCTGCACGGTGGCGACGGTCGGGCGCTGCCTGCTTGATCCAGATCAAGGGCGGCCCGTTGCATACCCCGCGACCGCCCCACCCCGAGGCCTCGCCATAATTTCTCCTTCGCACGCGCGTTGTGTTGGACGGCGGCGAGACTTATCGTTCCGATCGGACTGCCGCACTCCCATTGACGCCCGACGGAAGCGAGAGCGCATCGGTGCCCGAGACGAACGACCCCAAGCCTGACGACCACAAGCCAGACGCGCCCAAGCCTGACGCCCCCAAGCCGGACGCAGGGCGAGCCGATGGCGGGCTGGCGCGGGCCTACGACCGGATCAAGAGCGCAGAGCAGGACCTGGCGCGGCTGGACCGGCTGGTTTCCGGAATGGAACGCGGCAGCGAAAGCCCCCGGGCCTCGCGAGCAAGCGCCGGTGCGGAGGCAGTTGAGACTCCCAAGGACAAGGCTCCCGAGGACAAGACCACCAAGGCCGCGGCACCCGCGCCAGATAGCAGGGCTCGCACCCAAGGCCTGATGGGAGATCGGCCCATGCTGCGCGCTCTGGTCGGTCTCGTGCTGGCGATCGGCGTTCTCGGTGCCGCCTTCGCTTCGCAATATAGCGATCAGGCCAGGTCTATGAGCAGGTCGATCATGGCGCGATGGGCTCCGCCGACGGCGAGTGAGCCTCCGCAAGCGTCCGCGGTTGAAAGTCCGGCGCAACCGCCGGCCGTGCAGCTCGCTGCCGCGGATGAGCCCGGCACGGTGCCCGCGCCGTCGGTCGGCAAGGACACGGAGAGCAATGCAGGGTTTGACGCTTCAAGACCCGACGCTTCAAGATCCGACGCTTCAAGAGCTGGCGCCACAGCCCCTGACTCGTCGTCGTCCGATCTCGCGCAATCGCTCAAGACCATCACCAGCGAGCTTGCGAACATCAATGGAAAGCTCGAGCAACTGAAGAGCCGCAGCGAGCAGACGCTGCGCGAGCAGGCCGACACCATTCAACAGATCAAGGCGGCGCAGGAAAAGGATGCCGCGGCCAATGCACGCCTCGACGCCCAGGTCCAGGCGCTGCAAAAGGAGCTGACCACGTCATCCGCATCTTCATCCGCACCTGCGTCCGCGAAACCCGCCACGCGGAGCGTGATCACCAACGAGACCGCCGCGCCCGCACGGCCGCACGTGCAGGCGGCCGCACCTCGGCGACCCCGGCCGTCGCGAGGGCCCTGGATGCCCCCGCCCTATATGCTCGATCCCTACTACGGCGATCCGGATTGGTGAGCCCGCGGGGCAATGCGAGCATTTCTGCACCGGCACACAAGCTCGCGGACCGGCATCAATCACGCGGCGAGATCTGAAGCTCCATCAACGCCATGCGCTCCAGCACAGCGGGGTCTCGCTCGCCCTCCTTCGCCGTGCGAAGGATTGTTTCCGCGATCGACTTGACATGCGCAGAGCTGACCGGGGCCGGCAGTGACGCAACCGCCGTGTCCAGCGCAGTTTTCATGATGCCGATGGTTTCAGGCGTAAAAGATGCATTCGAAAAATCTAGCATGCTGGATCCGATCTGGAGGTCATCACGAGCGTCGCCTGGTTCGAATGGCTGCTGATCTGCGCAATCCGGTCGACCAGGGCCGTCAGATGTTGCGGCAATGGGTCGTGCTCGCCCCGAAGCTTGATCCGCAGGCGGTCGCCTATTTCATTGCAGATCGCCAGGCTGGAGCCACGGTCGACCTGAATGGCATTGCGAACATCGGGGCTGTTCATGAAGGTTTCCGGTTGATACGCACGGAGGACGCTTCGCGCCGAGCCGCTCTCACAAGGCGACTGCGGTCTTGTTCAGGCGAGGATCGGAGGTTCGATCTCGCTACGCTCGGGGATCCCGGACTTAACGGCCCCATTGGGCCAGAGTTCCGTCCGAACACAACTCATGTTTGGATTTCACGAAAGCAGCAGTTTCTGTGGCTTGCGGCGGTTAAGGACCGTAGCCCGGATGGAGCGAAGCGAAATCCGGGACGGTGCTCGCGGCAGGATTCCCGGATTGCGCTACGCTCCATCCGGGCTACAGGCGCGCATCAGACCATCGCTTCCGTATCTGCCACCGGACGCTTTCCGTCTTCTGGATCTCCGGAGCGAACAGCCCGGCTTCCGGCCGCGAAGATGTCGTGCACGAGGCCGAGTTTCCCCAGCCCGAGAATGATCAGGCCGTTGATGTCGATCTCGTACCAGGCGTGCGAAATGTAGGCGTCGCGCGGAAACCGGTGATGGTTGTTGTGCAGGCCTTCACCGAAGGTAAGGATCGTGGTCACGAACTCGTTGGTGGTGCCGTCGTCGAGATCGAAGCGGCGGTAGCCGTAGCGGCCGTCGCTGTGGCAGACCGAGTTGACCAGTGATGTCGCCATGGTCATGAGGTAGCTGCGGAACAGGCCGGAGAACAGGATGCAGCCGGTCATCGAGTGCACGCCGCCGAAGGCGTAGCCGATCGCGCCCGGAATGATCACCGCCGAGAGCGCGTACCAGTACCAACGTGTGTTGGTGAAGAACATCGCGATCGGATCGGCCAGGATGTCCTTGGCGTAATATCCGGCATCGGTGGTGGCCTGGTCCCACACCCAGCCGCCTTGCGCATGCATCATCCCCTTGGCGAAGGTGACATAGGGATTGCCGTCGCCGTCATAATAAGGGCTGTGGACGTCGCCGGGCTTGTCGGAGTGGAGATGATGCCGGCGATGATTGCTCACCCATTTCAGGATCGAGCCCTGCACCGCCATGGTGGCGATGGCCGCGAACAGCGTCCGCATCACCGGACCGCAGCGGAAGCTGCGGTGGACGAAGTAGCGATGCATGAAGCCGATCCCGACCGTGGACAACGCGAACGTCCCGGCGAACACCGAAACCTCCACCCAGCCGATGCCTTGCCAGAACGCCCAGACCAGCGCCGCGACCGAACCGCCGATCATGATGACGAAGGAGATGTAGGAATCCCGAAACTTGGCCTCGACCACCGGCCCTTCGACCAGCACGCCTGGCGGCATTTTCCGCTCCGCAGCTTCTACCGACACCACGCTTTCGATTACGGTCATTCCAGCCGATCCATTCACACAAAATTAACCCTGTTGCGGCGCACAGTACAACCTCGGGTTATTTCCATCAAGGATGCGAGCTGCCGTGGGAGTACGGAGCGGCGACTTGAAATGACGCGACCGGAGGAAAAAGAAGCCGGATTTCAAGGCCTGGTGACTGCGTTAACCAGGTGCAAAGCCTCCGCGATGCACTCCCAGAAGACCGATGCCAGGACGAAGCAAGCGCCCCCTCCCTCGCCTTCGCAGCGTCCTGCGCCGCGCGCGTTGGGTGCGAAAGACTTTCGCGCGCGCACCGCGGATGGTTCGGATCGCGGGCGGCGCGGCGATGCTGCTTGCGATCCTCGTGCTGGTAAACATCGCCTATCAAACTATGCGCAAGCCGACCGAGCTGTTCGTTCTTGTCGGCCACGCGCTCAACAAGGATCCACCGGAGACTTGGCGGCAATACGGGCCGCTGTTCCGCAGGCATGCCACCGCGACGATCACGCCCGAATTGCTGGCGGCGCTGGCGCAGGTCGAGACATCGGGCAATCCGCTCGCGCGCACCTACTGGCGCTGGCGATGGAGTTTTAATCCGCTCGCGATCTATCGGCCCGCCTCCAGCGCCGTCGGCCTGTTCCAGATGCTGGACGCGGCCTATGCCGACGCCGCGCGGTTCTGCGTTCGCGGCAATGCGGTCACGGAAGCCGGCTGCGGCTTTCCCTTCCTCTATGTCCGCGCGATCCCGAGCCACGCCATCGAGCTGGCATCGGTGTATCTGGACCGCAATGTCGTCGATGTTCTCGCCCGCGCGGGCGATGTGAAGGCGAGTGCGCGCGAGAGGCAGGATCTCGCCGCCTTCATCCATCTCTGCGGCGCAGGCCCCGCCACGGCCTACGCGCGCCGCAAGTTCCAGATGATCGCCGACGAGCGCTGCGGCGATCACCTCGTCGCGAGCTATGTCGCCAGGGTCAACGCGATGAAGCGGCAGTTTCTGCGGCTTGCGGCGGACGACGATTAGGGACGTAGCCCGGATGGAGCGGAGCGCAATCCGGGATTCCTGCCACGCGAGCGGTCACGCGATGCGGATGCTCCGGCCCCGGATTACGCTTGCGCTCCACCCGGGCTACGGGATCACCACCAATACGGCCAGCGCCAGCCCTCGTAGCGGACATACGACGGCACCAGCGGCGGGCCGTAGGGATCGACCCGGTCGTCTTCCGGGCGATAACGATAGCGTGGAACGATATTGTAATCCCACGGCGTCGGCCGGAGCACCGGGACATCCACCCTCAGCCGTTGTTCATCCACCACTCGGGCCTTCCGCGCCCGGGCTTCGGCATCCGATATCCCAAGATTGCACAGCACCAGGGCGGTTCCGAGCGCACACGTGACAGTCATGATCTTCATGCGTTGGTCTCCTTGCCGCCAGAGTGCAAAAGGACGCCAGGCAAGGCAAGCGAATTTGTCCAGAGTCTTCCGCGCAGCGCAGACCGATTGTCACGCGACGGGGTTGCCGTCCAACAACGCGAGCGCTCGCGGCACCTGATCGCGGTCCGCAACCAGCACATACTCCTGCCGCGCCAGACTGGCGCCGCTCGCGATCACGATTGATTGTTTCGGGCAGAGGCCGAAGCATCCGGTCACGATCAGCTTGGCCGGCTTGGTGCCGTTGCGCTTGTTCGCCTTCAGTTCGGATTTCAGCGCACGCCTGACGTCGCGGCCCTCGTCGCTACGCTTGAGGCATTTGCGGCACACCAGGACCGGCGCCGCGCGGCGCGGGCGCACGATCATCGGGATTTTGGAATTCGAGGGATTTTCAGGCATTGCAGACCTATATGGGACTGCAGTCCATATAGGCATGGAACCGCGATCTTGCCGACGGAGACGGCGACGCGGCACGCATGGCCGGGCATTTACTCCCGCGCGCGACGCACAGCCTCGGTCAACTTCATCCTCTGCTTGTCCCAGCGCGTCGCCTCCGCCTCCGCGCGTTGGTCGAGCGAAGCGCGCTCCGCTTCGATCGCCTCCGCCCGCGCGTCGTGCTCCCGCCTCGCCTCGTCCAATGCGGCCTGCGCACTCGCGACGGCCTTCTCGCGGCGCGCGCGCTCCTTGGCGCGGGCGGCCTCCTCCTTGCGGCGCTCGGCTTCCCGCCGCCGCTCTTCCTTCTCGAACGCGGCGGCGGCCTTGCGCGCCTGTTGATCGTCGATCTTGCGGGCTGGTTGCCTTGCTGCCTTTGCGGGACGCTTTTTCGGCTTGGACTTCGCTTTGGACTTGGCTTTGGACTTGGCTCTAGACTTTTTCGGCCCGGCCTCGTCGTCAGCGAGATCGGTCGGCAACTCGGAATGCTCGGTGAACGCCCCGTCCGATCCGACCGGCCGCCGGAGCACCACGCCCGGCTTCTCCATCGTCGCCGCGACGATGTCGGGATCGTCGGTCTCCTTCGCGGCGCCCTGATGAAACAGATTGGACCTGGCGCCCCAGGCATCCAGCGCCGCCTTCATCGAGGGCGCGGCGATCGCCTGGTCGTAGAAGCCGAGCGAGGTCTGGTAGGTCTTCAGTTTTCTTGTTGGTTTTGCTTTTTTCGGCATGTCGCTCCGCAGCTGGCGAGCCACCTGCTTCCTGCGGCGCCATCATGCCATACTGCCCCTGTTTTGCCCGACGAGTCAAATTCGATTCGGTATCGCCGAAGTCGAGGCGGCGCGCATAGGCCCGTAGCCCGGATGAGCGAAGCGACATCCGGGACCTTTGCTGGCGGCCTTCCCGGGTATCGCTTCGCTCACCCGGGCTACGGCGCAACACCACCGATTCTTCGGATTTCCAACACACTGAAATCCCTCGGGATTTCTACTGTGCATGGGGTTGTTTTCGACATTTTATTTTGACGGGATGCTGACTACGCCGCGTCGAAATCCTCAGGCGCCGGCCCTGCGACGAGCCCATCGAGACCGACCATCAGCAGATCGGCGATGTGCATCAGCTGGTAGAGCGGAATGTCCGCGAGGCCCTGCTCGGCCAGCGCCACGAAGGCGGGCGTGGCGCCGATGAGCTCTGCGAGCTGGGCTTGCGTGTAGCCGCGCTTTTCGCGCGCAGCCTTGAGGCGCGCACCGATCCCAAGCCGGTGCCGGGACTGCTCGTCCGCGGTCATCATCACGGCCTGCTCGTCCGCACTCGCGTAGCCGTCCGCGAACGCGCTGCCGATCAGCCTGCCCTTGCGCCAGGCGACACGGCAGTCCTTGCGCAGTCCGCTGCTGAAGACCAGCGTGAACCGCTCGGCGACCCAGAGCGAGGCGTTGAGGCCGAGGCGCGCGCCGCTGCCCGAGACATCGCGGATTGTGCAGGGCGCGCTGATGATCTTGCCGGTGCCGTTGTCGAATTCGACAATGCCGGTACGCAGCGTGTGATGTCTGACTGCGGCGCGATGCTCGCTCATGACCAGAACACTCCCTTCCGCCGCGACGTCGAACCGACGCAGCTACAAATTCCGGACCTCGATACCGCAGAGTTTTTCCTGAACTCCTAAGTTTCCAAGGGTTCCGCCAGGACTGAAAGCCATGGTAAAGGATTTGCTCCCAATCCATCTTTTTCCGGCGGAAAGCGTGCGGCGCGCCCGTGACGGGCGACGAGGCAACAATGACCGACGCGATGAAATGTCCGACCTGCAACTCCGAGCACGCCTATCAGGATCGCGGCCTCTGGGTCTGCCCGGAATGCGGCCATGAATGGAGCGGCACGGCGGAGGCCGCCGCGGACGCCACTCAGGAGGCCGGCGTGCGCGATGCCAACGGCAATGCGCTCACTGATGGCGACAGCGTCATCGTGATGAAGGACCTCAAGGTCAAGGGCTCCTCCTCCGTCGTCAAGGGCGGCACCAAGGTCCGCAACATCCGCCTGCAGGACGCCACCGACGGCCACAACATCGCTTGCAAGATCGACGGCATCGGCGCGATGAACCTGAAGTCGGAGTTCGTGAGGAAGGCGTAAGCCGAGGCAGGCCGCATCTCGCAATGTTCAGAAGTGGACATACGTTGCTGCGCCGGACCGCTACCCATGAGCCGACATCCGTACGAACAAGTCTTGGGAGGCCGCTCTGCGAGGACCGCCAACAAGCGACGCGACCAAACCAAACCCGACCGATGACATGTTCGACAATCTGAGCGATCAGGCCGTCTTGCGATTGTACGAAAACATCCGGCATCAGGTTGTCGCCGACAAGGCGCTCGGCGGCAGGTATCGGCTGCTCGGCAAATCCGCCAGCGAGCGCGCCGAGCGGCTCGGGCGGGAGCTGACCGGCCGCGGCGTCAAGTTTACCACCATCGAATGGTAAGCGCCGTTTAGGGGCCGCGATCTATCGCTGCCTCTGCGCCAGATAGAATCCGCACAGCACCGTCACCAATCCCGCCGTCTGCAATAATGTCGGCGGCTCGCCGAGCAGGAGCCAGCCGGTGAGCACCGTCAGCGCCGGCACGCAGGCCGGGACGACGGCAGCGCGGGCAACGCCGAGGCGCTGCACCGAGACGGCGAACAGATAAAGCGCAGCCGGACCTGCCAGCACGCCCTGCGCCAGCGCTTGGATAGCGTTCTCACCGATACCGATCGCCGCGATCCGCGCGAGGCCGCCGGTCATGAGGTAGATCGGCAGCAGCAGCAGCGACAGCACGTTGATGACGAGCGCAGCCGACACGGCAGAGACCCGCCAGTGGCGCACCAGCGCGCCGAAGCCTGCGAACATCAATCCGGTCAGCACGAAGGTCAGATCGCCGAGCACGCCGTCGGCGCCGATATGGCCGATCGATTCCGCGCCGATCACGCCGAGCCCGGCGACGATGACAAAGGCGCCGGCGATGCGCGACGCGGAGACATGCTCCTTCAGGAACAAGGCCGCGAGCAGCAGGCCGCCGAGCGTCGCGCAAGAGGGCTGGATCACGCTGCCATGGCCGAGCGGCACGAACAGAAAGCCAGTGTAGGAGATCAGCGACATCACGGGGCCGCCGAGCACCATCAGCGCAAGGCCCCTGCCCCATCCGATGCCGCAGAGATCGGAGATGCCGCCGCGTATCACCAGCGGCAGGAACGCGATTCCGGACCAGACATAGCGATGCACGAGCAGGTCGACCGGCGTAAAACCGACCTTGAGCCCGAGCCGCGTGCCGGCAAAGCCGAGCGCCCAGAACAGCGCCGCGGCGAGGCCGCAGAGCACGCCGACAAGCGCCGGCGCCGCATCGTTCTTTTGAGTGAGAGCGTCGGCGCCGCTCGTCCGCTGATCCATGGGACAAAGCGGTACGCCGACAGAGGCCGTGGCTCAACCCATGTGCCTGCAAGGCTGGCACGCAAGCGAGAGACGCCAGCGCGCCTTCGCTCAGAAAAATCCCGGGCTGAGATCGAGCCCATACGTCAGGCTGAGCACGAACACGAACAGCGCGGCGGCTGCGAACAAGGCGAGATGTTTGACAATGAACGCGCGCGGCGAGACGCTTGCAACAACGGCTTTCTGTGCAACGGGCATGACTACTCCATTATGAAAATGATTCTTGGCTGCTCAATAAGCGGCGCCCGCATCAAGCGCCGCGATCTGCAAAGCAACTATTAAAGAGATCACACTCGCTTTGAACGGCCGTACACAACCGCACGTGATCATGACTCGCGGCGCCAAAAAAAAGACCGCGCTCCCCAAAGGGAACGCGGTCCAGGCAGGCTCGGAGAAAACGAGCCTGCATCACGTTGGCTTGACGTTGGCTTGTGGCGTCCCCAGATCAGCGGGCGCTGCCCGTCGTGACGTCAGCCGTCTTCACCTTGCGCGGCGACAGAACGCGGGTCTGGTGGACCGAAGCGACAGTAGTGGGCGCCGAGGCCTGCTGCTCGACATGCGCGGCACCGAGCACACGCACCTGCATCGGGGAAACCGGAAAGCCGTTGGCCTCATAAGTCGGCAGTTCGGCGGCGAAAGCCGCGGTGCTGCCCGCGATCGTCAGAATGGCGGCGGCGATCGACAGAGTCTTCTTGTTCATGGGTGATGCTCCTGAATGAAACGTTCGGAGTACATCTAAGCCCATTTTGCTGCATTGCGACATGCACTGCTGCATTGCAACAACGCCCCCGGTGCATGGCAATATGTTTAATGCGCACAAGGCTTTGGCCGAATCACCACCGGCTGCGACATGACGGTTTTGTTAATGGCGGTCAGCCGCCGAGCACGTGGCCCCACCCATCGAAGACGTAGGCCTTCCAGATTACGGTTCCGCCCTCGCCTGGCCGGCTGGCGCGCCTGAAATCGTCGGCCTGCTCAGCGGTCCAGGTGATGATCGTATCGGAGAGCTGGTCGTGCAGAATGGCGGGCTCGGTGGGGTCGAAGGCGTCCATGGGACGAAGCGAGGAGTGCGTCATGGCGCCTAACGCGCTCGCCGTGACAAGGTTGCGCAAAGTGTCGGCGAAACACCTTATGGCGGCCGGTGCCAAAATATTCGTCTTTAACGAATTTTCCGCACCGCCCGCGAGTAAGCGCCCGTGGAACCACAATGGAACCCGCGTTGCCCCCGCGCAACACCTGCTCGAAAAGCCCCATTTCCCCGAATTGCGCCATTGCGCCGCCACACCGTCCTCCGAACAATCGACGCGCGGCGTGCCTTTTCGTGCAAGACTGTTTGACCAAGACTGTCTGGTCAGACTGTTCGGAGAAGACGAGGTTCAACAGAACCGTTTGGAGGCAGGGATCATGAATGATCGGCGGTCTCTTCTGGTGGCGGTCTCCTGCCCCTCGGCGGTTCTCGCCGGCTGGCTGGCGCTCTCTTTGTCCGCCTATGCCCCTGCCCTCATCGAGAACAGCGGCGCCAATGCTTCCGCCGTCTCGCGCGCGAAGGATCTCAGCCGGCTTGACCTCGCCGACATCCCGCACGCTGCGGCCATCGAGGACGGCGTCGCCCTGACAGCGGATATCGCGGCCGCCGTTGCTGCGACACCGTCCATCGTAACCACCGAAGTGGCAGCGCTCGAGGCGCCAGCTCCAGCCATCAAGCTCGCCTCGGCCGACCCAGTGCTGATCTTGCCGACCGAAGCGCCGCTCGTGCCGCAGATTTCGCCTGAGCCGACACCAGTCGCCAGCGAGGTTGCTCCGGCTCCGGCGCCGGAGCCCGTGATCAAACTCGCCTCGGCCGATCCCACCGAGATCGTGACGACGGACGCGCTGTCGCCCGCGACGATCGCGACCGGCCCCGCGCCCGTGGTGAGCAAGGCCTCGCCGTCCGCGGACACGACCGCGGTCCTCGACGAATGCTACGTCATGGAAGCCTGCATCGACCGTTATCTCTGGGCGCTCTACCAGCGCACGCCTAAGGAAGACTCGGTCAAGGTCGAGGATCGCCGCGCCGTCACCGTCAAGCGCAAGGGCAAGATGGTGACCGTGATGCGCAGCTTCACGAAACTGGTCGACGAGGACTTTGGCTGGAAGGATCCGAAGGCGGCCGACCGCGCCGGCATGTCGATGATGGACTACGTCATCGGCGGCATGGACAAGAGTTTCAAGAAAAAGCTGTTTCGCACGTTGCTCGCGGCTGAGGCTGCCGGGCTTTCGCCTGGTATCACCAGCGCGTTCCGCGACGACTATCGCCAGTCGATCGCGAGCGGCCTGAAGGCCGCCTCCGATCGCTCCTATCACGGCGGCAGCACGCGCGGCGGCTACGGCCACGGCATGGCGGCCGACATCGTCAGCACCAAGGGCGACAACCGCGCGCAGCGCTGGGTCTCGACCGAGGTGCTGTGGAAGTGGGTCGATGCCAATGGCAAGGCGCTCGGCATCGGCCGACCCTATCTCGGCCGCGATCCCCCGCATGTCGGCCCAGTCGACGGCACGGAATACGTCTCGCGCCGCGGCACGTCGGACCGCAAGGAAGCCAGCGTCAAGCCGAGGAAGGCGCGGGCCGTGGCAAGCGCAAAGCTGCCAAAGGCGAAGGCACAGGCGACGCGCGAGCAGAAGGTCCCCGCGAAGCCGCAGAAATCAGCGCAATCGGCCGCGAAGCGCGCGACCTGAGTATCAGAGCTTACCGTCCCGGCGTCGGCAGCGGCACGAGCCGCATCTCGGCGGTGCCGGCCTCCTGCGTGCGCACCAGCACCGCGTAAATGGTTTCGACTGCGAGCCGTACCGCCGTCTCGGTCGCCGTGCCCTTGGCCAGATGCGCCGCGATCAGGCCCGTGAGAAGATCGCCGGTGCCTGAGGGGCGGATCGGCAGGCGCGGCGTCGCAAAGCGCGACAACTGACCGTCGGCGCACAGAATGGTTTCCACTTGCCCTTCCGCCGTATCAGTGAGCGTGCAACCGGTGGCGACCACGTCGATGTGGCCGGTCCCGGCCAGCGCCGCGCACGCCGCGCGCAGACCCTGCGCATCCGCGACGTCGAGGCCTGCGAGCAGCCCGAGCTCGAACTGGTTCGGCGTGGTCAGATTAGCGGCCGGCAGCAGCCGGTGCCGGACCACGTCCAGGATGCCGTCGGCGACATAGACGCGGCCGTCATCGCCGATCACGGGATCGCAGAGATAGACCAGTTTTGAATTGCGGGTCAGCGCCCGCTCGACGAAATCGGCGACAACAGCGGCATTGCCGGACGAACCGAGATAGCCGGTGACGAGGACCGCGGCCTCGTCGACGAGATCGCGCTCGTCGACGCCTTTCAGCAGGTCTGCAACGAGCTCGGTCTCCAGCACGCGCCCGCGCAGGGTCGGATAGCGCGGCTGGTTCGACAGCAGCGTGGTCGGCACCGCGGCGACGTTCACGCCTTCCGCCTGCATGGCATAGGCGGCGGCGCTGTTGCCGACATGGCCGTGGACCACCTGGCTTTGAATGGAGATGACAAGCATGAAAGAGGTCCGTAGGAGTAATCGTCAAGCGAGACAAGGGTCGCCCGGATCACGAAAAATCATATCCAAGCCCCGGCCGCAGCGCCTGCATCTTCCGCGCCAGCCGCCGATGCCCGCTCTCCTCCGATCGCGCCAGCCGGTCCACGACCGCGACGTGATCCGCATCGCTCTTGTGCTGGTTGAGCTTGGCCTGCCCCTCGACGGTATCCACCACGAGATCGATGACGCGAATGGTGGCCAACATGGTCTCGCGCTTGTCTGGCTCCATCTGCGCCAGATCCCAGGGCGCCTTCGGCAGCCGCGCTTCGGCGACCGCGAGTAGCGCATCGCCGTGCCCGCGGTTCTCGTCGAGCCCGCGCGGATGCGCCACGCCCGACAGGTGCACGGCCTCGTACAGCCAGGTCGAGACGTTGTCGCGCGAAGAATACCAGTCATTGGAGATGTAGGCGTCGTCGCCGGCAACGATCAGCAGAAAGCGCCGCGCGCCGTCCGCGAGCGGAACGAGCGGATTCCTGGCGGTGAGATGGATCTGGACGATCGCACGCCCCTCGCGTTGCTCCAGCACGAAGGGCACATGCGAGGCGCGCGGACCGCGCTCATCCGCCGCGACGATCATGCCGAAGCCGCGCTGGGTTGCGAATTCCAGCGCTTGCTGCTCCTCGATGCGGAATTGGGGGCGGAGGACATGCATGGCGGGGCGCTCGTTGACTGGCTGGAGGACAAATCGAGGCTAACTCATGATCCGGTCAGATCAGAAGCGATATTGGCCCGCAAACGCGGATGTCAGGAATGATCTCACCGCCGCGCAAGCTCATCGATATAGGCGCAGAACATGTCGGCCATTGCGTCGGCATGACGCGCGATCTCCGCCTCGTTGCGCGGTGTCTCCGAGAACTGCTTGCCGACCTCGCTCAGCGTCGTCTTGATCAGCTCGCCGGCAAGCTCCCGCGTCGCATCCGGCGCCTTGGGCAGGGCCTCCCGCATGAAGGCCGCGACGATGCCTTTACCGGCGGCCCGCGCGTCGTGTGCTTCGGGCGCATCGCGATAGAGCGGCGCGGCGTCGCTGAGCGCCGTGCGGATCGCAGCCTCCTCGCACTCGGAACGAATGAAGGCGTGGACCAGCGCGCGCAGCCGCACCAGTGGCGGTTTCGCTCCGTCGGCCAGGATGCCGCGCAGGAGCTCGCTCGTGCGCCGCCACTCGTCGCTCTGAAGCCGGAACAGGATCGCCGCCTTGTTCGGAAAATATTGATAGAGCGACCCGACGCTCACCCCGGCCCGTTCGGCCACCCGCGCCGTCGTGAAACGCTGCGCCCCCTCCTTGGTCAGGACCTGAACAGCCGCGTCCAGAATGGCCGCCACCAGCTCGTTCGAGCGGACCTGCTGCGGCTGTTTTCGTGAGGAAACTGAACGGCTTCGGCGATCGGCCATGGCGCCCTCGAGCAATGCGAATAGCGAATGCGACGAATTAGTCGTATTTCCATCCTCACGCAAGCACTCGCCTCGCGGCGACATCTGGAGACTACACATGAACACCCCGACCATCACATCACTTGCGCCACTGCTCGATCGTCTGTTCGACGAGGACGAAGCGGCGCGCGGCGCGATGCGAGCCGCCTTCGCCGATGTGACCGACGCCGACCGCGCACGGATGATGCGGAGCAAGACCGCTTACCGCGACCTCTACGGGCGGCTGAAGGACGCACCGCTCGCGGTCTCCCGCGAGACCGGTCACCTGCTTTACATGCTCGCACGCAGCTCCCGCGCCAAAACGATCGTCGAGTTCGGCACCTCGTTCGGCATCTCGACCCTGCACCTTGCCGCGGGCTTGCGCGACAATGGCGGCGGCCGCCTCATCACCACCGAATTCGAACCGTCCAAGGCGGCCCGGGCGCGCGAGAACCTCGCGGCCGGCGGGCTGCTGGACCTCGTCGAAATCCGCGAAGGCGACGCGCTGAAGATGCTTCGAGTCGATCTGCCGGATACGATCGATCTCGTGCTGCTCGACGGCGCCAAGGCGCTCTACCCCGATATCCTGGATCTGGTCGAAGGCCATCTCCGGCCGGGCGCGATCATCGTCGCCGACAACGCCGACGACAGCCCCGACTATCTGGCGCGCATGCGCAGGCCCGGAAGCGGCTACATGTCCACGGCCTTTGCCGACGACGTCGAACTCTCCGTGCGGATCAACTAACGCCACCACCAATGAGCCGCCGCGCGAACCATCGCGCGGCGGTTTCGTGCTGCGCTCCGCCGTGTCGCAGGCTCGTCACTGACACGTGATAGCTGGACCCGGGCAAACGTCATATTCCCCGTACCGTGCCGTATCTTTCTTTGCACAATACGCCCGAGCCCGTGATGACTTCCGCCTTCAATGCCTACGCAGCGCTTGCCCTCGCTATCGTCCTTGAGGTCACGGCGTCCGCCTTCCTCCAGCAATCCATGCAGTTCACGCGGTTGTGGCCGACACTGGCGATGATGCTGTTCTATGTCGCCTCGTTCTACGCGCTGTCGGTCGCGATCCGGGTCATCCCCCTGAGCATCGCCTATGCGATCTGGGGCGGGGTCGGCATCATCCTGACTGCAACGGTCTCCTTCGTGCTGTTTCGCCAGATGCTCGACGCTGCGGCCTTCGTCGGCATCGCGCTGATCGTGTCCGGAGTGGTGGTCATCAACCTGTTCTCGGCGACCACGGTGCATTGATGCCGGCAAGCACGGTGTCACCGGCAAGGTCTTGCTTCGCGACGCCCTGCCAGTGGCCGGCTCACGCCTACTGGCTTTGCGACGGCTTGGGAGTACGCGGCCCGGATCGCTTCGCGCCAGGCTTGGCCGCAGCTCGCGGCGGCGCTGTGTCGACCGATTCCAGATAGGCGGCAAGCGCCTTGGCTGTGTCCGAACTGGTTGCGTAATGGTCCTTCAGGAACCAGGACAGCGTCAGGTTGAAGCGCCCCTTGGCAAGGCCGCGCGGGCTGCGATGGCAGGTCGCGCATCCATCGGCGAAGAGCTTTTGCGGCGACTTACCGGCATCGAGATTTTGCGCGACGGCAAATGTCGCCGTCAGGACGGCGGCGGCTGCAAGACTCATCGTTGGAAGAGTCATCAGGGGCGCGATCAGGTCGCCCCCCGGTCGAAAGTGCGAAATCAATGTCGTCCCCTGCCCGGTCTTGCGGTCAGGCCGCCAATAGTTGATCGAATTCGGGCGGCGCGTAGGCCTTGCCGTCCTGGTCGGTGATGACGACCTTCCACCCCTCGCTCGCCCAAACCTTCGCCTTCGCCACGATGAGCAAACGGCTCTCGCGGGCAAAACTGCACTTCTCGTTGTCGCGTTCTGCGATCATCTTGTAGGCCAATGCGCATCCCCTTAGCGTTGCCCTGCACCCGCTCTCGTCGTGGCAGCGGGCTTTGGCGGCAATTCGCCGGGAGCGTGGCAATTTGGTGCCATCCGCGGCAGCATTGTGCCTGGTTCCGGCCGAACGATGGAGGTTGATCGTGCGTCGCATCATGAATGCGATTCTGCTTGTCGCGGGCTTGTTTGGTGCGGGCCTGCTTGGCTCGGCGCCCACAGCGGCGCAGACCTACGATCCGCGCCATCCCGTCTGCATCGAGATCTACACCATCGACGGCCGCAGCATCGATTGCAGCTTTGCGACGATCGCGCAGTGCGCCGCGACCGCCTCCGGGCAATCCGCCCAGTGCTACGCCAATCCCTATGCCACGCAGAGCCGGCCGCTGAGCCCGGTTCCGTCGCCGCCGCGACGAAGCCGATAGCATCAGGTCTGCGCTCCGATCAGTGGACGCGAATGATATGGGGGCGGCCAAGATCGATCAGCCCCTGCACCGCCGAGAGGCGGTCGTCGAGGGCTGCGATGGTCAGCAACAGATTGTTGCGGCGTTCGTCGAGAAGGCCCATCTCGGCGCCGGAGAGTTTGGTGCTCGATCGCTCCTTGTGAATCACCTCGAGAGATTGGCGCAATCCGGCAATCAGGCCGGACAGCTGCTTGGCTTCCCTGGTCATCGACCGCTTCGCGACATTGTGGCGGCGCGTCTCCGCCTGGTTCTGTCTCATCGTCGTCATCCTCCCGTGCCCCGCTGCCCCGAGTGGAATGCTTACAGCTTTGAGTAGACATCTTACGATCGATGAAATCTGCCCGCGAAGAAGCTTCTTAAATTGTATGGGCACGGAACCCGGTCCGCCCCGAGCAGAAAGCCCGGCGCGAGGGCCGGGCTTTCGTTGGCAGATTTAGTGCTTCTGGTGCCCGCCACCGGGACCGCCGGCCGGCGCACCGCCGCCGTGCGGCGCGGCGTTGATGTGAGGTGCGCCGCCGCCACCCCCATGAGGCATCGCAGGCGCAGCCGCGCGCGGCGCCGGCATTTGGGCGTGAGCGTTCATCGGCGAGCCGTGGCTCACATTGGGCTGGGCCACATGCGGCATCGCAGGCCGGCTTGCGGGAGCGGCTGAGACACGCGGCGCCTCATGCGGGCGCGCCATCGGCTGCGCACGCACAGCCGCGCGCTGTGCGGCCTGCTCGTGCATGATGCGGGCTTGTGCATCGTGCGGATTGCGGCCCTGAAGATTGGTCCGCTCATGCGCGATGTGGTCGCTTCGTCCCGCACGGCTCCGGTCCGTCGCAATAGCACTCTCGTGCCTGGCCATCGCAGCGTCGTGCCGTGAAGTCACGGCATCACGACCGGAGACCGCGGCCGCGCCCTTGACACTTTCCTTCGCATTTTCCCTTGCACTTTCCTTGGCATTCGCGCCGTTGCGCCCGAGTGCGACCGCCGCATCGCGCGTTGCCGCGCGGCCGATGCGAGCCGCGCGCGGATCGATCGTCATCCGCATCGCGTCGCGCTGATGCGAAGTCCAGTAGCTATTCCAGTGGGCATGGCGCCGATACCAGGGCCGCCCCTGATAATAGCTCGACCAGTACGAGGTCAGCACGAAGGGGACGATCGGCACGTCGATCTCGTCGACATAGTCGGGGAGATAGACGTAGTGATTGCGGTAGAGATATTCGAGATATTGCGACGACACCCAGCCGCGGTCATCCGAGAAGCTCACGTCGCACCAGGCGTTGCCGCGCAGGCAACCATGGATGTCGACGCGGGCGCCCTCGGGGATGCGATCGACCAGCGGAAAGCCCGGACCCGGCCCGGCGCGCAGGCCGGTCGAGACGGTGACCATGCCCGGTGCGGCCAGCGCGGCCGTCGGGGCAAGCAGCAATGCGGCTAACAACACGCTTCGGAATTTCATGGCGTAGTCCTCCTCTTTCGAGTCGGAACGCGCCAGCGGAACGGGCGTTCCGCGTACGAAGGTCTCATTCGTCGAAAGATCGAGACGGATGCCGCGCGCGGTTCAATATTCATTCGCCGTTCATCGACACCGCGCGCAGAGAGAGTGTGCGCCGCCGTCCCGTCAGTTTACTTGCGCATAAAACCGTCGAAGTACGCAGCAAGCGCAGCAAAATCATCGAGCGGCAGCACGGTCGCGACATACTGATCCGGCCGCACCACGACCATGCAGCCGGCCTTGCGGTCGATTCCGCGCATGGTGAAAACGTCTTGACCATTCTTGAGGTCCGGACAGAACATCTTCTCGTAGTCGATGAGGCCGTACCGGCCCTTGCGCGGAAGCAGCAGCGCCGGCATCGCCTCCACGGCGAGCTCGCGATGATCCTGCTGGAAGACCGCCCGCAGGTCGATCACGCTGTCGACGTCGGCGGCCGCCGGCGTGTAACGCCGGACCGGCGACTCCCGCGCCTCGGAAAGAAAATTGCACAAGGCGCGAATGGCCGAGCCGGCTGCTGCCGGATTCTCGGCGCCGGAGAAAGCGTAGATGCGGAAGCGGCCATCCGCGGACGCTGCGTGACCGAGATGTACCGGCTTGGCATCCGCAAGCCGGATCACCGGTGCGGAATGAAAGCGCGTGCCGATGACGAAGCCTTGCGCGAGATGCTGGTGGGACGTCGCTCCGGTCAAAACCGACGGGCGGTAATGCGTCGCCGTGCCCGCGGTGTAGCGACCGTGCCTCACGAAATAGTCCTGCGTCCTGGCCGCATCGGCGCCGCCGGCCTTGCCTGCGGACGCGAGGATCCCCGCCCATTCGCGGTCGAAATCGATCAGCTCTTTCGCAACCGCCTGACGCTCTGCCGAATAGGAATGCAGTAGGCTTGGCGCAAACTGCTTCCGCAAAACGGCAGCGAGCTTCCAGCCGAGATTGAAGGCGTCTTGCATCGAGACGTTCATGCCCTGCCCCGCCTTCGGGCTGTGGGTGTGGCACGCATCGCCGGCGATGAATATCCGCGGCAGACGCGTAGCGATCTCGGTCTCCGGCACGTCGTCGAACTTGTCGGTCAGGCGCTGGCCGATCTCGTAGACCGACCACCACGCGATCTCCTTCACATCGAGCGTATGCGGCTTCAGGATCCGCTGCGCTTTCGCGATCACGTCATCGGCGGTGATGTTGCGATTGGCGACGCGCTCGCCGATGTCGAGCTTGGCGAGCTCGACATAGAGGCGGACCATGTAGCCTCCCTCGCGCGGAATGATCAGCAGGCTGCCGTTCTTCGCCGACTGGATCAAGGCCTTGAAGCGGATGTCCGGAAAATCGGTCACCGCCAGCACGTCCATCACGCCCCAGGCATGATTGGCGGAATCGCCGAGCAACTCGCGGCCGATCGATTTGCGCACCATGCTGCGGGCTCCGTCGCAGCCGACGACGTAGCGCGCCTTGATCGTCTCGATCTCGCCCTCGTTCTCGGCATCGACCCGTTCGAGCCGCGCCGTCACGGCATGGTCGGCGGGACCCGCGGCCGGATCGACCTGAAGGTCGAGCAGGCGCCGGCTGTAATGGGGCTCGAGCCTGGCCGGCGCTTTGCGCATGACGTCGAGAAAGCCGTCATGGATGCGCGCCTGGTTGAGGATGACGTGCGGGAATTCCGACAAACCGTCCTCGACGTCCTGCACCCGGCCGCTGCGGACGATATTTTCCGGCATCCGCTCGTCCGGCTTCCAGAACGTGGTCTCGTTCACCCAACAGGCTTCCTTCAGGACGCGCTCGCTGAATCCGAAGGCATGAAACATCTCCATGGTGCGGCAGGCGATGCCGTCGGCCTGCCCGACCAGTAGGCGGTCCGGCTTCTGCTCGACGATGCAGGTCTTGATGTCGGCAAACTGCGCGAGCTGGGCCGCGAGCGTCAGGCCCGCAGGGCCACAGCCGACGATGAGGACATCGACCTCTTCGGGCACGCCTCCCGTTGCGCCCGACGCATGAATGCGCGCGGCGGGATCTGCGATTTCGGGGTCGCCCGGCTGAAATCCATTGAGATGGAATTGCATGAGCACCTCTCCCGCCGATGGTCTGTTTGGATATTGATCAGTATGCTGACTATCAGTATACTTGTCAACGATCCCGGCCGTCCCGCCCCCAACGGAGAAATTCGGTGAAAGACAACAACGACATGCCCGGACATCTGGCGCGCCGATTCCAGCAGATCGCGGTCGCGGTGTTTCTGGCCGAAGTCGGGGATGCCGGCTTCGACCTTACCCCGGTGCAATACGCCGCGCTCGCAACCATCAAGGCCAATCCGGGACTCGACCAGGTGACGCTCGCGGGATTGATCGCCTACGACCGCACCACCATCACCGGCGTGATCGACCGCCTCGTGCAGAAGGGGCTCGCGGAGCGCCGCGCCTCGCGCCGCGACCGTCGTGCCCGCGAACTCGAGATCACCGACGAAGGCCGCCGCACGCTGCGCAAGATCACGCCGGCCGTCGAATCCGCGCAACGCATCATGCTGCGCGGCCTCAGCGCGAAGGAAGGTGAGGATCTGATGCGCCTTCTGCACAAGGCCATCGCCGCCGGCAACGAACTCAGCCGCGCCCCGCTGCGCGAAGCGCAGGCCTAACCCCCCGTAATTCTACCGGTCGTTGTCGCGGTGTCGCGAAACCAGGAACTAACCTTCGGCTGTTAGGGTCCGCCGCATTCGGCGTTTAACGCGCGATTAACTTTGCCGGTCTGGAGTTTCGGATGTTCAGGTTCCTCATTGCGGCGGCGGCGATCGCGCTCTCGGCCGCTCCGGCGCTCGCGAACGGCCATGGCGGCGGCGATGCCCCTCCTCCGCCGAAGCCCGCGACCTCACCGGCGAAAGTGATCCTGACCAAGCAGGGCCCCACGCTCGTCGACCTCAATGGCATGACGCTCTACTATTACGAGCGCGATACCACCGGCAAGACGTCGAACTGCAACGGCAAATGCGTCGAGAGCTGGGTGCCGCTATCGGCAACGGCCGATGCCAAGGCGATCGGCGACTTCACCGTGATCAACCGTAACGACGGCAGCAAGATGTGGGCCTATCGCTATCGTCCGCTCTACACCTCGCCGGCCGACAAGGCGCCGGGCGAGGCCAACGGCAATGCCACGACGCTGCAATGGCGCATTGCCCGTCCCGAGAATTAGGGCGACGTCACCCGCGCCAGCTGGGCCGCGCCTCGACCTGCGCGTTCTGTCCAGGCGGCAGCACCACGACCATTGAATTGAGCTTCACCCGGTCATAGAGATCGATCACGTCCTCGTTGCGCATCCGGATGCATCCGGACGAGATCGCCTGCCCGATATATTCCGGCTGGTTGGTGCCGTGGATGCGGTAGAGCGTGTCCTTGTTGCCGGCATAGAGATAGATGCCCCGCGCGCCGAGCGGATTGGCGGGACCGCCGGGCACGCGGGCCGGATAGGGTCCGAGCCGCGCCTGGATGTCCGCCGTTGGAACCCAGTCCGGCCATTCCGCCAGACGACCGACCCGCGCGACCCCGGAGAACGCCATGGCTTCCTCGCCGACCGCGACGCCGTAGCGGATCGCCTTGCCGTCGGGCAGCACGAAATAGAGATAGCGCGCATCGGTATCGACCAGGATCGTGCCCGGCTGCTCCTTGCGCGGATAATCGACGATGTGACGAAGATATTGCTCGGGCACGTTCGCCTGCGCGTACGGCGTATGCGCCAGCAACTGCCGGTCGCGCGACGTCATGCTCGCATCTGTCGATGGCGAAAGCGTCGTCTGCATGCAGCCGCCCAACGGCAGCATGGCAAGGACGAATAGAACGAATAAGGATCTTGGCACCGCCGGCCCCGATAGCGATAGCAGCACCCCCAGCGACGCCAGATGCTGCCAAAATCGTGCTGAAAACAAGGCATTATGGAACACGTCCGCGTGTTTTCTGAGGCGGGTTCCATCACCACAAAGGGCGCAAGAGCGTCGCACAGTCTCCATCCCCTCGCCTTGCTTTGGTCAAACCCGGCTGGACTCGTGCGTCATGGCTTGGGCCTCGGGGAATTGGATGGGCTCACCTCACGGATCTGCTCGCGCGAATGCGGACGGCCAACACTTCAACTACTCAACACCTGGGCTTCAAAACACCCGGGCTTCAAAGGAGCTGCGATGCTCGCGACGCTGAACTCTCGGCAAATCGTCGATGAGATCGTGAAGGACACGGTCACGAACAACGACCCGCACGACGCGGTGCAGATTTCGCCTGACATTGTGCTGGCCTCGCGGCCTCTCAGCGTCGCGCCCGCGCTCGCGCCTGAGATCACGGCCCGTCCGGAGCCCAGGATAGATCCGGCGTTCACGCTGAAGTCCAGAACGAATCCGGAGCCGAAGTTCAGTCCCATCGCGGAGCCGCAGGCGGCAGCGCCGTCCGTCGACACCGCCGTGCGCGTTGCGGCCGGTGATGGTCTCGGCCGGCAGAAGCGGTCCTCGGCTGGCAAATGGCTGCGCGGCGCGTTCGTCACGATGCTGTTTGCGGGCGGAAGCGCTGCCGCCACTGTCGCCTGGGAGAAACATGGCGACACCGCAAGACAGATGCTCGCCGAATGGACGCCGGTATTGGCGTCGCTGCTGCCTTCGACCTCGCAGACGGCACCGGTCGCCGCCGCACAGGCCGCGCCGCCTGCGGACCAGGCCGCAACGGATCAAGCCGCCACGGATCAGGCGGCCGACCAATCTGCGGCTCCGCCCGCAACGCAGGTTGCAGCAGCGGTGCCCACGGCAACACAATCCGATCCTGTACAATCAGTGCAGTCGATGACGCGCGATCTCGCCGCGATGGCGCAACAGATCGAGCAGCTCAAGGCCAACATCGCCGAGTTGAAGGCCGGGCAGGAGCAGATGGCACGCGAGATGGCGAAGCCGCCCGCGCCGAAGCCGGTGGCCGATGCGAAGCCGCGCCTCGATCCGCGCGCGCAAATGTCCGCGCTGCCGCCGCGGCCTGCTGCGCCGCCGGTTCGCAAGCCCAAGCCGGTCGTGTCGCACACCTACATGCCGGCTTATTCGCCCGCGCCGCTCGCTCCGCCGCCGCCTTCGCAGGCTGCCGCAGTCCCGCCGCCAGCTGCCATGACGACGCAAGCCGTTGCCGACGACGACGGACCTGTCGTACGCCCGCCAATGCCGCTGCGCTGAACCATCGTCACGCGACGACACGAAAGCGTCGCGCCAGCGATGCTGTCCGAGTCGATGTGATGCGTTGACTCCGGATGACTACGGGAAGCGGCGCTTCGATCGTTTTCGATCAAGAGAAAAGGCCGTCGGGATTTATGCCGGCGGCCTTCTCTTGCAGCTGCCGGTTCCCGGAGCCCGGTTCTGCTGCAATTCCATGCCTCATGATCACGCCGACATATTTAATAAAATCTTAACACGCTTGAATGCTGCACATCATTTCTGCGCCATAAGCACAGAGATTGCGCGCGCCGTTCATTCGATAAACATCGACTCAGTGGTACCATTGGTCATGTGTTGAAACGTCCACCCGAAGCTCAATTCGTCACACCGGGGAATTCGGATGCCTTACTATTCCTTCGATCTCGTGGTTGGTGAAGAGTTCAAGAACCAGGGCGGTATCATCCTCGAAGACATCGAGGTCGCCTCCGATCGCGCCGTTCAACTGGCCACCGAGCTGTCGCAGGTAAAGCCCGAGTTGCAAAGCAAGGGTTGCGCTGTGCGCGTCACCGACCGCGATCACAAAGAGGTCTATCGCACGCCGCTCGATCCGGTGCCGGCCTGGCGGCGCTAGCTCGCCGGCCGGCTTCGCTGGCGCACGCCATCCCCATTGCGGAGCGGCGCGGCAGCCGCTAGCCTTCCCGAAAATTCGGGGAGGTACCAAGGATGCGCACTGGTTTTCTGATGACGGCCCTGTTGCTGCTGGCGGCGCCGGCCCAAGCGGCCGACCATCCACGTTCGACCTATGTCACACTGGTCTTGCAAGCCTTCGCCGCCAAGGTCGAATGTCCCGGCACCGATGTCGTCTACCAGGACCTAGTGCAGAAGGCGGAGCAGATGCAGCTGCCCGAAGGCACCACCGAGAAGGTCCGCAAGGCGATCGCCTGGATGCACACCGGCGGCAAGATGGGCGAGAAGCAGGACGACGATCTGATGGCCGAGGTCGCGGTGGCCACCCAGGCGACCGACCTCAACCAACGCCGCCTCGGCATGCCCAGCTGGTGCGAGGCCCAGAAGACCAACCTCGCCGGCCTGATCCGCAGCAAGGGCGGCTAGCGTTGTCGCGCGGCGTTAAGCACGCCGCGCCGGAACTTTTGCTTCGGCCAATAATCGTCACAATCCTCGCCAGCATGCGGCTCTCTTCGAATTCGAACAGGGGAGCCCCATGCGGATCAATCATGTCCTTCTCGCCGTCGCGTTTGCCGTCGCCACGATCCTGACCGCGCCCGTGCTGGCGAAGAATTCCGACGCCCAGAAGGGCGAGGACAAGTCGACTTCGTCGTCATCGTGCAGCGCTTATCAGCAGGCGCCGGACGGCTCGTGGGAGCCGTTGCCCTGCAAGGAAACGGGCGAGCGCTCCCAGCCGCAGACGCAGCATCGTACGTCGCCGCAGGGCGCGGATCGCGGGGAGCATTGAACGCGGGGAACCTTGACGCGCGGGAGTATCAGCTCTGGTGCGGACCGCGAATGATCTTCATCGCGTCGGCGAGGTGACGCCACTCTTTGGCCTCATCGGCCTCGCCGCGGCCCTCGCAAGCCCTGGCCTGTTCCGCGGCCTTCGCGATCGCCGCAAAACCGTGCTGTTCCAACATCTGGCGCGCGACGGTGTGGACCTGGACCTCGGTCATCATGGGCGTTCTCCCGTTTGACGAAACCGCGGTGCATCGCGCCGCCGCGGGTTGTTCACAACGATTGAGCCCCGGACCTCGTTCCGTTCACGTCAGTACGCAAAAGGCGGCCCGCTATGCCCAGCGGACCGCCTTCTCACCCACCCCAAATTTGAAGCGTCGCGGCCGAAATCCCTACCCGACCGCCGCGCGCTTGCGCTCGAAATCGTTGGGCACCTCGATATCGACCTCGAGGGTCGAGACCTCGTCGCCGCGATCGAGCCGGACGATGACCTTGGTCGGGTCCAGCGTGACGTGCCTGGAGACGACCGCGAGAATTTCCTCACGCAGCACACCGAGCAGATCGGGCTGGCCGCGCAGTCCGCGTTCATGAGCAAGCAGGATCTGCAACCGTTCGCGCGCGACGGGTGCAGAGGCCTTGTTGCCGCGGAGAAGCCGAAGCAAACCCATGCTCATGCGGCCCTCCTTCGCAGCAGGCGGTCCATGAAGCCCTTGCGCTCGGTCGGCACCTGCATCGGCACGGTGTCGCCGCACAGCCGCCGCGCCGCGTCGATATAGGCCCGCGCCGGAGCACCTTCCGCGTTCGACAGCGTCACCGGCGTGCCGACATTGGAGGCGCGCAGCACGTCCTGGCTCTCCGGGATGATGCCGAGCAAGGGTGTTGCAAGAATTTCGAGGATGTCCTCGATGGTCAGCATCTCGCCGCGCGCGGCGCGCGAGGGATCATAGCGGGTGATGAGGATGTGCTTCTCGACCCGCTCGCCCTTCTCGGCCCGCACCGTCTTGGAATCGAGCATGCCGATGATGCGATCTGAATCGCGCACCGAGGAGACTTCGGGATTGGTGACGATCACGGCTTCGTCGGCAAAGCGCATCGCCATGGAGGCGCCGCGCTCGATGCCGGCCGGGCTGTCGCAGATCACCCAGTCGAAACGGCTGCGCAGATCGTCGATGACCTTGCCCACGCCCTCTTCGGTCAGCGCGTCCTTGTCGCGGGTTTGCGAGGCCGGCAGCAGCCAGAGGTTCTCCAGCCGCTTGTCCTTGATCAGCGCCTGCGGCAGCTTTGCGACACCCTGCACCACGTTGATGAGGTCGAACACAACGCGGC
The DNA here is from genome assembly GCF_055807535.1 of Bradyrhizobium sp. Kon37. NCBI lineage: Bacteria > Pseudomonadati > Pseudomonadota > Alphaproteobacteria > Hyphomicrobiales > Nitrobacteraceae > Bradyrhizobium > Bradyrhizobium sp. Kon37. The sequence goes on from NZ_JBVVOY010000002.1 coordinate 226,516, forward strand.
GTTCGGCGCCCATCACGAGGTCGAGGTTGCGCAAGCCGACGTCGAAATCGACGACCACGACCTTTTCACCACGTTGCGCGAGCGCAGCTCCCAGCGCGGCGGTCGTCGTGGTCTTGCCGACGCCCCCCTTGCCTGACGTCACGACCAGTACCTTGGCCATCTCTCAAATCTCCTTCTGGTCAGTTCAGCGCGGTAATTCGCATGGTGTTGCCCTGCAGCCAGGCCTGGGCCGGCTTGCCGCGCAGGGCCGCGTCGATATCGTCGGCGGTCTGGTAAAAACCATCGATTGCAAGCAGTTCGGCCTCGATCTTCTGACAATAGATGCGTGCGCTCGTGTGACCGTTCACGCCTGCCATGGCGCGGCCGCGCAGCGCGCCGTAGATGTGAATGGAGCCGCCGGCAACGACCTCGGCGCCGGAGCCGACAGAACCCAAAATGGTGACGTCGCCTTCGGGGAAGATCACCGTCTGGCCGGAGCGCACGGGGCTTTCGAGCAGCAGCGAGGTCGGCTTGGTCTCGACCTTTGCCTCAACCTTCTTGGGCGCACTCGGCTCGACCACGCAGCTCCGCCCGCCCGACAGCAGCGGCGGCATCATGGGGGTCAGCCGCGCCTCCTCCACGCCCTCGATCCCGAGCACGCGGATGTTGCGGTCCTGAAGGCTGGTAAGCAGATGGCCGATGCCGGATTGGCTGAGATCGACCGAGGACAGGTCGATCACCACGGGGCGGCCGGCGAAGAAGCCCGGCGAGCGCGCGATCGTGGTGTCGATCTCCTGCAGCCAGTCCTGGATGGGAACCGTCGGCACGAACACGAAGGCCACATAGGAGCGCCCGCGCAGGCGCACCATTTGGCGTTGGACTTTTGCTGCAGCCTCCATAGCGGCCGACTCGTTCCCTGTTATTGAATGGTTAACGATGCCGCCGATATGGTTAATGGCCGGTTAATTTCTCCGTGGGGTTACGTGGAGTGGTGGGCGTCGGGCCGTGGCTCTCGGCGACGGGCAGCCGCCCCCGATCTCCAGCGTCGTCCTGGCGAAAGCCAGGACCCATACCGCGCAATCCATCGATGCGGACGGTGGGAGTACCGAACCACGAGTCACCAAACCCCGCCCTGGGGTAATGAGTCCTGGCTTTCGCCAGGACGACGGTAAGCCCCCCTACTTCTTCACCTTGCTCGCATCCATCTTGATGGCGGGATCGAGCATCTTGGTCGTGAACGCCGTCGTGACGTCGAACGGCTTCTCCATGCCGAGATAGGTCTGGACCAGATCGTAGTCCTTCTTCATGCGCTCGCCGTCGATCCAGCCAAGCGCCTTCGTGGTCGTGAATTCGTCCGTCATCAGGAACTTGATCCGCTCCCACTGGCGCTCCTGGTTCTCCTTGTCCAGACCGGAGACCTGATCGAGCAGCGCCTTCAGGCAGGGCGCGGCGTCGGCGACGCAAGTCGCGAACGCCTTTTGCGTGACGCGGACGAACTCCTCGACCAGCTTCGGGTTCTTCTGCAGGTAGCCGCCGTTGACGATCAGCGAATTGCCGTAGGGGTTGAGCCCGATGTCCTTCCAGTTGACGTAGCCGAGATCGGCTCCGAACTCGATCACCTTCAAATCGTGCTCGTTGTAGAAGTCGCTGATGATGTCGACGGTATGGCTCTTCAGCGCGGCGATCTTCGCCGTCGGCCCGACATTGACGAAGCCAACGGAGTCGGGCGCAAGCCCTGCGGCCTTGGCGAAGGCCGGCCACATCACGCGCGAGGCGTCCCCGGGCGGATTGCCGATCTTGTGGCCGGCAAAATCCTTCACCCCGTTCACGCCGTAGCTCTTCAGCCAGTAAAAGGTCTGTCCGGTGTTGGCGTAGACGCTCATCACGGCAACAGCGTCGGCGCCCTTGCTCTTCGCCACCAGCATGGTGGCGAGATCGGCGACGCCGAAGGGCGAGCCGCCGGAGCCGACCTTGGCGGCGGAGACGCCGGAGCCCTTGCCCACCTCGATGGTCAGATCGATGCCCGCCTTCTCGTACCAGCCTTGTGCCTTGGCGTAATAATAGGGCGAGTGATCGGCCGTCGGCGCCCAGTTCAGGATCAGGTTGACCGCCTCGCCCGCGGTCGCGGGCACGACTGGTGATCCGAGCATCAGGGCCACAGCCAGAGCCGAGCCCGCCGCCTGCAAACGCTTCATCGCATCTCTCCTCGTTGCCCGCGACCGGCTTGTCGCTCTCCCCCTGTGAGGATACCAATGCAACAAGGCCGCCCTCAACTTGTCAACTGTTTGGTTGGAAATGCCCGCAAAACGTTCAGGCGACACCGTGCCGCAGCGGCGCGACCCGGTCGCCACCCGCAAGAAGCTGCTCACCGCGGCGCGCGAGGAGTTCGCCCGGCACGGCTTTGCCGGCGCCCGCGTCGACGAGATCGCGGAGCGCGCCGGCGTCAACAAGCAGCTCGTCTACCATTATTTCGGCGACAAGGACGCGCTCTATCTTGCCGTGCTCGAATGGGTTTACGCCGATATCCGCGAACAGGAGCGCCAGCTCAATCTCGAAGGCCTGCCGCCGGAAAAGGCGATCCGGAAGCTGATCGAGGCCTCGTTCGATTACCTGGCGGCAAACCCCGATTTCATCGTGCTTCTGAACGACGAGAACCGCGGCGGTGCCCGCCACGTCCGCGGCTCGACGCGGCTGGAGGCGATGCATTCGCCGCTGGTGAAGAGCGTGTCCCACATCCTTCACGAAGGCGTCCGCGCCGGCATGTTCCGCAAGGGGATCGACCCGATCCAGCTCTATATCTCCATCGCGGGCCTCAGCTATTTCTATCTCTCGAACACGCCGACGCTGTCGGCGATCTTCGGCAAGGACCTGTCGAGCCGGGCGGCGCGGCGCGCCCGCCGCCGGCACGTCGCCGATCTCGTGCTACATTCGCTCCGTCCGTAATCAACCAACTGGTTGAAACTTCCCTCAGGGACGGTTAGGCTAGCGACCGGCGGCAATGTGGCCGGCGGCAACAGGGAGCAACCGGTGACAGGAGACGGCGCCCGCAATACGCGCAGCTTTGCGATCGTCTTGATCGTGCACCTCGCCGTGCTCGTGCTCTGGCAGGTCCTGGTCGATGCCTTCCACGTGCCGAAGTTCATCCTGCCCTCGCCGCTCGCGACAATCCAGACGCTGGGAACCGCGAGCTACGCCTGGGGCGCCAATACGCTGGTGACGGCGATCGAGATCCTCGGCGGCTTTGCGCTCGGCGCATTCGTCGGCGTGGCGCTGGCCGTCATCTTCAGCTGGGCACCGCTGATCAGCCTCGTGCTGCTGCCGCTGTTCGTGACGCTGAACATGATCCCGAAGGTCGCGCTCGGCCCGCTCCTCATCGTCTGGTTCTCCTACGGCATCGTGCCGAACATCCTGATCGCCTTCAGCATCTGTTTCTTTCCGATCCTGCTCACCACCGCGCGGGGGTTGCGCGAGGTCGAGCCGGATCTGCTCGATCTGGTCAAATCGCTGCGCGGCTCGCGCTGGACGCTGTTCCGCAAGATCCAGCTGCCGGGATCGCTGCCTTACATCTTCTCCGGCATGAAGGTCGGCGCCATCCTCGCGGTGGCCGGCGCCATCGTCGGCGAGTTCATCGCCTCCGAACGCGGGCTCGGCTACCTCATGATCCAGGTGCAATCGTCGCTCGACACGCCCGCGATGGTGATGGCCGTCGTGCTGCTGACGCTGCTCGGCGTCGCGCTTTACGGCTTCGTGCTCGTCCTCGAACGCATGTTCATGGTCGGTGACGCAACACCGACTTGAACGGCAAAGCCAAGACCAGGGACCACAACCATGCTCCTCACCCGCCAGACACTGCCGAAGACCATCCCTGATATCGCTGCGCTAGACGATCTCCTGTGCCGGCCGACGCAGGCATTGATCGACGACCTCGCCAGCGTCGAGGGCGACATCATGATCCTCGGCGTCGCCGGCAAGATGGGGCCGACGCTGGCGGGGCTGGCCAAAGCCGCAGCGCCCGATCGCCGCGTCATCGGCGTCGCCCGCTTCAGCGACGCCGGCGTCAAGGACTGGCTGCATGCGCGTGGCGTCGAGACCATCAGTTGCGACCTGATGGACGAGACCGCGATTCATGCGCTGCCGAAGGCGCCCAACATCGTCTTCATGGCTGGCCGCAAATTCGGCGCGGAGGGCGATCTCTCGCTGACCTGGGCGATGAATGCGCACGTGCCGGCACTGGTCGCGCAGGCCTTCCCGTCATCGCGGATCGTGGCGTTCTCGACCGGCTGCATCTATCCCTTCGTCCCCGTCGACGGCAAAGGCTCGCGCGAGGACATGGCGCCGAACCCGCCCGGCGAGTACGCCCAGTCCTGCGTCGGCCGCGAGCGCATGTTCGAGTATTTTTCGCGCAAGTTCGGAACGCCCGGGCGGCTGTTCCGCCTCAATTACGCGATCGACATGCGCTATGGCGTGCTCCACGACATCGCATTGAAAGTGCTCACGGGCACGCCGATCGACGTCAGCATCGGCCATGTCAATTTCATCTGGCAGGGCGATGCCTCATCCCAGGCCCTGCGCTGCCTCGCGCATTGCACGGCGCCGACCTCGCCGATCAATGTCAGCGGCCACGAGATCTTGGCGGTGCGCGACCTCGCAGCAAGATTCGGCGCGAGGTTCGGCCGTGCGCCGGTGCTGACAGGAAACGAACAGCCGACGGCGTGGCTGACCGACACGTCCAAGGCCGTCGAGCTGTTCGGCCTGCCGGTCGTCGACACCGAGCAGCTGATCGCCTGGACAGCGGATTGGGTGTCCCGCGCCATGCCGAGCCTCGGCAAGCCCACCAAATACGAGGTGCGCGATGGACGCTACTGACGATCCGGCCATCATCAAGCTCGGCGTCGACGATGCGATCGCCGGGCTCGTGCTGTCGACGGAAGCACACTGGAACCAGACCGAGGAGGACTGGCGCATCTTCCTGCACGATGGAATCGTGTTCGGCATCCGCGACGGCAGACGGCTGGTGGCAACCGCGGCCCTGCTGCCCTACTCCAGCAAAAACGCCTGGATCAGCATGGTGCTGGTATCAGGCACCCATCGCCGCCGCGGCCTTGCAACGCGCCTCGTCGATGCCTGCCTGGAAACCGCCCGCCGGAACGGCCTGACGAGCTGGCTCGACGCAACACCCGACGGTGCTGCCGTCTATGGACCGCTCGGGTTCACGCCGACGCTGCAATTGCGCCGTCTCAAGCTGGTGAAATCCGCGTTCGCGTCCGCGCAGCCACCTTCATCCGCGACGCTCGACGCGCTCCGCGCGCGTGACCGGCGCACTACGGGCCTCGATCGAACCGCCCTGCTGTCCAACTTCGCTCAGCGTCCCGGCTCACGCATTGTCGCCGCGAACGGCGCCATCGCGCTGGTGCGCGACGGACGCACCGCGCGCCATATCGGCCCACTGTTTGCCGATGACACGGCAGCCGCGCTGACCCTGGTCGATGCCATCGCGCGATCGGAGACCGGGCCGCTGCTGCTCGACGCCGTCGCGTCGCAAGCCGCGTTCCCTGAAGGATTGACCGCGTCGGGCTGGAGCATCGAACGGCCGTTCCAGCGCATGCGGTTCGGCCCCGCCATAGCCACGGGTGAGGACCTGCCATTCGCCGTCGCCGGCCCTGAATTCGGATAGGACATCATGCACCACAGCCAGATCAACAGCGAGATCCGCAAGCTGATCGCCGACGGCACCGTCCTGCCGGCGCATCCCCTCGCGCTCACCGCCGAACGCGAGCTCGACAAGAAGCACCAGCGAGCGCTGACGCGCTATTACATCGACGCCGGCTCCGGGGGCCTTGCGGTCGGCGTGCACACCACGCAGTTCGCGATCCGCGATGTCGGCCTCTATCGTCCCGTGCTCGAGCTCGCCGCCGAGACGGCGGCGAACTGGACCAAGCGTCCGCTGGCGCTGGTCGCGGGCCTTGCCGGTCCGACCAGGCAGGCCACCACTGAAGCCCGCACCGCGCGCGACATCGGCTACCACGCAGGGCTTCTCAGCCTCGCTGCGATGAAGAGCGCGTCGGAAGACGAGATCATCGCGCATTGCACAGCGGTCGCAGCCGAAATTCCGCTTGTCGGCTTCTATCTTCAGCCGGCCGTCGGCGGCGTGATCCTGTCGAGCCGGTTCTGGCAGCGCTTTGCCGCGATCGACAATGTCATCGCAATCAAGATCGCGCCGTTCAACCGCTACCGGACCCTTGACGTTCTGCGCGGTGTCGCGGCAGCCGGCGCGCTCGACCGCGTTGCGCTCTATACCGGCAACGACGACCACATCCTGCTCGACTTGATGCTGCCGTTCGACCTGCGCGACAACGGCGTCACCACGCGGACCTACTTCAAGGGCGGTCTGCTCGGCCACTGGTCGGTGTGGACGGCGAGCGCGATCAAACAGTTCGAGCGCTGCAAGGCGGCACGGCACAAGGACAGCGTCCCGGCCGAACTGCTCGCGCTCGATGCCCGCGTCACCGATTGCAACAGCGCCTTCTTCGACGTCGCCAACGATTTTCACGGTTGCATCGCCGGCTGTCATGAGGTGCTGCGACGGCAGGGCCTGATGCAGGGCTTGTGGTGCCTCGATCCGAACGAGGGCCTCAGCCCCGGCCAGAAGGACGAGATCGACCGCGTGTACCGCGAGCACTCCGACCTCAGCGACGACGCCTTCGTGGCCGCAAACTTGAACAAATGGCTGGCATGAGCTCAAACCCCTTCATCAGCCTGCAAGGCGTCCGCAAGGTCTATCGCAGCGGCGGCGCCGAATTCCTGGCGGTGTCCGACGTCACCATGGACGTGCAGGAGGGTGAGCTGGTCTCGCTGGTCGGGCCGTCCGGCTGCGGCAAGACCACGGTGATGAAGATCTTGGCCGGCCTGCACGACGCCGACGGCGGCACGGTGAAGATCGGCAATGCCAAAAGCCCGTTCGATCCGACCCGCGACATCGGCATGGTGTTCCAGCAGGCGCTGCTGTTGAAATGGCGCACCATCCTGGACAACGTGCTGCTGCCGGCGGAGATCGTCGGTCTTCCCATGAAGGCCGCGCGCGAGCGGGCACGCGATCTGCTCGATCTGGTGGGGCTTGCCGGCTACGAGCAGAAATATCCGCGAGAGCTCTCCGGCGGCATGCAGCAGCGCACCGCCATTGCGCGCGCCTTCATTCACGACCCGAAACTGATCCTGATGGACGAGCCGTTCGGCGCGCTCGACGCCTTGACGCGCGAGCAGATGAATCTGGAGATGCTGCGGATCTGGCGCGAGAGCGGCAAGACCATCATCTTCATCACGCATTCGATCCAGGAGGCCGTATTCCTGTCCTCGCACTGCGCCGTGCTGACGGCCGGTCCGGCAAAGATGGCCGATTATTTCCCGATCGACCTGCCCTTCCCGCGGGCTCTGCCGCTGAAGACGACGGACGCGTTCGGCGCCTATGCGCGGCGCATCTATGCCAAGCTGGGTCTCGGCTCGGCGTGAGGTGAACGCTCAAAACTCCCCGCCGACGCCGACATAGGCGGTGTGCTCGGTGCCGCCGCCATTGCCATAGCCGCCCACGACGGTGAGGGGCATGGTGGTGTTGAGGCGATGTGCGAAACCAGCACCGAAACCGCCTTCGCCGTGAAACGCCGAGCCGCGCACCTGCCAAGTGGTCTTGCCCGGCGCGGACGGCATCGGCGCGCTGGCGGCTGCAACCGCGGCGGCGATGCCGCGTCGCGCCTCGGTCAGATTGTTGCCGATCTGCGCCTGGAGCGAACCAATCTGCGACTGAAATCCGGCGGTGATGCCGGTGAGCTGGCTCATGTTGACCGCGTCGGTCGGCGCGACGCCGGCGGCGACATTGGTCAGGCGCCGCTCGTTGCCAGGCGTACCGAACGACACGGTATTGGCCAGCGTTGCGGTCGAGCCTGCGCCGATCGCGACGGAATTGGCTCCCGATGCGGTCGCATTCATACCGAGGGCCAGCGAATTGGTGCCGTCCGCCCGTGAACTGTTGCCGAGCGCGGTGCCGCCGGTGACGGCCACGGCCGAAGCGCCGAGCGCGGTGGCGTTGGTCGCACCTGCATTGCTCGAATTTCCGACCGCGACGGTCCCCTCGCCGTTGGCGGAGCTGAAAGCACCCACCGCCACCGTAACGTTGCCAATGGCATTGCTGTTGTTGCCGAGCGCGGTCGCGAAATTGCCTGTGGCGGTGCTGGTTTCACCGATGGCCACGGCGTTGCTGCCGGTCGCGGTGCTGCCTTGACCATAGGCCGTGGCAGCGGCGCCATTCGCCTTGCTGTTGGTGCCGGTCGCGGTCGCGAACTGGCCGCTGGCGTTGCTGTTCTGGCCTGTCGCCGTCGCAAAGTCCCCGTTGGCCAGGCTGCCGGCGCCGGTCGCGGTTGTGTTGTTGCCGAGGGCGTTGCTGCCCTCGCCCGTTGCGGTCGCTGCGGTGCCAAACGCGCTACTGTGGGCGCCCGTCGCCGTGGCGGTTGCCCCGCTTGCGAAGGCGTTGCCGCCGAACGCCGCGGCATTCGCACCAATGGCGCTGGAGTGCGTACCAGTCGCCGTGGCGCCGGTGCCAGTTGCGGTGGCGTTGTCACCGAAGGCGCTCGCCGATATTCCGGTTGCAGCGGTGCCGATGCCGATCGCGGTTGCATTATCGCCGATCGCCTTGGACACGGTGCCCACAGCAAGCGCGGTTTCGCCGGTTGCAGTGGACAAGGCGCCATAGGCGGTGGCGAACGTGCCCTCTGTCGTCGCCGTCTGGCCTACCGCCGTCGCCTCGCCGGATGGCCCGTTGATGACGCCGCCGCCGGCCGCGTAGTCGGCGGCCAGCGCGGAACCGGCGTGGAGGAATGTGGTTGCAAGGAGGATAGCCAGGCAGGACGCGATCGGGCGAAGGTTGCTCCTGCCAGCGGTTCCGCCAATGCTGTTCAGTAAGGTCATTTTCGACTCCATTCCCTGCTTCAACAAGGTCTGGAGGAACGGCCAAAATCCCACATCAACCGTTAGGTTGAAGAAGCATGGACGGCATCATCCCACCATCGGTTTTCGGCGGCATGTTGCAGGAATGCATCGTCATAAGTCTGACGCAACGACGGGCGGCCGGATGTTGGCGCAAAGCAATCCGGCCGCCCGTCGCGGTGGCCTGAGATCAGCCCTTGCGCATCTTGCCGAGCAGATAATTGTCGTAAAAATTCTCCGCGATCTGCGTGTAGAACAGCAGCTCTTTCATATAGGCGTCGTGGCTTTCCTTGGTGCGCTTGAACAGGTCGCTCTTGGTGGCGAGCTCGTTCAGATGCTCCTGGGTCGCGGCGTAGCAGGCCTCCAGCACCGGCTGCGGAAACGCCTTCAGCTCCGCGCCATTGGCGATCAGCCGCTTCAGCGCCGCCGGATTCACGCTGTCGTATTTCTCGAGCATCCAAGCACCCGCGGCCGACGCGGCCTGGTTGATGATCGCCTGGTACTGCTTGGGCAGCGACGCCCATTTCTCGTCGTTGACGATCATGTGCAGCATCGCGCCGCCTTCCCACCAGCCCGGGAAGTAATAGTATTTGGCGACCTTCTGGAAGCCGAGCTTCTCGTCGTCATAGGGACCGACGAATTCGACGGCGTCGATCGTACCCTTCTCCAGCGCCGGATAGATGTCGCCGCCCGCGATCTGCTGCGGGACCACGCCGAGCCGCGCCAGCACATGCCCGCCCATGCCGGCGATGCGGAATTTCAGGCCCTTGAGATCGTCGACGGTCTTGATCTCCTTGCGGAACCAGCCGCCCATCTGGGTGCCGGAATTGCCGCAGAGGATCGCATGCGCCTTGAACGGCTTCAGCGCCTCGTTGGTGAGGTCGGCGCCGCCGCCGAAATGCCACCAGGACTCCTGATGGCGATGGTTCATGCCGAACGGCGCGCCGGTCGCATAGGCCAGCGCCGGCTCCTTGCCGATATAGAAATAGAGCGGGGTCTGCGCCATGTCGACGGAGGCTGTGCTGACCGCATCGAGCGCCTGCAGGCCGGGGACGAGCTCGCCGGCCGCAAAGGTCTGGATCTGGAATTTGCTGTCGGTGGCCTCGGCAACATATTTCGCAAACGTCTGCGCGGTGCCGTAGATGGTATCCAGCGATTTCGGGAAGCTCGAGGTCAGGCGCCATCTGATCTCGGGCGCGCTCTGCGCGATCGCAGGTGCGGCAACCAGCGTCGTCGCGCCGGCAACCGCGCCGCCCTTGAGGAATGTACGGCGTTTCATGATGGGTCTCTCCCTGAACTATGTTTCAACGTATCGGCTTGAGCGCGATCTTCGCGAAGCTATTGCCGTTCCTATAGCGGAGTTCCGGTTATGAGCGGTAGCCCGGATGGAGCGCAGCGCAATCCGGGAATCTTCCCAAATATTTCCCGTGTCGCTCTCAGAGCAGCTTTGCGCTGACGAACAGCGCGCGCACGGCGTTGGTCGCCTGCACGACGAGCATCGCGTTTTCGGCGGCGCCTTCGAGCGCTGCGACCGCGTCTTCGTGCAGCGAGCGGAATTCCATCCACTCGACCGATTTGAAGTTGGTGAGGAATTGATAGGCCTGGCCGACGGTCGCGATCGCCAGCGTGTCGCCGTTCAGCTTGATCTTGAACGTCGTGCGCAGCGGGGTCTCGGAATTTTGCGGATCACTCACTTTGCGGATCACTCATGGGCTGCTTCTGGACGATGACGGCTTAACGAAGGGAAAACGGCAGCCCCGCCGTGGCAGGCAAATATCAGGAGCAGATATCAGGACTCAGTGCTCGCGCGCTGCGAGGCGGTCGCCGATGGGGTCAGCCTGGGCACCACGACCAGACGGTTGAACTCACCGTTGTCGTAGGCCTTCATGAACCGATCATAGTCCTTGATCGACACGCAACCGTTGGAGTCGCCACGAGGCCCGAGCATGTAATTGTGGGTGAGCAGGCCCACGCGGCCGAGCGCGCTGGTGCCCTCGGTAGGCGTCAAGCGCAGTGCGCGGACGCCGTGAAACAGTTTTTCGCGCGGCTTCAGGTCGTAGGTCGCGGGCGGGGTCGCGCCAACCATCCGCTGATCGACGTGCTCCGGGTCGTCCATCAGCGCGCCCATGCCGGAATGCGCTTCCAGCGCGAGGCCGCTCGGCAGGTAAAGCGCCTTGGCCGAGATGTCGTAGACCGCCGTCCGCGAATCGTACCCGAGCGCGGCGAGATCCGGCGCCTTGCCGAACAGGCCGCTGTCGGGCGTCAGCGAGGCCAGCCTGATCTTGTCGGTGAATTTTTCGAAGAAGTTGCGGTTGTCGATCCTGGGATTGGTCTCGGCGTAAGCCTGGCTCGAGGCGATCTGGGCCGAGATGTCTGCCTGGGGCGGACGCGAGCGCGGCATCGGGATGGCGTCAGCACGCTGCGATTGTCTCGTCTCCTCCGACATGTGCCGGTCGTCGTCGGTCAGGGTCGAGCGCCAGTCGTCGCCCTGGAGCTTCTGGGCGAGCATCGCCTTGGCGTCGCGCAATTTGAGCTGGACTGCACTCACCGCGGAGCGCTCCAGCGTCCGCAAGCCGAACTCGCGGGCGGGCGGACTGCTGGAAGCGGAAGCGAAACGATCATCGAATGAAGGCGCATTGGCCGGCGGCAGCGCGGCGGTGACCAGCGAGGCCGAACCGCCGATATCCGCGACCCAGGCGGCGGCGCCCAGTGCCAGCGCGACAGCGGCCAGAGACAGCAATATCGTCTCGGCTCGCCCAATACGGCGGCGCGACAATAGCCTCTCGGCTTGTGCCCGGTCGGAAACCATCAGCTCCCCAAAATCGATCCCCGGGGGGACCCACCCCCACCCGGAGATTCTATACCAGCTACCACATTGGGAGCCAAAAGTTAGGCATAATCGCGGCCGGCAGGGGTCTGGCAAGGCTCCGGCAAGCCGTTCCAGGGTATCCTAAGGTATCCCAAGGTATCCTATGACCGATCCGTTCGACCTCAGACGCTTTGTCCGGGCCCAGGACCCGGTCTACCACGACATCCAGGGGGAGCTGACCCGGGGCCGAAAGCAGAGCCACTGGATGTGGTTCGTCTTTCCCCAGGTCGCCGGCCTCGGCTCCAGCGCCATGTCGCAGCGCTACGCCATCGCCTCCCGCGCCGAGGCCCGCGCCTATCTCGCCCACCCCATCCTCGGTCCGCGCCTGATCGAATGCACGAGGCTCGTGCTTGCCATCGAGGGCCGGAGCATCAACGCCATCCTCGGCGCGCCCGATGACGCCAAATTCCGCTCGTCGATGACACTGTTCGACGCGGTGTCCGACGAACCCGTCTTCGACGAGGCGCTCGCCCGGTATTTTTCGGGCGGGCGCGATCAGGCAACGCTCGATATCCTCGCCGCCCTCGACCGCAAGGCGAAGTGACCGCGACTGCTGGCGGCCACCAGCGTAAACCCGGGATTAAGATCGCCTGCCTATTGTCCGTGCAATAATTTCCCGCGCCAGTTGCCGGATAGACTCATGAAAATCGGTACGCTCCTGACCACCGCCATCGTCTCGCTCTCGACCGTGGGCGGCGGCCTCGCCGTCTACGTCGCCGTAACGAAATACCAGACGATGGAGCGGATCACCGAAGCCCAGGGGCGGCTCGCGATCGTCCGCGCCGTCAGCGACATCCCGCGCTACCTCAATCCCGAGCGCGGCTTTTCCACCAACATTCTCTATGGCCCTCCCGCTGTCGACCCGGCGCTGCTTGCCGAGCAGGGCAAGCTGCGCAAGCAGACCGATGCCGCCCGCGACACGATGAACGCGTTGCGCAAGGACCTGCCGGGCCCGTTCGACGACGGCAACACCACCGGCGGCAACATCGACGCCATCAATTCGAAGTTCACCGCGCTACGCGAAGCCATCGACAAGGCGATGTCGGGCCCGCCTGAGGCGCGCAAGGACGCCGCCAAGAAGATCGTCGCCGACAACGCCGTGCTCAACGCCAGCGTGACCGCGCTGCTCAACGAGCAGGTCCGCCGCATGGCGATCCTCAACGGCGATGCCTACCGGCAGGCCAGCTACGCCAACATCGCGATGACATTGCGCGACGTCGGCGGCTTCAACTCCAGCCTGCACAAGAATCTCGTCGGGGGCAAAAAGCCGGCGACCGATACCGAGAAGGCCGAGATCAGCCGCTCGCAGGGCCGCAACGATCAGATCGTGATGTCGCTGCTGGAGCTGCGCGGCAATCCCGCAACGCCGGCGAACATCGCCGCCGCACTGGAGAAATTCAACGCGATCTACATCGAAGAATTCGGCCGCGAGCTCAAGCTGGTGAAGGAGGGTGCGGTCAGCGGCAAGTACGAACACGACATGGACACCTATTACACCGCCACGCAGCGCGGCCTCAGCACCATCATCGAGGTCCGCGACGCCTTCTACGACAACGCCGAGCAGATTCTCGCCGGTGCCTCCACTGCGGCCCACACCAGCTTCACGATCGCACTCGCGGGCCTTCTCGCCGTGCTGATCGCCAGTGCCGGCCTCATCGTCACGGTCCGCCGCCGCGTCTGCGCCCCGATCGTCAATCTGACAACGCGGATGTCGCGGCTTGCCGACGGCGAGGTTGCGGAAGAGATTCCCGGCGCCGAACGTTCCGATGAAATCGGCGCGATGGCCGCGGCCGTCCGGGTCTTCAAGGACAACATGATCCGGGCCGACAGCCTCGCGGCGGAGAAGCAGGCCGAGAACGACGGCAAGATGCGCCGCGCACAGGCGCTCGACGGGATCACCCGCGCGTTCGAAGCCAAGGTCACCGAGCTCGTCGGCGGACTGTCGAAAGCCTCCTCCACTATGGAGAGCACGGCGCAGTCGATGACCTCGACGGCGGCCCAGACCAACAGCCAGGCCGCGGTCGTCGCCGCCGCCTCACAGCAGACATCGAGCAACGTCCAGACCGTCGCGAGCGCCACCGAAGAGCTGACCTCTTCGATCTCGGAGATCGGCCGCCAAGTGGCTCAATCCACCGAGATCGCGGCCCGCGCCGTCGACAACGCCCGCCGCACCGGCGACACCGCCCGAGCGCTGGCCGAGGGCGCGCAGAAGATCGGCGACGTCGTCACGCTGATCCAGAGCATCGCCGAGCAGACCAATTTGCTGGCCCTGAACGCGACCATCGAGGCCGCCCGCGCCGGCGATGCCGGCCGCGGCTTTGCGGTGGTTGCTGCCGAGGTGAAATCGCTGGCGGGCCAGACCGCCAAGGCTACCACCGAAATCTCCGAGCAGATTTCGGCGATCCAGGCCGCGAGCGACGAGACCGTCACCGCGATCCGCAACGTCGCCGACGTCATCGGCGAGATCGACCAGATCGGCACCGCGATTGCGGCCGCGATCGAGGAACAGGGTTCGGCGACCAAGGAGATCGCCCGTAGCGTCCAGGAGGCCGCGCGCGGCACCCAGGAGGTCAACACCAACATCTCAGGCGTGCAGCGCGCCGCCGACGACACCGGCACGGCCGCAAGAGAGGTGCTGGGCGCAGCCGAGCAGCTCTCGACCCAGTCGCGCGATCTCGCCGGACAATTCGACCGCTTCCTCGGCGAGGTCAGGGCCGCGTAAGGCGCTCAGTACGGCGGCGCCTTGCGCGCCCGCTGCGCCTTGGCCGCCTCGATCCACCATGCGAGATCGTCGGCGAAGCGCGGGAATGAACGTTCGAGCGCCTTGCCGCCCTCGCCGATCGGTTCACCCGCCTCCGACAGCGTCTGTGCGATCGGGCCGACGCCGATGGTGCTCGACACCACCACCATGCCCATCTCCGACAACGTGCCATGCCAGGCGGTCGAGGCACGCGCGCCGGACAGGCGGCCGGCCGAATAGCTCACGATCGCGGCCGGACGCCAGAACCACTCCTCAAGGAAGTGGTCAGTGAGATTTTTCAGGCCTGGTTGAATGCCCCAATTGTATTCGCCGGTGACGAAGACGAAGCCATCGGCGCCGCGGATCTCTCCGGCCAGCTTCTCCAGCGCCTCGGGTGCGGAGCCCTTGGGATATTCCTTGTACATGCGATCCAGCATCGGCAGGCCGATCGCCTTGGCGTCGATGAAGACGACGTCGTCGCCGCGGGCGCGCAGGCGATCGATGACGAAATTCGCCAGGCGAATGCCCATGCGGTCGGAACGGTAGGAACCGTAGAGGACGAGGATGCGATTGCTCATAGGCAGCAGTCTAGCACGAGTGAGGAGGCTCGGAGCGGCTTCCCTTGCGGCGTCTCAGTGCGCGGCGCGATGTCTGGTGCGGCGCGGAACGGTCCGGCAGGCGAGCCCTTCGGCCAGCAGCTTCATGTCCTCGTGCCGGCCGCTGCGGATCATCCGGCCGAACTCTTCGGGTGTGAAAGGAAGACTTGGATCATCATCGATCGGACGCCGCACTCGCGGGCCGAAGAACCGTCGAACCAGGCTAGCGAGCCGCCGCATGTCAATTCCCTCGCGCCAGCATCAAACCTTTCAGTCTGCACATTGTTCCTCCCGCACGATCGAGATTGCAAGAGGCCGCCAAGCGGTCCGCACCAAAAAAATTCGCCGAGAGAATAATCTCCTCTGCCTGCGCTACTCGGCGAATCCGACGTAGCGCACGAAATCGTCGTTGCCCTCGCGATCGGAGCGAACGGCGTTCGCGGCAAAGTTGTCGTCGGGATAGCCCATCGCGACGCAGGTCATGATCACCTCGTCCTCCGGAATGTTCGCGACCTCGCGCACGATGTCGGAGCGCATGATGCCCTGCCCGTTGATCACCGAACCGAGCCCGCGGTCCCAGGCCGCGAGCACGATGCCGTAGCAGAGCGCGCCCAGGTCGAAATGGCAGACCGCGCCGGGATCGAGCACGCGGTCATAGGTCAAGACCAGCGACACCGGCGCGTCGAACTGGCGGAAGCCGCGCAACACCCAGTCCTGACGCATCGGTTTGTCGTCGCGCGCGATTCCCATCGCCCCGAACAGTTTCTTGGCGACGTCGACTTGCCGCGTCCGGTGCACGCCCTGGTATTCGCCGTGGCTGACGATGTCGCGCTTGACCTTGGCGCCGGCAACCATCTCCTCCATGTTGCGTCGGCGCAGCTGCTCCAGCGGACTGCCTGTGAGCACGTGGACATGCCAGGGCTGGGTGTTCATCGACGACGGCGCACGTTTGGCGGTGTCGATGATCGCCTCGATCACCGCGCGCGGCACCGGCTCGTTCCTGAAGCCGCGCACGCTGCGGCGCGACTGGACCAGCGTTTCGAATTCCACCTCAAGACCTCCCTGCCCGTTCAATCCCCGGCATTGCCACATGCGAGCGGTTGCCGACGCGGCGCGCCATATCTATGCTAACCCGCAAGCAAGACCAAGAACCGTGTGAGGATTCCATGGCCGCGCCGCTCGATCCCGTCATCGCCCAGATCATTCCGCTGCTGCCGATGCGCGATGCCACCACGATGACGCCACAGAGCGCCCGCGATTCCTTGCGCGCACTGGCTGCCTCGCGCGCGGCGATACCGCCGCCACCGGTCGACATCGTCGCGGATATCAAGGTGAAAGGCGGCGCCGGACCGCTCGATGCACGGGTCTACCGGGTCGGCACCACGCCCGCACCGACCGTGGTGTTCTTCCATGGTGGCGGCTGGGTCGCGGGTGACCTCGAGACCCACGACCGGCAGGCCCGCAACCTTGCGATCGAGACCGGCGCGGTCGTCGTCTCCGTCGACTATCGCCGCCCGCCCGAAACGCGCTTTCCCGGTGCGTTCGAGGACGCCTTTGCCGCGGTCAGCGACGTGTTTGGCCGCGTCGCGGAATTTGGCGGCGATGCAAAACGCCTCGGCGTTGCCGGCGACAGCGCCGGCGGCAATCTCGCCGCCACCACCGCGATCGCCTGCCGCGACGCCGGCATCAAGCTTGCCGCGCAACTGCTGGTCTACCCCGTGACCGACGTCCTCGGCAGTTATGCGGACGCGCGCGAGAACGCACGCTTCCCCTCGCGCGCCGAGAATGCCGAGGGCTACTTCCTCTCGCGCGCCGTGATGGAGTGGTTTTGCGGTCATTATCTCGCCGATCCCTCGCACGCCACCGACTGGCGCGTCTCGCCGCTGCGCGCGACCTCGCTTGCCGGCGTCGCGCCCGCGATCGTCACCACGGCCTGGTTCGATCCCCTGCGCGACGAGGGCGTAGCCTATGCACGGGCGCTGGAAGCCGCCGGTGTGCCGGTAAAGCACCATGAAGGCCCCGGCCTGATCCATGGTTATTTCGGCCTCGGCGACGCCTCCGAGGTGGCGCGAGCCGAAGCACAGCGCGCACGCGCGGACTTCAAGGCGCTTCTCGCGCGCGGCGTATGATCGTCTAGGTGCTCCGCGCCCGTTGCGCGTCGGTGTGCCCCCACGTCTGGTCCCAATCCTGACCGGCGGCATCGACGACGCGGCCGTCGGCTTCGAAGAACTTGTTCGGCACCTGGAAGATCGCCAGGATCAGTGCGCCCTCTGGGCACCAGGCGGCATGCCGGCTGCCCGCCTCGCGCCAGATGAATTCACCGGCCTTGCAGGCAATCCCCTTGGCCGGCCCCTCGTTGTCGACGAGAGCGCCCTCGATGACATAACTCTGCTCGACGCCGACATGCTCGTGATCGGGCAGCACCGATCCCGGCGCAAAGCGCATCAACGCGGTCATCAGACCGCTGCTGCGATCGAACAGCAGCGTCTTGGCCTCGCAGCCGGGAAAGCGCGTCTTCTGCCATTCCATGTCTTGCGGCTGAACCAGGTGAGAATGCCGGTCAGAAGCGGCATCCGGCATGTTCGCAATCAGGGTCTCCATCACGATGCTCCCTTCGGCTAAACTCGCCCGAAGCTAGCAGGATCGCCCGTCCCGGTCAGCGAGCAGTGCAGCAGGAGGTGGGCCCCGTCGCACCCGCGCTCGGAAAATCGTCAGGAAGACCGGACGGCCGGCGCTCATCCAGCTTGATTGCGCCACGATTCCCGGCTCCAATCCGCGCGCCATTTCTGGTTTAGGGAGACAATCATGATGAAGCGGATTTTCCTGGCTGCGATCGTTGCCACGTTTGCGGCGGGTTCGGCCTTCGCGGAGGACACCTGCGAAAGCAAGGCCGTCGGCAAGGACGGCAAGGCCCTGGCTGGCGCCGCCAAGACTTCGTTCATGAAGAAGTGCAAGGCCGACGCCTGCGCGCCCAAGGCCGTCAGCGCCGAGGGCAAGCCGCTCGCCGGCGCCGCCAAAAACAGCTTTATGAAGAAGTGCGAAGTCGGCGCCTGACCGCTGCGACTTTGGTGCTCATTTAGCGAGCAACGGTTCCACAAACTCGTCATGCCCGGGCTTGTCCCGGGCATCCACGTTTTTGTCTCTGAATAACAGAGGCAAAGACCGTTTGCCTCTTCTCGCACGCGCCGAGCGCGCAGAGCAAAATCGTCGCCACCCTAGACAGAGCGCCTCGGCTAGCGGAACATGCAGCGCTGAGCGAACCGGGGCGCACCAACGAATCTTCCAGAAAAGGGTGGTCGAGATGTTGCAGTTTCGAGTGCGTGATTACACGATGGCAATAATGAGCTTGCTCTTCGCGCTGCTCATCGGACTTGAAGCCGCGAACGCGCGGGGCCCGGGACTGCCCAACGTCATGGTGCTCGCAACCGGCGGCACGATCGCCGGCAGCGGGGCGAGCAGCACCACCGTGGTCGGTTATACCGCAGCCACGGTGGGCATAGAGACCCTCCTGAACGCCGTCCCCGAGCTGAAAACAGTGGCCAACGTCAAGGGCGAGCAGGTTTTCCAGATCGCCAGCGAGAACATGAACAATGACTACTGGCTCAAGCTCGCCAAGCGCGTCAACACGCTGCTCGCGCAGGACGACGTCGATGGCATCGTGATCACGCACGGGACCGATACGATCGAGGAAACCAGCTATTTCCTGGACCTCGTCGTCAAGAGCAAGAAACCTGTCGTCGTCGTCGGCGCCATGCGGCCGTCGACGGCAATCAGCGCGGACGGGCCGATCAACCTCTTCAACGCGGTGATCCTCGCGGGCAGCGACGAGGCCGTCGGCAAGGGCGTGCTCGTCGCTCTCAACGATCAGATCAACGCGGCGCGCGATGTCACCAAGAACAACACCTCGACGGCGGACACCTTCCGCACGCCGGAACTCGGCTTTCTCGGCTACATGCAGGGCAACAAGCCGTTCTTCTATCGGCAATCGACGCGCCGGCACACCGCGGACTCCGAATTCGACGTCTCCAGCCTCGATGTCCTGCCGCAGGTCGACATTGTCTACGGCTACGCCAACATGAACCGGGTCGCGATCGACGCCTTTGTCGCCGCCGGAGCCAAGGGGATCGTGCATGCCGGCGTGGGTGACGGCAGCCTGGCTCGTCCCGCGGTCGAGCCGGCGCTCGACGAGGCCCGCAAGAAGGGTGTCGTGATCGTGCGCAGCAGCCGTGTCGGCAACGGCATCGTCGCACGCAACGGCGAGGCCAAGGACGACGAGCACGACTTCGTCGTCTCGGATACGCTCAATCCTCAAAAGGCGCGTATTCTGCTGATGCTGGCGCTGACCAAGACGACCGACACCAAGGAAATCCAGCGGATGTTCTTCACTTACTAGAGCGTCCGGTCGCCCTACTCCCGCTTGAAACGGTAGTCGAAAGCGGCGCCGAACGGCTCGATCAGCCCGACCGTCGGCGCCGGAAAATGAATCGGCAGGATCAGCGTGTCGGTGTCGGCGACGGAAGCAAAAAACTTTCGCCGCGACACCGCCGACTGCTTCGCATCCCAATCCGGCTTGGCCGACCAGTCCGGCTCGCGGCACTGGATCTGGTGATGCATGAGATCGCCGGCGACCACCGCGCGGCGCCCCTTCGAGAAGATGTTCACGCAGCAATGGCAGGGCGAATGCCCCGGCGTCGGCGTCAGCGTGACGGTGTCGTCGAGCGCGTAATCGTCATCGACCAGCAGCGCTTGGCCTGCCTCGACGATCGGCAGGCAATTGTCGCGAAACACGGTACCGGGCGGGTTGCTGCCCTTGGCGTGCTCTGCCTCCCAGGCCGCATATTCACCCTTGTGGAAGACGTATTTCGCATTCGGGAACGTCGGCACCCAACGACCGTCGCGCAAGCTCGTATTCCAGCCGGTGTGGTCGATATGCAGATGCGTGCAGAAGACGTAGTCGATTTGCTCGAAAGAGATGCCGAGCGCGAACAGCTCGTTGCGCCAGCGCGCCTTGCCGGGAAAATCGAACGGCGGCGGGTGGCCCTTGTCCTCGCCGGTGCAGGTATCGACCAGGATGGTGTGGCGCGGCGTGCGTACCACGAAGGTCTGATAGGTGATCACCATCATGCCGCGCGCGGCGTCGAACACCTCCGGCTCCATCGTCGGCAGATGGCGCTTGAACACGCTCTCATCATAGGCCGGGAAAAAATCCTGCGGCCGCCGCCACGGCCCCTCCCGCTCGATCACCGCATCGATGGTGATGTCGCCGATGCGCAATTGCTTCATGGGCGTTCCGCTCCCGATTTTTAGGAGGAGCGTAGCGGGCGACAGCAACGCGTCAAGGCGGCGTAGCGGAATGCTAGCTCCGCAATCCCGGCGCTTCCTGCCCCGTGCGCGCGACGTATTCGGTGTAGCCGCCGCCGAACTGGTGGATGCCTTCGGGCGTCAGCTCCAGCACGCGGTTCGACAGGACGCTGAGAAAATGCCGGTCATGCGAGACGAACAGCATGGTGCCCTCGAAATCCGACAGCGCCGCGATCAGCATCTCCTTGGTGGCGAGGTCGAGATGGTTGGTCGGCTCGTCCAGCACCAGAAAGTTCGGCGGATCGAACAGCATCTTGGCCATCACCAGGCGCGCCTTCTCGCCGCCTGACAGCACACGGCAGCGCTTCTCGACGTCGTCGCCGGAGAAGCCGAAGCAGCCGGCGAGCGCGCGCAGGGAGCCCTGCCCCGCGGTCGGAAACGCATATTCGAGTGACTCGAACACCGTCTGCTCGCCGTCGAGCAAATCCATCGCGTGCTGCGCGAAATAGCCCATCTTGACGCTGCCGCCGACCGCCACCGTGCCCTCGTCCGGCTCGCTCGCACCGGCGACGAGCTTGAGCAGTGTCGATTTTCCGGCGCCGTTGACGCCCATCACGCACCAGCGCTCCCGGCGGCGGATCATGAAATCAAGCCCGTCATAGATGCGCTTGCTGCCGTAGCCCTTGAACACCTTCTTGAGCGCAACGACGTCCTCGCCCGAGCGCGGCGCCGGCGGAAAGTCGAATGCCACCGTCTGGCGGCGGCGCGGCGGCTCGACCCGCTCGATCTTGTCGAGCTTCTTCACCCGGCTCTGGACCTGAGCCGCATGAGAGGCGCGCGCCTTGAACCGCTCGATGAACTTGATCTCCTTGGCGAGCATCGCCTGCTGGCGCTCGAACTGCGCCTGCTGCTGCTTCTCGCTCAGCGCCCGCTGCTGCTCGTAGAATTCGTAATCGCCGGCGTAGGTGGTGAGCGAACCGGAATCGATCTCGACCACCTTCGAAATCACGCGGTTGATGAACTCGCGATCGTGCGAGGTCATCAGCAGCGTGCCTTCGTAATCGTGCAAGAACTTCTCCAGCCAGATCAGGCTTTCGAGATCGAGATGGTTGCTGGGCTCGTCGAGCAGCATGACGTCGGGACGCATCAGGAGAATACGCGCCAGCGCCACGCGCATCTTCCAGCCGCCGGAGAGCTTGCCGACGTCGCCGTCCATCATCTCCTGGCTGAAGCCGAGGCCGGACAGCGCCTCGCGCGCGCGGCCGTCGAGCGCGTAGCCGTCGAGCTCCTCGAAGGCGTGCTGCACCTCGCCGTAGCGGGCGATGATCTCGTCCATCTGGTCGGCCTTATCAGGGTCGGCCATCGCGGTCTCGAGCTCGTGCAGCTCGGCCGCCACCGCGCTCACCGGCCCAGCCCCGTCCATGACTTCGGCCACGGCGCTGCGGCCGGCCATCTCGCCGACGTCCTGGTTGAAATAGCCGATGGTGATGCCGCGATCGGTCGAGACCTGCCCCTCATCGGGCGGTTCCTCGCCGGCGATCATCCGGAAGAGCGTGGTCTTGCCGGCGCCGTTCGGGCCAACGAGGCCGATCTTCTCGCCCTTGTTGAGGGCGGCGGACGCTTCGATGAACAGGATCTGGTGGCCGGCTTGCTTGCTGACGTTGTCGAGGCGGATCATGGGGTCTTTTTGGGGGATTGTTGCGTTGCAGCGTCATAGGCCATGCGGGCCGCCAGGGGAAGTCCGGCCGGACCCGGATCAGCCCCCGCGCCGCCGAATTCGCGCAATTAGACCCGCAGCTTAGGCCTTGTAGACCTCCACGGTCTGCATCATGCCCATCTCCTCATGGTTCATCATGTGGCAGTGGAGCATGTAGACGCCGGTGAAATCGATGAAGCGCGAGCGGAACACGACCACGCCGCCCTTGCGCTCCACGATCACGGAATCCCGCCATTCCGGCACCGCCAGCGCCTTGCCATTGGCCGAGATCACCTGGAACGGGTTGGTATGGATGTGGAACACGTGGTCGTCGTGCTCATGCGTGTTGACGATGGTCCACTCCTCGACCGCACCCAGCTTGACCCGCTGATCGATGCGGCCGGGGTCGAACTTCTTGCCGTCGACGAAGAACTCGAATTCCTGCCAATGGCCGGCGGCATCGGCTTCCGGCGCGGTGGCCGACAGCACCACCTTGCGGCGGTTGGTGATCTCGGAGTCCTTGATGGTCGCGAGCGGCGCCGGCGGCAAAGCGCGCGGCAGCTTCATGTCCATCGGCGCGCCTGACACCACGACCCGCGCCAGCGGTCCCACCGGCGAAGGATGGCCCTGGTCGTACTGCGCCGCGTTGAAGGCGTAGGTGCCGGGGCCGCCTGCCTTCACCAGAATGTCGGCGCGCTGGCCGGGCGCGATCAGGACCTGCTTGAGCGGCTGCATGGCGCCGAGCTGGATGCCGTCATAGGCGATCGCTTGCAGATCGTGCTTCTCCAGGTCGAGCAGCATGTCGTCCTGATAGGCGGCATTGAGGATGCGCCAGCGCTGCACCTCGCCGGGCCGCATCTCGATCATTGGCCGGCGCTGGCCGTTGATGGCGAGAAAGCGCGTCGCCGTCTCGGGAAACAGCGTCTCGAAATTCTCGACCATGCCGTTGGCATCGTAGACCACCTGGGTCAGCACCATGAGGCGCTCGCGGGCGGTCGCGATCTCCGGAACGTCGGCGAAATCGCCTTCGATGACGATGGCGCCGACCATGCCGGAGGACATCTGGATGTCGGCGCTGCCGTGGTGATGTGGGTGATACCAATAGGTGCCCTTGGTGTGATCCGCCGGCAAGGTGATTTCGATATTGTAGCTGCGGCCCGGCGCCATCGAGCGCATGACGTTGTCGGAAATCCCGCTCGGGCTGGTATGCGCGCCGTGGAAATGGAAATTGGTGTTGTTGAACTGGTGCGGATGGCTGATGTCGGCCGGCAATCCATCGCGGTTCGGCGGCAAATCGTTGATCATCTTGATGCGCAGCGTATCGCCGGGCTTCATGCGCAAGGTCGGGCCGGGGCTGCCGCCTTCATAGGATCTGACGTAGAGCCGGACGCCGCCGATCTGGCGATAGGCGTAGCCGACGCGCAACGTCGTGCTCAGCACGCCATTGACGGACCGCCGCACCTCGGGCTCGACCAGCGCTTGGTCCATAGCGGGAACGGGCGTTTCTGCGATCATTCCCATGGTCGGCGACATGTCCGCGGTGTGGGACATGCCTGCATGGTCGTGCACGGCGTGCTGGGCATTCGCTGCACCTGCGAACAGGGACAACGCGCCGGCTTTGAGACCGCAATCCAGCAACTGGCGGCGCGACAATGTCGTCGTGCCCATGGTGCTGGTGACTGAAGACGCACCGTTCGGATCGTGCTGCATTTGAATTGCGCCCCCTGTTGCCGGACCGTCTTCCGTTCGATTCGACTCTAAAGCAAGCACGAAACCACAATTCGATCTGCGAGCGCACGACATTCAGCGGTTGTAAACCTCCTCACCCGTTCTATCGTCGCATGATGCATCGTGACGGATTCGCATTGGCGCTGACCTATGCCCTCCGGACATCACATGCTGGCCGCATCCCGATGTTCTCGAAACTCTGTACAAGGATATGATCATGGGGCCTTCGCGACGTGAGTTCGTGAAGTGGTTGTCGGCGGGAGGCATCTCGGTCAGCCTGTCACATCTGGCGTCCGCGGCGGGCGTGCCCTTCGCAGCGCACGAGACGCTGCCCGGACGCGGCAAGTTCAATCCCGCGACAACGGGCGCCGGCCGCGTCGACGGCGTCGCCAAGGTCACGGGCGCAAAGCTTTACGCCTCCGACTTCCGCGCCAACGATCTGGCGGGCTGGCCGCAAGCCACCTCGCACGCCATCCTGGTCCGCGCCAACGACGCCACGCATGTCTATACCGGGCTGGACCTCGCCCGCCTCGGCGGCGCACTCAAGCCGTCGATGGTGGTGACTGCCGCCGATCTCGACCGCATCGGCACACAGGTGCCGGAATTCTATGCGGGCGACCTGTTCTGTCCGATCGGCAAGACGCCGCTTTATCTCGGGCAGCCGGTCGCGCTTTTGATCTTCGAGAAGTTCGATGCCTTCGACCAGGCGCGTCTCGCGCTGCGCGACGGCACGTTCGTCCAATTCGGCGAGGAGACGGGGCCTGTCGTCGTCCCGGATTACGGGGCCTTCCGCTTCACCCGCGTGGCAGGTCCCTCGCCTGACAAGCCGGATGTCTATTCGCCGCTCCAGGCCGGCTGGGTCTCGCCCAAGAAGGTGCAGAGCGCGGCGCTGCCGGTGTGGTCGCCGCTCGCGAAGGACATGCCGGCGGATTACGCCAAGGCGGCGAAACATGGCGAGCAGATCCGCGCCGAGCTTGCAGCGAATGACGCCTCGATACTGGTGCTCGACCGCGAGTTCGAGACGCAATCGGTCGACCCGATGTTCCTGGAGCCGGAATGCGGGCTCGCCTGGTACGACGGCAAGGGCGGCAATCTCGAACTGCTGCTTGGCGTGCAGTCGCCCTACGAGGCGGCGGAGTCGATCGCGCATCTGTTCGGCAAGGCCCGCGCGCCCTACAAGCCGGCGCACATCAACGCGCAGTTCGCCCATGTCGGCGGCGGCTTCGGTGGCCGCGATCACACGCCTTTCATTCTCTATGTTGCGCTCGCGGCGGTCTGCTTTCCCGGCAAGCCGGTGCGGCTGGCGCATGACCGCTACCAGCAATTTCAGGCCGGCATCAAACGCCACGCGATCAAGATGCGCTCGCGCATCGGCATCGATCGCGCGACCGGCAAGATCAAGGCGTTCGCCGCCGATCACGTGCTCGACGGCGGCGGGCTCGCCCATTTCTCGGCCAGCGTCGCCGTCGTCGCGGCCACCGGCGCGATCGGCATCTACGACATTCCGAAGGTCGACGTCAGGACCGTCGCGGTGCACTCGCGCGGCGTGAGCGCAGGCTCGATGCGCGGCTATGGCATCCTGCAAGCCATGACGGCGCTGGAAGTCCTGATCGACGAAGCCGCATCCGAGCTCAAGCGCGATCCGATCGAATTCCGGCGGCGCAATGCGCTGCCGCAGAACGGCCGGACCATGACCGGCAATCCCTACATCGTCTCGGTGCGGACGCCCGAAATCCTCGACAAGCTCGAGAAGCACCCGATCTGGCAGCAGCGGGCGCAGTTCAAGCAGACCTCGTCGGATCGGCTGGTCGGCACCGGCGTTGCCTGCGTGACGAAAGACTATGGCTCCGGCGCGGACGGCTCGCTCGGCCGTGTCGAGCTTGCCCCCGACGGCAGGATCGTGATCTTTTGCGATCATGTCGAGATGGGCAACGGCATCGGGACGGCGCTGGCCAACCGCGTCGCCGGCCATCTTGGCGCCATCGCCGACGAGGTCTCGGTCGCCCGCGTCGACAGCTATGACGTGCTCGGGCTGGTCACGTCGGGCGATCCCTCCACAATGGACCAGAAGACCCAGGATGCCGCGGAGAAAAATCCGCGCTGGGTGCCTGCGATCAGCTCGCCAACGAGCTCCTCGATCGGCGCCCATGTCGGCACGCATTCCGCCGCGGAAGCCGCCCGCGTGATTTTCCGCTTCGGCCTGTGGCCCGCGGCGCTCGAGCTGTGGCGCATCGCAAAGACTGATCCGCGCGCGCGACAATCGGCCAGCGCAAGCTGGCAGAACGGCCAGCTCACCATGCCCGGCCTGGAGCCGCTCGCCCTCCCTGCGCTCGCGGCAACAGCTCATGCGCGCGGCTTCGTCACCGGTGCGGTTGCGCACAGCTTCTCGCGCTGGGCGTGGTCGCGGGCACGCTTCCCGCTGTCCGGCGAGCAATACCGCGCCGAGATCGACGCGCTGGCGATCCGCAAAGGCAACGGCAAGTTCGAGCGGATCAACCGCAGCAGCGTCAAGTTTCCGCCGACCGACAACAACCGGATCGGCACCGCCTACACCTCGATGTGCGGCACGGTCGTCCGCGTCGAGATCGAGCGCGCAACCGGGAGCTTGCGCATCGCCAAGGCCTATAGCGTGCTCGAATGCGGCACCGCGCTGGTGCCCGAGGTGGTGATGGGCCAGGCCCAGGGCGGCTTCGCCATGGGCGTCGGCTACGCGCTGCTCGAAACCCTGCCCCCGTTCGAGGGCGGGCCGGGCAACGGCGAATGGAATCTCGGGCGCTATCTGGTCGCACGCGGCTCCGACCTGCCGCTCCGCGATCTCGAGATCGAGATGCTGAAGCCGCTAGTAGCGGACGAAGCACCGAAGGGCATGGCGGAGGTCGTGATGATCCCGATCGTGCCGGCGCTGATCAACGCCATCCACGACGCCACCGGCCATCGCTTCCGCGCGCTGCCGGTCACCGCAAGCCTATTGAAGGGAGTGCTCGCGTGACGACCCTCAGCCTCACCATCAACGGCCAGAAGCATGGTCCGATGGACGTCCGCGACGATCTCTCGATGAATGATTTTCTGCGCGAGATGCTGGGCATGACCGGCACCAAGTTCGGCTGCGGCGCCGCGCAATGCCTGAGCTGCGCCGTCATCATCGATGCGCCCGACGGCACCAGCACCACCACCCCGACCTGCGTCGCGCCCGCCGTGAATTTCGACGGCAAGTCGATCCGCACCGTCGAGGGCCACGCCAAGGACGGCGAGCTCTCGACCCTGCAAAAGGCCTTCATCGCGCATTTCGCCTTTCAATGCGGCTATTGCACCGCCGGCTTCCTCAATGAGGGCCAGGTCTTGCTGGAGCGCCTGTCGCGGGCACCGGTCGCGCGCGAGGCGCTGGAGCAGACCATCGCGGACGCGCTCGACGGTCATCTCTGCCGCTGCACCGGCTACGTCAAATATCACGAGGCGGTGCGCGACGTGATCCTCGCCGACTCGAAGCGCTACCTCATGGCCACCAAGTGACACGCATCATGATCTCCGACGTGCGGTTCAAGATGATTGCCGTGGTCGCCGCCCTCGCCGGCAGTCTCGGTGCGGGCTACGCGGCGTCGGAGACGGCAAGCCACGCCCTCGCCTCGCCCGAGAGCTTTGCTTCGATCGGCGACACAGAGAAGCGTTCGGCCGCAATCTTCACCGAGCTCGGCAAGGTGCTGACAAATCCGCGCTGCACCAATTGCCATCCGGCCGGCGACAGGCCGCACCAGGGCGACAATGCCCGCCTGCATCAGCCGCCGGTCACGCGCGGCACTGACGGCCATGGGCTCGAGGCGATGCGCTGCAACAGTTGCCACCAGAAGGCCAATTTCGAGCCCGGCCGCATGCCCGGCCATCCCGACTGGCATCTGGCCCCGCGCGAGATGGCCTGGGAGGGCAAGACCGTCGGCGAGATCTGCGAGCAGATCAGGGATCCCGCGCGCAATGGCGGCCGCAAGGTGGAAGACCTGATCGACCATATCGGCAAGGACACCCTCGTCGGCTGGGCCTGGAAGCCCGGCTTCGGCCGCTCACCCGTGCCGGGCACGCAAGCGCAGGCCGGCGCGCTGGTGGAGGCCTGGGTGAAGACCGGAGCGGCGTGTCCGGCGCCTTAGTGGGTGCTCACAAATTCGATTTGGATGAATAGCCGCTCTATCCTTGGGAGCAGACATGGTCAGCCCGCCTTAGAGAGTCGGCTATGGGCCAGAAGCAGAAGGTAGGGTTGGCACCGGCTGCGGTTCGACGCTGTCGGAGTTCGCCGGCTCTAAGTGTTGCCAAGAGCGTCTAAGACGAACTTGATTGGTTCGGGATGACGTGAGTGCTCACCCTCGAAGGATCGCCTCCACCATTCCATTTCCCGATACATAAATATTGGCGGGAACGCAGGAGCATCGAAATAAGGGGCTTCTCAGAATGAAACGAGAGTATTGTGATCTCTTGAAATCGATCTAAGTTCTAGAGTGCTGCTGCCATAGACGGTTCCGCCATTTTGGTGGCGCGACGGGGCGGCCTCATCGGTCAGTAAGCGCAGGTGTGGCTCCGCGATTTGCGGAAAGGTATCGAACCGGCCTCCAACTTTTGTAACAGAGACGCATGCGGTTGATTTGCGAGTCTCGTCTTGGCGATAGAGCGACAGCGCGTTGTAGTGAGGCTCAGCGCATGCGGAACCTGCTACTCGTTCGAAAGAGTACCAATCATCGCCAATCAAGCCGTAGGCTCTCTCAAAACGATCAAGTTCAACCAGCTTTCTTGCTATCGAGCCGCCGACGTTCATCCAAGTTGTGAGAAATATGCGAGGCCTGTTATCGGGAGTGATCCTCTCCCGTGGCCAAGATGCCACCTCGGCCTTACGCGCGTTAGGAGCCACGAGACGCGCATCGGCGACCGCATAGACGTAGCTTGCGAGCGGAAAAATGGCTGCCCCCACAAGAAATAGGGCGAGCAAATGCTGTCGCCGATTGATTGCGAGCCAGGAAGCGTAGCCGCACCCCATGACGAAAGCATAGAGTGGAAGCTGATAAATCAGAAGATCGATGTAGACGTTACTCGTAAATCCCAAGGGGGCACCTCTACAACGCAAGACTTAGCTGGAGGTCCTTTCAAGCCGATAAATGGAATACCTCGCATTGAATGGTCCGCTACGGGCCATGAGCCGACTTCCGGGCTGCGAACAGCGCTCGCTTGCCTTCGCACGTAGTTCCGCAAATGCGACGGCTAACGATTGGTGAAAACGAAGCCACAAAAGATGGCAGGCCATCGATCACTTCCACAACCTCTGTTTGCTATGAGGCTGCACTGCTACAACAGCCTGACCGCAATAGACGCGCCTAAGTGGACATGAAGACATTACCCAGTTTGATCTTCGGAGCCGTTGTCGTTTCAATCGGCTTGGGGCTTATGCTGTTGTTCTCGCAACCTTGGCTCCTCTTCGGCTTGCTGAGCTTCACGAAGTCGGTCAAGGTCAACGTACCTGGCCACGATGGCGCCTACTATTATCGATTCAAGGCCAGCTACGCCTACAAAGGCGAGCCGCTCGATTTCGACATCGTGGTCGGTTGCCACGTCAAAATCACCACCTACAAGGATAACGACCGAACAGTCGAAGTTGGCGTCGTCCCCACAATCTTCGGGCTCAAGACAAGAGATCAGCACGGTGTCGCAGTACTTCTGCCTGATGCCTGCCATGGCGAGACCACGCAGAACGGCAGAGTTCCCAAAAAGCTATTACCGCTCGCGGTCACGTACGAACGTGCCAATGAGCCTTGGTCAGGCGTAGCCTATGCATCGGAGGATGCATACGAAAGCCCGCGCTCTGAATTGAAATTCCTGGGTTCCACAATTTCCCGAGCAACGCGCGAAGAATGGGAAGTTTGGCGTGAGACCGAGGCGAAAAAGAATCTCATCACTTACGAGCTGTTGGGCATCAACCCGATAAATATGTGGAAGCCTCCTCAGTGGAAGCCCGGGCTTCGTGTAATGGCCTCCCAGTGCTTCGGCATTTCAAGAATGAAGCTCTCCGACGCGGTGCGCGATGTCGTAAGGTCTGGCTGGCCTCCGAGCAAACCAGCCTATTGGTTTCCTGATCAGCGAACGCGACATTCGCTTTGGGATATCGCCTATGGGCCTAGCAAACCTCCGCTCATCGAAGGGAATCGGTTCCAAGACTACTTTTCTGGCGTCTCTCCGGGGCATAACGGATTGGCCCGCCGCGAACCCGGCGCAGTCATATTCTTCAGTCGCCAAGTGGAAGGCGACGTCTACCCGGCGCACACAGATCTCTCGATCAACAGGCTAGAACCTACAGGTGAACTTCCTGCGGAGATGAGCGCGAAAGAGCGACTGGATTACTCCGCGGCTGAGATTGAGCCGGAACTACGCGGATTTGCTTTTTGCGACAGTTCAATCGTCTCAATCAACGGCGCGCCCCCGCTGCCTCCCCAATATCTTTATCGCAATGCGAACCGGATTAACGGCGAGGCGATCAGCGAAGAACTCGACAAACATGGCAGCAACTACCTCATCGCGTTCGAGCGCGACGAATACATCATCTTTCTGCGAACATACGAACTTGCAAGCGGCTTCGCAAAATTGTGAGGGGGAGCCGAGCAAGTATGAGCGGTCGTACTCGCATGCGGCCTTCAGCCAAAAGTCCGCTATGGGCCACAACCGGACATCGGCTTTCATTTTTCTGGCTCAGACCTTCCGGTCAATCTGATCGAACCGGGATAGGCTGTCGGCTTTTGCTTCACATACCCGATTTCTTCGGCCAACTTCTTACCCGCTTCTGTCCAGCGTCCAAAGCGGCTGTCGACAATTTCCATCAGTCCAAAGTCCGCGAGTGCCTGAATTGCAAGTTGTCCGGCGCTCTCCGCGAGAGTGTCAGCGTCATCCTCGTACTCGTACTGATATTGGTGAACCATGGCGACGAGTGCGATCAGGAGCTTCTTTTCGCTTTCCGTCATACTTCGTCCTATCAAGGGCAGGTCGCCCGATGCGGTGAAATCGGGAAACGTCTGTTTCGGCCAACAAGCGACATCCACAGTTCAGGCGGCGCTACTGTTCTGGACCATAGTCTTTTGGCGTCCCGTCACCGTGCACCGCGTCAAGCTCTCCTTCTCTGAAGGAAGCGTGGCGGCGTCGACCGGCCTCGATCCAAACGCAATGGATTTTTGGCTCGATGGATGAAGGAAAAACATCCTGATCGACAACCATGATCGGACCTCCACTCCTGTGGCGGACAAGATTACCGAGCCTGAACAAGGTTGTGGCCTCTGCTGAGAGGCGGCCAGAATACCTTCCGTCGCTCAGGACAGCAACACCGGGCCATGCGCTGAATGTCCGCTGTGGGTCAGAAGCGATCCTCGAATGGCTGCGCGCCGCAGGTCAGCAAAGGGCCATCAGCGGAAACGTATGCTCTCGCCGATTATCCCGAGAGCTACTTTCACCGACCCAACTGATACCCTTCGATCTCTGCCAATCCACAGTTCCGGAAGCGCTGCTTCGACCACTCGTTCCTACTTGGGTCGACGCCGCGGCGACAACAGTGCCCTTTTCACTAATCGCGAAGGTTGCGTGAAGCGTCTTTCTCGTGTTCGAGATCAATTAGGGCTGCTAGTATCCACATATCCTTTAGCAGATTTAGGCTTGGCCTCCGATGATCAAAACTCCAGGTGATAAGAATAGCGCACCAGAACATGTTGTTGGCCGTACGCCGTGGGATGTTGCTTCGGAAGCATTGGGCTTTGTGAAGCTGCAAGCCTCTCTGCTCATCATGGTTGGCTTATCGGCATTCGCAATCTACATGTTTTACGCAAAGGGCGCTGACCAGCAACAAGAAACCACAAAGAGACTTCTTGAAGTCGAAGTATTGTTGAAAGACGCGCATGAGACAGCCGGCAAGCTGAGATCGTTGCAAGTCACAGACCTCGAACGACAGTTTGATCTGACCGGTAAGGCTATGAAGCGGTCTGAGGACGCGCTATCTGAGGCAGCGAAGGCAGAGGCAAGTGCAAAGACGGCCTTGTCGAAAGCTGCAGAGGCCGACGCGAAAGTGACGGAAGCGACGACAAAAGTGGCGGAGATTGAGGCAAAAGTGAAGGAAGCCACGGCGAATGCGACCGAGGTCAGCGCGCAACGGGATCGTATTCAAGACTCTCTTGCCACGCAGACACGCAAGCTTACGTCAACGGAGAAAGACCTGGAACGAGTGAAAGCCAGTATCTTGGACCTAGCAGGGTCCCTTCGCGAGGAAGAGCGCTGGAAAGAGATACCCGGCAAGCTTAGTAGTCTCTTGACAGACGCGGGGGCGTCGTTCGATCGGCGGATTGAAAAAGCACTACAGAGCCTGGGGACATCGAACACCTTGCTGCCTGCAACGCCGGGACTGGACAATTCGTTGCTTGCTAACCCGATTGCACCCCCAAAGATCGAGCGGCAATTATCCCCTACGCTCATTGCTCAGATTCAGCGAACGCTGTGCATCAAGGTCGATGGCATGATCGGCGATGAAGAGTCGAACACCAGATCTGCGCTATTACAGTTCTTTGAGGGATACGACTACAAGCTGCGTCCGGACGAACCGAGTAGTCAACGAGGCCGAAAAGGAGAAAGAGCGCCCCTACCAGACCGCTTGGATTCGACAGCCCGCCCCAGCCAATCGCCGTACATTATTGATACGTCAGAACGGTTGACGGCGATATCGGCCGCGGTGGACAAATATGAGAGCTGCAACAAACATGGTTTCAAAAGCGCGTTCGAGGTTGGACTGTTTGCGCACTTCGGAAAGGAGCGGATCAGCAACACTATTCTGAAGGCCGCTTCGTTGGCGAAGATTGCTGTACAAAAAACAGGCAAGGAGTGGACCAACTCAGAAATGAGAGCGGCCGTTGAAAACTTGAGGAAGAAATACGGACTTAGCAGAGTTCGCGGTGACGATGCAGATGCAATAGACGATGCAGACGCAATAGACTCAGATCTTTTGGACATTTTGCGCGAAATAACTCAGGGGCGGCCTTTGCCGCCGCAAACCGGCCGGACTGGTTTCGAACTAACTATAGGGCTCAATCAAGCCAAAGCCATTCAGCGTGTGCTTTGTGTCGACGACACCGGCGATTTCGGGGCCGAGGGCTCTCCGACGCGCAGGGCGATGATCGACTTCATGTCCGCCCAAGGTGTGATGAGCTCAGGGAAGATCGAGAACCCGTCCGATCTCACTGTGCTGAGGGAGGCGGTGACGGTGGTGAACTCCTGCGCGATTGAAAAGTTGGCGAATTCGTTTGAATCCGGACTTTTCGCCAGGTTCGGCAAGAAACTCGTTCGCGATCGGATCAAGCGGGCGATCGACAGAGTCAACAAGCGCGTCGCCACGAAGATCGCTACGCCGCCCGAATTGCTCAATCCCGACGCGACAATGGGCGATAGCATTCGCGCTTCGGTGACGGCGCTCCGAACCGTCTTTGCCGGCGAAGGTCTGCCGATCGCTCAGGGAAGCGCGATAGATCCACAGCTGTGGAGGCAGATTACGAAGGAGGGCCTGATTGAATAAGGGTCACTTGCGCATGTCGACCTTATCGCCGCTGGAGGTCAGCTAAGGGTCACAAGCCGACATCGCCGCGAGTCGCGCGTCAGACCGGCCAGCGTTACCCTCTCAAGCAAAAGTGCCAGATCTCTAAGTAACCTTCCTAGCCCCGCCGCTTCAGCTTGAGCGATGCTGCCAGCCGCAAGCTACGCTTGCCGGCAAGCGCGATGCCTTCGAGTTCGCCGCTGTCGGCGGTGCAGGTTCCGGAAAATCCGATCCCGACCTCGTAGCCGCCAAACACGGGGTGCTCGCCTTTCGCCGGCGTGTGCTCCTGGTTGAGGATCTCGCCCTTCCAGCGGCCGTCCGCCGAGGAATAGGAGCCGAGATAATAGAAGAACGCGCCGCCGCGCTCGAAATAGCTTCCGAGATGCGCGAAGGCCGAATTGCCGCCCAGCAGCTTGCCGTCATGCATGCACATGATGCTGCGGCCGAAGACATCGTTGCCCCTTCCTCACGGTTTGGGAGCGGACATGATCAGCTCGCTTTAGCGAGTTAGGCTGCTACAAGCGGACTTCTATCTGTTTGTCGTTTGATGACCTCTGCCAAAGACAAATCGCTCTGCCCCCTGCAGAGCGTGGATGACTATCCGGCCGCGTGAGATGGCGAGGTGTTCCATCGCGCAAACAAAACGCCCCAGCGAAGCTGTCGAAGGCAAGCGAGGCAGAGAATGACACCCGCGCCCGCGATGACATCAATGAAATAATGGCCGCCTACAGTAGGTGTTGCAGCAAGCATCAGCACGTTCAAGACAAGGTATAGCGGGAAAAGCATCTTCACGCCGCGGCTGGCGTATATGAGTATTATGGCCAACGCAGCGTGAAAAGAAGGAAATGTGATCAGACCATTCACGTGCGTCAACGAGATGCGTGTCATCTCGCCGCTTCGGAGTGCGTTAAAATCGATCAAATGATACGCGTCGACTCGGTCGACGACGCCGAAGTAGACCCATGCGCTCGCTGCCGGCAGTAGCCATGAGATCGGAATAATCACGAGGAGGGATGTTACGAACAGCCAAACAAACTCTCGCATCCTTTCAAATCGTCCGCACGCACTCAGCCACACCAACAAGATAGCGACCTGCGGCATACAGCTATGATACGCGAATCCGAGGACCGCTTTGATAGTTGGTCTGGCCTCAACCCACTCAAAGAAAGCCAGCCAATTGAGTCTCAGCAGGGTGTCGACGCCGGCCAGCTGGGAATCGACCAACGGAAACTTTGCCGTGACGGTTAAATAACTTAGGATCGCGCCCACGACCGTAAAGGCAATGATCTGAGTTAAAGCGGTGGCCAGCTCAGCGATACGCCGATCCGGCCTCAACCTCGTGTAAACAAAGGAGAGAAGAGCGGCCGCGCAGAACGCCATCGCTTGCGTCGGGTCGATAGCCATCGTCATCCCATCGGCGCGAAGCCATATGAGGTCAACGGCTGCAACAATTGCAATTGCGATCCACAAGCGCAGAATTTCGCTGAATCGATAAGCATTCAGGACGGCAAGGACAAAACCTTCATTTCGCATTACTCTGTCCATTATCGCATCGTTCGGATCCGTGACCCCTCTTGGAATGTCAATATCCGAGGCTCGTCTAATGATTTCTTAATTTGGCTCGTACAAGTAAAGGGTGTGTGCGCCTCGGTAGGTTCCGCGCTGCTCATCAAATCTGACTACGCCGTTCGCATTGGATCATCGGCTGACCATAGGCTCCGAGGGGGCTCACGTCCGCTTCGAGGTCGCTTGCCGACATCGCCACGAGTCGCACGTCAGACCAGCGTTACCTTCTCAAGCAGACATGCCAGATCTCTAAGTAACCGTCCTACGCCCTTCGCATCAGCTTGAGCGATGCTGCCAGCCGCAGGCTGCGCTTGCCCGCGAGTGCAATGCCTTCGAGTTCGCCGCTGTCGGCGGTGCAGGTGCCGGAGAAGCCGATCCCGACCTCATAGCCGCCGAACACGGGATTTTCGCCCTTCGCCGGCGTGTGCTCCTGGTTGAGGATCTCGCCCTTCCAGCGGCCGTCAGCCGAGGAATAGGAGCCGAGATAGTAGAAGAACGCATCGCCGCCCAGGATGCGGCCGTCCATCAGCAGCATGACGCCGGAGAGCCCGGCATCGACCCCGTCGAGCGCGCGCAGGTGGATCGCATAGAGCCCGTTCACCACCCCGCCCGGACCAATCGTCCCCTGCGGCGGCAACCCCTCGTCATCGAGCCGCGTGAGATTGGCCCAGAAACCGGCGCCCGGCATCGTGTCCGCGCTGCCCGCAAGACGGATCTGGTTGCCAACGAGCCGGCCGCGCGCACCGATCGAGGCGACGTCGGCCCCCATCAGCGGCTTGTAGTTGGGATCGTCGTTATGCCGTTCGGTGATGACTTCGGCGATGATCTCGCCGTCGCGCTCGAAATAGCTTCCGAGATGCGCGAAGGCCGAATTGCCGCCAAGCAGCTTGCCGTCATGCATGCACATGATGCTGCGGCCGAAGGCATCGTTGACGCCGTATTCAACCTTGTAGAGTCCGTCCAGCAACGCAATTGACCCGGAATATCAGAAGGAAAGCACGCGCTACCTAGCACCGCCGTCGCACCAAGACCATCGGGCTTTTTCGCGCAGGGCCATTCGCGAAGCCACACCCTGCCATGATGCCATCATGCGCCTGTTTTGCCCGACGCCGCAACAGAATTCGGTAATTCCGCAGGTAGCGATTTCACACCATTTGCGGACCTGTGATTTCAAACACTTGGCTACTGTGCATGGGGTTGTTTTTCGAGTTTTTTGTTTGGCCGGTCGCGAGCGGCCTCTCAGGCGCTAGTGACGCTTGAAATACTGCACCTCGCGCTCATGCTTCTCGGCCGCCGCGCGGCTCCTGAACGTGCCGAGGTTGCGGCGCTTGCCGGTCTTGGGATTCACCTTGCGCGAATAGAGCCGATATTCGCCGGATGCGAGCTTGCGGATCATGGTTGCGCCTCCTGCTTGTCGAGGATTCAACGGACCGCGTCCGGGCTGGTTCCTGACGCATTCGAACCCGTCGACACAAGCACGCGACAAAGCGGGCATGGAGCAGTCACAGCCATGGGCGGCGGACGAAATTGCAACCTTCATCGCGAGCGCGGCGAAGCTGCCGCTGCTCGATGCCGCGTTCGAGCTCTGGCGCCGACGCTATCGGCTGGATTCGATCGAGGGGCGCCCGACCGCCGAAGAGGTTCGCGTCAACCGCACCCTCACGCCGGAGCAGAGCAGCGCGAAGTACCGCCGGGATCGCGACCACGCCCATCAGGGACCGCTGTTCGGTTATGTGAGGCGCGCTCATCCGCGCGCCGACGACGATGCGATCAGGCAAGCCATCATCACCGCCGTCAGGTTCGAGGACGCGACCTTCGCGCATTTCAGCTGGGACGGCGATTTCTGGGACTGCGTCGTGCGCGCGGTGGCCCGGGCGGCCGCGCAATATCCGGATTTTCTCGAGACGACTTATCGCGACGCCCGCAACAACGTCGCCTACTACTACAAGTGAGCTACGGCATGATCCGGAAAAGTGCGCAGCGGTCTTCCGAAAAGATCATGCTCACAAATAAATCCAAGGCGCGTGCAACGCGCTTTAGAAGCACAGCGTGGTGACGAGCTTGCCCTGCTTGTCCTTGATCGCATAGGGACAGCGCAGCCGCTCCAGCGCCTGCTTGGCATCGGCGTCGCCAAGCGCTGCGGCGCGCTCGTAATAGGATTTCGCGGCGTCCTTGTCTTTTGGCCCGCCGCGGCCTTCCTGTGCGAAGGCGCCCATCCGCTCCAGCGCGCCGGGATGGTTTTGCGCTGCAGCCTTCTCGAACAGCGCACGCGCCGCGGCGTCGTCCTTCGCCCCGCCCGTGCCTTCGGAGAGCATCATGCCGAGCTGGTACTGCGCCTCCGCATTGGTCTCGGCGGCCTTGCCGAGCAATGCGCGCGCCTGTGCCGGATCGGCCGGCGCGGCACCGCCCGTGCCACTGAGCGCGGCGAGATTGCTGATGCCGCGGGGATTGCCGGCCTGCGCCGCCTTCTCGAACAATTTGCGCGCCTGCGCTTCATCCCTGGCGACACCGGAGCCGGTGCCGTAGGCCACACCGAGCTCAACCATCGCCGCGCTCGATCCCTTGTCGGCGGCCTTGCGCCAGGCGGCCATCGCGTCCGCCGTCTGCCGGTTGGCCGCGTAGGCGCGGCCGAGCGCGAACATCGCGCGCCGCGATGACGGCGCGGCCTGCTTGCAGAATTTGATGGCGGTCGCGACGTCGGAGGCCGCAATCTCCGTCACGCCCCTGATGTCGGCCGGCTTGTCGGGATCGCTGGGGTCGGCGGCAACCCGGTCGCACAGGACGAGATCGGCCGATTGCGCATGCGCCGACAACGGCACCGCAAGCGTGAGAAGGATCGCAACGAGGAAAGTCCGCATGGACGCCAAGTTGCGTCGTCGCCCCGGCAAATTCAAGGCTCGAGTCCCGATTGACGCAAGACGGGGACGACCTCGGGCGATGCCAGATAGGCCAGCAGCCGATCCGCGGCGTCGGCATGCTCGGCGTTGGCCATCCGGCCGGCGGAGAACACGGCCGGCGTTTGCAGATCGTGCGGGACCGGGCCGACCACCTCGATGCCCTCGACCTGCTTCAGCTCGCTGATCTGCTGCACGGCGAGGTCGGCCTCGCCGCTCACGAGCCGCTCCGCGGTAAAGCCCTGCTCGACGATGGTGGCCTTGGCATTGATCTGGGCTGCGATCCCCATCTGCGCGATCAACCGGGCGAAATAGACCCCGCTCGCCCCCAGCCGCGAATAGGCCACGGACCGCGCCGCAAGCAGGGTGTTGCGCAGCGCGGATTCCGTGGCGATATCGGGATGTGCTTGCCCTGCCCGCACTGCGATGCCGACGAAGGAGCGCGCGAGATCGGCCGCGTTCCCTGAGACGACGCGGCCCTCGCCGATCATCTCGTCGAGCCCTTCGCGGGTGAGGATCACGAGATCGGCGGCCTCCCCGTCCCGCAACCGCTTGAGCAGTGCCAGGGTCGGCGCGAAATCGGCCTCGATGCGGACGCCGGTCGCGGTCTCATACGCTGAGGACAGGCTGCGCATCGCGCCCATCAGGCCGAGCGTCGAAAGCATGCGAATTGTTTCCATGAGCTATTCCCGTGGCGATCAGGCGCGGTGCATCAGCTTGAGCGCGGCGGTCAGGCGCAGGCTGCGCTTGCCGGCGAGCGCCGTTGCCTCCAGCACCGCCTCCTCGGCGTCATAAGTGCCGGAGAAGCCGATGCCGACCTCGTGGCCGCCGAAGATCGGATCGTCCTTGGCCGGCGTGTGCTCCTGATTGAGGATCTGGCCCTTCCAGCGACCGTTGGCGGCGGTGTAGCTGCCGAGATAGTAGAATGATGCATCGCCGCCGAGGATGCGGCCCTTGTTGAGCAGCATCACGCCGGTGAGACCGCCGTCGACGCCATCGAGCATGCGCACATGCACCGAGTAGAGCCCGTCGGCGATGCCGGCCTCGCCGACGCCGCCGGCGATCGGCATCTCGTCTTCGGTGATCGGCGTCATCAACGATTGAAAGGGTACGCCGGGCAGCTCCTTGAGCTCGCCCTTGAAGCGATAGAGATCGCCGTCGGCCCAGCCCTTGGCCAGCAGGGTCGCATCGTCCGTGCCCGCCATGGCGCGGTAGTTCGGATCGGGGTTGTGGCGGACCGTGCTGATCACGATGTCGATGCCGGCTTCGGTCTTGGCGTAGGTGCCGATATGGGCGAAGGCCGAATTGCCACCGAGCATCTTGCCGTTGCCAGCATGCATCACGCTCCGGCCGACGGCGTCGCCGAGCTGAAATCTCGTCTTGTAGAAGCCTTCAAACACCAGCCGTCCCCGGCCCTGCACGCATCCAGACGCACTCTATCCCGCTTTCGGCGGCGATGGACAAGTTTCGCGCCATGATGTCCGAGGGGTCTTCCGCAACGGCTGTCATCGGAACGAAAAATCCGCCGAAGCCTTTCGGCTTCGGCGGATCGAAGTCCAACCCGGGCCAGCCCCCAGCCCGGGCCGGGAGGATTTAGGCGGCGGCCTTCTTGTCGGCCGGCACGGAGGCGATCGTCTTCAGGATCTGCGAAGCGATCTGGTATGGGTCGCCCTGCGAGTTCGGACGACGGTCTTCCAGATAGCCCTTGTAACCGTTGTTGACGAAGGAGTGCGGCACGCGGATCGAAGCACCGCGATCGGCAATGCCGTAGCTGAACTTGTTCCAGGGCGCGGTCTCGTGCTTGCCGGTCAGACGCTTGTCGTTGTCCGGGCCGTAGACGGCGATGTGGTCCATCAGGTTCTTGTCGAACGCCGCCATCAGCGCCTCGAAGTACTCCTTGCCGCCGACCGTACGCATATACTCGGTCGAGAAGTTGGCATGCATGCCGGAGCCGTTCCAGTCGGTGTCGCCGAGCGGCTTGCAGTGGAACTCGATGTCGATGCCGTACTTCTCGGTCAGGCGCAGCATCAGGTAGCGGGCCATCCACATTTCGTCAGCGGCCTTCTTGGAGCCTTTGCCGAAGATCTGGAATTCCCACTGGCCCTTCGCGACTTCCGCGTTGATGCCTTCATGGTTGATGCCGGCAGCCAGGCAGAGGTCGAGATGCTCTTCGACGATCTTGCGGGCGACGTCGCCGACGTTCGAGAAGCCGACGCCGGTGTAGTACGGACCCTGCGGCGCCGGATAGCCGGAGGCCGGGAAGCCGAGCGGACGGCCGTCCTTGTAGAAGAAGTATTCCTGCTCGAACCCGAACCAGGCGCCGGAATCGTCGAGGATGGTGGCGCGCTTGTTGGTCGAGTGCGGGGTCTTGCCGTCGGGCATCATGACTTCGCACATCACGAGCACGCCGTTGGTGCGGGCGCCATCCGGGAACACCGCGACCGGCTTCAGCACGCAATCGGAGCTGTGGCCTTCAGCCTGCTGGGTGGAGGAGCCATCGAAGCCCCAGAGCGGAAGCTGCTCGAGCGTCGGAAACGACGCGAATTCCTTGATCTGAGTTTTGCCGCGCAAGTTCGGAGTCGGCGTATATCCGTCGAGCCAGATGTACTCGAGCTTATACTTGGTCATTGAGCCTCTCTGTAGATGATGCGAAAGGTGGGGGCCGCAGGGCCCCCGCACGATTGTTTACCCGGCCAACATCGGCCGACCCTTTCCAAGCATTTTACGTGCCAAAAGGCCGCAGCGCGGGAGGTTTTCCACCGCCGGCGGCCCCCTCTCCCTCCCGGCGGATCGGCCAGTGCGCCGTGCGTCATAGCGGCGCACCTTTGCGTGAAGCTGCACCGCAAAAATCCCGCGGAAAACGCCCGATTCTGGAGCAGGCAGGCCCCGGCCTGAGGTTGCCGACTAAACGCGCATCAACGTCCGGCAATATTCGCCAAGTCTGCGACCGTCGCCCGCAACCTTCGCAACGGCCCACGCGTTAGCCACCCGAGCGCTGCCTTAGAGGAAGCAGAATGCAACCTGCCTACAAAATAGGCCAAGGCTGATTTCCTTTTCAGCACTTTGCATTTCGGAATGCACGGCCGATATGGGGATTCCAGTAACCACAAGCCAACGAGTCGGGCGCACCATGGAGGCCAGCGCTGCGATCTCGGGAGATACCGCAATGATGAACAATGGACTGAGTCACGGATCTGCACAGATCTACCAATTCCCTGTCGGGGGCCGCTCGGCTCTCGGGGGGCGCCGCGACGGTGAGACCCGCCTTCCCGCCAACCACGCCTCGCTCCCCGTGAACGAGACGATTTGCAGCGGTAGCTGGTACCATCAGGAAGCAGTCGATGAAGCCAAGCCGAAATGGGATCGCTGATGCCCGCGTTCGGTTCAATACCGCCGCGCCCTCTCAAGCGTCCGGCGTCAGTTTGAAAAAGGGTCGAAACAACGAAGTTTCGGCCCTTTTTGATTCCGGACTTGATTGCGGGATCATATGGTCGCAGAGGCGGTCACCGACCGCTTCAGATGCGTGACAAGACACCTCCATGAAAGATTCCCCTGCCCGCCACCTCGCCCTGCAAGGCGCCAGCAATTTTCGCGACCTCGGCGGCTATCCGACAGCAGATGGCCGTAACACGCGCTGGCGGCAGATCTTCCGCTCCAATCATCTCGGCCAGCTCACT
This sequence comes from Bradyrhizobium sp. Kon37, assembly GCF_055807535.1. Lineage (NCBI taxonomy): Bacteria > Pseudomonadati > Pseudomonadota > Alphaproteobacteria > Hyphomicrobiales > Nitrobacteraceae > Bradyrhizobium > Bradyrhizobium sp. Kon37. Next base: position 268,118 of record NZ_JBVVOY010000002.1, read on the forward strand.
GCTGCCGATGTCGAGATCGTCCGCGCGCTGGGCGTGCGCAGCGCCTTCGATTTTCGCGGCGTCGAGGAGCGCGCGGCGGGTGTCTGCGTGGTCAGCGAGATCGCCGTGCATTCACTGCCGATCGAGCCGACGGTCGTGGCCGCGCTGCGCGCCGAGCTCGCCAGGGGCAGGCTGACCGCTCCGGTGGCGCTCGAACTCATGCGCGAATCCTATCGCAACTACGTCCGCCACAACACGGCCAGTTTCCGCAACCTGTTCGGGCATCTCCTGGAGGACCGCGCGCCGCTCGTCATTCACTGTACCGCCGGCAAGGACCGCACCGGCTTTGCCAGCGCGCTGATCCTGCATGCGCTCGGCGTGGCTGACGATGTCATTGCCGAGGACTATCTGCTGACCAACCAGCACTACAAGCGCGACGCATCAAATGTCTCCGATCTTCCCGCCGATGTTCTCGACGCGATCGGCACCGTCGAGGCCTCGTATCTTGCCGCTGCTTTCGAGGCCGTCGGTAGCGAGTATGGCGACCTCGAAACCTACTTGCGCAAGGGTCTCAAGCTCGGCACAGCGGAGCGGACCGCACTGAAGGCGCGCTATTTGCAATCGTAAGCGGGCATAAATCCTATACGGCCGCGCCTGGAGAACGATGATGCAAGGCAAGGTTCTGATCGTGACCGGAGCACTCGGCGCACTTGGAAAAGTCGTCGCCGAGACCGCGCAGTCGCGCGGCGCGCGCGTGGCCGGCATCGACCATGCGCCATCGCAAATCTCCGCGACGCCTGAGCGCATCGAGATCGGCGGCGTCGATCTGTCCGACGCAGCACAGGCAAAGACGGCAGTCGAGGCGGCGGCAAGACACTTTGGCAAGCTCGACGTGTTGGTCAACATCGCCGGCGGCTTCGCCTTCGAGACCGTGGGCGACGGCGACGTCAAGACGTGGCAGCGCATGCATGCGCTCAACCTGCTGACGGCGCTCAACGCCTCACACGCGGCGCTGCCCCATCTGGCCGCGTCCACAGCCGGCCGCATCGTCAATATCGGCGCCATGGGCGCGCTTCAGGCCGGCTCCGGCATGGGCCCCTATGCGGCGTCGAAAGCCGGCGTCCACCGGCTCACCGAGGCGCTGGCGAGCGAGTGGAAAGGCAAGGTGACCGTGAACGCGGTGCTGCCTTCGATCATCGACACCAAGGCGAACCGCGCCGACATGCCGAAAGCCGACTTCGCCAAATGGGTGACGCCGCAGGAGCTCGCCGAAATCATCCTGTTCCTCGCCAGCGATGCCGCGAGCGGCGTCACCGGCGCGCTGATTCCGGTCGGCGGGCGGGTGTAGTCAATCTGGCACCAAGAGCCGGAGATTTCCTTTGAAACGGATGCTCTGCTTGCCGGCGAGCGCGATGCCCTCGCCGTACGCGGTCTCGTCATTATAGGTACCGCTGAAGCCGATGGTCACGACCTTGCGGCCCCACACCGGGCGCTCGTCGAACGAGGGGGAATGCTCCTCGTTGGTCAGCTCGCCCTTCCACTTGCCGTCGGCCGAGGTGTAGCTGCCGTAGGCGAAGAAGAATGAATCCCCGCCCCGCATGGTGCCGTCGCGCATCACCATGACGCCCTGGTTGCCACCCTGGACGGCATCCAGCATTTCGATGCGGATATGATAGAGCCCATTCCTGATGGTCATCTTCGTGAAGCGCCCGATTGTCCCACCCGCAGGATAGCCGGATCATCTGTTCCCGATCAAATGGCGCAGAGCTGTAGGGCCGTTCCGGGCTAAACTGCGCGGTACTGATTCCCAACCGGACGTGACACTCGGAAGCTTCCTTTGGAAACCGCGCTCTACCTGCCTGTCAAACGCTTCCTCGAAGAGCTCGGCTTCACGGTCAAGGGCGAGATCGGCGGCTGCGATCTCGTGGGCCTCAGCGCCGGCGATCCGCCGGTAGTCGTGATCGGCGAGCTCAAGCTGACCTTCAATCTCGAGCTGATCCTTCAGGCGGTCGATCGTGCACCGGCCGGCGACGAGGTCTGGATTGCCGCAAAGATGTCAGTGCGCGGCAAGGGACGCGAGACCGACGCACGCTATCGTAACCTCTGTCGCCGCCTCGGATTCGGCATGCTCGGAGTGACCGACCGCGGTCAGGTCGAGGTGCTGGTGAAGCCGCCGACGGCCGCCCCTCGGCGCGAGCCGAAGGTCCGTTCGCGCCTCGTCGCAGAGCATCAGCGCCGCCAGGGCGATCCGGTGCTGGGCGGCAGCACGCGCGCGCCGATCATGACGGCCTATCGGCAGCAGGCGCTGGCCTGCGCCTCGGAGCTTGCAGCAGGCCCGCGGAAGGTGAGTGAATTGCGCCAACGCTGTCCCGATGCCGGCAAGATCATGCTTAACAATGTTTATGGCTGGTTCGAACGCACCGAGCGGGGAATCTACCGGCTGACGGAATCGGGCCACGCGGCGCTGAAACGCTGGCCACAACAGCGGGTTGCGGATGTTTCCGGTGTCGCGTCACCACCCTGACACCCAACCGGTGCATAGCTGTGATGCCACACCGATTTCATATTGCAATGCAACATAGACGGCACTAGGTATCCCGGCATCGAAACGAGGCCGTTATGAACGCAGACTGGAATACCAAATATGGCACGCGGCGCGTGCGCCACGATCCGCCGACCCTGGACGAGGCGATCTTCGCCGCCGTCGGCATCACCGATGATCAGGAGCAGCAGGCCGAGATCGCCGCAGCCCTGATGGGCATGCCGCTCGATGTCGTCCAGGCCGAGGTCAAAAAACAAGTGCGCACCAACAGCCGCATCACCTCGACGCGCGTGATCGCCGGCGAACAGGGTGCACAGCGCTCGGTGGTGGTCGAACGCCGTGTCGTGCGCCGCTTCGGCAACGACAAGCGCACCGGCACCTGACGGCCTAGTTCCCTACATCCAATACAAAAGCGGACCGGTTTTGCCGGTCCGCTTTTTGATTCCAGTCGGCTTTCTCGGGTCAGGCGGCGCGATTGCCATAGATGCTGGAGATGATCTTCCAGCAGGTCGAGTTGAAGCTGATCAGAGCGCGGCCGGCCGTGAATGGCGAGGCCGCGAGATCAGCGAACTCGTCCTCCGGCGCCTTGGCGAGATCGATCGTTCCGGTCGATTCGCCATGACGGAATTGCAGATGCGCCCCGAACTTCCTGGCGAGCGCGCGCATCGCGTGATTCTCGGCGCCGGTGGTGATGCGCAGGCGCTTGTAGCCTTTCCAGCGCGCTTCCGCGATCAGGCGGCTGAACAGCACGGTGCCGACGTTCTGGCGCCGCGCCGAGGCTTCCACGCTGAAGGCGACCTCGGGTAGCGAATCGCCCTCGGGCGGATGCAGCTCGGCCGCACCGCGGACCACGCCGTCGACGATATAGGCGACGATCACGGTGCCGTCCTCGGCGCAACGGGCGGCGTAACGCTCGATGAAACTGTCGTCGAGAAAACCATTGAAGCGGTCGTGCCGGCTTTCGGCATCGAGCCTCAGCAGATGATCGCGCAAAAGCGGCAATTCTTCCTGCTGGCTCAAGGTGCGCACGTAGCCCTGAACGGACTTCGGGCGGCTGGTTACTTCAAGTCCAAAATCTGCTGCGAGTGACAAGTCAAAACTCCTCTTGGTGTCCCTCGAGGAGGCGTTCGAATCCCTAGGCCTCCAATATTGTGCATCGCAACAAACTTTTCAAGACGGGAACCTGCCCAAGTTTCGGGCATTGGCAGCGACTAATTCGTTAATAAAATCAAGCCCCCGTATTCATACGAGGACCAGCTGGGTCTGCGTCACCACGGCGACCAGCTTGCCGTCCTCGGTCTCCAGCCGGGTGGTCCAGACCTGGGTGCGCCGGCCTCTGTGGATTGGGGTAGCGGTCGCGATCACCGTGGTTCCCTCCTTGGCTCCGCCGATGAAATTGGTCTTGCTCTCGAGCGTGGTCGTGCCCTTGGCGTCCTCCGGCAGATTGATCACGGTGGCCGCCGCGCCGACGGAATCGGCCAGCGCCATCACCGCGCCGCCGTGGATGGTGTGATGAAGCGTGCAGAGATCGGGCCTGACCGTCATCCGCGCCACCACGCGATCTTTCCCGGCCTCGACGAACTCGACGCCCTTGAGTTCGGCAAACGGCATCTTCATCGCTTTAAGTCTTTCGAGTGGCGTCATCGGATCTCCTCCCAAATCATTCTGCTCACAGGGTGAATTGCTCCGCACGGCAATGCAATGACGTCCGAGGTCATCATTGCGAGCGCAGCGAAGGAGTCCAGAAATGTATCCGCGGAAAGATTTTGGATTGCTTCGCTGCGCTCGCAATGACGGGGGACAGCTTCGTACCTCACGTCACCGGATTCACCACCTGATACTCCGGACGCCGCCAAATCTCGCCCGCAATCACCTCCTCGATGAGCTCCGCTGCCCGCACGATCTCGCTCTCGCCGATATACAGCGGCGTGATGCCAAACCTCATGATGTCAGGCGCGCGGAAATCGCCGATGACGCCGCGGGCGATGAGGGCCTGCATCACGGCATAGCCGCCGTCGAAAGCGAAGGAGACCTGAGAGCCGCGGCACTCATGGGTGCGCGGCGTAACGAGCTTCAAGGAGGGACAGCGGCGTTCGACCTCGGCAATCAGGAGATCGCCAAGCGCCAGCGAGCGGGCCCGGATCTCCGCGATATCGACGCGGTCCCAGATGTCGAGCGAAGCCTCCAGCGCCGCCATTGCCAGCACCGGCGGTGTTCCGACCCGCATGCGCTCGACGCCGCCGGCGGCCGCATAGGCAAGCTCGAACGCGAACGGCTTTGCGTGTCCCATCCACCCCGACAAAGCGGCGCGCACGCTGTGGGCGTGGCGCGGCGCGACGTAGAGGAAGGCTGGCGCGCCGGGGCCGGCGTTGATGTATTTGTAGGTGCATCCGGCGGCGAAATCAGCGCTGGTGCCGGCAAGGTCAACCGGCAGCGCCCCGGCCGAATGCGCGAGGTCCCACACCGTGACGATGCCGAGCGCATGCGCTCTTGCAGTCAGCTTCGCCATGTCGTGGCGCCGTCCGGTGCGGTAATCGACTTCGGTGATGTAGAGCACCGCGATCTCCTCCGACAACGAAGCCTCGATCTCCTCCGGCGCGACCAGGCGCAATTGATGGCCACGGCCGAGCGTCGTGATCAGGCCTTCGGCCATATAGAGGTCGGTCGGAAAATTGCCGCTGTCCGACAGGACGACCTTGCGCGATGCGTTCATGTCGATCGCGGCGGCGAGCGCCTGATAAACCTTGAGCGACAGCGTATCTCCGACCATGACGGAGCCGGCTTCCGCACCGATCAGACGCGCGATGCGATCGCCGACATGACGCGGCTGGGCGTACCAGCCCGCCGTGTTCCAGGCGCGGATCAGCTCGTCGCCCCATTCGGCGGTGATGACGCGGCTGACGCGCTCGGCAACGCCAAGCGGCAACGCGCCGAGCGAATTGCCGTCGAGATAGATCACCCCGTCCGGCATATGGAACAGCGCTTTGGTGTCGTCGTAGACGCGAAGCTTGGTCATGAATATCTCTACAGGATCGTGCGTACGCGCCAGAGCTCGGGAAACAGCTCGACCTCCAGCATGCGCTTGAGGTAGCTGACGCCGCCGGTGCCACCGGTGCCGCGCTTGAAGCCGATGACGCGCTCGACCGTCGTCACATGGTTGAAGCGCCAGCGCCGGAAATAATCCTCGAAATCGACCAGCTTCTCCGCCAGTTCGTAGAGCATCCAGTGCGTTTCCGGCGCTTCGTAGACGATACGCCAGGCCTGCAGCACACCTTCATTGAAGCTATGGGTCTCGCGAACATCGCGCGCCAGCACGGCCGCAGGCATCTTGAGCCCGTTGCGATCGGCGAGCCGCAGCACCTCGTCATAGAGGCTTGGCGTTGCGAGCTCGGTTTCCAGCAGCTCCGTGGTTTCCAAATCGTGCGCGTGCGGCTTGAGCATGGCGTGGTTGCGGTTGCCGAGCAGGAATTCGATCAACCGGTATTGCCGCGACTGGAAGCCCGAGGACTGGCCAAGCTGCGAGCGGAAGCGCGTATACTCGCTGGGCGTCATGGTGCGCAGCACGTCCCAGGCGCCGTTGAGCTGCTCGAAGATGCGCGACATCCGTGCCAGCATCTTCATCGCAGGCTGCACTTCATCCTTCGCGATCGAACGGCGTGCGGCGCTGAGCTCGTGGATGGCGAGCCGCATCCAGAGTTCGGTGGTCTGATGCTGGATGATGAACAGCATCTCGTCATGCGCTTCCGACAGCGGATGCTGCGCGCCGAGGATCGCGTCCAGCGCCAGATAGTTGCCGTAGGACATGCGCCGGGCGAAATCGGTCTCGGCGCCTTCGCTTGCGGGATCGTATTGGCTGGACGTCATGGCAGGCCCTTTCGATCGATCTTTGAGGCCTCGTCAGTCGAGGCCGATCAGGCGCGCGGTGATTGGCGACGACGGATCCTTGAGAGCGTCGATCACGGTGAAATGGTTCAGCCCGGGATCGACGACAAGACGCGTCGGCACGTCGAATCCAGTCCAGACATTGGCCATCAGATCGGACTGGCGGATGAATTCGGGCCGCTCGTTGCCACCGACCCAGGCGGTCACCGGCGAAGGCCCGCGCGGCAGATGCAGCGCCGCGCTTTCCAGCGTCGCCTCCTCCATCGTCATGCGCAGGGTCTCGTTCATCCTGGTCTTGAGCAGCGGACGCAGATCATGCAGGCCGCTGATGGACAGCGTCCCGGCGATGCGGTTGGCGACGGCGGGATCGAGCCGGCTGTCATCGCACAGCATGCGCGTAACGAGATGACCGCCGGCGGAATGGCCGGCGAGCCGGATCGGGCCCGCGACGAGCGAGGCCGCCTTGGCAATCGCTGTGGTGATTTCCGCCGTAATGTCGGAGATGCGCGCGGCCGGCGTTAGCGTGTAGCTCGGCAGCGCCACCGTCCAGCCATGATGACGCGCGCCTTCGGCAAGATCAGTCCATGCCGATTTGTCGAAGCGCATCCAGTAGCCGCCGTGGACGAACACGACGAGGCCCTTGCTGTCGCCGTCGGGCAGGACGAGGTCGAGGCGCTGGCGCTCGCCGGGACCATAGGCGATGTCAGCGCGAAACTCCTTCAGCCCGGCGCGATAAGCCGCCGCCCGCTCGGCCCACAGCGCCGGTATCTTGTCCGAGCCCGGGATATGGGCCGAATTGGCGTAAGCGTCATCCCAATCGCGCATCGTGACTTCCTCGAGGGACTCAAGGCCTTGTGGACCTGGCGCCAGTCTGCCACCGGCGTGGGCGGCATCCTAGTCTTTAGTTTAAGCTTAAAGGATTTTGGAACGCCGGTGGATTGGGCAGCTCCCGTCATTGCGAGGGCAGCGACTTGTCCGCCGAAGCTTCAGCGAAGGCGGAAGCAATCCAGTCTGCCTCCGCGGTGGCAGTCCGGATTGCTTCGTCGCAAGGGCTCCTCGCAACGACGGCCGGGAGAGCCGAGCCTGTCGCTATCCCTTCTCCACCCCGCACCAATCCGCGATGAACAGCGCCATTGCCTTGGTCGTCTTCTTCAGCGAATCCAGATCGACATATTCATTGAAGCCGTGCATCTCGCCCCCACTCGCGCCGAAGCACAGGCTCGGGATACCGTGATTGAGGCCGTAGAAGCGCGTGTCGGTGAGCGCGGTGAAGACGAGGTCCTCGATTTGGCCGCCATAGACGGCGCTGAAGGCCCTGCCGAACGCGGCTTCCGGCGCGGCGGCGTCGGTCAGCTCGTAGCCTTCCGACAAAAAGCCCGACCATTCGACCTCCGGCGGATTGTTGGCGAGGAAGCGGTGGTTGCGCGCGGCAGCAGCAACGCAGGCCATGATTTCCTTCTGGTGATCGGCGATCGACCAGCCCGGCAACACGGCAATCCGGCAATCGACGTCGCACCAGGCCGGCACGCTGGAGGCCCAGTCACCGCCCTTGATGATGCCGGGGTTGAAGTTGATGGGATGGTTCAGCGTCTTGAAGTGACGATCGGCTTTCGCACGCTCGTTCCACTCGATCTCGAGTTTTTGCAGCGCCTGGATCAAATGATAGGCCGCCATGATTGCGTTCGCGCCGGAGCCGGCGAAGGCGACGTGGGTCGGATGGCCCTTCACGCGCAGGCGGAACCAGATCACACCGACCTGCGACCGCACCATCTTGCCGCCGGTCGGCTCAGGAATGAAGCAGGCATCGGCACGATAGCCGCGCTGAAGCGTCGAGAGCGCGCCGACGCCGGTGCTCTCCTCCTCGATCACGGACTGGAAGTGAATCCGCGCCGTCGGCCTGAGGCCTGCGGCCTTGATCGCATCAAGCGCGGAGAGCGCTGCGATGGTGCCCGACTTCATGTCGCAGGCACCGCGACCGAACATCTTGCCGTCCTTGATGACGGGCGAGAACGGCGGGGTGTCCCACAGTTCCAGCGGGCCGGCCGGTACGACGTCGCAATGGCCCTGCAGGATCAGCGATTTGCCCGCCTCAGTTTTGGGCCGGTACGTGCCGACCACAGTGCGCGCCTTCGAAAAATCGTGCTCGATGGGCCCGAAGCCGCGCAGATCCTTGAGGTCGTCGACATCGATATGCCAGTCGTCGACTTCGTAGCCACGCGCGCGCAGCAGGTCGCCGATCATGTCCTGGCACGGTCCCTCCGCCCCACGGGTCGAGGGGATCGCGACGAAATCACGTGTGGTCGCGAGCTGGGCTTCGAAGCCGGCATCGACGGCGTCAAGAATCCTCTGCTGCGTTTCGGCATTCATCCGGCAACTCCAATCGGGCATTAATGGTCATCGATGGAGCGCAAGCTAACCGATTTCAGCCGTTCGGGTACTCTGCAAAATAGGCATCCCGCAATGCATCTTCGAGCAGCCGGCCCTCCGAATAGCCATTCAGTGTCGCCGGCCGGCGCACGCCGTCGAGCAGCCGCGGGCAAGGCTCCGGCGCGCCGAGCACGGTGCGCACCGGGATGCGCTCGGCATAGATCGGCAATTCATAGTCCTCGTCGTCGTCGGCGACACCCTTGGCGCGGACTTTCGCGGAGGCTTCCTCGATCTCCATCGCGATAAAGGAGGTCGCCTTGATCTCCTGGGTGTTGCTCGCTCGCAGGCTGGCGGTGCGGTCCGGGAAGAAGCGGTCGACCATGGCGACGACCGCGCGCTCCTTCTCCTCGGGATCGGTGACGAGATAGGCGGTGCCGAACGCCATCACGGCGCGGTAGTCGGCCGAGTGATTGAATCCACAGCGCGCCAGCACCAGGCTGTCGAGATGGGCGACCGTCAGGCACACACGCTCGCCCCGGGTCTGGTTGCGCAGCATGCGGCTGGCGCTCGAGCCGTGCCAATACAGCTTCGTCCCTTCGCGCCAAAAAAACGTCGGCGTGCAATAGGGTTGGCCGTCGATGGCGTAGGAGACGTGGCAGAGCATCGAGGAATCCAGGATGCGATGAACGGTGTCGTGATCGTAGAAGCCGCGGTCGTGACGGCGCTTCACCTGGTTGCGCGCGGATGTCGGATAGGAATTTGGGTTCTCGGTCTGGCTCACGGCCGCTCCTGTCGGATCTGGAACACTTCCAGGGCAGTTGTAGCCGCGGATTTGGTCTGCGATAGTGCCAATTCCATGCGAAAAATTCCGACCAATTCTGTCTCCTCGCCGGCGAAAGCCGAGCTACCGCTCGATCTCGCAGGCCCGCACATCACGGCTGGCGCCTCGTCGGCGCACCGGCTGTACCAGGCGCTGTGCGAGATGATCGTCGGCGGCCTGGTGAAACCCGGCGAGCCGCTGCCGCCGTCGCGCACGCTGGCCAAACAGACTGGCTTTCGGCGCAATGCCGTCGTCACCGCCTATGAGCGGCTGATCGCCGACGGCTTTGCCGACGCCACCATCGGCTCCGGCACCTTCGTCGCCGCGCGCATCCCCGCGCGCGCAGCCGAGCCGAAGCGGCCGAAGATCAGCGTCGAAACGCCAGGGCAAGGCGCGTTTTCACTCGGCTGCACCCATATCGACGCGCGCGCCGTGCAGCGTTTCCGGGCCTTTGTCGGCCGTCGCATGCGCTCCTTCGGCGCGGAGCATCTGCACTATGGCGATCCCCGCGGCAGCCGCGAGCTGCGTTCGGCGATCGCCGATCATCTGTTGTCGGCGCGGGGCCTGCGCTGCGATCCCGATCAGATCATGCTGACGTCAGGCACGCTGCACGCGCTGCGCATCGTGCTGAGCGCGATTCTGAAGCCCAATGATCAGGTCTGGTGCGAAGACCCCGGCTACCCCGCTGCGCGGAAAACCATCGCGCATTGCGGCTATCGTGCCGTGTCCGTTCCCGTCGACGCGCACGGCATGCGTGTCGCCAGAGGCCGCGCAGCGGCGCCGTCCGCGCGCGCAGCCTATGTGACGCCGTCGCACCAGTTTCCGCTGGGTGTGCAGATGTCGATGCCGCGGCGGCTCGAGCTGCTGGACTGGGCCAGGCAGGCCGGCGCCTTCGTGCTGGAAGACGATTACGACAGCGAATTCCGTTATGACGGCGCGCCGCTGATGTCGCTGGCCGGGATCGATCACCTCCAGCGCGTGATCTACATGGGCACGTTCGCCAAGACGTTGTTTCCGGGCCTGCGCATCGGCTATTGCGCCCTGCCCGAGCGCTTGATTGCGGATGTCACCGCGGCGCGGGCCGCGCTCGATCGCTTTCCGGGCACGCTGATGGAGGGCGCGGTGGCCGACATGCTCAATTCCGGCGCGTTTGCGGCGAACCTGAAGCGCGTGCGCAAGCTTTACCGCGAGGCGCGCGACGCGCTGGCCGGGACGCTCGAAGCCGCGTCCGACGGCGTGCTGTCGGTGCCGGTCCCCTCACAGGGCCTGCATCTTGTCGCCCGGTTCGATCCCTCGGTCGATCTGGCTGTGGCGGCAGACGCCAAGCAGGCCGCCGGCGCCGAAGGCTGGCTGTTGGCCGACACCTATTCACGCTCACGTCCACTGCCCGGTTTCGTGCTGGGATTTTCCGGCCACACGGTTTCGAAGCTCGTGGCATCCGCCGAGCGGCTCGCGCGGGAATCGCGAGCGGCCTTGCGTGCGCGGCGCAAGCCGGCCCGGCGGGCATGACGAACGTTCACTATGAGAATCGGCTGCCGCTCCCTACATTGCGGCATCGATGCCGGGAGCTCACACCATGCTGCTACGCCGCGCGACTTGCCTCTCGCTCCTGATCTTCATCGCACTCGCCGCGACGGCGCGTGCAGGCACGGTTGGACGCGAGCAGGACATCGTCGATCTCAAGCTCGGCCAGCGCGTGCAAGTGGACGACGGAACCTGCCCCGCCGGACAGGTCAAGGAAGTGCGCGGCGCCAAGATGACCGACAAGGGCGTCGCACGGACCAGCACCTGCGTGTCGCGGTTTGGTCCGAAATCAAAGCGATGATCGCTACTTCGCCGGATCGAACATGCATTGCAGGGTCGGCTTGGCGATCTTGGTGAAGGTCGGGCCGATTTCGGTCTGCTTTGCGGCCGGCACCCAATCGGTCTCGATCGTCGGCACTCCGGTCTCGCTGATGCCGCGCAGCAGGGCCTCGCGGAGATCGCGATCCTCGACGACGGCGGCAGCATGATCGTGCAGGCAGCCGCAGACCTCTTCCGGATGCTCCCACCGCCCGAGCATGCGCGGCGCGCATTGCCTCACGAACTCGGTACGGGGATCGGGTAACCTGGAGGGAGAACGCACCTGCGCCTGAACGGCACTGACTGTCAGAAGGGATATGAACGCCGCAGCGCAGAAACGAACAAGCATGATGGCCTTTATCGGCTGATTTTTCTTGTTGGCGATCAGAAGCGCGCGGCGACCACGATCGGCTGCGGCGCCGGGGTCATGATCGGCGAGCCGCTGTACTGGAAAGTGCCGATGCCCGGGACATTGCCATCCGGCGAGCCTGCGAACGAGGAGCCGGCAAGCACGAAACCGAAAGCAAGGATGAGGCTGAGCGTCCGCATGGAGTTCTCTCCGAATTCGGTGGCCGGCGTGCGCCGTGTCGTTGTGAGGTTGATAACCATGGGCGGTTTCGCGCGTGATGCGCCAAAACCGGAAAATGGTTTCATCTCCGTGAGAATTGTTTCGTCCCGCTCGCGGCGACGACACATTCGACGGAAAATCTCAATCTTTTCAGACCGGTCGCACGGCCGCCCAATGTGGCCTGGCAGGTTCCGGGCGAACTCGGATGCGCGCCGGAACGCTGGCGCCGTCATGATCCCGCCTCACACCCTTCACACGCGTTTTACGTTTTTCTGCTGAAGAGAAGCCGAACGAAGGCTGGGTCCCGTCGAACCGGGGGCGCTTCGACGGCGACCCAAGCTATCGAGACCGAGACGCCCGGAATCACCGAGCGCGTTCATGTGAGGAACGGCCATCATGACGGCGCAGAATCGCGCAACGACGCGCGATGCGGACCAACGAACGGACCGCCGGGAGCAACGGCCTGTTCGCAGCAGCGCCAATTCGCCTGGCGAAATGGCGCTGCAATCGAGCCGGGGCTTTGAGGCCACGCCGCAATCATTCGTGCGGCTGACCGGCTCGCATCTTGCAAAACCGCGCGCCAGCCGCGCTGACATCACCGAGTGAACACAAACCCTCACTGAGTGAACGCAAGAGCGTCACTGGGTGAAGAACTCTCCGCACTTCTGGACGTTTGCGTCTGCCGGTCCCCACGGCATGACCGGGACGGTCGAGGTCGAGTTCTTCGGCGAGCCCTCGATCAGCCTGTCCGAATAGACCATGTAGACCAGCACGTTGCGCTTGGCGTCACAGCCGCGCACGATCTGCATCTTCTTGAAGAACAGCGAGCGGCGCTGGCGGAACATGTCGTCGCCCTGCTCCATCTTGTTCTTGAACTTGATCGGGCCGACCTGACGGCAGGCGAGCGAAATGTCCGAGACCTCCTCGGCAAGGCCCAGCCAGCCCTTGAAGCCGCCCTTCTCCGGCACTGTGAAATGACAGGCCACGCCCTCGACTTCGGGGTCGTCGAGGCCATAGGTCGCAAGCTTGTCGTTCGGGCTCATCCATTTGAACACGGTCGAGCGGCGGAAGATCAGATCCGGCTCGTCCGCGGCGGATGCGGACGCTGCCGGCACGGTCAGCGCCAGGAGGAATAAAGCGAGGCCTTTCAAGCGGATGCTGGAAAGACCGGGGAAACGAGATGACATGAAGTTCTCCAGTAACAAGTCCCAGCAATGTAGGCATCGGGCGACCGATCAGGAAGACGACCGGCAAGCCGACACGGCCGCCGTTTACCGCTCCGTGAGGCTTTTTTGCTACGCTTTGGACAAAAGTAGCTGATCGCAGAACCGCCATGCTGGTGAACGCGTATCCCCTCTGAGAGACTAACATCTGATTTGGATTATGGATTCGATGATGAACAGCGTGAACGGGTCTGGTTTTTCTGCCAAGCCGGCGCGATTTTGGCAGGTCGCCATTTTGACGGCGGCGGGTGCGATCGGCACGGCGAGCCAGGCGGACGCAGCGTTTTATTACTGGACGGATTATTCCGACGGGTCCTACGGGCGCCAGGAGCGCCATCCCGAAGTCCCGCGCCAGAAGCCGCAGAAGCGTGGTGCGGCCGGCAAGAAAGACCTCGTTGCCGAAAAGGAAGCCGGCACGAAACCGCAAGGTCCCCTCGTCATCGTCGTCTCGATCGACCGACAGAAGGTCACGGTCTACGACACCAACGGCGTGTTCGCGGAATCGCCGGTGTCAACGGGCATGAAGGGCCATTCGACGCCGATGGGTGTGTTCAGCGTCATCCAGAAGCACAAATTCCACCACTCCAACATCTATAGCGGCGCGCCGATGCCGTACATGCAGCGGATTACGTGGTCGGGCGTTGCCATGCATGCCGGCGTGCTGCCGGGCTATCCGGCTTCGCACGGCTGCATCCGCATGCCGATGGCGTTCGCGGTGAAGATGTGGAACTGGACCAGGATGGGCGCGCGCGTGATCGTTTCGCCCGGTCAGATGTCGCCGCAAAACTTCTCACATCCGCTGCTTGCCTCGGTGCGCGTTCCGCCGCAACCCGCGGCCAGCCTGGAGCCCCAGACCAATGCCGGCGACAAGGCCGACAAGGGCGCCGCCAATACCGGAGCCGCCGCAGCAAACCCGGCCGAAACGAAGACCGCCAGCGCCGACGGCGTGCTCGAGCTGCGCTCGTCGGTCGGCCACACCGTGATGTCGGACGTAACTACCGGATATGCCCCGGCCCGCGAGGAGGCCCCGGTATCGGCCGACCAGACCGAGACAACGGCAAAGCCCGAGACCAACACCGCCGAGGCGGCGGACGCGGCCAAGCCCCAGGCCGGAGACGCCCCGCAGCCCGCGAACACTGAAGCGAAGCCTGTCGAGGCCGCGGAGACGCCGAAGTCCGAAACCACAAAGTCCGAAACCGCGAAGACGCCCGATGCAGCGGCAGCGCAGGCGGCCACGCCCGACGTCAAGAAGGATGAGACCCGCGTTGCCGATCCGGCGCCCGTGGCAAAACCTGAAGCGCCCAAGCGGACGGGCCAGATCGCGGTCTTCATCAGCCGCAAGGATTCCAAGCTCTACGTGCGGCAGAACTTTGCGCCGCTGTTCGAGGTGCCTGTCACGATCGCCGCGAGCGATCGGCCACTCGGCACGCATGTCTTCACCGCAGAAGTCGACAAGGCCGATTCCAATGCGCTGCATTGGTCGGTGGTGTCCTTGCCGGTGTCCGTCCGCTCAGCCGCGCGCGAAGATACCGGCCGCATGACAGGCCGCCAGCGTGGCGCGGCCGTGATCCCCGTCGCCGCAAAGCCTGTGGTCGCGCCGGATAGCCCGGCCGAGGCCCTCGACCGCGTCTCGATCCCGGCCGACACGATCGCGAAGATCAACGAAATGCTGACGTCAGGCGGCTCGATCATCGTCTCCGACCAGGGCATCAACCAGGGCGAGACCGGCGAAGGCACCGACTTCATCGTCCGCCTGTACTGACGCGCCTCGCCACGTCCGATAACGCGGTGTTGAGCAGGCGCCTCGCGCCGACGGAGTACAGTGCGTTCCGGATCACGTCGGGGGACGTTGCCATGTTGAACCGCAGGACCATGCTCGCCGCGCTTGTCGCTACGACCGCATCTGCTAGAGGCGCACTGGCCGATGGCGGCATGAGCCGGATCTCCGCCTACGCTTTCTCCTTTCCGGCATTATCAGGCGACGACATCCGCCTTGCGGCCTTCACCGGCAAACCGCTGCTGGTGGTCAACACCGCTTCGCTCTGCGGTTACACGCCGCAATATGCCGGCCTGCAAGACATCTGGGGCGAGTTTCGCCAACGCGGCCTCACCGTCATTGGCGTGCCTGCCAACGACTTCGGCGGACAGGAGCCCGGCGGCACCAGTGAGATCTCGGAGACCGCCCACCACCAATACGGCGTTACCTTCCCAATCGCGGCCAAGGCTGTCGTGGTCGGTGCGAAGGCGCATCCGTTCTACAAATGGGCGGCAGAGGCGCGCCCCAAGGATGTTCCACGCTGGAACTTCCACAAATATCTGATCGGCCGGGACGGCTATATCGCCGACGTCTTTGCATCCACCGTCGAGCCGGCCGACACGCGAATCAAGACGGCGATCGCCAAGGCGTTGGCCGACACTTGACGCCACGCGTCCCAACCCGGTTGGGCACAATTGGGCTGGCGCGCCAAACAGCCGTTGCAATGGCGAGGGCCCACCATCTAGGCTAGGATCGTTAGGGGCAGGATGGTTTTGCCGGAGGCGAAAAGCCGCGGCGGAACAACGGGATCAATCTCGAGGACAACACCATGCGTGTGGCGGCAGGACTGATATTGGCGAGCGCGATGTCTCTGGCGATGACGGGCGCGGCATGGTCGCAGACCCCGGCTGCAAAGCCCGCTGTCGCGACGCAGGCCGCACCGGCGGCAACACCGGCTGCAGCTGCGCCCGCTGCGGCTCCGGCACCCGCTCCAGCAGCAGCAGCCGCGCCGGCGGGCTTCGTCAATCCGCCCCCGCCAAAACAGGCGCCGCAGCCCGCCCGCGCAGCGTGCAACACGCCGGGCGCGCTCGGGGTCGCCCGCACGGTCGAGATCGACACCACCGGTGGCCCCGGCTTTGGCTTCGAGCATTTCAAGGAGCTCGACTTCCTGCGCGACAAGGAGGTGGTGCTGACGTTCGACGACGGCCCTTGGCCGAAGAACACGCCCGCGGTGCTGAAGGCGCTCGCCGACGAGTGCACCACCGGCATCTTCTTCTCGATCGGCAAGCACGCGACCTACGAGCCGGAGATCCTCAAGCAGGTCTACGCGGCCGGCCACACCGTGGGCACCCACACCTGGTCGCACGCCAATCTCAACAACAAGAAGCTCACAGAAGCGCAGCGCAAGGAAGAGATCGAGAAGGGTCTTTCCGCAGTGAAATGGGCGCTCGGCGGCATCTCGCCCTCGCCGTTCTTCCGCTTCCCGGCGCTCCAGCATCCGCCGGAGATGGTCACCTATCTCGGCAACCGCAACACGGCGATCTTCTCCTGCGACATCGACTCCTTCGACTTCAAGGCCTCAAAGCCCGAGAAGGTGGTCGAGACCGTCATGAAGAAGCTGGACGGCAAGGGCAAGGGCATCATCCTGATGCACGACTTCCAGAAGCACACTGCGGAGGCCCTGCCCGAGTTGCTCAAGCGCCTGAAGGCCGGCGGCTACAAGGTTGTGGCGATGCGCGCCAAGTTCCCGGCCTCTACGCTGCCGGAATACGACCAGGAGCTGCTCAAGGACGTCAAGCTGCCGACGGTGAGCACCCGGCCGGTCAACAGCGTCGTGACGACGGTTTCCGAATAGCCGCGCCTTGTCCTTTCGCATCGAGGGCTACGTCATCGTCTCCGCGGACGGCATGCTCGCCGACGCGGCGCATGTCATGCCCGACAGCCTGAAGTTCGAAGGCGACAAGCTGTTCTTCGAGCAGGCGCTCGATCGCGCTGCGCTGATCGTGCACGGCCGTCACTCGCACGAGCAGCAGCCGAATTCACCCAAGCGCAAGCGCCTGATCCTGAACCGCAAGATCAAGGCGCTGACCGTCGATCCCGAAATGCCGAACGCGACCTTGTGGAATCCGGACCACGCCAGCTTCGAAGACGCCTGCGCGTTCGCCGATGTCGCTTCCGGCACCGTCGCAATCATCGGCGGCCCCCTCGTGTTCGACATGTTCATGGACCGCTACGACACGTTCTGGCTGTCGGAAGCCCCGCATCTGCGGCTGCCCGGCGGCAAGGGCTGTTTTGTCGAAGTACCGGCGCGGACGCCTCAGCAGGTGCTGGCCTCACACGGGCTGAAGCCGGGCGCGCCGTATCTGCTCGACGCCGCGCATGACGTGACTGTCACGCCCTGGCGCAGAACATAGTGGTTTGGCCGTCACACGTCGCCGTAGGCCGCCTCGGCCGGACGCGTGGCGCGGCCGTAGCCCATGATCATGAACAGCGCGCCGATGATCGACAGGTTCTTGAGCGCGTCGACCAGCATCTTGCCGTTGTCAGGCGGCACCTGGTTCCAGAAGTCGTAGAACAGGAAGGTCGCGACCGCGACATAGATGATCATCAGCATCGCGAAGAAGCGCGCGCCGAAATTCAGCGCGATCATCACGCCTGCGATGATCTCGAGCACGCCGACCGCGATCGCCAGCAGTTGCGGCGTCGTCATGGCCGTCGCCGTCTCGACCTGCTTGGCGTAAGGCGCGATCATGTCGGGCACCACGACCTTGGCGGCGATGAAATCAACGGTCGCCTGCATGGCAAACAGTCTTGCCGCGCCTGTGTAGATGAACAGCACGGCGAACAGTATCCGCCCGAAAGTCACGAACGCTGGCATGATCGGCCTCTTTGCTCAGGCTTTTTGAAACCGGATTTTGACGAAAGCACTGAAGGATTATGGAGAGTCATTCGCCGGTTTACAAACGGGGAAATGGCGAAAGTCGTTTTGAAAGCATCGAAGTGCCGACGCGCGGCAAGTGCGCTCCCTCGCCCCGCTTGCGGGGAGAGGGTTGGGGTGAGGGGGAGCCTCGGCGGGGACGGTGAAAGTTGGACTCGCGGAGAGTCCCCCTCACCCGAATTCGAGCTGCGCGCGAATTCGACCTCTCCCCGCAAGCGGGGCGAGGTGAAGAGCCCCGCCCCTACGTAAACAGCGTCGGCTGCTGCCGCGACGCGCGCTCCTGCGCTTCCACCACAGCCACTGCGGTCATGTTGAGGATGCCTCGCGCCGTCACCGACGGGGTGAGGATGTGGGCCGGGCGCGCCGGGCCGATCAGGATCGGACCGACGGGCAGCGCGTCCGCCAGCGACTTGATCATCTGATAGGCGACGTTGGCGGTGTCGAGGCTTGGCATGATCATGATGTTGGCCTCGCCCTCGAGGTTGGAGTGCGGCAGCACCATTTTGCGCGCCGCGGACGAGAGCGCGGTGTCGCCCTGCATCTCACCGTCAGCCTCGAGCTCCGGATGCTTCTCCTTCAGAAGCTGGGTCGCCCGGCGCATCTTGCGCGAGGATTCCGTGTCGTAGCTGCCGAAATCCGAATGCGAGACGAAGGCGATCTTCGGCTTGATGTTGAAGCGCTGGACGTGGACCGCCGCGAGCGAGGCAATCTCGGCGAGCTCTTCGGCGCTCGGATTGGGCCGCACCTGGGTGTCGGCGATGAAGAAGGCGCCCTTGCTCGTGATCAACAGCGCCAGCGCCGCATAGTCGCTGATCCCCGGCGTGAACCCGACGATCTCGCGGACATGGCGAAGATGGCTCATGTAGCGGCCTTCGACGCCGCAGAGCATGGCGTCCGCCTCTCCGCGCACCACCGCGAGCGCCGCGATGACGGTGTTGTTGGTGCGCACCACCGTGCGCGCCGCATCCGGCGTCACGCCGCGGCGGCCGGCGACCTCGACATAGGACTGCACGTAGGAGCGGTAGCGCGGATCGTCCTCGGGATTGACGAGATCGAAGTCCCTGCCGGCCTTGATCGACAGGCCGAAGCGCTCGATGCGGGCCTCGACCACCGACGGACGTCCGACCAGGATCGGCGTCGCCAGCTTCTCTTCCAGCACCACCTGGGTGGCACGCAGCACCCGCTCGTCCTCGCCTTCGGCGTAGATCACACGCACCGGTTGGGTCTTGGCCTTCGCGAACATCGGTTTCATGACGAGGCCGGAGCGGAAGGCAAAGCGCTCGAGCAGCGCGGTGTACTCGTCGAAATTGGTGATGGGCCGGGTCGCGACGCCGGAATCCATCGCAGCCTTGGCGACCGCCGGCGAGATTCGCAAAATCAACCGCGGATCAAACGGAGACGGGATCAGCGAGCCCGGGCCGAAACCTTGCGTCTCGCCGGTGTCGAAGCCCTGCGCGACCGCATCCGACGGCGCCTCGCGCGCGAGCTGCGCGATGGCCTCGACGGCGGCGAGCTTCATCTCCTCGTTGATCGCGCTGGCGCCGACGTCGAGCGCGCCGCGGAAGATGAAGGGGAAGCACAGGACGTTGTTGACCTGGTTCGGATAGTCGGAGCGGCCGGTGCAGATCATGGCGTCGGGACGCACCTTGCGCGCCTCCTCCGGCATGATCTCCGGCGTCGGATTCGCGAGCGCCATGATGAGCGGCTTGTCACCCATCGCCTTGGCCATCTCGGGCTTGAGCACGCCCGGTGCCGACAGGCCGATGAAGATGTCGGCGCCGCCGATGACGTCGCCAAGCGTGCGCTTGTCGGTCTTCTGCGCATAGACCGCCTTCCAGCGGTCCATCGTGGTGTTGCGGCCCTCATGCACCAGGCCGTCGATGTCGCAGACCCAGATGTTCTTGCGCTGCGCGCCCATCGACACCAGCAGGTTCAGGGTCGCGATCGCCGCGGCCCCTGCCCCCGATGCTACGATCTTCACGTCGGAGAGCTTCTTGCCGTTGAGTCGCAGGGCGTTGGTGACGGCGGCGGCAACGATGATCGCGGTGCCGTGCTGGTCGTCATGGAAGACCGGGATCTTCATGCGCTCTTTCAGCTGCGCCTCTATCTCGAAGCATTCCGGTCCGCGGATGTCTTCCAGATTGATGCCGCCGAAGGTCGGCTCGAGCGCGGCCACGGTCTCGACTACGCGCTCGATGGTGTCGGCCGCGATCTCGATGTCGAACACGTCGATGCCGGCGAATTTCTTGAACAGGACCGCCTTGCCCTCCATCACCGGCTTCGAGGCCAGCGGACCGATATTGCCGAGGCCGAGCACGGCGGTGCCGTTCGAAACCACGGCGACCAGATTGGAGCGGATCGTCAGCGTCGCCGCTTCCGCCGGGTTCTTGGCGATCTCCAGGCAGGCGGCGGCGACTCCCGGCGAATAGGCCAGCGCGAGGTCGCGCTGGTTGGCAAGCGGCTTGCTTGCCTGGATCTCGAGCTTTCCGGGGCGCGGCAAACGGTGATAGGCCAGCGCCGCCTGGTGGAGATCATCGGAATAAGACGACATGCGGTGTCTCGCCTCGCGTTACCGGCCTCAAACTACGTTGTCCCGACCGGCCCGCCTCCGGGTGGTATTTCCGGGTCATGGAAACGGGATGAAGCACGTCGGGCGCCCCGGTGGCAACATCCGATTGCGGCCCCATCAACAGGGCGCGCGGTCAAATATCTGATAGCGCTCACTTTCCCTGGACCGCGCGTTGCTTTGCGAATATGGCAGGTTGCGCAGTGCAAAACGAGCAACTGGAGCTGGGAATGAAGCGAATCCTGATCGGCCTGATCGTCGCGGCCGTGGTGGCCGCGGGCGGATGGTTCGGCTTCAATCTCTACGCAAAGCATCGCGTCACCGCCGAGATCGAGGCGGCTTTCGAGCAGATCCGCTCCAGCGGCGGCAAGGCGAGCCACGGCAAGGTGGCGTTCGATCTGACGAGTCGGACGTTGACGATCGAGGATATCGCGGTTGAGCCTGCCAACCAGCCACAGGCGCATGTCAAGATCGCCGCCATCAAGGGCGTGGGCATCCGCCAGGTCGAGGAGACACGCATCGCGGCCGACAGCATCGATGTCTCGGGCTTCGAGGTCGCGCTCGACGAGGTCGGCCCCGGGAAGCTGAAAGTCTCCTACAAGGTCCCGCAGTTGACCATGCGGGATTACGTCGGTCCCATTCATGCTCAGAACGCGCCGGCGTCAGGCTCCCTGATCGACATGTACCGTTTCGTGCTCGACCAGTACGCAAACGTGACGGCTTCGTCCGTGATAGCGCCAACCCTCGCAGTCGCCTTCGATGCGGGCAAAAGCGCCGGAGGCAGTGGCGAGGTCGTCTATTCGGGCCTCGCGATCCAGAAGCTCGGCCAAGGCAAGATCGCCGCGATCAAGGCGGAGCGCGCCAGTTTCACGATCAACGTGCCGCAGCCGGGCAAGGCGGACAAGCTGACCGGCGAGGTGTCCGACATCATCATCAATGATTTCGATTCGACTGCGATCGCCGCTGCGCTCGATCCCCAGAAGGCCGACGACGACAGCTATCATCGTATCTACGGGCAGATGTCCAGCGGCACTTATGTCGTGACCTCGACGCTCGGCATCCGAATGCAGGTCGACGGGATCGCCATCACCGACATCGCGGTGCAACCATCGAAATTCCGGCCCGCCGAGATCCTGGCGCTGCTGCCGGCGGACAGCTCGGCCCCGCCGACGCCGCCGCAATCGCGCGAGATCATGGAAAAGCTCGCCGGGTTCTATGAAGGCCTTCGCGTCGGCAAGATCGAGATCGGCACCATGTCGATGACGACCCCGCAAGGGACGCCCCGGCTTAGGTCCATCAGATACCAAGAGGGCGAGTTCGCGCTCGAAGGCCTCGATGCGCCGACGCCACAAGGGCAAATCAAGATGGAGCGCTTCGCACTCAAATCGTTCAGCATCACGAACCTTATGCGGTGGGCGGCGAGCCTCACCCATCCCGGACAGCCGCCCTCGCCGGCTCAGATGCTGGGCCTGTTTGGCGTGCTCTCGGGCGCGGAGATCAAGGGCGTGACCGCGCCGTTCAAGACCACCAAGAAGCTGGTCATGATCGACACATTGAGCCTGGACTGGGGGCAGATGGTCGGCTCGATCCCGAGCAAGGCGCATGTGGTTGCCAAATTTGTCACGCCCACAGATCCTTCCGATCCGAAGCAGCTTCCATTGCTAGCCGCCGGCTTAGACAAGCTCGCGATCGACCTCGATCTCGGCGCTGTCTGGACAGAATCGTCAAAAGGCTTCGTTCTGACGCCAGCGACCCTCGACATCGGAGGGGTCGCAAGAGCGCAATTGCATATCGCGCTCGGCAACGTACCACGCGAGGTGTTTTCGGCCGATCCGGCCCAGCTCATGGGCCAGGCGGCCCGGATCGAGGCGGGCACGCTCGAATTCTCATTGCGCGACAGCGGCGTCGTCGATCTCGTCGCGGCACAGTTCGCGCGCATGCAGAATGTCAGCCGCGATACCGCACGCCAGGCGCTCGTCGAGAGCATCAAAGCTAAACGGGAGCAAGTTGCTTCCGCCAATCCGGATGCGAACGCGGCCGTGGACGCGATCGCCCGCTTTGTCGAGACGCCGGGCCAGACGCTTTCCATCAAGCTGTCGCCGCGCGCCAAGGCCCCGCTGCTGCAATTGATGCAGCTCTTGCAAACCGACCCACAGAGCGCGCTTGCGCAGTTCAGGATCGAGGCGTCGACGGGGCTGTAGGGGACGACGCTGCGCGCGGGGACGGCAGTTGGAGCGGCGAAAATCCCTCCCCGTCATTGCGAGCGAAGCGAAGCAATCCAGAGTCCCTCCGCGGAAAGATTTTGGATTGCTTCGCTTCGCTCGCAATGACGATGTGGAGACAGCCTCACTTCTGCGGCAGATTCACCTTCACATGCAGCTCGCGGAGCTGCTTGGTGCTGGGCTCCGACGGCGCGCCCATCAGGAGGTCCATGGCCTGCTGGTTCATCGGGAACAGCGAGATCTCGCGCAGATTGTTGGTGCCGCACAAGAGCATGACGATGCGGTCGACGCCGGCGGCCATGCCGCCATGCGGCGGGGCGCCGTACTGGAAGGCGCGGTACATGCCGCCGAAGCGATCGACGACTTCCTGCTCGCCATAGCCGGCGATCTCGAACGCCTTCACCATTGCTTCCGGCACATGGTTGCGGATACCGCCCGAGGCGATCTCGTAGCCGTTGCAGGTGATGTCGTACTGGAACGCCTTGATGGTCAGCGGGTCCTGGCCCTTCAAGGCATCGAGACCGCCCTGCGGCATCGAGAATGGGTTGTGCGAGAAGTCGACCTTCTTGTCTTCCTCGTTGTACTCGTACATCGGGAAGTCGACGATCCAGGCCAGCTCGAACCGCTCCTTGTCGGTAAGGTTCAGCTCCTCACCGACCTTGTTGCGGGCCAAGCCTGAGAACTTCCAGAACTTGTCGGGATCGCCGGCGACGAAGAACGCGGCATCGCCTTCCTTCACGCCGATTTGTGCGCGGATCGCGGCGGTGCGCTCAGCACCGATGTTGTTGGCAAGCGGACCGGCACCTTCGCCGCCCTCGCGCCACATGATGTAGCCGAGGCCGGGCTGGCCCTCGCCCTGCGCCCATGAATTCATGCGGTCGCAGAAGGCGCGAGAACCGCCGCCCGGCGCCGGGATCGCCCAGACCTGGTTCTTGGGGTCCTCCAACATGCGCGCAAACACCTTGAAGCCGGAGCCGCGGAAGTGTTCGGACACATCCTGCATCTCGATCGGATTGCGCAGGTCCGGCTTGTCGGATCCGTATCTGCGCAAGGCTTCCGCGAACGGAATCCGGCGCCAGCCCTTGGTCACCGGCTTGCCCTTGGCAAACTCCTCGAACACGCCGGTGATGACAGGCTCCATCGCGGCGAAGACGTCTTCCTGCGTGACAAAGCTCATCTCGACGTCGAGCTGGTAGAACTCGCCCGGCAGACGATCCGCGCGCGGGTCCTCGTCGCGGAAGCAGGGCGCGATCTGGAAATAACGATCGAAGCCCGACATCATCAAGAGCTGCTTGTACTGCTGCGGGGCCTGCGGCAGTGCATAGAACTTGCCGGGATGGATGCGCGACGGCACCAGGAAGTCGCGCGCGCCTTCCGGCGAGGACGCGGTCAGGATCGGCGTGTTGAACTCGAAGAAGCCCTGCCCCTCCATCCGCCTGCGCATCGACTTGATGATCTCGACGCGCGTCATGATGTTCTGGTGCAGCTTCTCGCGACGCAGGTCGAGGAAGCGGTACTTGAGGCGGATGTCTTCAGGGTATTCCTGGTCGCCGAACACCGGCAGCGGCAGGTCGCCGGCCGGGCCCAGCACCTCGATCTCGCTGACATAGATCTCGATCTTGCCGGTCGGCAGATCGTCATTATCGGTGCCTTCGGGGCGGCGGCGGACCTTGCCGTCCATCTTGACCACGAATTCCGAACGCAGCTTCTCGGCCTGCGAGAACGCCGGCGAGTCCGGATCGACCACGCACTGGGTCAGGCCGTAATGGTCGCGCAGGTCGATGAACAGCACGCCGCCGTGGTCGCGAACGCGATGGACCCAGCCTGAAAGGCGGACCGTCTCGCCGATGTTGCTCTCGCGGAGCGCGCCGCATGTATGTGACCGGTAGCGATGCATGGTCGTTCCAAAATCAATGTCGGAGGGGTCGAATCGAGTAGGCCAAATGGCCTATCCAAAAGTTCGGCAGGGTTTACCCGACGAGGCCCCAAGCGGCAACCAAGGGAACGCCCTGTTTTCGGCTGGAAGTGCCCATTTTTGCCCAATCCGGGCTCAAGCCTTTGCCGTCCGGCGTTCCACGCCTATCTTGAGGCCATGACAGTCCATTTCCCGTTCCAGAACTCCTATTCGGCGCTGCCGGACAGCTTTTTCGCCCGTGTCGCACCGACGCCGGTGGCGGCGCCCCGGCTCATCAAGCTGAACCGGCCGCTGGCGGTCCAGCTCGGGCTCGATCCGGATGTGCTGGAGACCCCTGAGGGCGCCGAAATCCTGGCGGGCAAGACGGTTCCCGCCGGCGCCGATCCGATCGCCATGGCCTATGCCGGCCACCAGTTCGGGAATTTCGTGCCGCAGCTGGGCGACGGACGGGCGGTGCTGCTCGGCGAAGTCATCGACAAGGATGGCATCCGCCGCGACATTCAGCTCAAGGGCTCGGGACCCACCCCGTTCTCCCGCCGCGGCGACGGTCGTGCCGCGCTCGGGCCGGTGCTGCGCGAATACATTGTCAGCGAAGCGATGTTCGCGCTGGGCATTCCGACCACGCGCTCGCTCGCCGCAGTCGTCACCGGCGAGCACGTCATCCGCGAAACCGCGCTGCCCGGCGCGGTGCTGACCCGCGTCGCCTCGAGCCACATCCGCGTCGGCACCTTTCAGTTCTTCGCCGTCCGCCGCGACACTGACGCGATCCGCCGGCTCGCCGACCATGTCATCGCCCGCCACTATCCGGATCTGATCGGCAGCGAGCGGCCCTATCACGCCCTGCTCGCCGGCGTCGTCGCGCGCCAAGCCAATCTGGTCGCACGCTGGCTGCTGGTCGGCTTCATCCACGGCGTGATGAACACCGACAACTCGTCGATATCAGGCGAGACCATCGATTACGGTCCGTGCGCTTTCATGGATTCCTATAATCCGGCGCAGGTGTTTTCCTCGATCGACGAGATGGGCCGCTACGCCTATGCCAACCAGCCGCGCATCGCACTGTGGAATCTGACCCGGTTGGCCGAATGCCTGCTGCCGCTGTTCTCCGACGATCAGGAAAAGGCGGTCGCCGAAGCCCAGGACATTCTCGGCGCCTTCTCCGAGACGTTCAGCGACGCCTATCAGGCGGGCCTACGCAAGAAGGTCGGCCTGTTCACGGAGCGCGACGGCGACGATGCGCTGATCCAGGACCTGCTCGACGCCATGGCGAAGAACCAGGCCGATTTCACCCTCACCTTCCGCAAGCTTGGTGACGCCGCTGGCGATCCGACAGCCGACGATGCACGCGCCCAGTTCATGGACCCCGCCGCCTTCGACGAGTGGGCCAGGCGCTGGCACGAGCGCACGGCGCTTGAGCCGCAAACCGCAGCCGAACGGCAAGCCGCCATGCACGCCGTCAACCCGATCTTCATCCCGCGCAACCACCGCATCGAGGCCGTGATCCAGGCCGCGGTGAATGATGACGACTACGCGCCGTTCGAGGAACTTGTGAAGGTGCTGGCGAAACCATTCGAGGATCAACCGGACTACGCGGCATACGCCGATCCCCCGCTGCCGGAGCAGCGGGTGTTGCAGACGTTTTGCGGGACGTAAAACTCGGTGCGTAGGGTGGATTAGCCGAAGGCGTAGCGAGCAGAGCTTGTGGACGCCTGGCTCCACCGGAACCGCTGTCATCAAACTGAAACACTCGCACTCTAACGGCCTGTCAGGGTCGTCTTGCCGGAGGCGCCCACCCTCCAACGATCCTGACAAGCGCCATGCCCTTCAAATTCATCCACGTCACCGACACGCATCTCGCGAATCCCGGGCTGAAGCTGTATGGCCTCGACCCGCGTGCCCGACTGGACGCTGCGATTGCCGACATCAACGAGCATCAGTCCGATGCGGCTTTCGCGGTCGTGACCGGCGACCTCACCCATTGGGGCGAGCCGGAATCCTACGCCAATTTCGCAGACGCAATGTCCGCGCTGAGAATCCCGTACATCGCCATGGTCGGCAATCACGACCGCCGCGTCAGCTGCCTCGATAGCCTGAAATCCGCCCCGCGCGATCCGAATGGTTTGGTGCAGGGCACGCGCACCACCGAGCACGGCCTGTTCGTCTTCCTCGACACGCTCGACGAGACCAGCCACGCCGGCGAGATGTGCGCCAAGCGCCTGGGCTGGCTCGCAAGCACGCTCGCGGCCGCGCCGGCGGACATGCCGTTCGTGGTCTTCATGCATCATCCGCCGTTCCCGGTCGGCGTGCACGCCATGGACGAGATCGCGTTGAAGCAAAGCGCGGAGTTCGCCGAGGTGATCGCGCCCTACCGATCGCGCATCCGCCACCTCTTCTTCGGCCATGTGCACCGGCCGATCTTCGGCAGCTACGGCAAAATTCCGTTCTCGACGCTTCGCGGCACCAACCACCAGGTCTGGTTTGAGCTCGACGCCGCCGCGGCCGAGCATCTCGCCAGCCATGAGCCGCCGGCTTACGGCGTGGTGCTGATCGACGGCGAGAACCTGGTCGTGCACAGCCACGACTTCCTCGACACCAGTCTGCGCTTCCCCTTCGAGCCACCGGCGGGAGTGGACGGCCGCGACTATGCGCTCACTTTCCCGGCGCAATGAGATGAGCTTCGCAGAATCCGCGGCTCTCCCGGTCGCGGCGTCGGCGCCGGCACGCCTTCACATCGTAAGGCGGTTTTGTCACCGCTTCAAAACGTCGCTGCCGGCTTATCTGCTGCTGCTGCCCTCGCTCGTCTTCCTCGCGCTGTTCACCTATGGCGCGATGGGCCGCGTCCTCGTCGACGCGCTCTATCAGCGCGCCACGCCCAGGGCGCCGGTTCGTTTCGTCGGTCTCGACAACATCGCAGCGGTGCTTGCTGACCCGGCCTTCACCGGCGCGGTCGTCAACAATCTCGTTTATGCCGTCGGCACGGCGATCCCCAGCATTGGCCTCGCGCTGCTGTTCGCGCTGGCGCTGTCGCGCACCAACGCGTTGACCAGTGCACTGCGCGCCGCGCTGTTCCTGCCGGTGCTGATCCCGATGGTCGCAGCGTCCGCGCTGTTCCTGTTCATCTTCCTGCCCAATGTCGGGCTGCTCGACTATTACATCGGCCGTTTCCTGCCGGTGCTGCCGAACTGGCTCGGCGATTCCGACATCGCGCTCTATGCGATCATGGTCATCACGATCTGGAAGAACGCCGGCTACTACATGCTGTTCTTCCTGGCCGGCCTCCAGGCGGTGCCGGGAGACGTCATGGAAGCCGCACATCTCGACGGCGCCGGACCGTACCAGCGACTGCGCCACATCATCCTGCCGGAACTCAAGCCCACCTTCCTGTTCGTCACGGTCATCGCCACGCTCAACGCGGTCACGCAGGTCGACCACGTCTTCGTCATGACCAAGGGCGGGCCGTCCAACGCGACCAATCTCGTGCTGTTCTACATCTACCAGCAGGCGGTCGAGCATTACGACATCGGCAAGGCCTCGGCAGCGACACTGCTGACGCTTGCGGCGCTGATGGGCCTCACCGCGCTCTCCTTCCGGACGATGGCGAACCGCGAGGGCGGCTCATGAAGCTGATCGACTGGCTGCTCAAGGACGCCCCGCTCGCCACCCGCCGCGAGATCACGCCAAAGCTCGGTTTTGCGCTGACCGTGCTGCTCGCGGTGGTCTGGCTGATCCCGTTCCTGTGGATGGGCGTGGCGACGTTGCGTCCGGCATCCGACGGCATCAATCTGATGGCCGAGCTGATACCGAGCCTGAAGCCGACGCTCGACAACGTCAGGGACGCCTGGGAAATCGGCGATTTCCCGCGCTACACCCTCAACACCATCATGATCTGCACCGGCATCCTCCTGGTGCAATTCGTCACGATCACGTTGGCGGGCTTTGCCTTTGCCCGGCTCGACTTCGCGGGCAAGACGCTGATCTTCTATCTGTTCCTGATGCAGCTGATGCTGGTGCCGGTGCTGCTGATCGTGCCCAATTTGAGCCTGGTGGCGCAGCTCGGCCTCTACGACACGCTCACCGGCGTGATGATGCCGTTCTTCGCTTCCGCCTTCGGCACCTTCCTGATGCGCCAGGCGTTCGAGGCTATCCCGACCGAGCTGGAAGACGCTGCCCTAATCGACGGCGCCAGCCTGCTCCAGCGCATCCGCCACATCTACGTGCCACTGTCGATGCCGAGCTTTTCCGCCTTCGCGATCATCTCGGTCACCAGCCACTGGAACGACTTCCTGTGGCCTCTGATGGTGATCAACTCGCCGGACAAGCGGCCGCTCACGGTCGGGCTCTCGGTGTTCACCGCGACCGCCGAAGGCACGCAGGCCTGGGGCACCATCGCCGCCGGCACGCTGATGGTGATCGCACCGCTGCTCGTCACCTTCCTGATCTTCCAGAAACGCTTCATCAGCTCTTTCGTCACCTCAGGCATCAAATAGGAGATTTCTCGATGCTGTTTTCCCGCAGGCTCATGCTTGGCCTTGCCATCGCAGGCACTTTGGCAAGCGCCCTCACCTTCCCGGCGCTGGCCGAAGGCCCGACCGAGATCGACCTGTTCTTCCCCGTTCCTGTCGACGGCAAGCTCGCCCGCGACATGGGCACCCTGATCAAGGAATTCAACGACACTCATCCGGCGATCAAGGCAACCGCGGTCTACACCGGCTCTTATGACGACACGCTGATCAAGACGCGCGCCTCGATCAAGGCCGGCAAGCCGCCGGCTGCCGTGATCATGTCGGCAAACTTCCTGCTCGATATGCAGATCGAGAACGAGCTCACAAACCTCGATCCCTTGATTGCCGCCGACGGCACCACCAAGGAGCAGTTTCTGGGTCAGTTCTTTCCGGCGCTACAGGGCAACGCGGTGATCAACCGCTCGGTCTACGGCGTGCCATTCCACAATTCGACGCCGCTGCTCTACATCAACGCCGACAAGGCGAAGGAAGCGGGCCTCGATCCGAGCAAGCCGCCGCAGACCTGGGCTGAACTCACCGACTGGGCCAAGAAGCTCACCAAGCGCGAGGGCGACAAGGTCACCCAATGGGGCATCGCCATCCCCTGCGCTTACGACTATTGCGGCTGGATGATGGAAACGCTCACCATGACCAATGGCGGGCGCTACTACAACGAGGAGTTCGGCGGCGAGGTCTATTACGACACGCCCTCGATGCTGGGCGCGCTGACCTGGTGGAACGACCTGGTCACCAAGCACAAGGTTCACCCGCCCGGCGCGACGCCTGGCCCGGCCGTCAGCACCTCCTTCATTTCCGGCAATGCCGCGATGATGATGCTCTCGACGGGCTCGCTGACCTATGTGCGTGACAACGCCAAGTTCGCCTACAAAGTCGCCTTCATCCCGCGCAACGTCCGCAACGCCGTGCCGATCGGCGGCGCCTCGCTGATCGTTCCGGCGGGCCAGGAAGCCGACAAGCAGAAGGCCGCCTGGACGCTGATCAAGTGGATGACCTCGCCCGAGAAGAGCGGCTGGTGGAGCCGCGCCACCGGGTATTTCGCCCCAACATGGCCGCCTACAAGACGCCTGACATGGTCGAATTCCTGAACAAGAACCCTGACGCCAAGACCGCCGTCGAGCAGCTCGACGTCGCAAAGCCGTGGTTTGCGACCTACAAGACCGTGCCGGTGCGCAAGACGCTGGAGGACGAGGTCATGCTGGTCCTCAACGGCAAGAAGCAACCGAAGGAGGCGCTCGTCGCCGCTCAGAAGGCCGCGGACGAGACGCTCAAGCCGTATAACGCGGAGACCTCGCTGAAGCTGCCGTAAGGCGGGCTCATCACGAACAAAACTCGGCGCTCCGCCAACCGGGGCGCCGAAGACGTTTTGGAAGACCCAATCACGGCCGACGGGATGGTGGGTCAAGCCCTGGGCCACCTCACCTCTACACGCTGGAGGTGTGCGATCGATCCTGTCATGCTGGCACGATGAGCACAGATGTCTGGGACTAAATTTACACCGTCAACAAATATCACGACGGACCAGAACTTGGCGTTGCCGACTATCTGGGAAAGCCGCACGTCTACGAAAGGCAGTTCGACGCGGAGAGAGACGACTACTCATCGCGCTTCCTGCTGAGCCCTATCGATCCGGATTTGCTTTCGTTGGTGCTTGAAGATTGGGAGATCTGGCTGCGGTGGGACAGTACCTACCGGCAGGGAAAGACTCCCCACAAAACCCACCCCGCCCTGCCCGAGGACCGTCAACGTCACGACGAACTCACGAAACTGATCGGCCAGCGCCTCAATGCTGATCCCGAGCACGGCCTCAGCAAATGGGCCCGGTTCAAATCCGAAAAAGTTCAGTGGGTCGACGCGCCGACGGAGCCTTTGGCCGGGGCGACTGACTGATCCACCAGAGCCCCCATTAACCCCCCATCCACCATCCGGCCCGGCCCGCCGCCGGTAACCACGAGCATTAACAGACCCTCAACGCACCCCAGACAAGTTTAGCAATGTTTCTGAGGGGTTTTGCCGTGGATCTGTTGGTTTTCGAGTTCCTGGGGCTGGCGCTGGTTGCCATGTGCGTGGTCGTCGTGGCGCTGCCTTGCGCGCGCAAACCCTCCCGGCGGGTCCGCTACGAATAGGATTTTCGTCGGAAAATGCGATTCCGGCCCAAATGCAAGGCTCGAATTCGCTTCGAGCCCCTTGACATCACAGCGCTTTCGGCAGAACGGCTGATGGACTTGTCATGGGCCGTTCATGGATTTGATTACCACCACCGCTGACCTTGCGGCTGCCTGCAGCCGGCTGGCCAAGCACCCCGTCATCACCGTCGATACCGAGTTCCTGCGCGAGACCACCTATTACCCGCTGCTGTGCGTGGTGCAGATGGCCAGCGCCGAGGAAGCGATCGTCATCGACACCCTGGCCGCGGGCATCGACCTCAAGCCGTTCTTCGAACTGATGGGCAACGAGGGCGTGTTGAAGGTGTTCCACGCCGCCCGCCAGGACATCGAGATCATCTGGCACCAGGCGGGCATCATCCCGCACCCGGTGTTCGACACCCAGGTCGCGGCCATGGTGCTCGGCTACGGCGACAGCATCGCCTACGACGCGCTGGTCGAGAAGGTCACCGGGCACCGCCCGGACAAGACCCATCGCTTCACCGACTGGTCGCGCCGGCCGCTGACCAAGGAGCAGATGCACTATGCCGTGTCCGACGTCACGCATCTGCGCGACGTCTTCGCAGCGCTCGATGCCGACCTCAAAAAGCGCCGGCGCAGCGAATGGGTCTCGATCGAGATGGAAGTCCTGACCTCGCCCAAGACCTACGACTTCCACCCCGAGCGCGCCTGGGAACGGCTCAAGACGCGGGTGCGCAAGCCCAAGGACCTCGCAGTCCTGATGGAGGTCGCCGCCTGGCGCGAGCAGGAGGCGCAGAGCCGCGACGTGCCGCGCGGCCGCGTGCTGCGCGACGAAGCCGTCAGCGACATCGCGACCCACGCGCCGAATACGATCGAGAAGCTCGCAAACCTCCGCTCGGTGCCGAAGGGTTTTGAGAAATCCAAATGGGGCGCCGACATCGTCGCCGCCGTCGAGCGCGGGCTGGCGCGGGATCACGCTACGCTGCCGAAGCTGGAAAAGCCGCGCAACAACAACAATGGCGCCGCGATCGTCGAGCTGTTGAAGGTGCTGCTCCGGATGACCGCGGAGCGCCATGCGGTCGCCAGCAAGGTGATTGCGACCGTCGATGATCTCGAGGAGATCGCGGCCGACGACGAGGCCGACGTGCCGGCGCTACGCGGCTGGCGCCGCGAGCTGTTCGGCGAGGCCGCACTGAAACTAAAGCGCGGCGAGCTGGCGCTGGCGGTGGAGAAAGGCCGCGTGATCGGGGTTCAGCGGGCGGAATAGTCCCCGATCCGCCTCCGGTGTCGTCCTGGCGAAAGCCAGGACCCATACCGCGAAATCTATCGTGGCGGGCGGTAGCCGTACCTAACGACCAATCTTCGCCAAACCCCTCCCTGTGGTGATGGGTCCTGGCTTTCGCCAGGACGACACCGCGGGTGTCGTGAGCCGCTCCGCTCGCGTTGAAACGCTTCCCTTACGCCGGCGTCAGCTTCGCCACTTCGCCCTTCATGTCGTCCAGCACACCTGAAATCGCCGCGACCAGCTCGTCGATCTGGGCTTTGGTGACGATCAGCGGCGGGCAGATGGCGATGGCGTCGAGCATGTTGCGCGAGATCACGCCGCGCTCCTGCAGCATGCGGCTGGCCATGCCGCCGACAGCGCCCGGCGTTGCCGCTGCGGTCTTGCGCGCCTTGTCCAGCACCAGTTCGATCGCAGCGATCATGCCGACACCGCGGACCTCGCCGACCAACGGATGGCTGGTGAGTTCACGCAGCTTGCCTTGCATGTAGCCACCGAGCTCGGCGGCATGCGCAACCAGGCCCCGCTCCTCGATGATTTTCAAATTCTCCAGTGCAATCGCCGACCCGACGGGATGGCCGCCCGCGGTGAAGCCGTGGCCGAGCACGCCGATCTTGTTGCTCTCATCTGCGATCGGCTCGAACATCCGATCGTTCATCATGATGGCCGACAGCGGAAAATAGCTCGAGGTGATCTGCTTGGAGACCACGATCGCGTCAGGCTTGATGCCGTAGGTTTCGCAGCCGAACATCTTGCCGGTGCGGCCGAAGCCGCAGATGACCTCGTCGGCGACCAACAAGATGTCGTATTTGTTCAGCACCTTCTGGATCTTGTCCCAATAGGTCGCCGGCGGCACGATGACGCCGCCCGCGCCCATCACCGGCTCGCCGAAGAACGCCGCGATCGTGTCCGGGCCTTCCTTCTGGATCAGCGCATCGAGCTCCTCGGCCCGCCGCGTCGCGAAGGCTTCCTCGCTCTCCCCGGGCGCGCCGTCCTTGTAGAAATGCGGCGAGCCCGTGTGCAGGATGTTCGGGAGCGGCAAGTCGAAAGAGCGGTGGTTGTTCGGCAGTCCGGTGAGGCTGGCGGACGCAATCGTGACGCCGTGATAGGCGCGCATCCGGCTGATCACCTTCTTGCGCTGTGGCTGGCCGAGCGCATTGGAGCGATAGGCAATCAACTTCAGAACGGTGTCGTTGGCCTCCGAGCCGGAATTGGTGAAGAAGACCTTGCTCATCGGCACCGGCGACAGCGCCACCAGCTTCTCGGCGAGATCAATCGAGGGCCCGTGCGATTTGGCGGAGAAGGTGTGATAGAACGGCAGCGCCTGCATCTGCTTGTGCGCGGCTTCGACCAGCCGCTTCTCGTTGAAGCCGAGCCCGACGCTCCACAGGCCTGCCATCGCCTCGAAATAGCGCTTGCCCGAGGCGTCGAACACGTAAGGGCCCTCGCCGCGCTCGATCACCAGGGGACCGGCCTGCTGATGGGCGCGCGCGTTGGTGTAGGGATGGAGCTGGTAGGCCACATCCCGGGCCTCTTGCGAATTGGGCAACATGGACATTTGCAGGCATCCTTGAAAGCGTCACGTCGCCGGCGCGGCCAGCGTCATCACGCGATGATCCAGCTCCTTGGCTATTGCCACCGCGCAAAACTTGCAACGTCAATTCGTCGGCAGCAAGCGCTCAGCAGCGTTGCACAAAACCGCACATCGGGCAGCTGTCACGCCGCGCCGTCGTCATTTCCATCGCTATCGGCGGCAGCGGCCTCCCGCACCTCCACCAGCGCCATCGAGAGCAGATACACCGTCGTGGGCAGACCAAGACGGCGCGCCGCCTCGGCGGCACGCGACAGGTCGCTTGCCAGCTCCTCGAGCTGATCTCCCCGTGACAATGTCCCACTCCATCCGTCGATCGCGGCCGCCTACACCGCAACGGCGCCGCTGGTTCTGATCAGTTCGGCGCTGGACTGGATTGTAGCAAAATTCCCGATCACATTCACTACCGCATGCTTGTAGGCGGCAGCATCGCCGGTCCCCGGCTGCCGGCAGGCCACCGCGTCGGCCACTACCTGGAAGCGATGACTGCGGTGAAACCCGTCGATGGCGGTGGCCAAGACAGTTTCGTCCAGGGAAAAACCCGCGAGCACGCAACGGACATTGCGGATATTGGACATGTAGTCCACAAACCGCGCCGAACTGTAGGCCGACGGCAGCGGGTGCTCGAACGTCATTTCTCCAGGCCGCGGCTTCGCCTCCGCGATCCAATCGGTCAGCTTGGATGCCGGATTGAACCAGGCCGCCTGTGCGATGCGCTTTAGATGCATCACTGGCCAGAGATTGTCGCGCCAGAACGTCAACAGTTCCACGCAGCGCGCTGTCGCGGCGTCGCCGTCGAGGATGACGTGGCGACGGCCGGGGGTCAGATATTCGACCTGGAGATCCGCGCAGACCAGGATCGGCGGATCGTCGGTGATGGAAACCAGCATGTTTTTGCGCGCAGCTGCACCAGTTTCAACGGCCAGCGAGCGCGACGTCCCGCAGCGGCGACGTCACGGCCCGTCCTGCCGAGGCGTCGAGCACGCCCGGCCGGTCCCAATCGCCCTCGGGTCGGATGATCACGTACGGATCGCTGTCCAGCGTAATGGCATCCGGGCCCGGTTCGATCTCCAGCAGCATTTCCGTGTAGGAGAAGTCGGAGAAAGTGATCTTGCGATTGTGGCCGAGCGGCTTGGCGCCGAAATGGGCCCAGAAGTCGACCAGCCGGTCCTGCGCCTGGCCGTAGATCTTGCGAAAGCCCTTGCGCTTCACATAGTCGACGCTGGCCTGCACCAGCTTGAACGAGACGCGCGAGCGCCGATATTGGTGCCGCACTGCAAGCCGTTCGACCTTGGCGAAATCGCCGAAGAACCGCACTCGTAGACAGCCCGCAGGCTCGTTGCCGACATACCCGATGAAATGCGCGGCGACCATGTCGTTGCCGTCGAACTCCTCGTCGAACGGGCAATCCTGCTCGGCGAGATAGACGGCCGAGCGGATCGAGGTGACCAGCATGAGATCGCTGAGATCGCGTGCTAGGCGAATGGTGATGGCGCGGGAATCGGGCTTCGCGAGAGGAATCCTAGTACCGTGCATCTGCAAAACTCCTTGCTTGAATGATCGCGCCCGGCATGCGCATCGGCTGCCGATGCCAGGGCCGCTCGTAGCACCAGAGGTCGGGTTGGAAGCTTGGAACAGGCTCGAATCCTGTCGCCTTCATGATGTCGCGTCCGGCCACGGTTGACGGCTGCGCATAGCAATCCGCGTTGCGAAACCTTAGCTGCCTCAGATGAGCCGCGGCCTTGCCGAGACCGGCGACGCCGCGCCCCGTCGCCGCGATCGCCCAGATGTAGATGGCGGAAACGTCTTCCTTCGCGGACGCGAGATGGCGCGTC
This sequence comes from Bradyrhizobium sp. Kon37, assembly GCF_055807535.1. Lineage (NCBI taxonomy): Bacteria > Pseudomonadati > Pseudomonadota > Alphaproteobacteria > Hyphomicrobiales > Nitrobacteraceae > Bradyrhizobium > Bradyrhizobium sp. Kon37. Next base: position 304,092 of record NZ_JBVVOY010000002.1, read on the forward strand.
TCCGGCGCGGTAAGGCAGATCTCGTCGAGCAGCAGCGCATCAAGCCCGCGATCGTTGAGAAACAGGAAGGCCATGCCGCCGACGAGGTTACCCTTCCGGCTGAAAGTCAGGATGCTCTCGGGATCGAAGGCGAAATATTTTGCAAGCTCCGCGGCCCCGATCCGGACGCCCGGCACCAGCCGGTGCGCCAACTGCGAAAGCGCGGCGATTTCGGAAAATTGGGCGCGACGGACGTCGACATCCGGACTGAGCGGCAATGCGTCGAAATCATGCCTTGCGGCAAACGAGCCCCTTTCAATACCCATGTCACCCCTCTATCGTTCGCGGCTTTCGTACCCCGCTATGACCAAGAGCTTAGCGGCTGGGGATCAGGCGTATGCAGCAGTTATTGCACCGGGGTGCTGCGATGATGCAGCACCGTGAAGAAGCCCTGGATATGTCCTGGGACGATTTGAAACTGTTTTTAGCTTGCGCAAAATATAAAAGCTTCCGCAACGCCGCCGAGGAGCTCGGGCTCACCTCCACCACCCTGATGCGCAGGATCGACCGGCTTGAAGAGAGCATCGACTGCAAGCTGTTCCTGCGCGACCAGAGCGGGCTCACGCTCAGCGACGAAGGCAGCGCGATGATCGCCGACGTCGCGCATATGGAGCGTCATGCCTTCAACGTGTTCCGGCGTGCTTCACGATCGTCGAACGACATGTCAGGCACCGTGCGCGTCGCGGTGACGGAAGGCCCCGGCAACTTCTGGATCCTGCCGCGACTGATCGACTTCCAGAAGACCTATCGCAAGATCACCGTCGATCTGCGCTGCGCGATGGAACAGGCCGACGTCGCGCGGCTCGAATCCGATATCGCGATCCAGCTCGAGCCGCCGACCAATCCCGATCTGATCGTCGCCAAGCTCGGCCGGCTGCACATCTATCCCTTCGTCTCCAAGGAGTACGAAAACCTCTACGGCGTGCCGGCGAGCCTGGCCGAGCTGAAGAACCACCGCATCATCAAGCAGAGCGCCCCGCAGGTCGACGACGGCGCCTACGCTCGCGTGCTCGGACTGAAGTCGCTCGAGGGCATCGTCGGGATCAAGACCAATTCTTCGGTCGGCGTGCTCTATGCGGTGGAGCGCGGCGCCGGCATCGGGTTCCTGCCGACGGTCTCGATCGCGCTTGGCGCCCCGCTCGTTGCCGTCGATCTCGGCGTCAGCCACCACGCCGATCTCTGGCTCACCTATCACAAGGAGTTCCGCGCCTCCGAGCGCCACAAGATCGTGGTCGATTGGCTGAAGAAAATCTTCGATCCCAAGATCCATCCCTGTTTCCGCGACGAGTTCATCCACCCGAACGCACTGGCGCCGATGATGACGGCCGCGCGCGAGGGCTTTGGATTGACGGGTTATATCGCGGCAATGCCGACTTAAAGCTTGAACATGATCTCTTCGGAAAACCGCTTCGCGATTTTCCAGATCCCGCTCTGGGCAGATGTGGGCAGGTTTCGCCTCACCACCGATATTCGAAGCCGACCGTGCCCTGGTGCGACGTCAGCTCGCTGCGGAACTTGCCGTCATAGTTGACGTAGAGCCGCGCCGTGTTGGTCAGACTGAGCGAGGCAGAGGCGCCGGCATCCATGCCGTAGCGGCTCTCGCCGATGCCGGGCACGACGATGCTCTGGGTCCCGAGGCTGACCTGCACCGATCCCAGGTTCTGATGGAAATTGTCGACGAACTTGCCGTAGGCGGACAGGTCCAGGATCTTCTGGTCGAAGATGAAGTAGCGTCCGATCTCGGCTCCGATCATGACGCGCGCGCGAGAGAGCGCCGTCGAGCCGACATTGAGTGGATCGAGGCCGCCAAACTCCTGGAACGCGACGCTGGTGGCGCGGACATATTCCAGTGCGCCCTTGGGCACGATGCGCAGCTGGTCCTTGGTCCAGTAATAGCTGATCTCGGTCAGCGCGCCGTCGACTGCGGCGCGATAACCCGCGGTCGCAAGGCCCAGGCCGGTATCCCGGCTGGAGCGGACCTTGCCGAAACCGTGCACCAGCGCGAAAGCCCAGGTCCACGGACCCTTGTCAACGGAGCCGCTGAAGCCGAGTTGCGTCAGGTCCAGCGTCGCGGACTGGAGCGCGAGCGGCACGTCGATGTCGGTGTGGCTCTGGTCGACGGAGAAGCCGAGATTGACGCCCGGTGCGAGCCGCGCGCCAAAGCCCGCGACACCGCCAAAGGTCTTCCGCTTGTCGCCGACAAAGTCTCCCTGCGCATCGGTCCGGACCGCGATGCCGTAGCCCTCGAACCAGGTGCGGTAGCGCGGATCTTCCGCGCCGGCCGATGCGCCGCCGCCGCCGGGATTGGTCCGGAATGCCCGGTTGACGCCGCCAGATGCCTGGTTGCCGAGCCGCTCCAGGAAGTTCGACCCGAGATTGAGTGCGCTGTTGCCGGCCGATTGGTCGTAATTGGTGGAGGTGGCCGACGGCGTGGGAGGCGGTGGCGGTGGCGGTGGCAGCGGCGGGGCGACCTGAGCGAGAACGGGAGCAGCCGTCGTCACCAAGCCAAGCACGATGGCACTCGCGACCTTGGCCGCCGTCCGACGAACCCGGTCTCCGCCAATCACCCGCCGCGTCCCGGAAAGCTGCAATGTGCAGCGCATGACGATGAATCCCAAAGCAAAATGGCGGCCCGCAAAAATGCAACACGCGCCACACTGCGTGCGACGATTTGTGCTGAACTGCCCCCGAGGGTCAATCGGTCCAGACCTCATCGCCAAGGCGATTGCCCTCGATTGTGGTTCCCCGGCCACAGGTCGTAAATTGCAGATGACGGCACCCGGCCCGGACTTGAAATTCGCGCGCGGCTTGCTAACGGGCGATTTTCATGTTGCAATATCGGACACAATCGGAATTGGCCGCTCGACTGTGCGTTTCGCGACATTGAGACTCAAGACTCGAACAGACTACCGGAAGCCCGTTTGTGGCGTGGCACGCGAAAAGCGGCCGCGTCGTTTTTGTATCTAGCGGAGGAGACTGAGGATGCCGCAAAAGGGCACCGTCAAATGGTTCAACCCGACCAAGGGATATGGGTTCATCAAGCCGAACGGCAGTGACAAGGACGTCTTCGTCCACATCTCCGCCGTCGAGCGCGCCGGACTCTCCACCCTCAATGAAAACCAGGTGGTTGAATACGACCTCGTGGAGAACCGCGGCAAAGCATCCGCGGAGAACCTCAAGGTCTCCTGATTTCTCTCGCGGTCTGCGCGAGGGATCATGACGCTGCCCCCGGCTCTGCCGGGGGTTTTTGTGTGGGATGGGAAGTATTCCGAATGCGATGGCGCTTCACCGCACCAACGGCGCAACCAGAAAATTCTCCGACGGCCCGCTGCCCGCGGTCTTGCACACGTCGCCCTCGATCCGGACCTTGCCGGTCGCGAGCAGGCTCAGCGCTGCGGGATAGATGCGGTGCTCGACTTCGAGGATACGCTCCGACAGCGTGTCCGCCGTGTCGTGGTCGCTGACGGGAACCGCGCCCTGCATCACGATCGGGCCGGCGTCGGTCTCGGGGATCACGAAGTGCACCGTTGCGCCGGACAGCTTGACGCCGGCGCGCAAGGCCTGGCCGTGTGGGTCGAGACCGGGGAACGACGGCAGCAGCGAGGGATGGATGTTGAGCATCCGCCCGTACCAGGCCTTGGTGAATTCAGCCGTGAACAGCCGCATGAAACCGCCGAGACAGATCAGCTCGATGCCGTGCTGATCGAGCGCTGATTGCAGCACCTTCTCGAAGCCGGCGCGGTCCTTGCCGAACGGCTTGCTTTCGATCACCAGCGTCGTCACGCCGCTCGCTTTGGCCCTTTCCAGCCCCAGCGCATCGGCCTTGTTCGAGACGACGAGCGAAATCTCCGCCGGAAAATCCGGCGCGGCCGCGCCCTTGATCAGCGAAGCCATGTTGGAGCCACGGCCGGAAATCAGGATGGCGACGCGGCGTTTCATCACAGCGCCGGTCATTACAGCGCCAGATCGAGGTGGCCGTTATAGACGACGCGGTGCTCGCCCTCAGCCGGGATCACGGTACCGAGCTGTGCGACGGTCTCACCGGCGTCAGTGAAGACCGCCACGACCTCGTCGACCTTGTCGGGCTCGACGATCGCGATCATGCCGATCCCGCAATTGAAGGTCCGCAGCATTTCGAGCTCGGCGATGCCGGCTTGGGCTGCCAGCCATTTGAACACCGGCAGCACCGGCAGGCGCGCCAGATCGATACCGACGCCGAGATGCTTCGGCAGCACGCGCGGAATGTTGTCGGTGAAGCCGCCGCCGGTGATGTGGGCAAGCCCCTTCACCGCGCCGGTCTCGCGGATCGCGCGCAGGCAGGATTTGACGTAGAGACGCGTCGGCGTCAGCAGCGCGCCGCCGAGCGTCATGACGGGCGCAAACGGCGCCTGCGCCCCGAAGCCGAGGCCGGATTGTTCCACGATCTTGCGCACCAGCGAGAAACCGTTGGAGTGCACACCCGACGAGGCGAGCCCGATCACGGCATCGCCGGCGGCGATGTCCTTGCGCGGCAAGAGCGTGCCCCGCTCCGCGGCGCCGACGGCAAAGCCGCCGAGGTCGTAGTCGCCGTCCTTGTAGAGGCCGGGCATCTCGGCCGTCTCGCCGCCGATCAGGGCGCAGCCGGATTCGCGGCAGCCTTCGGCGACACCGGCGACGATCGATGCGGTCGCCTCCGGATCAAGCTTGCCGCAGGCAAAATAGTCCAGGAAGAACAGCGGCTCGGCGCCCTGCACCACGAGGTCGTTGACACTCATGGCGACGAGGTCGATGCCGATCCCGCCATGCAGGCCGGTCTCGATCGCAATTTTGACCTTGGTGCCGACGCCATCGGTCGCGGCCACCAGGATGGGATCCTTGAAACCGGCCGCCTTGAGGTCGAACAGGCCGCCGAATCCGCCGATTTCGGCGTCGGCGCCGGCCCGCGCGGTTGCGCGCACCATTGGCTTGATCAGGTCGACCAGGCGGTTGCCCGCGTCGATATCGACGCCTGAATCGGCGTAAGTGAGGCCGTTTTTGCGGTCGGTCATGCCCGATTTCCAGTGGGTTTGCGGCTGGTTACGTCGAATTCCGGGGACGCGCAATGGCTCGCATGGCGCGCCTCCGTATACTATGTAGAGATATCAACCGGTTCAGCCTCCAAAGGGCCGAATTCGAGGTCAGGCCGGGTGCCGGGAAGCGCCGTGTGAGTATACCGAACATCATTACTTTGGGCCGCATCATGCTGGTCCCGATCATCGTCTGGGCCATCGTGTCGAGCCAAATGGAGGTGGCGTTCGCCGTCTTCCTGATCGCCGGCATCAGCGACGCGGTCGACGGCTTCCTTGCCAAGCGCTTCAACATGACGAGTGAGCTCGGCGCCTTGCTCGACCCGCTCGCCGACAAGGCGCTGCTGGTCTCGATCTACATGGCCTTGGGCATCTGGGGCGCGATTCCGCGCTGGATCGTCATCCTAGTGGTCTCGCGCGACATCATGATCGTCGCCGCCGTGATCATATCGTGGCTGTTCGACCGCCCTGTGGAGATGAAGCCCTCGAAGGTATCCAAGCTCAACACTGTGGCCCAGGTGGCGTTCGCAGCGCTGGTGCTGGCCGCCCTCGCCTTCGGCTTCAAAGCCGGTCCTTATGATATCATCCTGATGGGCCTCGTTACGGTCTTCACGCTCTCCTCCGTGTCGCTCTATCTCGTTGAGTGGTTGCGGCACATGAGCACGATCGAGGCCAAGTGAGTTGGGAAGCGGCCCCGTAAAAGGCCAACTCCCGCTCGATGAAGTCGCATCTCGTCAAACGAAGCCGGCACGCCGGCACGGAGCAAAGCAAGCGTGCCAGGCCGCGTTCATCCCCGACAATTGGCGTTTTCGCTTCCGCATGCGGAGAGCCTGAGCCGGGACAATTTCCTCGAAGGCCCCGTCAATGCCGCCGGTCTTGCCCTCATCGACGCCTGGCCGGAATGGCCGAACCGGATCATGTGGCTGGCCGGCCCGGAAGGAAGCGGCAAGAGCCATCTCGCCGCGATCTGGGCCGAGGCTTCAGGCGCCCGCTCGACCACGGCCAATGGGCTGACCGCCGAAGCCGTCCCGGATGCGCTCGCCACCGGCGCGCTGGTGGTCGAGGACCCCAAGCCCAGGGAATTCGACGAGCGCGCCCTGTTCCATCTGATGAATCTGGCCCGCGAGGACGGCGCCTTCGTCCTCTTCACCGGACGCGAGGCGCCCGCTTCTCTCGAGATCGAGCTTGCCGACCTGCGCTCGCGGCTCCGCGCCGTCCCCGTTATCTCGCTGCTGCCGCCTGACGACCAGCTCTTCCGCGGCCTGATCGTCAAATTCTGCGCCGACCGCCAGCTCGCGGTGGACGAGAGCGTGGTCAGCTACCTCGCCACTCGCCTGGAGCGGTCCTCGGCCGCCGCCCGACGGGCAGTCGACCTGCTGGACAGCGAGGCCCTGCGCCTCGGCCGTCCCGTCACAAGGGCCCTGGCGGCCGAGCTGCTCCGGGATGTCTGACCAAGGCGGCTTGACGCGGCCGGGCGGCGGAACATCAATGTCATCGAAACGTCATCGCTCTAACACATGCTCCCGCGGGTTTTGCGGCTAAGTCGCAAATTGGGGCGAACTGGATGGATCGACTTCTGATGGACTCTGCGCAAGCTGTTGAAATTAAAGAAAAAGCCCCGGAGGCCGAAGGCCCGCCGGCGATCGCATCGAGCCCCGAGCGGTTCATCAATCGCGAGCTCTCCTGGCTGCACTTCAACCGCCGCGTCCTGGAGGAATCGGTCAATCCCAGCCACCCCATGCTGGAGCGGGTACGATTCCTGTCGATTTCAGCGAATAACCTCGACGAGTTCTTCATGGTCCGCGTCGCCGGCATCAAGGCCCAGGTGCGCGAGGGCATTGCCGAGCGCAGCCCCGACGGTCTGACCCCGTCCGAGCAGCTCGCGCTCATCAACCGGACCGTCTCGCAGCTTGCCTCCGACCAGCAGGCAATCTGGCGCGACCTGCGCGGCACGCTCGCCGACGAGGGCATCGTGCTGGTCGAGGGCAAGGAAGTCACCAAGGCGGAACGAACCTGGATCGAGGACTACTTCCTCAGCAACGTGTTCCCGCTGCTGACTCCGCTCGCGATCGACCCGGCCCACCCCTTCCCGTTCATTCCGAGCCTCGGCTTCACCATCGCGCTCCAGCTCACGCGCGCCGCCGACGGCAAACAGATGAACGCGCTGATCCGCATGCCCGGCAAGATCGACCGCTTCATCCGCCTGCCGGCCGAGGGCAAGGTCGTCCGGCTGATCTCGCTGGAGCAGGCCACCGCGCTGTTCATCAACCGCCTGTTCCCCGGCTACAATCTGCACGGCCAGGGCGCCTTCCGTGTCATCCGCGACTCCGAACTGGAAATCGAGGAAGAGGCCGAGGATCTCGTCCGCCTGTTCGAGACGGCGCTGAAGCGCCGCCGCCGCGGCTCGGTGATCCGGCTCGAGATCGACGCCAAGATGCCGGAACAGCTGCGCAGCTTCGTGCAGCACGCGCTGTCGACCGCGGACGACGAGGTGTTCCTGGTCGATGGCGTGCTCGCCATGAACGAGCTCTCGCAGCTCACCCGCCTCGACCGGCCCGACCTGGAATTCACCCCTTACGTGCCCCGCCATCCCGAGCGCGTCCGCGAGCAAGGCGGCGACATCTTCGCTGCGATCCGGCAGAAGGACCTCGTCGTCCATCACCCCTACGAATCCTTCGACGTCGTGGTGCAGTTTCTCCAGCAGGCGACGCGCGACCCCGACGTCGTCGCCATCAAGCAGACGCTCTACCGCACCTCCAGCAACTCGCCGATCGTGCGCGCGCTCGTGGAAGCTGCCGAAGCCGGCAAATCCGTCACCGCGCTGATCGAGCTGAAGGCGCGCTTCGACGAGGAGGCCAACATCCGCTGGGCGCGCGACCTCGAGCGCGCCGGCGTGCAGGTCGTCTACGGCTTCCTCGAACTCAAGACGCACGCAAAACTCTCGATGGTGGTGCGCCGCGAGGGCGGGAGCCTCACAACTTACGTCCACACCGGCACCGGCAACTACCACCCGGTAACCGCGCGCATCTACACCGACCTCTCCTATTTCACCTCGGATCCGACCATCGGCCGCGACGCTGCCCGCGTGTTCAACTTCATCACCGGCTATGCCGCGCCGAGCGATCTGGAAAAGATGGCGGTGTCGCCGCTGACCCTGCGCAAGCGCATCATCGAGCACATCCAGGGCGAGACCGCGCATGCGCGGCACGGCCGGCCCGGTGCGGTCTGGATGAAGATGAACGCGCTGGTCGACCCCGACATCATCGACGCGCTCTACGAGGCCTCACAGGCCGGCGTGCAGGTCGAGCTCGTGGTGCGCGGTATCTGCTGCCTGCGGCCCGGCATTCCCGGACTGTCGGAGAACATTCGCGTCAAGTCGATCATCGGACGCTTCCTCGAACACGGCCGAATCTACTGCTTCGGCATGGGCCAGGGCCTGCCGAGCGCGAAAGCGGCTGTGTATATCTCCTCGGCGGACATGATGCCGCGCAACCTCGACCGCCGCGTCGAGGTGCTGTGTCCGCTGCAAAATCCCACGGTGCATCAGCAGGTTCTCGAACAGATCATGGTCGCGAATCTCAAGGACAACGAACAGAGCTGGCAATTGTTGCCGGACGGGTCCTCAACGCGTATGAAGACCGCGAAGGGCGAGGAGCCTTTCAACGTCCACAACTACTTCATGACAAATCCGAGTCTGTCTGGCCGTGGTAAGTCGCTCAAGGAATCCTCGCCGCGCCGCCTCACGCGCCGTAATGAACGTCATCAATCCTGATCCGGGATCGTCGACGTGAAGCGGCCGCGCAAGCGCGGCTCGAGCGTCGCGGTCATCGACATCGGCTCCAACTCGGTCCGTCTCGTCGTCTACGAGGGACTGACGCGGAGCCTGATTCCGATCTTCAACGAGAAGACGCTGTGCGGGCTCGGCCGCGAGGTGCAGAGCACGGGACTGCTTGCGCCCGACGCCGTCGACAAGGCGCTGACCTCGCTCAAGCGCTTCCGTGCGCTGTGCCGGGTGATGCAGGTTGGACGGGTATTTGCGATTGCGACCGCCGCCTGCCGCGACGCCTCCAACGGCGCCGACTTCATCGCGAAGGCCGAGCGCATCTGCGCGGTGAAGATCGAGATCCTGTCGGGCCCGCGCGAGGCGCGGCTGTCGGCGCTCGGCGTGATCTCCGGCATCCATCATCCCGACGGCATCGTCGGCGACCTCGGCGGCGGCTCGTTCGAACTGATCGACGTGCGCAAAAACACCGTGCGCAGCGGCGTGACGCTGCCGCTCGGCGGGCTCGCGCTGCAGGACCTCGCGCATAAATCCCTGAAACGCGCCGACCGCATCGTGCGCGAAGCGCTCGACGGGGTGTCGCAGCTCAAGGCAGGGAGCGGCCGCAGCTTCTACGCTGTCGGCGGCACCTGGCGCGCGCTGGCGCGCATCCACATCATCCAGAGCGGCTATCCGCTCCAGGTGATGCACGGCTATTCGATTACGGCGGCCGAGGCGCTCGATTTTTCCCGTCGTCTCCGCCGGCTTGCGGCCGCCGGCATGCTCGCCGACATCGAGATCGTTGCCGATGCCCGGCGCCCGCTCCTCACCTATGCGGCGCTGGTGCTCGAGCACATCATCCGGGTGGCGAAGCCGAAGACCATCGTGTTCTCGACCTTCGGCGTGCGCGAGGGCCTGCTGCACGAGAAGCTGCCGGAGTCCGAACGCAACAAGGACGGACTGATCTGCGCGGCCGAGGAGCTGAACCAGCTGCTGTCGCGTTCGGCAAAGCACGCGCGCGAGCTGATCGCCTGGACCGACCGCCTCGCGCGCGTCGTGAAGCTGCGCGAGACCGAAGAAGACCGCCGGCTGCGCCACGCCGCGTGCCTGCTGTCCGACATCGGCTGGCGCGTGCATCCCGACCATCGCGGCGAGCAGACGCTGAGCCTCGTCGTCAACGGCAATTTCGGCGCGATCACCCACACCGAGCGCGCCTTCGTCGGCCTGTCCGTGTTCTATCGCTATGCGGGCCTGAGCGAGGAGAACCAGCCGCCGGTCGCCATGCAGGAGCTGCTGACGCCGGCGCAACTCGAACGCGCCCGCCTGCTGGGAGCGGCCTTCCGCGTCGCGCATCTGATCTCGGCGGCGCGTCCGGGCGTCTTGCCAGCGACGCATTTCCGCAGCGTGGGCCGCAAGCTCTTGCTGGTGTTCGAGCACCGCCTCGGCGATCTCGTCGCGGACCGCGTCGGCAGCCGCTTTCGCGCGCTCGCCCGGCTGATCAACCGCGCCGGCTCGATCGTCCGGCGGTAGCGCATGATCCGGAAAAGCCTGAAGCGCTTTTCCGAAAAGATCATGCTCAAAAGATAGATCTACTCCGCCGAGGCCTTGGCGTGGCGCTCGGATGATTCCAGCGCGGCTGCGCTCATGCTGCGTCGGCGCCAGATGCAGCCGACGACCAGCACGACGACGACGCCGAGAGCTGCGCAGAGATATTCGCCGCCTCCGCCGCCATGGGCGAATTGCGGCGGGATGCGCAAGGCGCCGAGCAGGTTGTCCAGCGAGGCGCCGAACGGACCGTCGAACAGCGTGTGCAGCCTCGGCGCGATGCCGGGATCGGTCGCGATCACCTCGCCCGCGATCCAGCCGAGCAGCGCCGCGCCGGCCCACACCAGCACCGGGAGCTTTGCGAGCAGCGCCATGATCAGCGCCGCACCGGCGACGATCAAGGGCACGCTGATGGCAAGGCCGAGCACCAGCAAGGGCGCGCTGCCATTGGCGGCCGCGGCCACCGCAATGACGTTGTCCAGGCTCATGACGATGTCGGCGACGACGACGATCTGCACGGCCTGCCACAGATGCGAAGCCGACTCGACGCCGTCCTCGTCCTCCTGTTCCGGCACCAGCAGCTTTGCCGCAATCACGATCAGCGCAAGACCGCCGACCAGCTTGAGGTACGGCAGCTCCATCAGGCTCGCCACGATGCCCGTGAAGATGATCCGCAGCAGCACCGCCGCACCAGCGCCCAGGATCATGCCCCACAGCCGATGCCGCGGCTTGAGGCCGCGGCAGGCGAGCGCGATCACCAGCGCATTGTCGCCGGACAAGAGGATGTTGATCCAGATGATCTTGCCGACCGCGACCCAGAAGGTCGGTTCGGCCATCTCAACGCGGAACTGGGTGAAGAATGCCCCGATCGTAGCGGGATCGAAGATCTGCCAGAGCCAGTTCACACTACGTCCTTTCGCCGCGTCTCGTTATCTTATCGGCCGACGGATCAGCCGACGATCTCGTTGCCCGAGAAGAACTGCGCGATCTCGATCGCGGCGGTCTCCGGCGCATCCGAACCGTGCGCGGAATTCTCGCCGATCGACTTTGCGTAGAGCTTGCGGATGGTGCCGTCAGCCGCCTTGGACGGATCGGTCGCCCCCATCACGTCGCGATACTTGGCGACGGCACCCTCGCCTTCCAGCACCTGGACCACCACGGGGCCCGAGGTCATGAAGTCCACGAGCTCACCGAAGAAGGGGCGCGCCTTGTGGACCGCATAGAAGGTCTCGGCCTGTTCCTTGGTCATGCGGATGCGCTTCTGCGCGACGATACGCAGGCCCGCCTTCTCGATCACGGCGTTAACCGCACCGGTGAGGTTACGCGCCGTGGCGTCGGGCTTGATGATCGAGAAGGTGCGTTCGATGGCCATGATCTTGTCCTTGAAGAGAAAACGGTGGTTCGGAGTTGCCGGGCTTATATCGGCGCCTTCGCCATACGGCAAGCGACCGCCAAAACCGACTCGCGGGCGCTTCGCCGCAGGCCAGGCGCCCGAATTCCAAGATGGATTACGACGATTTCACCCAAATGAACCCAATCTGAAGGCCTCGTCAGGGTTTGGTTCAGCCTCGCTCGGATAACCTCAGGTCCATCGAAACCAAAGCCTCTGCCCGAGGCGGACCGTTTCGGCGGCCTTTCCATCGACGCGATAGCCCCGCGCCGGCAGTTTTGAGGAGATCACCATGTTGAGGAAACTTTCGCTCGCCGCCGTTGCCGCAGTCGCGCTTGGTGCCGCGCTGGCGCCGACCTCCGCGTCCGCTCATTGGCATGGCGGCTGGGGTCATGGCGGCGGCGGTGGCTGGCATCACGGCTGGGGTGGACCGCGCTTCTATGCCGGCGGCCCCGTCTCCTACGGCTATGGCGGCTGCTATGTGCGCCGGCTGGTCCCGACCCCCTGGGGACCCCGCTGGCGGATGATCAACCGCTGCTACTGAGCCCGACAGCACCTTTCCAAAGGGTACCTGAGCCCCCCAAGGTACCTTCCAAGCGAAGCCCCGGCGTCCCCCAGCGCCGGGGCTTTGTGTTCAGAGGGGGTGTTGCGCGGCTTCACACAATTTTTGCTAGAATGCCGCGCAATCGCCGCGAGTGGCGAAACCATTTGGGGGCCAAGGACTTGGTACCGTGTTGCTTCTTTGAGAAACACGGAACCCCGCGATGGTTAGCCTTTTCGCCGACGACAGCGAGCAAATCGACCGGCGCACCAGCCGCTCGATCCGCGATGCGGTGGGCGAACGGCTCCAGCAGAGCCTGCGGCCCGAAGCCAGGCTGCCGACGCACCTCGAGCAACTCCTCAATGAGCTGAAGCAGCGCGAGCGCGATTCGCACTGAGTTGACACGCACCGGCCTGCAGACACGGAAAAACGGGTTGCGTTTGATCGCGGGTGCGGTGACAAGGCCGCATGCTTGCCATCACCGACCTCTCCATCCGCCTCGCCGGACGCCTTCTGATTGACCAGAGTTCCGTGCAGATCACGCCCGGATCCCGCGTCGGCATGGTCGGTCGCAACGGCACCGGCAAATCGACCCTGTTCAAGGTAATCCGCGGCGAGCTCGCGGCCGAGCACGGCACGGTGAGCCTGCCGCCTCGCTGGCGCGTCGGCAGCCTCGCGCAGGAAGCGCCGAACGGCCCCGAGAGCCTGATTTCGGTCGTGCTCGAGGCCGACCTCGAACGCGACGCGCTGCTCACCGAGGCCGAGAGCGCGACCGACCCGCACCGGATCGCCGAGATCCAGACCCGGCTGGTCGACATCGACGCGCATTCGGCACCGAGCCGCGCCGCCGCCATCCTTTCCGGCCTGGGCTTCTCGGCCACCGACCAGCTCCGCCCCTGCGCCGAATTCTCCGGCGGCTGGCGCATGCGCGTCGCGCTTGCCGCAACGCTGTTTGCGGCGCCCGACTTGTTGCTGCTCGACGAGCCTACCAACTATCTCGACCTCGAAGGCACGCTGTGGCTGGAGGATCACCTCGCGCATTATCCGCGCACCGTGATCGTGATCAGCCATGACCGCGACCTTCTTGAAAGCTCGGTCGACCAGATCCTGCATCTGGATCGCAGCAAGCTCACGCTTTACAAAGGCACCTACTCCTCCTTCGAGGAGCAGCGCGCCATGCGCGAGATGCTCGACGCCAAAGCGGTCAAGCGCCAGGAAGCCGAACGCGCGCGCCTGCAGGCCTTCGTCGATCGCTTCAAAGCCAAGGCCTCGAAAGCCCGCCAGGCGCAGTCCCGTGTGAAAATGCTGGAGCGGCTGAAGCCGATCACGGCGCTGGTCACCCAGGACGTACGCGAGATCAGCTTTCCCGCGCCGGAGAAAATCCTGTCGCCGCCGATCATCGCCGCCGACAACGTCGTGGTCGGCTACGATCCGAATACGCCCGTGCTGAACCGCGTCACCTTGCGCGTCGACAATGACGACCGCATTGCGCTGCTCGGCTCCAATGGCAACGGCAAGTCGACCCTTGTGAAACTGCTCGCCGGCCGCCTCGCGCCGTTCTCGGGCAAGGTGACCCGCGCGGACAAGCTGTCGATCGCCTATTTCGCGCAGCACCAGCTCGACGAATTGAACGAGGATGCCTCGACCTACGACCACGTCCGCAAGCTGATGGGTGAAGCGCCTGAGGCCAAGGTGCGCGCACGCGCCGGCGCCATCGGATTCTCCGGCAAAGCGGCCGACACCAAGGTCGGAAAATTGTCGGGCGGCGAGAAGGCGCGGCTCCTGCTGGGACTGGCGACTTTCTTCGGCCCCAACATGATCATCCTGGACGAGCCGACCAACCATCTCGACATCGACAGCCGCGCCGCGCTCGCGGAAGCCATCAACGAATTCCCCGGTGCCGTCATCATGGTTTCGCATGACCGCTATCTGATCGAGTCCTGCGCCGATCAACTCTGGATCGTCGCCGACCGCACCGTGACCAATTACGACGGTGACCTCGACGAATATCGCCGCCTGGTGCTGTCCGCGCGCAATGGCGAGCCCGCCCCGCGCGAGCGCAGCGCGCCGAGCGAGAAGCCGCAGCGTCCGAGATCGGACAATCGCGGCTCGCTGAAAAAACGTATCGCGGAAGCCGAAACCGAGATCGCCCGCGTCAGCGCGATCATCAGCAAGATCGACACTGCGCTGGCCCTGCCCGACATCTTCACCCGCGACCCCAAGCAGGCCGCGCAACTGTCGAAAGCACGCGCCAATGCGGCCGATGCGCTGGCGCGTGCGGAGGAGCAGTGGCTCGAGGCGAGCACGCAGTTCGACGAGGCGGCGGGCTGAAGCCTCCACGACCGGACCGACATCAAAAATCGCAAAAACAACCCCATGCACAGTACCGGTATTTTGCTACCCGGTGATTAGCTGTTGAATGGACTGCTCTTTACCGTATTGACTCGGCCCGCTCACGCAGCGATGTCGGCACGAATTGAGCAGAAATGGCTCAGTCCGCGAATTGGCCGGCTGCCTTGATCATCGGAGCCCAGCGGTCGACTTCGCTCGCGAGCATCGCGGCCAGCGCCTCCGGCGTCGCCTTCTCCTGCGGGACCGGCTCCGTGTTGATGTCGTTGAACCGGGCGATCAGCGTGGAGTCCCTAAGGGCGGACTGGAGCGCCGCGGTCAGCTTCTGAACGACCGCCGGCGGTGTGCCCTTGGGGGCATAGATGCCGTGCCAGACACCAAGCTCGAACCCTTTGAGGCCGGCCTCGTCGGCCGTCGGCAGATCGGGCAGGCTCTTCAGCCGCTCCCTGGTGGTGATCGCATAGGCCTTGACCTGCTTCGACATGATCGGGCCGGTGGTATTCGTCGCCTGGTCGCAGGTGAGATCGATCTGCCTGCCGAGAAGATCGTTCATGATGGGGCCGTTGCCCTTGTAGGGCACTGCGGTGAGCTGCTTCTGGATCGCCGTCATGAACAGCATGCCGCAGAGGTGCGACGCCGCTCCGAGTCCGGCATTGGCATAGGTCAATTTGTCGCCCTGCTGTTGGGCGTAGGCGACCAATTCCTTCAGCGTGTCGGCCGGAAAATCCGGACGCGCGATGATCGTCATCGGCGCATTGGTCACAAGCCCGATCGGCGCAAAGGCCGTCTTCGTGTCATAGCTGAGGTTGCGGTAAAGTGTGGCGGCGGTCGAGAGGCCGACATGATGGATCAGCAGCGTGTATCCGTCGGGCTGGGCTCGCGAGGCGCGGGTCGTGGCGATGGTACCACCGGCGCCGGGCGCGTTCTCGACGACGACCTGTTGGCCAAGCGATTTCGCCATGCCTGCCGCCGTCAGGCGAGCAATGGTGTCCGTAGGTCCGCCGGCGGCGAACGGCACCAACATGGTGACGGGCCTGACCGGATAGTCCTCGGCGAGCGCCGCGCCAAACGGCAGGACCAGAGCCGATACGAGAGCAATGAGCCGCATGCTTTCCTCCAATTTTTTTGCTTGCTCCTATGTACGCATTCCGGGCTGCGCGGCCACACGAAAACGACTTCATCAGGGGTGGAGCATCCGCGGCATGGTGTAGCTGCCGAAAAGCCTGATCGGTCCTCAGCGCGCCTCGCGAAGCGTCGTCGGCAGCATGCGGGAACTAACGCTCCCGCATGATCTCGTGCCGGTAGCGCTGCAGCGGCGACAGGAGATAGCTCAGGATGCTGCGCGAGCCGGTCCTGATCTCGACGGTCACCGCCATCCCCGGGGACAGATTGACGAGGCGGTCGTCCACCTGCATCTGGCTGCGATCGAGCGAGATGCGGGCGCTGTAGCTCAACTCCTGCCCGCTGGGCTCGCTGCTGTCGCGTTGCGTCGCGGGCGCGCGGTCGCTCCCGCGCTCCTGGGGCCGGTCGCGGATGATGGCGTCCTGCGAGACGCTCAGGACCCGGCCTGCGAGAAGGCCGTAGCGGGTAAAATTGAAAGTATCGATCTTGATGGCGGCGCCCTGCCCGGCCTCGACAAATCCGATATCGCGGTTGGAAATCATCGCCTCGATCTCGAGCCGCGTATCGGTCGGCACGATCACCAGCAGCGACTGTGCGGGCGTGACCACGCCGCCCACAGTGTGGACCGCGAGCTGCTGCACGACGCCGTCGACCGGCGACGTCAGTTGCTGAAGCCTCGTCCTCTGCTGCGCCTTGATCAGATCGCGCGCGACCCCATTGGCTTTCTGTTCGCTCTTGGCAAGCTCGTCGGAGAGACTTTTCCTGTACTCGGCCAAGGCCTGGATGCGGGTCTCCCGGATCGCGGCGACGGCCGCCTCGGCCTCCTTCAATCGGCTGCTCTGGACGCGAAGCTCCTCCTGTTGCTCGATCTGGAGCTGGAGGGTCTCATAGTAGGTCAGCTTCGAGCCGATCTCCTTCTCCATCAGCGTCTTGCGAATCTCGACACGCTGCTGGGTGACCGGCAGCAATGCATCAAGCTTGTGAATCGTCGCCGCAATTGTCTGATGTTCGGCCTCCTTCTGCGCTTCCTGACGCGCCAGCGCCGCGAGCTTGGCCCTGTTCTCGCTGACCTGATTGGCGAGGAGCTGCCGTTGCGTCGCGACCAGCATGGGATCGGCGTCCTCTGGTACGACGAGATCGGCGGACACCTCTTCGCCGCCCGCCAATGCGGCGCGGAGGCGCGCGACGTTGAGCCGCTCGGCCATCAGATCGTCGTGCAGACGATCGCGCTCTGCGGCGTTCACGGTCGGATCAAGCTCGATCAGCAGGTCGCCCGATTTGACCGATTGCCCGTCCTGCACGTGAATGGCACGCACAACGCCGGTCTCGAACGGCTGGACCACCTTGCTTCGCCCGCTCGACACGACCTTGCCGGTTGCGGACGCCACGATGTCGATCGTGCCCCAGGCCGACCAGGCCAGCGCCGCGCAGACAAGCAGCATCAGGGTCAGGGCGATGGCGCGGCCGATCGGCGACGGCGGTGTTTCCGTGATTTCCAGCGCCGCCGGCAGGAAGGCGACTTCCTCGGCGCGTCGGTCCTTTCCATTCCGGAACGGGATCACGGTCTGCTCGGGACGAGCGGCCGGCACAGTGCTAGCCGACCTCATAAATGCCTCCCTGGAGACGATGCAGGGCGGCGTAGCGGCCGCCGGTGTTGATCAGCGCGTCATGCGTGCCGTCCTCGACCAGACGGCCGCGTTCCAGGGTGAAGATGCGATCGGCGCCGCGGACGGTGGACAGACGGTGCGCGATGATCAGGACGGTGCGGCCTTTCGCGATCTCCTTCATGTTGTCATGGATGATCCGCTCGCTCTCATAGTCGAGCGCGCTGGTGGCTTCGTCGAAGATCAGGATCCGGGGATTGCCGACCAGCGCGCGGGCGATCGCAATGCGCTGGCGCTGCCCGCCCGAGAGCGTCGAGCCGCGCTCGCCGACCATCGTATCGTAGCCCTCGGGGAGCTCCAGAATGAAATCATGCGCGCCCGCCAGCTTGGCCGCGTCGATGATGCGATCCATCGGCAGGCTCGGATCGGCCAGCGCGATGTTGTCGCGCACGGACCGGTTGAACAGCATGTTGTCCTGGAGCACGATTCCGATCTGCCGACGGAGCCCGGCCGGGTCGGTCGTCATCAGATCCATTCCGTCGACCAGCACGCGGCCGCCTTGCGGAACGTAGAGCCGCTGCACCAGCTTGGCGAAGGTGCTTTTGCCCGAACCGGACGATCCGACGATGCCGACGGTTTGTCCGGCTGGAATATCGAATGAGACATCGTGCAGGATCTCCGGCCCATCGGGCCGGTAGCGGAAAGACACGTGCTCGAAGCGGATGTTGCCCCGGATCGGCGGCAGCCCCGCGCGGGCGGCGGAGTACGCCGGCTCCGCTGCGCTGTTGAGGATGTCGCCGAGCCGGGCGATCGACAGTCGCGCCTGATGAAAATCCTGCCAGACCTGCGCGAGCCGCAGTACCGGGGCCGACACCCGCCCTGCGAAGATGTTGAAGGCCACGAGCTCGCCGACGGTCAGTGCGTCACCGATCACCAGCCTGGCTCCGACATAGAGAATGCCGGCAGTGACGATCTTGCTGACGAGCTGCACCAGCTGGCTTGCCGTGTTGCCGAGGCTGGTGACACCGAAGCTCGCCGAGACATAACCAGCGAGCTGCTCTTCCCAGCGGCGCTGCATCTGCGGCTCGACCGCCATCGCCTTCAGCGTTTCGATGCCGCTGACGCTCTCGACCAGGAAGGCCTGGTTCTCGGCGCCACGGCGGAATTTCTCGTCCAGCCTGCGGCGAAACAGCGGCGTCGCCACGGCCGAGATCGCGATGTAGAACGGGAACGACGCCAGCACGATGAAGCTCATCTGCGCCGAATAGGCGAACATCACCGCGAGGAACACCGAGGTGAAGACCAGGTCGATGAGAAGCGTCAGTGACGAGCTGGTGATGAAATTGCGGATGTTCTCGAGCTCACGGACCCGCGCCACGGAATCGCCGACGCGCCTGGCCTGAAACCACGCCATCGGCAGCGCCAGCAGATGGTGGAACAGGCGGGCCCCGAGCTCGACGTCGATGCGGTTGGTCGTGTGCGCAAACAGGTAATTGCGCAGGATCCCGAGCACGGTGTCGAACAGGGAGACGACGACGAGGCCGATGACGAGGACGTCGAGCGTGGACAGCGAGCGGTGCACCAGAACCTTGTCGATCACGACCTGGAAGAACAGCGGCGAGACCAGCGCAAAAAGCTGGAGGAAGAACGAAGCCGCCAGCACCTCGCCCAGCAGCCGCCGGTATTTGCCGATCGCGCCGATGAACCAGGTGATATCGAAGTGCCGCCCGAGGTCTGACAGGCCGGCGCGCCGGACCATCAGGATCAAGCCGCCGTCCCATATCGCGCACAGCTCGTCGCGATCCATCAGCACCGGGCGCTGCGCCTCCGGGGACTGCACCAGCACCTTGTCGGCGGAGGCCTTTGCGATGACCATGAAGCCGCCGTCCCGCAGCATTGCGATCGCAGGCAGCGGAGTGTCCGACAGACGGCTCCACTGCGTTCGGTAGGTTCGCGCTTTAAGTCCGAGAGACCTGGCGCAGCGGACGATATCCGCTGCGCCGAAACCTGCCGCGCCGAGCCGGTGCCTGAGCTGCTCGCGATCGGCCGCAACACCTTGCAGATGCAGCAGCGTCAGCAACGCATCGAGCCCCGTATCGGCGGAGACCACGTTGGTCGTCATGAGCGTTCTCCAGGCCGCAGCCGCCAGCTTCAGGCGTGCTGGGGCGGTGCGAGCACCTGGCTCTGCGCCGCGTGCGGATCGGGCAGCGGCATCTCGCCGTTGCCCTCACCTGCCGGGACGAAGCTCGCCGCCATGGCCTGGTTGAGCAGCATCGCGGCCGCGAACGCTCCGCCCTGGATGACGACGTTGTTGCCGGTGCCGCCGTCCAGGATGTCGAGGCCGCCGCCGCCGATCAGCACGTCATCACCGGCACCACCTGCCAGCGTGTCGTTGCCGGGGCTGCCGATCAGCACGTCGTCGCCGTTGCCGCCATTGGCGACGAGCTGGATGCCGCCGTGCAAGCCGGAAGCCGTAATGACGTCATCGCCATCGAGGCCGTTGATGACGATCCTGTCGCCGGCGCCGGCATCGGTGATGTTGATGTCCTGGCCGAGCCCCGACACCGTGATGATGCCGTCGTGCTCGGTCACCGTGATGACGTCGTTGCCGCCGGTTGCGTTGATGGTCACGGTATCCGCGGCGCCGTCGTTGGCGCCGAGATCGAGGTCGACCTGGCTGACGCCGGTGCCGGAGAGGTCACCGACGGTAATGTTGTCGGCACCGCCGAGAGCATTGAAGTCGACATGCTCGACCCCGTTCAGGTCCATCGCAATGGCGGCGACATCTCGCGTGAACAGCACCCGGCCCCCATTGGCCGAGATGTTGATGGTCTCGCTGATATTGGCGCCGTTGAATGCCAGCGTGTCGGTGCCCTTGCCGCCTTCGACGGTATCGCTGCCGTCGCCGGGATTCCAGACGAAGGTGTCGTCGCCGGCACCGAGATTGGCGAAATCGTTGCCGCGTCCGCCGTTCACAATATCATTGCCGGCACTGCCGGTGATGGTGTCGTTGCCGTCGCCGCCGTTGATGTTGAGGCTGAACGACTGTCCCGCCTTGATGGAAGACGCATTGATGACGTCATTGCCTTGTCCGCCGTTGATGCCGAGCACATCACCGGCGTCCGCGTGTGCAATCGTCACCTGCGCAGCGAGGCCGTTGACCACGATCGATCCGCCGGAGGTCACGACCGATATGTTGTCGTCACCATTCGTGCCGTTCACGGTCACACGGTCCGCCGCGCCATCGCCGCTCTGGCTGCCGGGGCCGGCACTGAGGTCGATGGCAACCTGCGTGATTCCTGTCCCGGTCAGATCGTTGACGGTGATGTTGTCGGCGCCGCCTGCTGCCGCGATCTGCACGTGCTCGACGCCAGCGAGGTCCATGACGATAGCACCGACGTCACGGGTGAGTAGCGCACGGCTTCCGTTCGCCGAGATCGACATGGTCTCGGCCACATTGGCGCCGTTGAACAACAGCGTATCGGTTCCCGTGCCGCCTTCGACAGTGTCGCTGCCGTCACCGGGATTCCACGTGAAGATGTCGTCGCCTGCGCCGAGAAGCGCGACGTCATTGCCGCGGCCGCCGATGACCTTGTCGTTGCCGTCGCCGCCGATCAGGGTGTCCGCGCCCTGGCTGCCGGTGATGGTGTCGTTGCCCGCCCCGCCGTCGATGGTCAGCCCGATCGCCGAGCCGAGCGTGGATGCATCGATCACGTCATTGCCGCCGAGCGCCTGCACGACCAGCCGGTCGTTGCCGGCCTCTGCATTTGCGATCGTCACGACCTCTTGCAGCCCCGTGACCGTCACCGTTGTGCCCGTGGCTGTGACCTCGATGTGCTGATTGCCGTTGCTGCCGTTGACGGTCACCGTATCAGCTGCGCCGTCGCCTTGCGTCCCTCCCGGAACGGCTCCGAGATCAACCAGCACCTGCTTGACGCCGGTCCCGGTGAGGTCGCCGACGGTGATGTTGTCGGCGCCGCCACGCGCATCGAATTCGATCTGCTCGACGCTGTTGAGATCCATCGTGATGTTGGCGACGTCGCGGGTGAAGCGCACCCGGCCGCCATCGGCCGAGATGTTGATGGTCTCGTTGATGTTGGCGCCATTGAAAAGCAGCTTGTCGCTGCCCGATCCGCCTTCGACCGTGTCGCTGCCATCACCGGGATTCCAGATGAAAGTGTCGTCGCCACTCCCGAGCTGGGCGACGTCATTGCCGCGTCCGCCATTGACGATGTCGTCGCCGCTGCCGCCGATGATGAGGTCGTTCCCGTCGCCGCCGATGATCCTGTCGTTGCCGGCGCCGCCATCGAGCGTCAGCGAGATTAGGCTGCCGAGTCCGTTGCCCGCGGTGATGACATCGTCGCCACCGCCCCCGTGCAGGACGAGATTTTCCGTCGTGCCGATATCGAGCGAGAACGGCGCCGCGCCCGCCCCGTCGAGCCGCACGCGGGTGCCGTTCGCCGTGATCGTGAACGTCTCGGCACCGTTGTTTCCGTTGACCTGAGCCGTATCGTTGCCCTCACCACCTTCGAACAGGTTGGTGCCGCCGCCGGGATTCCAGATCATGACGTCGTCGCCGGCCTCGCCGAACAGCTGGTTGTCGCCGCTGCCGCCGTCCAGCATGTCGTTACCCGCTCCGCCGAACAGCAGATCGTTGCCGCCGCCCCCTTTGATCAAATCGTTGCCAGCCTGACCAAACAGAAGATCGGCTCCCGAGCCGCCGGTGATCCTGTCATTGCCGTCGCCGCCGAAGATGTGCACCGCCGGCATCGGTCCGTGGCATTCGTCGACGGTGATCGTGTCGTCACCGCCCTGACCGAAGATGTCGATCGCGGTGGTGTTGCCGACCGTGGGTTCGCCACCAACCGTTTTCACGTGCCCGTTATTGACCAGGATGCGGCCGGACTTGTCGCGACTTATCACGAGGCCGTTATTCGCGCTGTCGCCGAAAATGGTGAGTTGCCCCGTAACCGGGGAAAACACAGAGGTAATGGACATCCAAATATCCTTCGATCGATCTAGCCCCTCCTTTCGAGGCGTAGCAGCCGCCAACATGACTTTCTTGAAGAGTTCCTTGAGACGCGCGTGATTATTCTGGAGATTCCCTCCAGATTTGCCGCGAGCCGATGTCGGGCCGGCCGCGGATGTGAGACTGTCACATTCGGGCTGCCTGTTTGCATGCAGCGTCTCCTTGAAACAGGCCGCGGTCGTTGAACGCGCACGAATGCAACCGAACTGCCGGGCAAAACGACTTGCGGATCGCCTCGGCACCGGAGAGATTCGTCGCTCCTACGGAGGAACGCGGATGCCGGCTGATGCGCGATAAGAACCTGAATCGTCATCACCCCTTCAGGCCGTTGGTTGCGCACGAACTCTCCGGAAACCGCTTCGCAATTTTCCGCATCATGCTTTAGGTTGGTCAGTTGTGGGATCCACCACGACAACCTGTGGGCAACCGCTAGACATGCGACTTCAGCAGTATTTGCAGCTGTTGGCAGCAACCCTGCTTGCGGCGTTTGGGGCCACCGTTGCGTTCGTCGTCCCATTTTGCGTGCAGATCGAAGAGCCGATCAACGTCCTTGTCGTCACGCAAGTCCTGAACTTGATGATGACGACGTTCATGGTCGCAATGGTCCACGCCGTGCTGCTTGGTCTTCCACTCTTTCTTCTCGTCCGCCGTGCGCGATCCCACGTCGGGATTGCAGCCTGCGCTCTCGGAGGCTTCGTCGTCGCAGCACTACCATTCGGTCTCCTGGCATTGATGTCCGTGCTCAGTACCCAGAATGCTTCGACTGGCGGGAGGCCAACGATCGTCAATGGCGTGCCAACCCTGTTCTTCTGGATCGACTACATTCGCGCGGTAGGACTGGCCGGTTTTCCGGGCCTTGTTGGCGGCGTCGCTTTTTGGGCGGCCATGCGGTACGGGGCCGCCCGGCGATCGTGGGGTGTCGTTTCTGCGGCCGCGCTTCTGACGTGTGGCGTCTTCATCTTGCCGGTCGTCGTAAAGGACAGAAGCTGCCACAACCTGTTCAGAGACGGACGCACATCCGTCGGACCGCAGGTTTATGCAAATTTGAAGGTGCCTGCCGAAGACTGGAGAACACTCGAGCAAACATTCGTTGATTTCGGTCACGCGCATGCGCTGTCAATTCGCGGCGACGAACAGGTTCGAAACGGGCGCAGCACATGGCGCACACTGGACCTGTGCAACGAGGCCGGCATCAGCATCAACGTGTACGATGAGCCTTGGCTGGTGCGCGTGCATTCGCCTCGTGCCGACAACGGCATGACGCTCAGCATCTACTCGCTGAAGCCAGACACGGACTGGAAACCGCTCGCTCGCGATGTCCTCAGTGAGATCGAGACAATTTGGCCCCGGAGAACCACATTCCAGGGACCCAGTGGTCAGATGCTGTCGTTCGAAGACGCAATGAAGGGACGGCCATAGCCGTCCCGCACGCTCGCCTTACGCCGACTTCTTCTTCGACTTCGGCTTGGTCGCCTTCGGCATGACCGGCGCCTCCGGCGTGCCCTCGATCGAGGACAGGCGGCCGGCCGTGAAGGTGTAGATGCCGGCGCGCGGACCGGTCGTCCACGTCACGACCGCAACGCGCCTGCCGGCAGCGTCACCGGAGAGGTTGACGCTCGAGGGCGCGCCAATGCCGCGCACCACGTCGCATTCGGTGTGGCCGAGCGCGACGGTGCCGCCCATCGGAGCCGGCGCGGTCGTCGACGCATTCGCATCGGCCGGCCCGGGCGGCGCCGCCATGCCGGCACAAGCGCCGTCAGCGCTGACCAGATCCTCGGCCCCAACCGGCTTGTCGGGGGTCAGCGGCGGCGACTCGATCGAGATGCTTTTGATGAACAGGCGGCTGGGCGTGTTGAACCACTGGGCATCCCTGGACAACAGATCGGTCCCGCCCGAACAGCCCGCGACCAGCGGGGCTACGGCCGCCAACGCAACTATGAGCGAGCTGGGAAGCTTTTGATGTCGCACGATAAACTAAATTCCCCGAGTGAAGGATCGGCCCTAAGCAATTGTACCAACACCACTTTGCGGCACGAAGGTGACAAAAGCCATCATCCCCCGAAAAGTGCAAATTATCATTAATTGCGAGCGACCGCTAATTCCGCTTCTGCCACCGGCCCCGCTCGTCAGCCTGCCAATAGGTGACATCAAATCCCCGTGCCTTGCAATCCGTCCAGGCGCTGCGGGCGAACGCAAGCGCGTCCGGATCGTCGCCGTCGAACAGCAGCACCATGCGCTCATAGCCCTGTGCGTCCTGCGGCAGCGCGGCGTTGTCGACGAGGAAGCGGACATTGGCACCGTTCGGATTGTCCTCCTCGACCGCCAGCACGATCGGCTGATCGGCTGCGTCGCTGACCCGCCATGTCGCGTGCGGCAGGAAGGAATCGTCGCGATAGGTCCACAAATGGGCGTCGAGCGTATCGGCGCGCTCCGGCGAAGTCGATTGCACCACGACGCGCCAGCCGCGCTCCAGCGATTTCTCGAGAAGCGGCGGCAACACGTTCTCCACCGTCATGTTTTGCAGATGGTAGAACAGGACTTCAGTCATCTCGGGTCATTTGCGCTCGTAATGGTCGGCGACCAGGCGGTCGAGCAAGCGAACGCCATAGCCGCTTCCCCAGCTGTGGTTGATGTCGGTCTTCGGCGCGCCCATGGCGGTCCCGGCGATATCGAGATGCGCCCAGGGCGTGCCGTCCACGAAGCGCTGGAGGAACTGCGCCGCGGTGATCGAGCCGCCATGGCGGCCGCCGGTGTTCTTCATGTCCGCGAACTGGGAATCGATCAGCTTGTCGTATTCGGGGCCAAGCGGCAGGCGCCAGACCTTCTCGCCGCTCTCGATGCCGGCCGCCAGCAGCCGCTCGGCAAGCTCGTCATTGTTGGAGAACATGCCGGCATGCTCGGTGCCGAGCGCAACCACGATGGCGCCGGTCAACGTCGCCAGATCCACCATGAATTTCGGCTTGGTTTTCTTGGCCACGTACCAGAGCACGTCGGCAAGCACCAGGCGGCCTTCCGCGTCGGTGTTGATGATCTCGATGGTCTGTCCCGACATCGAGGTGACGATGTCGCCCGGGCGCTGCGCGTTGCCGTCCGGCATGTTCTCGACGAGGCCGATGGCTCCGACGACGTTGACCTTGGCCTTGCGTGCCGCGAGCGCATGCATCAGGCCGACGACGCAGGCAGCGCCGCCCATGTCGCCCTTCATGTCCTCCATGCTGCCGGCCGGCTTGATCGAAATGCCGCCGGTGTCGAAGCAGACGCCCTTGCCGACGAAGGCAACCGGCGCCTCCCCCTTCTTGCCGCCGTCCCAACGCATGATCACGGTGCGGCTCGGCCGCGCCGAGCCTTGGCCGACGCCGAGCAGCGCGCCCATGCCGAGCTTGTCCATCGCCTTGACGTCGAGCACCTCGATCTTGACTCCGAGCTTGCGGAGCAGGCCTGCGCGGCGCGCGAACTCCTCGGGGAAAAGTACGTTCGGCGGCTCGTTGACCAGGTCGCGCGCAATGACCACGCCGTCCACGATCGCAGCGGCCGATGCAAACGCCTTCTTCGCGGCGACGACATCGCCGACCGCGAACGAGACGTCGGCGCGCGTGCCGCCCTCCTCGCCGTCCTTCTTCTTGGTCTTGTAGCGGTCGAACTTGTAGGTGCGCAGCCGCAGGCCCGAGGCGATCGCGACCGCCTGCTCGCTCGTCATGGCGCCATTGGGCAGTTCCGCCATGATGGTCATGGCCGCCGCCCCGGCCGGAAGCTTGCTCGCCGCCACGCCGCCGAATTTGAGGAAGTCGTTGGCCTTCAGGCCGGCTGCCTTGCCGGCGCCGATCACGATCAGGCGTGTGGCCTTCACGCCCTCGGGTGCAAGGATGTCGAGCGCAGCACCGCTTTTGCCCTTGAAGGCGGCGGCGGCGGCCGCCCGCTTCACGAGTTCGGTGGCGCCGCCGAGCGCCTTGGCGGTCGCCGGGCCGAGCTTCAGAGCGTCGTCGCAGAACACGACCATGATGCCACGGACGGCGGCAGACAATGGAACGAAGCCGACCTTGATGGCATCGGACATGAGTAACTCCTCAAAAACATTGCGCTTTTTACCGATCGGCGGTCCCGGCCACGGGCCGGAGCTGAACGGCGATTCACTGAGCGTGCCGCACTATGGGCCACCGGCCCGGCAGATGCCAAGCACCCCCCGTGGCCGAGGGGCCACAACGAGGGAAATATTAACCATATATTGAGGGTGCCACGGGGCAGCCATTTTGTTGACGGATCAAAGGGATGGTACTGAGAGAGTAAGCCGGCGGATGAGATGGTTGGCCGACCTTGGGGATCCCCTTGCGGGGATTGGTTGGACAGCTGGAATTCCGGCCGGCATTGGGGACTTGGTGGGATTCGTGCGGTAGCGCATGGGGTCAATCGATAGGTATATCTTCCGCACGACGCTCGCGTCGTTTGCGCTGGTCCTGGTCAGCCTCACGGGCGTGATCTGGATTACGCAGGCGTTGCGCGGCATCGACCTGATGACGAGCCAGGGTCAGACCATCCTGACCTTCCTCGGCATCACCAGCCTCGTCGTGCCCGCGCTGGTCCTGATCATCTCGCCGATCGCGCTGATGATTGCGATCTCGCATACGCTGAACAAGCTCGCGACCGATTCCGAGATCATCGTGATGAATGCCGCCGGCTTCTCGCCGTTCCGGTTGTTCTATCCGTTCTTCTACGCCACCTGCGTGGTGGCGCTGCTGGTCGCCTTCATCGCGGCCTATCTCGCTCCCGACGGCATGCGGCGGATCAAGCAGTGGGACGCCGAGATCACCGCCGACGTGCTCACCAACATCCTGCAGCCCGGCCGCTTCGCCCAGCTCGACAAGAACCTGACGATCCGGATTCGCGAGCGCCAGCCCGGCGGCATCCTCGCCGGCATCTTCATCGACGACCGCCGCGATCCGAACGAGCGGGTCTCGATCGTCGCCGAGCACGGCGAAGTCGTGAAGAACGACAACGGATCGTTCCTGGTGCTGGAGACCGGCAATCTCCAGCGCTTCGAGGCCGGCAAGCGCGATCCCGCGCTGGTGGCGTTCGGCCGCTACGGCTTCGACATGTCGAAGTTCTCGGGCCAGGGCCGCGACGTCACCCTCGGCATCCGCGAGCGCTATCTCTGGGAGCTGCTCTCGCCGTCCGAGGACGACCCCGTCTACAAGCAGATTCCCGGCCAGTTCCGCTCGGCTCTGCATGACAGCCTGCTGGCGCCGATCTATCCCTTCGCCTTCGCCGTGCTGACCTTCGCGTTCCTGGGAGCGCCTCGCACCACGCGACAGAGCCGCAATTTCTCGATCGGCTCATCGATTCTTGCCGTGTTCGGCCTGCGCATGGCCGGCTTTGCCTGCTCGGTGATGGCGGTGAAATCGCCGGGCGCGGTGCTGGTCCAATATGCGATGGTCATCGGTGCCATCGGCCTCGGGCTGGCGATCATCATTGGCGGCCTCGTGGTCGAGCCGCCGCCGCGCCTCATGGAGGCCATCAACAGGTCGAACGCGCGCATCGCGCGGCTGTTCCGACGGCCGGCCACCGCATGAGCATGCTTACCAACACACTCGGGCGCTATTTCGCCGGCCGTTTCGTGGTCGCGGCGCTCGGCGTGTTCGCCAGCATTTTCCTGTTGCTGGTGCTGGTCGATTACATCGAGATGGTGCGCAAGACCTCGGGGCTCGCATCCGCCTCCGCGGTCATGGTGGCCGAGACCTCGCTGTTCCGCGTGCCGCAGCTGCTGGAGAAGCTGACGCCGTTCTGCATGCTGATCGGCGCCATGACCTGCTATCTCGCCCTCTCCCGCCGGCTCGAGCTCGTGGTCGCGCGCGCCGCCGGCGTCTCCGCATGGCAATTCATCTCACCGGCGCTCGGCAGCGCGCTGCTGATCGGCGTGATCGCCACCGTCGCCTACAATCCGATGTCGGCCAATCTGCGCGAGCTCTCCAAGCGCATGGAAGCCGAGCTGTTCGGCTCGGCGCCCGGCGGCGGCATTCAGGACGCCTCCGGCTTCTGGCTCAATCAGGTCACCAATGACGGCCAGACCATCATCAACGCGGCGCGCAGCGAGCAGCAGGGCGTCCGGCTCACTGGGCTCACGCTGTTCCGGTTTGACACAGAGCAGCACTTCAAGGAGCGGGTCGAGGCGCGCGAGGCGACGCTCGAGGCCGGCCGTTGGCTGTTCAAGGGCGTCCGCCGCTTCTCGCTGGATTCGCCGCCGGTCGATCAGGCCAGCCTGGAGATTCCGACGACGCTGACCGAGGCGCAGGTCCGCAACAGCTTTTCCACACCCGAGACTGTGTCCTTTTGGCAACTACCGAGCTACATCCGCTCGTCCGAAAGCTCGGGCTTCGCGACAGCCGGATACCGACTCCAGTATCAGAAGCTTCTGGCACAGCCGTTTTTGCTCGCGGCCATGGTGATGCTCGCGGCCTCGGTGTCGTTGCGCTTCTTCCGGATGGGCGGCGTGCAGAAGATGGTTTTGAGTGGCGTGGGTGCAGGCTTTCTGCTCTACGTTCTGTCGAAAGTGACTGAAGATTTGAGCAAGGCTGAGTTGATGCATCCGATCGCTGCGGCGTGGTTGCCCGTGGTGGTGGGCGGCCTCACCGGCTTTTTGGCCTTGCTGTATCAGGAGGACGGATAGTGACGGCCGTCCACCGAGGGCCCGTGTCTCGTTTGACGCGGCGCACATTGGTGCGCGCGAACGGGTGTGGCTTGTCCATTCGCAGGTTCCTGTTTGCCGTCGCCGCCGTGGCATCGCTCGGTGGCCTGATGGACGTTGCCGCCGTGGCGCCGGCCTCCGCCCAGAGCTTCACCTACAATCCGCTGCCGCCGCGTGCGAAGCCGCCGAAGGCCGTCAACGACAACCAGATGCTGGTTCAGGCGACCGAGGTCGACTACGACTACAACAATTCGCGCGTCTCCGCGGTCGGCAACGTCCAGCTGTTCTACAACGGCACCAGCGTCGAGGCCGACAAGGTCATCTACGACCAGAAGACCAAGCGGCTCCATGCCGAAGGCAACATCCGCATGACGGATGCCGACGGCAAGATCACCTATGCCGAGATCCTGGACCTGTCCGACGATTACCGTGACGGTTTCGTCGATTCGCTGCGCGTCGACACCGCCGACCAGACCCGCATGGCGGCGAGCCGCTCCGATCGCTCCAGCGGCAACTACACGGTGTTCGAGAACGGCGTCTACACGGCCTGCGCGCCGTGCAAGGACGATCCGAAGAAGCCGCCGCTATGGCAGGTCAAGGGTGCGCGCATCATCCACGATCAGCAGGAGAAGATGCTGTATTTCGAGACGGCGCAGCTCGAATTCTTCGGCGTGCCCATCGCCTATATGCCCTATTTCTCGACGCCCGACCCGACCGTGAAGCGCAAGACCGGCTTCCTGATGCCGGGCTTCACGTCGAATACGCCGTTCGGCTACGGCGTCGAGGTTCCGTTCTACTGGGCGATCGCGCCCGACATGGACGCGACCTTCAGCCCGCGCATCACATCCAAGCAGGGCGTGCTGTTCCAGGCCGAATTCCGCCAGCGCCTGATGGACGGCGCCTATCAGATCCGCGTCTACGGCATCGACCAGCTCGATCGGAGCGCGCTCGCCGGCCAGCCCGGCGACAAGCAATTCCGCGGCGCCGTCGACACCAAAGGTCAGTTCGCGCTGAACGACAAATGGGTCTGGGGTTGGGACGGCGTCCTGATGTCCGACTATTATTTCTTCTCGGACTATCGGTTGTCGCAGTATCGCGATCCGCTCGGCTCGTTCCTGTATCTGCCGACGGATGCGCTCTCGCAGCTTTACCTGACCGGCGTCGGCAATCGCAGCTTCTTCGACGCGCGCACGATGTACTGGCTGAGCTACTCGGGCAACCAGAGCCAGGTGCCGGTCGTCTACCCCGTGATCGACTATTCGAACGTGCTGAACTATCCGGTCTTCGGCGGCGAGTTCAGCTACAAGACCAATTTCGTGAACCTGTCGCGTGACACCGCGGTGTTCGATCCGATCACGACGCTCGCCAACACCAACAGCCTGTGCACGACGGCATCGGCCGATCCGCTCGCGCGCACGCCGTCGCAGTGCCTGATGCGCGGCTTCCCGGGCACCTACACCCGCCTGACGGCCGAAGCGCAATGGCGCAAATCCTTCACCGATCCGTTCGGTGAAATCTGGACGCCGTTCGCCATTCTCCGCGCCGATGCGATCAACTCCTCGGTCTCCAACCAGCCGGGCGTGTCGAACTATCTTCCTGTCGGCGACACCCAGGCGTTCCGCCTGATGCCGACCGTTGGCCTCGAATACCGCTACCCCTTCATCAACGTTCAGCCCTGGGGCTCGACCACCATCGAGCCGATCGCGCAGATCATCATTCGGCCGAACGAGACCTATGCCGGCAAGCTCCCGAACGAGGACGCGCAGAGCATGGTGTTCGACGCCTCGAACCTGTTCAGCGTCGACAAGTTCTCCGGTTACGACCGTGTCGAGGGCGGCGGCCGCGCCAATGTCGGCGTGCAGTCCACCATGCAGTTCGACAGGGGCGGCGCCATCAAGACGCTGTTCGGCCAGTCCTACCAGCTGTTCGGCATGAACTCCTTCGCGGTCCAGGACTCCATCAATACGGGCGTGGATTCCGGTCTGCAAAGGCCGCGCTCCGACTATGTGGCGAGCGCCGCCTATTCGCCGAACAGCACCTATACGTTCAGCGTTCGCTCGCGCATGGACGAGCAGACCTGGAACGTCCAGCGCTTCGAGGCGGAAGGCCGCGCCAACTTCAACCGCTGGTCCGTCAGCATGCTGTACGGCAATTACGCGGCGCAGCCGGAACTCGGCTATCTGACCCGCCGAGAGGGCATCCTGACGACGGGCTCCATCAAGGTCGCGGCCAATTGGGTGGTCACGGGCTCGGCGCGCTGGGACCTGGAGGCCAACAAGATCAACCAGTATGTACTCGGTGCCGGCTACGTCGACGATTGTTTTGTGCTCGGCTTGAACTATGTAACAGCGTATAGCTATTCCGCAGGCGCGACGCCGCCCGTGCTGAACCACGCGATCATGTTCCAGATCGGCCTGCGCACGCTGGCGAACACAGCGACGACCAGCAGTTCCGGCGGCGGTCTCCAGTGATTGGTTTGAAGGTGCCGGCCGCGTGTTCCCAATCGCAGGTTCACCGCGGCTGACATGCGAGCGACAAATATGACGATCCCATTGCCTGTCTTCCGCCTCTTCCTCCTCCTCACCGCCCTGCTCCTGGCCGGCACGCCGTCGCGCGCGCAGAACATCGTCGTGATGGTGAACGGCGATCCCATCACCGACTTCGACATTGACCAGCGCTCCAAGCTCGACCAGCTGACGACGCAGAAGACACCGGCCCGTCAGGAGGTCATCAACGAGCTGATCGACGACCGGGTGAAGATGAAGGAAGGCAAGAAATACGGGGTCGATCCCGGCGTCTCCGACATCAACCAGTCCTACGATGGCATGGCGCAGCGCATGCGCATCTCGCCGGACCAGCTCACCAAGTCGCTCGAGGTCAAGGGCGTCCGCCCCGAAACCCTGAAGAGCCGCATGAAGGCCGAGATGGTCTGGACCAGCCTGGTGCGCGGCCGCTTCAAGGAAAAGCTGTTGGTCGGTGAGAAGGACGTCGCGCAGGCCGTGCAGGCCCAGACCGGCGACAAGCTGCAGATCGAGGGCACCGAATACAAGATGCAGCCGATCGTGCTGATCGTGCCGCGCGGATCGTCGCCGGCGTTCCTGGAGACGCGGCATAAGGAAGCCGAGCAATATCGCTCGCGCGTCGGAAGCTGCGAAGAAGCCAATTCGTTGTTCCGCTCCACGCCGAACGCCACCATCCGCGACATCGTCACCAAGACCACCGCTGAATTGCCCGAGGCGCTCCGCAAGGTCCTCGACGACACGCCGATCGGCCATCTCACCGCCCCCGAGACGACCAAGGCGGGCATCGAGATGGTGGTGCTGTGCTCGCGCAAGCCGACCATGATCGACACGCCGAAGAAGCGCGAGGTCCGCGAGAAGATGTATCAGGAGAAGTACGAGAAGACCCAGAAGGCCTATCTCGAGGACCTCCGCAAGGCGGCGATGATCGAGTATCGCAACCGCTGATGGCCCAGCAGCCTGCCAAGCCTCTCGCCCTGACGCTGGGAGAACCTGCCGGCATCGGCCCCGACATCACCATCGCAGCCTGGCTCAAGCGCCGCGAACTGGGCCTGCCGGCCTTCTATCTGCTCGGCGACGAGGCGCTGATCGCGCGCCGCGCCAAAGCGCTCGGCGCCGAAATCAGGATCGCTTCGGTGAGCGCCGGCGAGGCCGGGGCCGCTTTCCCCGAGGCGCTGCCCGTGGTCGCGACCGGCGAGCGCGCGAGTGCCGAGCCCGGCAAGCCCGACGCATCGAGCGCGCCGGCCGCGCTCGCCTCGATCCGCCAGGCAGTCACTGATGTCCGCGACGGTCGCGCCGGCGCCGTCGTCACCAATCCGATCGCCAAGAGCGTGCTCTATCGCGCCGGCTTCCGCCATCCCGGCCATACCGAATTCCTCGCCGAGCTCGCCGCGGAAGACGGCCGCGTGCCGCAGCCGGTGATGATGCTGTGGTCGCCGCGGCTCGCCGTGGTGCCCGTGACCATCCACGTCTCCTTGCGCGACGCACTGGCCCAGCTCACCAGCGAGCTGATCGTCTCGACCGTGCGCATTGTCGCGACCGAACTCAAATCCCACTTCGGCATCGCGAATCCGCGCATCGCGATCTCCGGCCTCAATCCGCACGCGGGCGAGGACGGCTCGCTCGGCCACGAGGAGCAGACCGTGATCGCGCCAGCGATCAAGACGTTGCGCAGCGACGGCATCGAGGCGAAGGGACCGCTCCCCGCCGACACCATGTTCCACGAAGCCGCGCGAAACAGCTACGACTGCGCCGTCTGCATGTACCACGACCAGGCTCTGATCCCGATCAAGACGGTGGCGTTCGACGACGCGGTCAACGTCACGCTCGGCCTGCCCTTCATCCGCACCTCGCCCGACCACGGCACCGCCTTCGACATCGCCGGGACCGGCAAGGCCAATCCGGCAAGCCTGATCGCCGCGTTGAGGCTTGCGAGCCGGATGGCGGCTGCGAAAACCCGATGAGCGCGATCGACGACCTCCCGCCGCTTCGCGAGGTCATTCGCCAGCACGCCTTGTCGGCCCGCAAATCGCTCGGCCAGAACTTCCTCCTCGACCTCAATCTCACCGCGCGCATCGCGCGTGCGGCGGCTCCGCTCGAGGACTCCACCATCGTCGAGATCGGCCCCGGTCCGGGCGGATTGACGCGCGCCTTGCTCGCGCTCGGCGCCAGACGCGTCATCGCCATCGAGCATGACGAGCGGGCGATCCCTGCCTTGCAGGATATTTCCGCGCGCTATCCCGGCCGTCTCGAGATCGTGCATGGCGACGCCATGACCTTCGACCCGCGCCCGCTGCTGTCGGGCGAAAGAGCAAAGATCGTCGCCAACCTGCCCTACAACATCGCGACCCACCTTCTCGTCGGCTGGCTCACCACCGAGCCCTGGCCGCCCTGGTACGACATGATGGTCCTGATGTTCCAGCGCGAGGTCGGCGAGCGCATCGTCGCGCGCGAGGACGAAGAGGCCTTCGGCCGCCTCGGCGTGCTCGCCAACTGGCGCTGCGAGACCAAGATCCTGTTCGACATTGCGCCGTCCGCCTTCGTGCCGCCGCCGAAGGTCACGTCCTCCGTCGTGCGCCTTGTGCCGCGTGCAGAACCTCTCGCCTGCGATCGCAAGCTGCTCGAGCAGGTCGCGGCCGCCGCCTTCGGCCAGCGCCGCAAGATGCTGCGGCAAAGCCTGAAGTCGCTGGGCGCCGATCCCGCGCGGCTTGCCGCAGCGGCAGGCGTCGATGCGACGCGGCGCGCCGAGACCATTCCGATTTCCGGCTTTGTTGCCATGGCGCGTGAATTGGCGGATATACGAAACGAAAAGTAAGACAGAAATTCCGGAGGAAGAAATATGGCGTTGATGCGTCGGCAGTCCCTCGTCAAGTTCGATGCGCCGCTGTGCGAGACCATCGTCGACACGCCGAAGCCGCAAGGAGGCGAGGTGCTGGTGCGCATCGAGCGCTGCGGCCTCTGCCACTCCGATCTGCACATCCAGGACGGCTACGCCGATCTCGGCGGCGGCAAGAAGCTCGACACCACGCGCGGCATGACGCTGCCCTTCACGCTCGGCCACGAGATCGCGGGCGTAGTCGACGAAGTCGGCCCCGACGTGTTCGCCGGTCTCGTCGGCAGCAAGAAGGCGGTGTTTCCGTGGATCGGTTGCGGCCAGTGCCGCGACTGCGCCAATGGCGACGAGAACCTCTGCGCCAGGCAGCGCTTTCTCGGCGTCTCCATCGACGGCGGCTTCGCCACTCACGTGCTGGTGCCCGACGCGAAATATCTGCTCGACTACGATCCCCTGCCCGTCAACCAGGCCGCGACCCTGATGTGCTCCGGCGTCACCGCCTATGGCGCGCTCAAGCGCCTGGTCGACCGTCCGCGCCAGCGCAATCTCCTGCTGATCGGTCTCGGCGGCGTCGGCATGATGGGCCTTTCCTTCGCGGCGGCCATGTTTAAGCAGCCGATCACGGTCGCCGATCTCAGCGGCGCCGCGCGCGAGACCGCGCTGAAGAACGGCGCCGCGGTGGTCTACGATCCGGCCGAGCCCGACGTGATCAAGCGCATCCTTAAGGAAACTGATGGCGGCTTCGACGAGATCGTCGATTTCGCGGGCAACGAGAAGTCCATGGCTTTCGCGGTCGCGGTCGCCGCGCGCGGCGGCAAGATCGTGGTCTCCGGCCTGATGGGCGGCCAGTTCACGCTGCCGATGGTGCAATGGGTCTATAAGCGCATGACCATCGAGGGCTTCATGGTCGGCACGCTCACCGAGGCTCACGAGCTGATGGCGCTCGCCCGCGCCGGCAAGATCAAGCCGACGCCGATGCGCGAGGAGCCGATGGGCGACGTCCAGACCTGGATCGACGAGCTTCGCGCCGGCAAGGTCGTTGGCCGCATCGTACTCAAGAATTAGCATGCGCGAGAAGCGCGATGCGGCGGGCGTCAGCATCTCGCTGCCGGCTTCAAGATCGCCATTAACTCTATGTTGAAGCAAGCCGGTGTTCCAAATTGAGGAACCTGCTCTGTGCGTATTCGATCGCTGTGGCGCCGGACTCGTCGGCGAGGAAGCGGCGGATGGTCTGCATGGTCTTGCCAGAATTCCAATAAGAGAGCCGCCGGCATCGCGCTCGCGATCATCGCCGTCGTCAACAATCTCGGCGCGACGCTGAACAAGAAGTTCACCTCGATCAGCAGCTCGCTGAAGTAACGCGGGCACGCGCGCTAATTCACTGCATTCGTCGGTCCCACGGAACGGCAACGGCCGCGCCGCGTTGGCAGCCATGTCCATTCGCTGCACCGTCGAGAACGCATTCTTCATCGCCTGGAGCTTCCTGGAGCAGAGCGGAGAGCTCGGCTCTCCGGACGAGACCGCGAACGTCCTGCTCGATGCCATTGAAGCCCAGCTCAGGACCGGTGAACGCCGGCAACTGATGCTCGCCAACAGGGCGATCGATGCCTATCGCGCCCACGCGGAAAAAAGCCGGCCCGCGCATGATTGCGAAGCACGCTTCGGGTGACGAACTTCGGGTGCTGAACATCCTCGTCGCCCTAGGGCCCGCCGGCCCGGCGGCGTTTGAGGTATAGGCCGGCGGTCCGTCGGGCGGAGCGCACGGGGTGCGGTGCTCCGCATCGGGGACGCTACGCCGATCCGCGCCCCTGCTGTGTGCACTCCTGCACAGAGTTCGTGAAGTGGAAGGCCGCCGGGTTCGGCAGCGCCATTTGCCTCGCATACCATGCGCCTCGCCAGCGATTTCCGTAATTCCGCAGACCGGAGGCCAATTTTTCAACGCTTGAAAAACGCCTTGTGTGCACTTTGGAACCGTCGGCTCGGTCACGGAAACGTAGGGTCCTGGCCGGTGCCGATTCCCGGCCAGAGCAACACATGTGACCGGTCGGCCCCAGAACGATCTTCTCCAGCGGCTCAGCCGCCCGGATTTCGAACTGCTCGCGCCGCACCTCCAGCAGGTCGAACTCGAGGCGAGCCACATCCTGCATCACGCCGGCGACGAGGTCACGGCGGTGCATTTTCCCTGCCGCTCGACACTCGTGTCGTTCGCCGTGCCGGTCGAGGACGATCGCGAGGTCGAAAGCCTGCTGGTCGGGCGCGAGGGCGCGGTGGGCATTGCCGCCGGCCGCAGCGCCTCGCTGGCCTATTCGCGCATCGTCGTGAAGCTGGGCGGCACCCTGATGCGGCTGCCGCCGCGCGCGCTCGAGCAGGCCCAGCAGAGGTCGGCCACGCTCCAGCAGGTGTTCTCGCGCTACGCCGACTGCCAGTTCGCGCAGCTGCTCCAGACCGCGGCCTGCAATGCCGCGCATTCGATCGAGCAGCGCGCAGCCAAGTGGATCATCTCCGCGCAGGAGCACGTCGGCGGCCCCGAGATCCCCCTCACCCACGAGCAGCTTGCCGGCATGCTCGGCGTCTCCCGCAGCTATGCCAGCCGCGTCATCCAGATGTTCAAGGCGAGGCGGATCCTCGCGACACGCCGTGGCGCCATCCTGATCCTCGACGCGCCGGCGCTTGAAGCCAGAGCCTGCCGTTGCAGCGATTGGGTGAAGAAGCATTTCGACGAAGTGCTCGGCGCCCGGCATCTGCCAGCGGCTGACACATTGCGGCCTCACGCGCGCGGCGGCGACTGACGCTTGAGGTGCAGATAGGTCGGACTGAAGCCTCCGAGCCGCTGCAGTTCGCGCCATTTCAGCACGATCAGCTCGCTGTCGCGCAAGTCCATGGTCCCGCTCCGCCTGAGGTCGGCGAGCGTCCGGTTCACCGTCGCGATCGCCATGCCCAGCGTCTCACCGAGCTGCGCCAGGCTGATCGGCAGACGGCAGCGATTGCCGCGAACGAGCTGCGCGGCCCGCGCGCGGTAGAACAGCTCGCAGAACAGGTGTGCCATGCGCGTGTGCATCGGCCGGGCGCTGTTGTTGGTGATGGCCTCGCGAAAGATCGCGGCATCGAGCAGGGTCTCGCGCCAGACCGAGAGCGCGAAGGTCGGCCGCCGACGGAACGCGTTGAGCAATTCGCGGTGCGGGATGAAGGCCACCGAGGCGGGCCCGAGCGCGCAGAGGCCATGGTCCATCTGGTCGATGAACAAGCCCTGGGAGTCCGGCAGGTCGCCGGACAGATGGAACGCGAGATATTGCCGCCGGCCGCTGTCGAGCAAATGGTACCGCGCGATCATGCCAGAGACGACCAGCGCCGAATGCTCGGGTTCGTCGCCCTGCCGGATGAAGTCCTCGTTCGGCGCGAACTCACGCTGCACAAAAGTCAGCCCACGAATTTCGGCGACATCCTCCTGTGCGAGCGCGGTGTGCTCGCCGAGGTTCCGGATCAGCACGTCATGGGCTTTTTCCATGTGTCCCGTTCCATGTGTGTCCCGCCAAAAATCCTGCCGGTTCGATCAAATGATACATCTGGCCTGTATCCAGCGGACTAGAACGCTGGTCGGAAGCACAGGTTGCTACCGGTTTGCGACGTTACAGGGTCGCGGGCCCACCATCCCTCGATCGCTGACTGCGCCCGCCCTTCGCATGAGCCCCACGACGATCCTGAAGCGCATTCGCCACCTGTTCGCATCGGATTCGGGCGAGCACCTGGACAGTATCAGCCATGCCTTCCTGCAAGGCAGGTTGAAGGAGCCGGCGCAGCCGATGTCGGATCAGGAGCTTGCGCGCGCCATCCGCGAGTTCCAGGCGGTTCCCGTCTCCGATTGGACCATCGCAAAACTCTCCCAACGCCTGCTCGACCCGGCGATGCCGCGTGACGAGTGAAACACCTCCTGCTGTCCATGCCGCACCCGAAGTTCATCGCTCATCTCCAGGCGATTGAAGGCCTCTCAGAAGACGAACGCCGCCAGATCGCTGGCCTGCCGTCCACGCTCCGTCAGGTTTCGGACGGCGAGATCGTGCTGCGCCAGGGTGAAGATGCCTCTCGCTGCGTTTTCGTCGTCAGCGGATTCCTCTACCAGGCTCGCATCGTCGGCGATCGCAGCCAGATTCTCGCCTTCCACGTTCCGGGCGACATGCCGTGCCTGCACACGCTGCTGGTCTCGCCGATGGATGCGGACCTCGTCGGTCTCGGCCCCACCATCGTCGGCTACGTCGCACACAGCCACCTCAAGCAGCTGCTCGACAGCTCCATTCACCTGACCCGCGCGTTCTGGCGCGAGACGCTGATCGATGCGGCGATCTCGCGACAATGGATCGCGCGCCTCGGTGCACAGGCGGCACTGCCGAAGGTAGCGCATCTGATCTGTGAGCTCGCCGCAAGGCTGGAGGTCGTGGGCCTCGTCAAGAACCGCTGCTTCCAGATGCCGATGACGCAGCGGCATGTCGCCGACGCCTGCGGATTGTCGATCGTCCACGTCAATCGCACCATCCAGGAGCTGAGAGGCCGCCGATTGATTGCCTGGGAGGGAAGCGAGATCGAGCTGTTGCAACCCGACGAGCTCCGCGCGCTCGCGGATTTCACGCCGGATTATCTGACGTGAGCGAGGCGGGCAACTCGGGGGGACGCGCCGGGGTCTGTACAAATGCCGCACCGCTTTTCGCCGGCGCGTGGGCCTGCTAGACTGATGCCATTGTTTTGGGGAATTTTGATGCGCGCGAGGATTTTCAATCGCGTCCCGGGGCTGGCGACGCTGGTCGCGGCCCTGCTCGTCGTCGCCACGCACCCTGCATCGGCCGAGAAGCGCATCGCGCTCGTGGTCGGCAACTCCGCCTACAAGAACATCACGCCGCTCGACAATCCATCCAAGGACGCGAGCCTCATGGCGGAGACGCTTGGCCTGCTCGGCTTCACGCTGGTGGGAGGCCGCGCCCAGCTCGATCTCGACAAGGGCGCGATGGACCTGGCGGTGCAGAGCTTTGGCCGGCAGGTGCAGGGCGCCGACGTCGCGCTGTTCTATTATGCCGGCCACGGCGTGCAGGTCTCGGGCGCCAACTATCTCGTGCCTGTCGGCGCGAACCCGACGCGCGAGGCCGACGTCGACTTCCAGATGACCGACGTCAACCTCGTGCTGCGCCAGATGCAGGGATCGGGCACGCGCCTCAACCTCGTGATCCTGGACGCGTGCCGCAACAACCCTTTCGGCTCGCGCGGCCTGCGCGCCTCCGATGGCGGTCTCGCGCAGATGCGCGCGCCCGAGGGCACGCTGATCTCCTACGCAACGCAACCCGGCAATGTCGCCCAGGACGGCAGCGACGGCCACAGCCCCTACACAAAAGCATTGGCCGCGACGGTCCGGACCGCGGGCCTCGACGTGTTCCAGACCTTCAACCAGGTCGGCCTCGCGGTGAAGCGCGCCACCTCCGGCGCGCAGCAGCCCTGGGTGTCGTCCTCGCCGATCGACGGCACCTTCTATTTCGTACCCCCGACGCAAACCGCCCCGCCGCAGGTCGCAGCGATGCAGCCTGATCCTTTGCCGGCGGATCGGCTGCGCGCCGATCCAGACCGCGTCCCGTTGCGCGATGCCGCCCTGCTGAGCGAGCTCAGCGAGCGGCTCTACGAGCTCAATTTCGATCCTGACAGCCCTGACGGAATGACCCGCGCGATCACAAAGCTGCAGCAGCGGATTTCCATGGCCCCAACGGGCGAAGCCACCGAAGGCCTGCTGCTGCGGATGCGCAAGATGGAGGACCTGAAGCCATGGGGCTCGATCGTCTACGGCCCCGACGGCAGCAAATGGGGCATATCCTGGAACCACGCCTCGCGGCGCGCGGCGGTGGCGGATGCGCGCGGCAATTGCGCCGGCGCCAAATGTCCGATCGAGCTGTCCTTCTATGGTAACCGCTGCGGCGCGTTCGCGATCTCCGACAAATCCTGGTCGCTGGTCCAGCGCGACAGCGTGCAGCGCGCGAAAGACGCCGCGCTTGACGAATGCGGCAAGGCTGGCAAAGCTTGCCGCATTATCGGTTCAGTCTGTGCCGACGGCTCCGGCCGCTGATACTATTTTTCATTTTTTGGATTTTTGCTCATGCGCAATGCCGTCATCCCCACGATTGCCCTGACCTTTTGCCTGTCCGCCACCATCGCTCTACCGTCCGCCGTCGCACAATCAGGCAGCGCCGGCGGCTCGATCGGCAATGACGAGAAGTCGCTGTCCGGCTCGCGATCGGACCGTTCCGCCGAGCCGGCGCCCTCGGCGCGTCGCAGCAAGCCGGCCGAGGAGCCGCGCAGCTCCTCGCGACGCGGCGGTGGAGGTGGCGGTGGCGGGAGTTTCGACGGCGCCTGGATGGTCGTCAGCGTCGGCTGCGGCGGCACCACGTCCGGCGCGGTCGTGGTCTCCTCAGGCAAGGTCATAGGCCAAGGCGTCACGGGTACCGTCAGCGCGAGCGGTGCGGTCAGCACGTTCGGTCAAGGCGATGGCGTGACCTTCACCGGCTCCGGCCGCCTCGCTGCCCGCAGCGGGTCCGGATCCTTCCGCCGCTCGGACGGCTGCGGCGGAACCTGGACTTCGACCAAGCAATAGCACCGAAAAAGTCTGATTTCGCGGCGGAACGAACGCCGCGCAGGCCCGATTCAGGCCACATCCTCTCCGGATTTGCGGCTCATTGCCACCCAAGTCTTTGACGACAAAGGGAAGGTAACGAGTTGCGTCATGCGTAATCGGGAGACCAGGATGGGCAACCGCACCGCAAAATTCTTATCTGCCCTCGTAGGCAGCATCATTGCCGGCGCGCCACTTGCCGCCGTGTCGCAGAATGCATCGACGCCACCGAGCGCGGCAAATGCCGCGAGCGACTGCCTTGGCTCGCCAAAGGGCGCCGCGCCGCAGGGCCAGCATTGGCATTATCGCCTCGAGCGCGCGACCAAGCAGCAGTGCTGGTATCTGCGTGCCGAAGGCGGCAAGGCCACTCAAACCGCCCAGGCTGCGCCCGACACGCCTGCAGCGGATTCAGCCGTGCCGCAGCAGCACTCGGTCCAGGACGCGCGCGCCGAATATCTGACGCCGCAGAGCATCGCCACGGTGAAGACGCCTGCACAGGCGGGACCGGCGCCGATGCAACAAGCTGCGAGCCCCGCCGCCGACGCCAACACGCAGCAGCCCGCCGTCGCCGGGCGCTGGCCCGACGCCTCCGCGGCGTCCGCCGCGCCCACAGAGCAGCCGTCGCCTGCGCCTGTCGCGGTCGCTGCGCAGCCGACGACCACGAAGCCGGCGAAGTCCCCTGCTCCGATTGTACTGGCCGCGGCAGACAGCACCGCCGACAAGCAGACCGGCTCGCTCCAGATGCTGCTGCTCGTGATCGGCGGCGCGCTGACGCTTGCCGGCATCCTCGCCAGCCTCGTCTACCGCTTCGCCGGTGGACGCATCCGCGTCCAGGCCGCCGACCAGCGCCGCGTCAACTGGGACAATTTTGAGCCGCACGATCACGACGATGGCCGTGCGCCCTGGCTCAACGCGTCGCCGCACGCTCGGCAGCCGCGCCCGGTGGATTTCGATGCCGTGCGTCCGCAGGCAGCCCAGCTCAAAACCGCGCAGCTCGCCGCAATCGATCGCGAGATTGATGTGATCGACAAGCGCGTCCCGCAAGCGCACGAAGATACCGCAGAGCTCGACGACGCGGATATCTTCAACGGAGAATTCCAGATCGAGGCCGCGCCGCGGCTCGCGGCCAACGAGGTCGATGACGAAGAGCCGGCCGATCGCGATGAGGATGCGGGAGTCGAGGACGCCATCGACGTCGACGTGATCACGACGATGCTGGAACGGCTGGCGAAGGACGGGCCGCGGCTGACGCAGCCTAACCTTGAAGCTGACCTTGCAGACCTCGCACGAAGCCCACGAGGCCGGTCTGCCGCTCGCGCTTGAGGCGTTCGGCCTTCAGGATCGACTGCACCTCGGCGAAGGCCTCGTCGACGTCCTGGTTGATGACGATGTAGTCGTATTCGGCCCAGTGGCTCATCTCGTGGCTGGCGCGGCTCATGCGCTTGCGGATCACCTCGTCGGAATCCTGCGCGCGCGAATGCAGCCGCTTCTCGAGATCGGCAGCCGAGGGCGGCAGGATGAACACGCTGACGACGTCGGCGCGCGCCTTCTCTCGGAGCTGCTGCGTGCCCTGCCAGTCGATGTCGAACAGCACGTCCTGCCCGGCTGACAGCGCCGCCTCAACCGGCGCACGCGGCGTGCCGTAACTGTTGTCGAACACGGTCGCCCATTCCAGCAGCTGGTCGGCCTTCACCATCGCGCCGAAGGTGGCCTTGTCGACGAACGAATAATCCCTGCCGTCGACCTCGCCCGGCCGCATCGCCCGCGTGGTCGCCGACACCGACATTCGAAGGCCGGGCATACGGTCGATCAACATACGCGACAGCGTCGTCTTGCCCGCGCCCGACGGCGAGGACAGCACGAACATCAATCCGCGCCGCTCGACACCATCAGTTCCGTGACCGCCAATCGTCATCGATCACTCCAGATTTTGGACCTGCTCGCGGAACTGCTCGACCACGTTCTTCATGGCGAGCCCCGTATTGGTCAGCTCGATGTCGTTCGACTTCGAGCAACAGGTGTTGACCTCGCGGTGAAACTCCTGCGCCAGGAAGTCGAGCTTGCGTCCGACCGGGCCGCCCTTGCCGATCAGCTCGCGGGCCTGCGCGATGTGCGAGGCGATGCGGTCGAGCTCCTCGCGGATGTCCGCCCTGGTCGCGATCAGGATCGCTTCCTGCATCAGGCGGTCGGAATCGAAACGGTCGGAGGTGTCGAGCAGGCTCGCGATCTGCTCGGCGAGCCTAGACTTGATCGCCTCGGGCTTGCGGCCGGGCGCGGCCTCCGCCTTCTTGGCCAGCTGCTCGACCTCGTCCACGCGCTGGATCAGGATCTGCCCGAGCGAGGTCCCCTCGCGCTTGCGCATCTCGACGAGTTCGGCGAGCGCCTTGTCGAAGGCGTCCGCGGCGGCAGCGCGCGCGGCCTTGTCCTCCTCCTCGTCGCCCTCGGGCTCGGCGACCTCAATGACACCCTTGATGGCCAAAAGCCCGTCGACGCTCGGCGCGACCGCATCGACCTTGCCGGCGATCACGGCGGCGGCCTTGAGGACGGCGTTGAGCACGTCCTCGTTGACGCGGACGCTGGTGGCCGCATTGGCGCGCTTGACGGTCAAATTGGCGTAGACGGTGCCTCGCGAGAGCAACTCGGCGGCCCGCTTCTTGGCATGAGCCTCGAGCTCGTCGAACCCCTGCGGTAGCCGCACCCGCAAGTCAAAGCCCTTGGCATTGACCGACTTCAATTCCCATTCGAACGTATACGGCCCGCTCGCGCCGTGGCTTCGGGCAAAGCCGGTCATGGACGACAACGCCATCAGGTCAATTTCTCCAGAAGCACGGGATTCGCGCGGCCATCAAGCCACGCGAATCTTAAGACTATTTTGCAGGAAAGTGTAATCCGCAAAGTCCCGCGGGGCAGGTCTGCGCGCAGGCCTAGCGCTGGACCACCGGGGGCGAGGCCTGCACCGCGCCTTGGCGGGCCGGCGGCGGACCCGCGGGGCGAGCGGCCGGCGGCTTTTTTTGCTGGTTGGGCCGCGCCGGCGTGGTCGCCGTCGGCGTATCGGCGGCACCGGGCGCGGCGGCGGCCGGCGGCTGCGCGTCCTCGGCCGGCTCGACCGTGTCGTTCTGGATCTGCTTTTCCATCGCGCGCAGCTTGGCGACGTTCTTCTGATGCGCGTCGTAGGTCTCGGTGAAGGAATGCCCGCCGGTGCCGTCCGCGACGAAATAGAGGTCGCGGGTGCG
The DNA here is from genome assembly GCF_055807535.1 of Bradyrhizobium sp. Kon37. Lineage (NCBI taxonomy): Bacteria > Pseudomonadati > Pseudomonadota > Alphaproteobacteria > Hyphomicrobiales > Nitrobacteraceae > Bradyrhizobium > Bradyrhizobium sp. Kon37. Next base: position 348,414 of record NZ_JBVVOY010000002.1, read on the forward strand.
GGCCGGGTTGGCGGCAGCCTCGAGCGAGGCGCGGCCGGGGTTTGAGATCGGGCCCGGCGGCAGGCCCTCGATCACATAGGTGTTGTAGGGCGAAGGCTGCGTGATCTCGCTGCGCTTGATGGGACGGCCGAGCGTGCCCTTGCCGCCGACGAGGCCATAGATGATCGTGGGATCGGACTGCAGCTTGATCCTCTGCTTCAGGCGATTGACGAACACAGCGGCGACGCGGCTGCGCTCGTCCGGCTTGCCGGTCTCTTTCTCGACGATCGAGGCCAGCGTCACCAATTGCTCCGGACTCTTGACCGGAATGTCCTGACTGCGGCGCTCCCAGATCTCGGTCAGCACGCGCTTGTGCGCCTGCTGCATGCGCTGGATCACCTGATCGCGCGGGGTGCCGCGCGGGAACTTGTAGGTCTCGGGCAGCAGCGTGCCTTCGCGCGGCAGCTCACGCACGCTGCCGGTGAAGATGTCGTTGTCGGACAGGCGCGCCACGATCTGCTCGGAGGTCAGCCCTTCCGGAATCGTAACGGCATGCTGCACCACCTTGCCCTCGACGATGGTGGCAATGACGTCGCGCAAGGACGCGTTTTTCTGGAACGAGTATTCACCGGGCTTGAGGTCCGAACTCGCCTTCAACGCAGCGACGCTGGCAATGAACGCCCACGGATTGACGTCGGTAACGCCCTCCCGGTTCAGCGTCTCGGCGATATCACGCTTGCCGGCGCGCTGCGGGATGTTGACGATCTTGTCTTCCTTCAGCGGTCCCGGCGCCTCGAGCACCTGTCGACCGTAATAGTACACGCCGCCCGCACCGATCATCGCAATCAGCAGCAGGGTGATGATGGCGTTGCCGACGATCACGAAGGGATTGCGCGCGCGGTCCGATCGCTTCGGCGGCGGCGGGACCTGCTCGGGCTCGAGCGCTGCCCGCGGGCTCCGGGGCGAAATGGGCGGCCTTTCACTCATCGAAGCAACCTGAATCCTGCCGGTTCAAATGCGACCCGACAATCGCTTGTCTGGCCAAGTACACGCGCCCACTTGTATGACTATCGCCGAATACGGCAAAACGGTGGATTCGTCGCAAACACAAACTATTGGACCGGACGCCGGAAGATCACCGACGCGTTGGTACCGCCAAAACCGAAAGAATTCGACAACGCGACGTTGACCTCACGCTTCTTCGCCTTGTGCGGCACGAGATCGATCGCAGTCTCGACCGACGGATTGTCCAGGTTGATAGTCGGCGGCACGACATTATCGCGAATCGCGAGAATGGCGAAGATCGCCTCGATCGCACCGGCCGCACCCAGGAGATGACCGGTCGACGATTTGGTCGAGGACATCGCGACCTTGGAAGCGGCATTGCCGAGCAGACGTTCGACCGCACCGAGCTCGATCTCGTCACCGAGCGGCGTCGAGGTGCCGTGCGCGTTGATGTAGTCGAGATCGGACGCAGTAAGGCCGGCGCGCTTGAGCGCCGCCGCCATGCTGCGGAAGCCGCCGTCGCCATCGGGTGACGGCGAGGTGATGTGGTAGGCATCGCCCGAGAGACCGTAGCCGATCACTTCGGCATAGATCTTCGCGCCGCGGCGTTTGGCGTGTTCGAGCTCTTCCAGGACCAGAACGCCGGCGCCCTCGCCCATCACGAAGCCGTCGCGGTCCTTGTCGTAGGGGCGCGAGGCCTTCTCGGGCGTTTCGTTGAAGGCTGTCGAGAGCGCACGCGCGGCGTTGAAGCCGGCAATGCCGATACGGCCGATCGGCGATTCCGCGCCGCCGGCGACCATGACGTCGGCGTCGCCGAGCGCGATCAGGCGGGCGGCATCGCCGACCGCGTGAGCGCCGGTCGAGCAGGCCGTGACCACCGAATGGTTCGGCCCCTTCAGCCCATGCTTGATCGAGACATAGCCGGAGGCGAGATTGATCAGGCGTCCCGGAATGAAGAACGGCGAGACCCGGCGCGGCCCGCGTTCCTTCAGCAGGATCGCGGTTTCGGCGATGCCGTTGAGGCCGCCGATGCCGGACCCAATCATGGTGCCGGTGGCGCATTTGTCCTCTTCGGTCTCGGGATGCCAGTTGGCATCGTCGAGCGCCTGGCCGGCTGCGGCCATGCCGAAGATGATGAAGTCGTCGACCTTGCGCTGGTCCTTCGGCTCCATCCAGATATCGGGATTGAAAGTGTCGTTGGTACCGTCGCCGCGCACGACCGTGCAGCCGATCTTGGTCTGAAGATCGGAGACATCGAAGCTCTCGATTTTGCGTGCGCCACTTTGGCCGTCGAGGATGCGTTTCCAGGTCGGCTCGACACCGCAGCCGAGTGGCGAAACCATGCCAAGACCCGTGACGACAACCCGCCTCATATCCGAAAACTCCGCATCGAAACATTCACGGCCAATAACAAGAAACCGGCTGACCGCTGTTGGGCGGTCCGTCCGGTTTCAATGTTGTCCCCGCGAAAATGAAGAGCCTTAGCTCTTCGCGTTCTTCTCGAGAAACTTGGTGGCGTCGCCGACGGTGAGAATCGTTTCCGCGGCATCGTCCGGAATCTCGCAACCGAATTCCTCTTCGAACGCCATCACCAGCTCGACGGTGTCCAGACTGTCGGCGCCGAGGTCGTCGATGAAGCTCGCAGCATCGACAACCTTCTCGGGTTCAACACCAAGGTGTTCGACCACGATCTTCTTAACCCGCTCGCCAATCTCACTCATTGCATAACCTCGTGTTGTTCCCTGTAGACCCGACCCCCCGGGACGATACGAGCCGTCGTGGTCGTTGACTGCCTTCGCTTACGAACTTTGATTTGGCCCCACCCTAACCGATGCAGGCCCGGCGAATGACGGCCAAGGCTCCGCATCGCCAATATACAGGGTTTCAAAAACCTGCAATGGCGTTCTTTGCCCATCCGTTGAAGGTCCGGTTATCATACTTCAATTGCGTTGACTACAAGCCTCATTTCGCTCCGGAAACGGCCGTTTGCCGCATTCCGCGCCGCCAGGGGGCGGTGCGGCATGAGGCGTCAGATCATGGCCATGCCGCCGTTGACGTGGATGGTTTGGCCGGTGACATAGGCTGCTTCGTTCGAACTCAGGTAGACGGCGGCCGCCGCGATGTCCTCTGGCGTGCCCAGGCGATTGGCCGGAACCTTGGTCAGAATCGTTTCGCGCTGCTTGTCGTTGAGCGCATCGGTCATCGGCGTCTTGATGAAGCCGGGCGCGATGCAGTTCGCAGTGACGCCGCGCTTGGCGTATTCGGCACCCAGCGTCTTGATCATGCCGATCAGGCCCGCCTTCGACGCGGTATAATTGCCCTGTCCCGGATTGCCGGTGACGCCGACCACCGAGGTGATGGCGATGATGCGGCCGAAGCGCTTGCGCATCATCAATTTGGTGGCCGCGCGGGCAAGCCGGAAGGTCGAAGTCAAATTGATGTTGATGACCTCCTCCCAGTCCTCGTCACGGAGCTGCACGAAGAGATTGTCGCGCGTGATGCCGGCATTGGCGACGAGGATATCAACCTGTCCCATCGCCGCTTCCGCAGCGGGCACCAGCGCCTCGACCTCGTCGGCCTTGGAGAGATTGCAGGGGAGCACATGGGTGCGCTCGCCGAGCTTGCCGGCAAGCACATCCAGCACTTCCTTGCGCGTCCCTGATATAGCAACGGTGGCGCCCTGCGCGTGCAGCGCCTGTGCGATGGCGCCGCCGATGCCGCCGGTTGCGCCGGTGACGAGCGCCTTTTTGCCAGTCAGATCGAACATCGATAACTCCTCCAAGGCACGATCCGGAAAAATGCGCAGCGGTTTTCCGAAAGGATCGTGCGTCAACTAAAGAACTCAAGCGCGACGACGAATCATCGCGCCTCAGGCCTGCTTCGCAGCGGCCAATGCATCCTTGGCGGCAGCAATGTCGTTGGGACCACCGACCGCAACGCCAACAGCACCGTCCGCAATACGCTTGACGAGGCCGGTCAGCACCTTGCCGGCACCGATCTCGAAGAAACGGGTGACGCCCTGCCCCGCCATATAGGCAACCGACTCGCGCCAGCGCACGGTGCCCGTGACCTGCTCAACCAGACGGCGGCGGATCTCGTCGGGATCGGTGATCGCGCTCGCCAGCACGTTCGACACCAGCGGGGCCGCCGGGGCCTTGATCGCGACCCCGGCCAGCGCCTCCGCCATCGCGTCGGCAGCCGGCTGCATCAGCTTGCAATGGAACGGTGCGGACACCGGCAGCAACATTGCGCGCTTGGCGCCCTTGGTTTTGGCGATCTCAACGGCGCGATCGACCGCGGCCTTGTCGCCGGAGACGACCACTTGCCCGCCGCCATTGTCGTTGGCTGCCTGGCAGACCTGCCCCTGAGCGGCCTCGTCGGCCACCGCCACGGCGGCCTCGTAGTCGAGGCCGAGCAGAGCGGCCATCGCACCGACGCCGACCGGCACGGCTTTTTGCATTGCGAGACCGCGGATGCGAAGCAGCCGCGCGGTGTCGGAAATCGTCAGGCTGCCTGCCGCGGCCAGCGCCGAATATTCACCGAGCGAGTGGCCGGCGACGAAGGCCGCATCCCGCCCGACGGAAAACCCGGCTTCGGCCTCCAGCACGCGCAGGGTGGCGACAGACACGGCCATCAGGGCCGGCTGGGCGTTTTGGGTGAGCTGGAGGATTTCGGCCGGACCATCCCAGATGGTCGCCGTCAGCTTCTCCCCCAGCGCGGCATCGACCTCGTCGAACACGGCGCGCGCCACCGGAAAGGCATCCGCCAGCGCCTTGCCCATGCCGACCGCCTGGGAACCCTGCCCCGGAAATGTGAATGCTGCCGTCATCGGGGCTCCCTGCTTGTCGGGCGTGATCTCTGTGAGAACCGGCAGCCGATTACGCACGGCCGTAGGCCATGGTTCCGGATCATGCTCCAAAGGGGGCCGTAGACACTGTCCGGGGCCGGAATGTCAAGCCAAGATAGGAACTTCGATCAGCCTTCAACTGATGAGACGGGTTCCTAGAATCCGCCGGCCGTCTGGTTGGCGTCGACCTCGGACCCCGCTTGCGCGCGGCGCGCGCTGTTGACCAATTGCCCCGGGCGGTCATCGCGGTTCGGCTTCGCGGTCGCAAGCCGCAGCACGGCCGCGTAACTCGGCTGCACCTCCATGCGGCCCGCGTGCCGGCTCTCACTCAGCAGGCGGTGCACCTTGGGCAGATTGTAGCAGGGCACGTAGAACAAGAGATGATGTTCGAGGTGGTAGTTCACGTAGTACGGCGCGATGAACAGACGCTCGAAGAAATTGGCGTAGGTGGTGCGGGTGTTGCGCAAGGGATCGCTGCTGTCGGGCACGACTGCGTGCTCGGCGATGTTGCGGATACGGGTGATGACCATCATCCAGGTCAGGAGCGGCACCAGCCATAGCAGCGGATAGGCCCACCACACGCCGGCCGCCGTGAGCGCTGCGAACATCGCGCCATTGACCAGACATTGCGGGCCGAGCTTCTCCCAAAAATGCGCCGCGCGCTGGCGCAACGGCCAGTCCTTCGGCCCCAGCGCATTGAGCAATTGCGCCTTGCGCTGCTGGTAGCCGGTCTGCCCTGTGAGGTCGCGAATGAACTTGCGGCGATAGCTCAGCTTCGTGATCGGAAACGGCGCCGACAGCACGAGATCGGGATCATCCTCCTGCTGCGTGCGCGCATGATGCTGAAGGTGATAGCGCCGGTAGCTGCGCGTCTCCGCAAACAGAGGATAGGCGCAGAACCACTGGCTCAAGGTCAGATTGGTTTTCTCGTCGGCGGACAGGCAGCCATGCGCGCCGTCATGCATGAGGATCGCGAGCCCGAGCTGGCGCGAGCCGATGATGGCGACGGCGAAGATATAGGTGATCGGATTGGGCCACCACGCGACCAGAGCAATTGCCGCGATGATGAGCGCCCAGGCGTGCGCGATCAGCGCGACGCCTTTCCAGGTCACGCGCTGGCGCACGTCGGCAAGTTGGTCGTCGGTCAGGAAATCGCGGGCACGCATGCGAAGCGCAGTCATGGCCTAACTCTCCTCATTCGAATTGCTCGATGCGTCGCGCGCGTCGACGAGGCGCAAGCGCGCAGCGTCATGATCGGATTTCGCCTGTTCGCCCAGCACGCGCAGCATCTCGGCGCACAGCGCCTCGGGCGAACGGCCCATCGCGTAGCCCTCGAGGATGACGCCGATGGCGACGGCCCAGAACCGCCGCGAACTCTCATCGGGCGCGCGCAGGGAGCGCCAGCCGTGCCGCGCGACCTGGCTCGCATAGGCTCGCGCACCCTCACTGTGCAGGCGCTCGATGGTGCGCTCGACCAGCGGCGCGAGATCCTGGCGCCGCCGCGTCAGCGTCAGCGCCTCGGCGAAGAAGGTCACCGAATCGCTCGCCGTGACGGTCTCGGCCAGCGCGTGGGTATAGTCCTGCGGCGTGCGCGCCTTCAGCGCCGCCTGCTCGGTCGCTCGCGCCAGGTACAGCAGCTCGCGGCAGGCGCATTCGACGAACAGCGCCTCCTTGGTGCGGAAGTAATAGGTGATCTGGCTCGGGAACGCGTTCGCAGCGGCTGCGATGTCGGTGATCGCCGTGCCCGACAGCCCCCGCTCCCGGAACAGCGGGCTCGCGGCATCCAGCAGCAGCGAGCGCATTTTGCGGCCGGCCGACCGCGTGGCGCGGGTGGCGTGTTTGGGGTCGCCTGCCGCCTCGAGCGGCTCCTGGGCCGACTTTTCTGCCATTGGGGTTCGCTCCCGTCAGATTTGTTTGTATGATATACAAACAAACAAATCAAGCCGGTATGGTGGTCCGCGGTGGATCCAGCCGCCCGCATCGGGACCGTCCGCGCCAAAACGCCGACCGCAACCTTGCCAGAAACCTTGCCAAGTCAGCCGAAATCCGTATAACGCGCCCATCCGCAGACCCCGGCCGGGAGCTGAACGGACGGTCTCAGCAAATCATTCGTGATTTTGGTGTGGCAGGGCCAGTCGGCCCGTCGTCCCGTGTTTCCGCCTTCTGAGCTTAATCCCAGAGTCCTTTCCGAAGGCCTCTTAAGGGCTTGACGCCGGGCGATGCGCCAACATGAGGAAAGGACTTCCATGGCTCTCTATGAGCATGTTTTTCTCGCGCGCCAAGACGCGAGCACGCAGCAGGTCGAAGAGCTGACTGCGCAGATGACCGGCATCGTCGAGGGTCTCGGCGGCAAGGTCGTCAAGACCGAGAATTGGGGCGTACGCTCCCTCACCTACCGCATGAACAAGAACCGCAAGGCGCATTTCGTGCTGCTCAACATCGACGCGCCGTCCGCGGCGATCGCCGAGATCGAGCGCCAGGAGCGCATCAGCGAAGACGTGATCCGCTATCTCAGCGTCCGCGTCGAGGAGCTCGAGGAAGGCCCGTCCGCGATGATGCGCAAGGCCGACCGTGACCGCGAGCGTGACGACCGTGGCGGCGGATTCCGTGGCGATCGCGAAGGCGGTGGCTTCCGTGGCGACCGCGAGGGTGGTTTCCGTGGTGGCGATCGTGAAGGTGGCGGCTTCCGCGGTGACCGCGGTCCGCGCCGTCCGCGCGAAGACGCTGAAACCACCACCACCACCACGACGGATGGGGAGTAAGAACAATGGCTGAAGCTGGTGCACGCCGCCCGTTTTTCCGTCGCCGCAAAAGCTGCCCGTTCACGGGCGCGAATGCTCCGAAGATCGACTACAAGGACTCCAAGCTGCTGATGCGTTACGTCTCCGAGCGCGGCAAGATCGTGCCGAGCCGCATCACCGCGGTGTCCGCGAAGAAGCAGCGTGAGCTTGCCCGCGCCATCAAGCGCGCGCGGTTCCTGGGCTTGCTGCCCTACGTCATTCGCTAAGACGAATTCGGCCGGCGGCGACATCGCCGCCGGCCGAGCTACCTAGTTTCTCATAAGGCTTCCGGGTCGTCCGGTCGCCGATGGTTGGGGCGAGATGCCTCTAACCGCTCGAAGGGAGCGGGACAGCTGATGATGGCCTTTGGACTGATAGCCCTGATCGCCGGCGCTGCGTCGGCCCTGATGTTCGCCTCGATCGCTTCGGGCGCGCTGATCTCGCTCGTCCTGTTCTATCTCGCACCGCTGCCGCTGATGGTCGCTTCGATCGGCTGGGGACCGCTTTGCGCGAGCCTCGGCGGCATCGCCGCCGCGATTGGCCTCGGCGCGCTGTTCGGCCTGCCCTACTGCATTGCCTTCGCCGTCACCGTCGCATTGCCGGCCTGGTGGCTCGGCCATCTCGTCCTGCTCAGCCGCCAGGTCGGCCCCGCCGCGCCGAAGCCCGCCGCCGAGCCGCCCACTGAGCCTGTGCTCGAGTGGTATCCGGTCGGCCGCATCCTGCTGTGGATCGCGGGCTTCGCCACACTGACCACGCTCGCCGCCCTGCTCACGCTCGGCACCGACGCCGAGACCATCACCGGCACGCTGCGCCGTGGCCTGATGCGCCTCCTCCGCGCCGCCGACCCGCAGACCTCCGGCGAGACCGATCAATTCGTCGACGCACTGGTGCGGATCGTGCCGGCCGCCGCCACCATCGTCGCGATGATGACGCTGACCCTCAACCTCTGGCTCAGCACCAAAGTGACGGCGACGTCGGGCCGGCTGCGACGCCCCTGGCCGGACCTGATGACGGCGGAGCTGCCGCCGATGACGCTCGTGGCACTCTGCATCGCGCTCGCCTTTTGCTTCACCGGCGGACTGCTTGCGATCGTGGCGCAGATCGCGGCGGCGGCGCTGATGATGGGATATGCGCTGACCGGCTTTGCCGTACTGCACACGCTGACGCTGGCGCTGAAGAGCCGCACCTTCTGGCTCGGCTCGACCTACGCCGTCGTGGTCGTGTTCGGATGGCCCGTCATGGCGATGGTGATCCTCGGCCTCGCGGATGCCGTGTTCGGCCTCCGCGAACGCTTCCTTCGTACGCGCCAGCCGCCGCCGCTGCCGACCTCTTGAGTTCAAATCCGAAAGTTCAAGTTCGAAATTCCAACTCACTCAACACATCAAAGGAGAACGAATATGGAAGTCATTTTGCTGGAACGCGTCAACAAGCTCGGTCACATGGGCGAAGTCGTGAAGGTTCGCGACGGCTATGCCCGCAATTTCCTGCTCAAGCGCGGCAAGGCGCTGCGCGCCACCGCCGACAACCGTGCCAAGTACGACGGCATGAAGGCCGAGCTCGAGGCTCGCAATCTTGAGTCCAAGGGCGAGGCGTCTAAGGTCGCCGAGAAGATCCAGGGCAAGAACATCATCGTGATCCGTCAGGCTTCGGAAGCCGGCCAGCTGTTCGGCTCGGTCAACGTGCGCGACATCGTCGTGGCGTTCGAAGCCGACGGTGTTTCACTGTCCCGCCCGCAGGTTCAGCTCGACGCGCCGATCAAGACCATCGGCAAGCACACCATCACGGTCGCCATCCACCCCGAGGTCGAGATCGAGATCAGTGTCACCGTGGCGCGCAGCCAGGACGAGGCCGAGCGCATCAACCGCGGCGAGGACATCTCGAGCCGGAACGAAGACCGGGATGCTGCGGCCGAAGCCATCGCAGCTGCCGGCGAGTTCTTCGACCCGGAAGCCCAGCAGGACGACGCCGAGCCGGCGCCGGCTGCGGAAGAGACCGAGAAGTAAGCCTCGCATTCGCGCAAGGCTTTCGAAGCCCGGTCGCCTCAGGCGGCCGGGCTTTTCGTTTGGCGGCAACGTCCTCGCTCAGCATCGCGATCGACGCGAGCGCCGTTGCCGGTTGCTTCTCGACGCCGTCGGTGACGCAGAAAACGTCGGCCGCGACCACGGAGACCTGACGCCCCGGCTTGATCACCCTCGCCCGGCAGATGCTTCTTGCAGGCCGCGGCGACAACAGATTGGGCTTGTACCCAAGACGACGAAGGCCGCGCCAGAGCGCGGCCTCCGCGTGTCTATAAATATGGTCGTTTATCGCGAAATCGGCGGCGTCGGCGGACCGGACGATTCGGCTGGCGCCGCAGTGGTCGCGGGCGCGGGCTCCTGCGACTTCGCTGGCGGTTCGGACCTCGCGGCGGGTTTGGGAGCAGCCTCTTCCGCCGCCTTGGGCGTAGCCGGTTCGGCGGGCTTCGCGGCGGACGGTGCCGCCGGCGTCACCTGCGGCACTGGATCGGGCCGCAACGCCGGAGTCTCGCTGCCGCGCGGCTCAACCTTGGCACTTTCCGGCTTGGCCTCGGCGGGCTTCTCGGACGGCTTGCTGCCTTCAGATTTGTTGCCTTCGGATTTAGCCTCGCCGGTGTCCCCCTTCGCAGTCTCGGGCTTTGTCTCGGGCCTGGACTCGACCTTCGGCTCGGACTTCTTGTCGTCTGTCGTGGGCGCCGCGGCATCGACCTTCGGCGCCTCATCACTTCCCGGCTTGCCACGCTTGCCGAGACGCTTGGCCTTGCGCCCTTCGGGGGCAGCCTGGCTCTCGGGCTTCGCGCCTTCCTTCGTTCCTTCTTCGGCCGGCCGCGCGGCACGCTTCTGACGCGCGCCCTCGGCCGCGGGAGCGGCACCCTCGCCTTCCGGCTTGGCGGATTCCTGGGAACGTTGGCGGCGACCCTGACGTTCAGGGGACTGCGCGGGATTGGTATTGGCTTCCTTGTCCTTATCCTTGTCCTTGGCGCCGTCCTTCTTGTCCTTGCCGTCCTTGGCCTGGTAGCGGGTGTCGGTGGCTCCGTTGGAGACGAGGTAGGAGGCGAGCACGCCGGCCATGTCGGAGCTGGTCGTGTAATGCTGGCGCAGGAAGCCCGGCAGCGAGCCCGGCGCCACCGTTTTCAACAGGCCGCGCGGGCTCTTGTGACATGCATTGCAGGTCTGCGCGAAAAGCTGGGATGGGGCCTTGCCGGCCTCGAGGTTCGTCGCCTGCGCGAGAACGGTATCGGTCGCGCCGAAGCCGATCAGAAGCAAGATCGTCGCGAGGCTGAGCGCTCGGCTCGACATTCCCATCATCTCCATTGAATTCCGAGAGGTGCAGCCGGTAGGCGGCGCCGCGGCGGGTCACCTTTTATCCGATTGAGCCGCGAATGGAAGCAGCCTCCGCGCGCAAGGATGTGATTAAGCGGTTTTGGAATATCCGCTTTGAGCACAGCGCAATAGCGGGCGCGGGACACCTCCCTAGATCTAGATGCAAACGCATAGGAACCGCTGAGATGCCCGGGCGTAGGGTGTCAAAGGCCGGGTTAGTCGCATCTCTTCGGGTCCGCTCGAGAGGATGGGTGCCGATGGATCGATTGTTGCGTCAATTCCTGTCTCAATTCATCCGCCGCGGGTCGATGACGGTGACCACGGCGAAGAGCTCGAAGTTCACCGTCGGCGACGGCTTGGGCGAACCGGTCGCAGTCCGCTTCGTCACCGCGGACGCAGAGCGGAAGATCCTCGTCAATCCCGAACTCGGTCTCGGCGAAGCCTACATGGACGGCGAGTTCGTCGTCGAGCACGGCACCATAGCTGATGCCCTCGCGATCCTGCTCGATCAACCCGACCTATTGCCGCACTGGGCAAAACCCTGGTGGCACCTGCGTTATCTGGTGCGGCACCTGAAGCAGTTCAATCCGCGCCCGCGCTCCCGCAGCAACGTCGCACACCATTACGATCTCGATGCGAGGCTCTATTCGCTCTTCCTCGACGCCGACAAGCAATACAGCTGCGCCTATTTCGAGACGCCGGAGAGCACGCTCGACGATGCGCAGCTCGCCAAGAAACGGCACATCGCCGCAAAGCTGCTCGTCAAGGGCGGCCAGCGCGTGCTCGACATCGGCTCGGGCTGGGGCGGACTTGGGCTCTATCTCGCCGAGATCGCAGGTGCTGACGTCACTGGCGTCACATTGTCGACCGAGCAGTTGCAGATCGCCAATGCGCGCGCAGCCGAAAAGGGCCTGACCGGATCGGCCAAATTCCTGCTTCAGGACTATCGCGACATCGCCGGCCCGTTCGACCGCATCGTCTCAGTCGGCATGTTGGAGCATGTCGGCGCGCGCTTCTACGACACCTACTTCCAGCGCTGCGCCGAGCTGCTGGACAAGGACGGCGTCATGTTGCTGCACTCGATCGGCCGTTCGCAGGGCCCGGACTCCACCAATCCGTGGATCGCCAAATACATCTTTCCCGGCGGCTACATCCCTTCTCTCTCGGAGGTGCTGCCGGCGATCGAGCGGGCCGGCCTGCTGGTCTGCGACATCGAGATACTGCGCCTGCATTACGCCGAAACGCTCAAGGCATGGCGCGAGCGCTTCATGGCGCGGCGCGAAGAAGCCGTGCAGCTATATGACGAGCGCTTCGCGCTGATGTGGGAATTTTATCTGGCAGCCAGCGAGATGACGTTCCGCAAGCAGGATATGATGAACTTCCAAATTCAACTCACCCGGCGTCAGGGCGTCGTGCCGATGACACGCAACTACATCGCGCGTGAAGAAGCCCGGCTGCGGGCCGTCGAGGCCGGCGCTAAGCCGAGGCTGAAGCTGGCTGGTGAATAAGTCCTAGTGGCGCAGGGTCGAAATCGGAGCGGACCGGAAAGAGGCCGTTAAGGCCAATTGCATCCGCAGTGCCTTCAGGATTTCGGGGGCGACCGGCTCCCGACGCACTTCCGGCCTCGCAGCGTGCTCCATGGCCGCGATCAGCCCCGACAGCCAAAGTCGGCTGCCTGCTTCGCTTCGCCAATTCCGGGGCTGCCGTTCTGGCCGCATCGCTTGCCTCGTTCCCTGGTGGGGGATCGGGAGACAACCCCCCGCCCGCCTGCCTGTTCCAGCTGTACCCCCGAAAGAATCCGGGGAGATGTGATCTGCTTCACATAAGTCTCGTCGGCCCTGGCATAGACCGTCGCCATGAGCAAAGAGACCCAAACCTCATTCGACGTGCAGGACGACCTCCGCACCGATTACGCCTTGATCGCTACCGGCGTCGGGGCGGCTCTGGTTGCACTGGTTTACCTCCTGCTGGTCTGAACCGAGCCGAAAGCGCCCAGCGTGCGTCATTTCGCGCGCGTCTCGATACGTCGGCCCGCCAACCCATTAGGTTCACTTCAACGAGCGTTTTCCGTGGCGCGGTAGCGACGGCTTTCAGGTCCCGACATGGTTCCAGGAAAATCCGTCAAGCGCGGCGCGGGCTGCAGCGGCCAATCATCCACCATTTTAATGATCGGTTGATAGCGGCGAGCTTTTGCTTCCGCTTTGGTCTGAGGCGGCGCTTTATCCCGGCCCCGCATCCGCCCCAGAAAATTGCTATCGCTCGACCATGGCCCTGACTGATTCGAACGTACTCAAACTCGCGCCCGAAGCCGGAACCCCCGCCTATCGTAGCGCCCCGCATAATATCGAGGCGGAACAGAGCCTGCTGGGCGCGATCCTGGTCAACAACGACGCGTTTTACCGCGTCTCCGACTTCCTGGAGCCGAAGCACTATTTCGAGCCGCTGCACCAGACCATCTTCGAGACCGCCTCGAGCCTGATCCGGATGGGCAAGATCGCGACGCCCGTCACGCTGAAGACCTTCCTGCCCGCCGACACCGATATTGGCGGCATGACCATCGGGCAATATCTGGCGCGCCTCGCCGCCGAAGCGACCACCATTATCAATGCGCAGGATTATGGGCGCACCATCTACGATCTGGCATTGCGACGCGACCTGATCGGCATCGGCGAGGACATGGTCAATGTCGCCTATGATGCCCCGGTCGACTTCGCGCCGCGGGCGCAGATCGAGGACGCCGAGCGCCGCCTCTACGAACTCGCCGAATCCGGCCGCTATGACGGAGGCTTCCAGAAATTCTCGCAGGCGCTGACGCTTGCGGTCGATCTGGCCGCGAAAGCGTTCCAGCGCGACGGAAAGCTGTCGGGCATCTCGACCGGCCTGCGCGACCTCGACACCAAGATGGGCGGCTTGCAGCACTCCGACCTCATCATCGTCGCCGGCCGCCCCGGCATGGGCAAGACCTCGCTTGCAACCAACATCGCCTACAACGTCGCCCGGGCCTACGTTCCAGAACTCCAGGCCGACGGCACCATGAAGGCCGCCCATGGCGGCGTCATCGGCTTCTTCTCCTGCGAAATGTCGGCCGACCAGCTCGCCACGCGTATCGTGGCCGAGCGCACCGGCATCCCTTCCTCCTCGATCCGCCGCGGCGGCATCTCGGAGGCCGATTTCGAGAAGATCCGCGAGGTCTCGATCGAGCTGCAGTCGCTGCCCTTCTATGTCGACGAGACCGGCGGTCTCTCCATTGCCCAGCTGATGGCGCGCGCCCGCCGGCTGAAGCGGCAGAAGGGCCTCGACCTCATCGTCATCGACTACATCCAGCTCTTGTCGGGTTCGGGCAAGCGCAGCGAAAACCGCGTGCAGGAAATCACCGAGATCACGACCAGTCTGAAGGCGCTCGCCAAGGAACTGAGCGTGCCCGTGATTGCGCTCTCGCAGCTCTCGCGCCAGGTCGAGTCGCGCGACGACAAACGGCCGCAGCTCTCGGATTTGCGCGAATCGGGCTCGATCGAGCAGGACGCCGACGTCGTGCTGTTCGTCTACCGCGAGGAATATTACCTCGGAAACAAGGAGCCGCGCCCGGGCACACCCGAGCACGAAAAATGGCGCCTGGACATGGATCTTGCGCACGGCAAGGCCGAAGTCATCATCGGCAAGCAGCGCCACGGCCCGACCGGCACCGTCGATGTGGCCTTCGAAGCGTCGATCACACGGTTCGGCGATCTTGCGCCGGACAGCCAGGTGCCGGACCGCAGCGGCAACGACTACTGAGTTCCCTGGGTTGAACCCGACCGGCCTCTTGCGTAAAACGGCGCCATGACAATGGCGTCCGACCCGAAAATGATCCCGCAATCCGGCCTTCTCTCCGCGGAGGCCAATCAGGCTGCCGCGCTCGCGACCTTCGGCGGCGTGCTCACCGTCGATCTCGATGCCATCATCGCCAATTGGCGCAAGCTCGAGAAGACGGCGGTGCCGGCCGAATGCTCGGCGGTGATCAAGGCAGACGCTTATGGCTGCGGCGCCGAGCAGGTCGCGCGTGCCCTGAACAAGGCCGGCTGCAAGACCTTCTTCGTCGCCACTATCGAGGAAGCGCGCAAGGTGCGCGCGGCGGTGCCGGAGCCCGCGATCTACGTGCTCGGCGGCTATTTCCAGAACACCGGCGAGCACTACGCCCAGATCAACTGCCGCCCCGTGATCGGCGATCTCAACGAGCTCGCCGAATGGGACGTGTTCTGCCGCCGCACCGGCTGGACCGGTGGCGCCGCCATCCACATCGACACCGGCATGAATCGGCTCGGCCTGACGCTTGCAGAAGCACAGGCCATCATCCCCCGCATCAACGCCGGCGATCACGGCATCACGCTGGTGATGAGCCATCTGGTTTCGGCCGAGCAGCTCAACAGCCCGGTGAACGCCAAGCAACTCGCGGCCTTCCGCGGCATCGCCAGCGAATTCTCCGGCGTGCCGGCGGCACTCGCCAATTCGTCCGGCGTCTTCCTCGGCGCCCCCTTCCAGTTCGACATGGTGCGGCCGGGCGCCGCGCTCTACGGCGTCAACCCGACGCCGGAGGCCGACAATCCGATGCAGCCGGTGGTCGATCTCAAGGCCCGCATCGTGCAGATCCGCAATATCGAGCGCGGCGAGAGCGTCGGCTATGGCGGCACCTGGACCGCACGGCGGCCGACGAAACTCGCGATCATCGCGGTCGGTTATGCCGACGGCTATTTCCGCGCCGCAAGCTCCAACGACGGCACCCGCGGTGCCGAGGTCATCGTCGCGGGCAAGCGCTGTCCGGTCGCCGGCCGCGTCTCGATGGATCTGATCGCGATCGACATCACCGATCTGCCGCCGAACGCGGCGCGGCGCGGCCACATGGTGACGCTGCTCGGCGAGGGCATCACCGTCGACGAGCTCGCGCATCATTTCGGAACGATCGGCTACGAGGTGCTGACCAGCCTCGGCCGCCGCTACGCCCGCATCTACAAGGGCGGAAATGTGGTGGAGCCGCTGGGCAGGCCGGCGCCCGCACAGGCGGTCGAGCAGCAGACGGCCGCTCCGCCGCCGGTCGAGCAGCCCGCTAGCCCGCCGCCGCTGCCGGGCTGAGCAGCTCGCCGCTTACTTCTTTTTCCTGCTGTCCAGCGCCGTCCTGCAAGTTGCGCTGAGCTGATCGCGCTTGGCGTTGAGGCAGGCGACGATGCCGCCGCCCGGCGCAAGGCCGGCGCAGAATTTGTCATAGTCCGCCTTGCACGCGCCGCGCGGATCGGATGATTGTGCCGAGGCGACCCCGGAGAACGCAACGGCGACGGCAATAACGGCAAAGCTCAACTTGGACATTGTTTCTCCGGTAACGGAAGGCAGGAGCCGGTAGCTCTACATGAAGATCGCGACCTTCAACATCAACAACATCAATCGCCGCCTGCCCAATCTGTTGGCATGGATGCGAACGGCGAAGCCCGACGTCGTCGCACTTCAGGAGTTGAAGGCAAGTGATGGCGAATTTCCGGCGGCCGCGATCGAAAAGGCCGGTTACGGCGCAGTGTGGTGTGGACAGAAGACCTGGAACGGCGTCGCCATCCTGGCCCGCAATGCCGAGCCCGTTCTTACCCGCGATCGCTTGCCGGGAAAGCCTGCCGATCACGAAGCCCGCTACATCGAGGCCGCGGTACGCGGTGTCATCGTCACCAGCATCTACCTGCCGAACGGCAATCCGCAGCCGGGACCGAAATTCGACTACAAGCTCGACTGGTTCGCGCGGCTCAAGCGCCATGCCAAAACGTTGATCAAGCAGGAGCTGCCCGTGGTGCTCGCCGGCGACTACAACGTTGCCCCTGATGAGATCGACATCTATCCGACGCGCTCGTGGGACAAGGATGCCTTGATCCAGCCGAAGAGCCGTGCGGCCTTTGCCTCGCTGGTGGCACAAGGCTGGTGCGACGCGATCCGCGAACTGCACCCGGAGAAGCGCATCTACACCTTCTGGGATTACAAGCGAAACCGCTGGCCGCGCGATGCGGGCCTGCGGCTCGATCATCTCCTGCTCAGCCCTGCCCTCGCCTCACGCCTGGCAAAAGCCGGCGTGGACAAGGGGGTTCGCGGCGAGGAAGGCGCGAGCGATCACGCACCGGCCTGGGTCGTGCTGCGCTAGGTCAGCGCCCGTAATATTCCTGCACCGTGTCCCACGCTGCTTTCTGCAGCAGCTCCACCGTCGGTGCGTCCAATCCCATCGTGTAGGAATTGCCGACCGGCGAGCGGCCCGTCAGTGCGGCGAACGTCACGCAGGTCGCCAGATACGTGCCTGCGGGGCTCGGGTGCCGCTTGTCCGGCGCATACAGATTGAGCTCGGGCTGCAGCTTGCGCACGCGCGCGAAGGCAAGACCTGCGGGAATCACCAGCGCATCATTGGCATTGCCTGCAATCGTGTAGGCCTCGGCCAACGCTTCCGTCATCTCAGGCTTGTCGGCGTAAGCCCAGGACATGAACAGGACCGGCCGCATGCCATGCGTGCGGACAATCTCGCCGTCCTTCTTCACGAAGGTCGCGAACGCGTCCTTCAACTGCGGATGGATCGGGCACTGGCTGCAATCCATCATCACGACGGCGTCGTACTGCCTGCCCGGCTTGTTGAAGACGACGTTGTTCTGCTCGTCGAACGAATAGGCGCCGAGGCCGCCCGGCCGCAGCAGATTGTCCATGTCGTGCCAATCGAGGCCGGAGCCGCCGATCGTTGCCATGGTGTTGCGATAGGCCGCCTTGTTTTCGGGATACGCAGCCCGCTCCATGAAGGAGAGATGCCCGGGCATGCCGTTGTTGTAGTAGAAGAAGCTGTTGCCGACGAACAGCGCGGCCTTGGGGAAATCCGGTCCTGATGTCGTGACCTTGGGCTTGGTCTGCGCCTGCGCATTGAAGCCGGCTACAACGGCCAGACACATCGCGAGCATCACTCGCGCGAAAAGACGCATCATCGGCTACCTCCCCTTTTCTGTCGGGCGGAAACAGATCAGCTTTTCAAGAGTGCCTCAAGAGCACGGACGAGCAGCAGACATGCGTGAGAGCGCATGCTCACCACAGATTCTTGCCGTCGATCATGGTCACCGGCACGGCCTCGAGATCGAACTCGTCGAACAGGCGCGCGTTGACGCCGACCCTGGGATTGTCGAAATCGGGCTTGCCGGTCGACCAGTCCGGCGACTCCGAATAGGTACCGCAACCGCAGCTTGCGCAGAAATGGTGTTTGACGGTGCGGCTGCCCCAGAGATAGGTCGCGACGTTCTCCGCGGGCGACAGCAGCCGAAACTGCGCCGGTGTGTAATAGGCCCACAACGCGCCGCGCTTGGCGCAGAGCGAGCAGGTGCAACGGGTCACGCTCGCGGGCGGCTCCGTCACCTCGAACACCGTCTCACCGCAATGACAGCTTCCCTCGACCCGCATGACCCACTCTCCGTTTTGTCAGGAGATGGTCGTAGCCGGACCCTGCTGCCAACATGCTGTCAGCAGCGCGCAGCCGGACCTGACCTATGTGCTGCGAGCCCCGACTTGCCGCGCCAACTCAACAAAAACATGAAAAACAACCCCATGCACAGTAGCCGACCGCTGGCGAATCAATGGGTTACGCATGCTCCGAAACGCAGGTTTTCACCGGTCGAGATACTTCGCCCGACACGCAAACGGTGCGATGGGCCAGGAGCTGACCTCGTAGGCGCCTTGCATTGCCTCCTTGTCCTCTGTTGCAGGATGAGGACGCGTTACTGGGCCTCGGCGATCTTCGGTCCGGATGACGGCATCTGCGCGTGAGTTGCCGAGAAGCGGTTCGAAGGCGATGCCGGGTCCGGCAACCGGAAAGCGGCGTCGGCCGGCGCTCCCTGGGGTGGTCGGCGGGCAACGGTCGTCGGAAGCACGATCACTTTCGCGCCGACTTTCACGCGATCATAGAGGTCAACGACGTCCTCATTAGTCAGTCGGATACAGCCGGACGAGACCCGCTTCCCGATCGTATCGGGCTTGTTGGTGCCGTGAATTCGATATTCCGTGTCGCCCAGATACATCGCCCGAGCGCCAAGCGGATTGCCGGGACCGCCTGCCATGAACCGCGGCAGATAGGGCTGACGCGAGACCATCTCCGCAGGCGGATGCCAATCCGGCCACTCTGCTTTACGGGCCACAGTCTGCTCACCGGACCATGTGAAACCTTCGCGGCCAACACCGATGCCGTAGCGCAGTGCCTGCGCGTCGTTCAGAACGAGATAGAGGAATGTGTTCTTGGTATCGATGATCACGGTGCCCGGCGTCTGGCGGCTGGCATAGTCAACCACCTGCCGCACCAATGCTCCGGGAACGTCGGCCGCTTTGGGCGGTTCGACCAGAGGCGCCGGGGCCGGAAGCGGAGCCGAAGCTGGCGTCGGAGCCGGTGCTGACGGTGATGCACGAACCGGCGTTGAGACGTAAACCGGAGTTGACGACGCTTGGGCTTCGTGCGCGGACGGCTTTCGTGCCGGTTGCAGGTTCGTCGGTCGGGACAGCAAACCGTACCCCAGCGCGGCGACGGCCACGGCGCCAATTGCAACTCTCGCGGCCATCGGGATTGCGAACGTCTCCGCCTTTCCGCGCTTGGACCGCTTAGCCATACTCTTCCCCCAGGTCACTATGCTCACGAGAGGTACTCAGTAAGATTTAAGAAACTTCGAAGCGATTTCGCTCAGACTGGAACCGTCGGCGATGGTTAACGCCGAACTCTCGGCAAGACCGGGTTCCCTCGCCTCGCAGATCGCCTGCGCCCCTGGCCGCGGCTAAACTCCCGATTCGTGGAGACCGTTTTGGCTTTTCTCTTCGTCCTCATCGTCGGCCTCATCGCAGGCACCATTTCCGGCATCGTGGGCACGGGCTCGTCGATCATGCTGATGCCGGTGCTTGTCTATGCCTATGGGCCAAAGGAGGCGGTGCCGATCATGGCGGTGGCCGCCGTCATGGCCAATCTCTCGCGAATCCTGGCCTGGTGGCGCGAGGTCGATTGGCGGGCCTGCGCGGCCTATTCGGTGACAGGCATTCCGGCCGCCGTGCTCGGCGCGCGGACGCTGCTGGCCCTGCCCTCTCACGCCGTCGATCTCGCCATCGGGGTCTTCCTGATCGTGATGGTGCCGGTGCGACACTGGCTGGCGCGGCACGATCTCAAGGCCAATCTCTGGCATCTGGCGATCGGCGGGGCCGTCATCGGTTATCTCACCGGCATCGTCGTCTCCACCGGCCCGCTCAGCGTCCCGCTGTTCCTGTTCTACGGCTTGTCCCGGGGCGCCTTCCTCGCGACCGAAGCGGCTTCTTCGCTCGGGCTCTATGCCGCGAAATCCGTGACCTTCGAACGGTTCGGCGCGCTGACTGGCGATGTGTTCGTCAAAGGCTTGGTCGCTGGATCGTCGTTGATGGCGGGCGCCTTCATCGCCAAACGCTTCGTGCTGCGCCTGAAGCCGGAGATGTTCCGCGTGGTGATGGACGCCATCATGATCGCCGCCGGCCTCTCCATGCTGTGGAATGCGGCGCAGCCGTAGCCGCGCTGCGCTCAGACCGCAAATTCGGGCGCGATCGACGGGCTATCCGCGATGACGCGGCTCTGGTGGACCGGCCGTCCCTCGAGCCATACCAACACGGCCTCAAGTGGCTGCGGCCGATGATAGAGAAAGCCCTGCCCGAACCTCACGCCCATCTCGCGCATCGCCTGGGCCTGCTCGGCCCGCTCGATGCCTTCGGCCACCAAAGTGAGGCCCAGCGTGCCGGCGAGCGATGCGATGACGCCAACAATCGCCTTGTCTTCCGCACTATCGGGGATCTCGCTGATGAAGGCCTTGTCGATCTTGACCTTGTCCAGCGGAAACCGCCTGAGATGGGCGAGCGAGCTGTAGCCTGTGCCGAAATCGTCGAGCGCGATGGTGGCACCCAGGCGCCGCAGGCGGTGCAGCGTCTCGGATGCGCTGGCCATGTTGTTGATCAGCGATCCCTCGGTGATCTCGAGCTCCAGCAATGATGCCGCCACGTCGAAGCGCGCGCAGGTCGCGCGCAGCTCGGCGGCGAACGAATGGTCGGCGAGCTCGGACGGCGGCAGATTGATTGCGATCCGGATATGCGGCCTGCCGGCCGCAGCCAGATGTTGCAGGGCGCGGCAGGCGTCGGTGAGCACATAGCGCGTCAGCCGCGCATTGTTGCCGCTGCGCTCGATCAGCGGCAGGAATTCGCCCGGACCGATCACACCATGTTCCGGATGGCGCCAGCGGATCAGCGCTTCCAGGCCGACGATGTCGTGGCTTTCGAGATCGACCTGGCTTTGATACCAGACCTCGAATTGCCTCTCGTCGAAGCCTGTGGGAATGGCAAGTTCGAGCTCCCGGCGGCGGCGATAGTCGCGCTGAAGCGCTTCGTCGAGCACCGCGACCGTGCCGGGCGCCTTGCTCTTGGCATGGTAGAGCGCGATGTCGGCGAGCGCCGGCAGGTGCGAAAGCTCTGGATCTCCGGCACGGCGCACGGCAAGGCCGATGCTGGCACGCGGCACGACTTGCTTGTCGTGAAGCCGGATCGGCTCGGAAATCGCATCCAGCAAGTGGCGCGAAAACCTCTGCGCGGTCTCCTCGTTGCTGACCTCGGGTCGAATGACGACGAATTCATCGCCGCCGAGCCGAGCCACCCAATCTTGCGGTTCGACCGCACCACGAAGGCGCTCGGAAATGTGCACCAGGAACTTGTCGCCGGAATCATGGCCAAAGGTGTCGTTGATGCCCTTGAAGTCGTCGAGATCTATGAAGCAGAGCGCGATCAGCGCGTCCGGTGAGCCGGCATCGTGACTCAGGGTCGCGAGGTGCTCGGAGAGCGAACGGCGATTGGGCAGCCCCGTGAGCGGATCGTGCGCGGCCATGTGGCCGAGCCGGTCGAGCGCACCCGACGTCGTGTGCTGCATGGCGTTGAAGGCATGCGCGAGCTGACCGAACTCGTTCGAGGATTTGACCTCCGCCGGATAGGCGCGGCCGTCCTGCTTGCTGCGCTGGATCGCGGACATCATCGCCGCCAGCGGTCTGCCGATGAAGAGGTTGGCGGAGATCCGCATGGCGATCAGGGTCGCAAACGTTGCCAACAGGCCGACGACCAGCAGCAGCACCAGCCGGCTGCCCGCGTCTGCGTAGAGCGCCGCATGCGAATATACGATCGCGATGCGGCCGGCCTGGACCGCCATGTTGCCGTTGCTGTAGTTGATCGGGCGCGAGATCTCCGCGACCGCCTGCCCCGTCGGGCGCGCCACCACGTGGGCGATCGCGATTCCGGTATCGTCGTAAACGGCCGCCGCGGCGATGCTCTCGTCGTGCATGATCTCGTTGAGCACGCTCGTGACCTGGTCGTAGCGCATCTTCCAGAGCGGTTCGGCAATCAGCTCGGCGCGGCTCTCGGCGAGGCGGGCGGTGCGCGCGTCGAGCTGCCTGATCTGCGACCAGAAGCTCGACGCCTCCACACCGGCGGAGGCGAGCAATTGAACCAGCAACAGAACAGGTACTGTCGCCCAGATCATCGCACGGACGACCGATCGCAAGCGCGGCGGCGCCGCCTGCTGCTTGCGATCCGGATCGGTCATGTTGTCGCCGTTTCGCATCAGTCGGCAGCGCCTTCCACAGGGGCCAGCGACGAGATCAGCGCATCGACGGAGAAGTCGTACTGGCCGCAGCGCCCTGCCTTGGCCCTGAAACGCGCGAAATCGATCCGGTCGAAGGCACGCGTGGTGATGAGCTCGCCAACCGCAGCGAGGTTCTCGCGCGTGATCGCGGACGTCTTGACCTCGACACGGGATGATACGTCCGCAAAATCGCAGCCATCGGCGTAGTCGCGCAAGAGTACGATCGACCAGCCGCCGAGCAGGAAGTGACCGCCGTCGGTCAGGAGCAAGCGGCCCGCCTTGATCTCGCGCAGCGCATCCTCCGACCAGTTGAGGCCGACCAATTGGATGTTCCGCCCGGGCGTGAGACCGGCAGCGCTTACCGCGCGAAGCGCACCGAGCGCCATCGGATCGTTTCCGGCCCATATGCCTGCGGGCCGGATCTCTTTGCGCGCGGCCCAGCTCAGATAGTTCGTGGTGACATGCTCGGCCTCCGACCGCGTCCAGTTGGCGAACAGCATCCGATCCACCACGACGTCGGGCGCGGCGTCCACCGCGAGCTTGAGACCCGCGTTGCGGGCGATCGAGGAGGGCGTGATCTCGTCGCCACCGATGCCGAGAATGTGAATCTTGCCGTCCGGGCTCTGCCATTTCTCGGCACGCGCCGCGTCGATCAGCGCATTGGCCATCCGCGCGCCCGCGGTCTGAAGATCGGTCGTGATGTCGCCGAGCCAGGTCTTGAGCTTTTGACGCGGCGGTCCAAGACGCGCCGCATCGTCACCGATCAACGTGTTCGAGAGCAGCAGCGTCCTGATCCCAGCGGCCTCGGCTGCCTCCATGATCGGGACGGCGGCCGATTCCTCGTTCGAGAGAATGAGAAAGTCGGGCTTGTCGCTGCGTGCCACCACGCCGAACCCGAGCTCCTGCATGGTGCGGTAATTGCGCTCGCTGGTCAGCACCTCGACATGCGCGCCGAGCTTGCGGCCGGCGGCCTGCATGGTCAGCGAAACCATGTCCCAATAGACCTCGCCGGACTTGCCCGGGTTGACGAAGACGACGTTGAGACGCTTCGCATCGGCCGCAACAGCGCCGCCAGGCGGCATCAGAACGCCGCAGGCGATGCCGAAAGCCAGCAATATCCGCAAAAGTCCTGTCATTCGTTTCGCCATCCCGTATCGGTTCCGAAACTGGACCCCCGTCCGCTAATATTTGGCAAAGTCCGGCCGGACGCGGCGGCATAGAGCTAACAAAGGGTGTATCGGGCGTGCCGAACTGCGATATGCGGTCCGCTCGGACTGACGCTCTCGACCCGTCATTCCGTGCTATCAGCAAACCTGAAACCCCCGACTCGCTGTTCCCGGACTCGCTGTCCCCATGGCCAAGAACACACTCTCCTTCGTCTGCCAGAACTGCGGCGCGGCCTATAACCGCTGGCAGGGCAAGTGCGAGTCCTGCGGCGAGTGGAATACGCTCGCGGAGGAGGACACGACCGGCAGCGTGCCGGTGTCGATCCGCTCCAAGCGAAAGGGGCGGACGTTCGCGCTGGAGAGCCTGTCCGGAAAAACCCAGGACGCCCCGCGCCTGTCCTCGGGCATGACGGAGCTCGATCGCGTCACCGGCGGCGGCTTCGTGCGCGGCTCGGTGCTTCTGGTCGGCGGCGATCCCGGCATTGGCAAGTCGACGCTGCTGACGCAGGCCACAAGCCTGCTCGCGCGCGCCGGTCACCGCGTCGTCTACATCTCCGGCGAAGAGGCGGTCGCACAGGTGCGGTTGCGCGCGGAGCGGCTCGGGCTGTCGGATGCGCCGGTGCAGCTCGCCGCCGAGACGTCGGTCGAAGACATCGTCTCGACGCTGTCCGAGGGCGCGGTGCCCCGGCTGATCGTGATCGATTCGATCCAGACCATGTGGACCGACACGGTGGAATCGGCGCCCGGCACGGTGACGCAGGTGCGCGCCTCGGCGCAGGCCCTGATTCGTTTTGCCAAAAGGACCGGCGCGGCCATCATCCTGGTCGGCCATGTCACCAAGGACGGCCAGATTGCCGGCCCTCGCGTGGTCGAGCACATGGTCGACGCGGTGCTGTCGTTCGAGGGCGAAGGCTCGCAGCAATTCCGCATCCTGCGTGCCGTGAAGAATCGTTTCGGACCGACCGACGAGATCGGCGTGTTCGAGATGACCGGGCTTGGCCTGCGCGAAGTCACCAACCCCTCCGAGCTGTTCTTGTCCGAGCGCGATCTCGGCACGCCCGGCACCGCAGTCTTCGCGGGCATCGAGGGCACAAGGCCCGTTCTGGTCGAATTGCAGGCGCTGGTGGCGCCGACCTCGCTCGGCACCCCGCGCCGGGCCGTGGTCGGCTGGGATCCGAGCCGGCTGTCGATGGTGCTGGCGGTGCTGGAAGCCCATTGCGGGGTCAAGCTGTCCGGCCACGACGTCTATCTGAACGTCGCGGGCGGCCTGCGCATCCACGAGCCCGCGGCCGATCTGGCCGCCGCGGCCGCGCTGGTGTCCTCGCTGGTTAATGCGCAGTTACCCACCGATGCGGTCTATTTCGGCGAGATCTCGCTCTCCGGCGTGGTGCGCCCGGTGGCGCAGACCCCGGCCCGGCTGAAAGAAGCGGCAAAACTCGGCTTTCAGCGCGCCGTGCTGCCCGAATCGGCCCGGGGCGAAGCCGCCGGCGATGCCGGCCTGTCGCTGAACGCGATCAACAGCCTGACCACGCTGGTCGCCGAGATCGCCGCCCGCGGCTCCCGGCGGGGCGACTCGAGCGCACCGGCAGAGAAAAATGCCACACCGGCAAGATTCCGCCGTGGAGAGGGTTAGCCGGTGGTGACGTCCCCCGCCCTCGCCGCTATACAGCCGTCACAAAAGCAGCATGGGATTGCGTGGTTGCGGCCTTGCCGGGAACGTCGTCTGGCCCTCACTTAGGGGCGGCGGCCAAACACCGATTCGCTGAGCACCTTGAAGTACGAGCGGACCAGACCAGCCGATGCCAGTAACCATCCTCGACCTGATCCTGCTCGGTGTGATGCTGATTTCGGGCCTGCTCGCCATGGTTCGCGGCTTCATGCGCGAAATCCTGTCGATCGCGGCCTGGGGCACGGCGGCGATCGTCACCCTTTATTCGTTCTCGAAGCTGCTGCCGACCGCAAAGACCTATTTCAACAACGATACCGTCGCGAGCGTGGTCGTGGTCGCCGGCGTGTTCGTGGGCACTTTGGTCGTGGTCTCCGTGATCACGGTCCGGATCTCCGACATGATCCTGGATTCGCGAATCGGCGCACTGGACCGCACGCTCGGCTTTCTGTTCGGGCTGGCACGCGGGCTTTTGATCGTCGTGGTCGCCTTCCTGTTCTTCACCTGGCTGGTGCCGGACAAGCAGCGCCCGGACTGGGTCACAGGGGCTAAATCCCGCGTGGTGCTGCAGGGAACCGGGGATTGGCTGATGGCCCTCTTGCCTGACGACCCCGAGAACACCATCTTGAAGAGATTCAAGAAAAACAAACCAGATGAAGAGCAAACTGATTCCGAGCAGCAGCCTTCGGGCAGTGGCGACGGATACAGCAAACCGGCTCGCGACAGTCTTAAAAAGCTGATCGAGAAACCCGCGGCGCGTTGATTAGGCCCTAACGAGAGGCTCGGACGAGATGCGAAATCCTGACCAGGACGCCCTACTTGATCTCGGCCCGGCCGCGCTGGAACTTCAAGACGATCTGGAGGGGGATACGCTGCGGGAGGAATGCGGCGTCTTCGGCATCTACGGCCACCCCGATGCCGCCGCCATCACGGCGCTCGGCCTCCACGCCCTTCAGCACCGCGGGCAGGAAGCCGCCGGCATCGTCTCCTATGACGGCGGCCGCTTTCATTCCGAACGCCGCCTCGGCCTCGTCGGCGACACCTTCTCCCGCCGCGAGGTGATCGACCGCCTGCCCGGCACGATGGCGGTCGGCCATGTCCGCTATTCCACCACCGGCGCGACCATCCTGCGCAACGTGCAGCCGCTGTTCGCCGAACTGAATGCCGGCGGCCTTGCGGTCGCCCACAACGGCAACCTCACCAACGGCCTGACGCTGCGCCGCGAGCTCGTGAAGAACGGCGCGATGATGCAGTCGACCACCGACACCGAGGTGATCCTGCATTTGGTCGCGCGCTCGAGGCGCAGCCGTTTCATCGAGCGCTATATCGACGCGTTGCGCGAGATCGAGGGCGCCTATGCGCTGGTGTCGCTGACCAACAAGAAGCTGGTCGGCGCGCGCGACCCGCGCGGCATCCGTCCGCTGGTGCTCGGCGAACTCGATGGTTGCCCGATCCTGACCTCCGAGACCTGCGCACTCGACATCATCGGCGCGCGCTTCGTCCGCGACATCGAGCCCGGCGAGGTCATCGTGTTCGATGAGAGCGGCCAGGACATCCACAAGCCGTTCCCGCCGATCGCGCCGCGCCCCTGCATCTTCGAATACATCTACTTCTCCCGTCCGGATTCCATCGTCCACGGACGCTCGGTCTACGAGGTGCGCAAGGCCTTCGGTGCGCAGCTCGCGCGCGAGAGCCACGTGCCGGTCGACGTCGTGGTGCCGGTGCCGGATTCCGGCGTACCCGCCGCGGTCGGCTATAGCCAGCATTCCGGCATCCCGTTCGAACTCGGCATCATCCGCAACCACTATGTCGGCCGTACCTTCATCCAGCCGACGCAGGCGATCCGGGAATCCGGCGTGCGCATGAAGCATTCGGCCAACCGCGCCGCGATCGAAGGCAAGCGCATCATCCTGATCGACGATTCACTGGTCCGCGGCACCACCTCCAAGAAGATCGTGCGCATGATGCGCGATGCCGGCGCCAAGGAAGTGCACTTCCGCCTCGCCTCGCCGCCGATCCTCTATCCCGACTATTACGGCATCGACCTGCCGGACCGCGGCGGTCTTCTTGCAGCGACACATTCGCTGGAAGAGATGCGCGAGATCATCGGCGCCGACTCGCTCGCCTTCCTGTCGATCGACGGCATGTACCGCGCCATGGGCGAGCCCGGCCGCGACCCCGCCAATCCGAAATTCTCGGATCATTGCTTCACCGGGGCGTATCCGACCCACCTCACCGACCAGACCCAGACCGAGCAGCAGCCGCGGCAATTGTCGTTGCTGGCGGAGGCGAGCTAGGCTCATCGTCCCGGCCTAGCGCGCAATTGCGCACGGGGGCCGGGACCCATTGCCACCGGCCTCTCTGGTTCGAAGAAGGTGTGACAATCATCTTCCCTAGCCATAAACGTCACGGCGTATGGGTCCTGGCTTTCGCCAGGACGACGCTGGATAGAACCTTTCAATGACAAAACCCCTCGCCAATCGCATCGCTCTCGTCACCGGCGCCTCGCGCGGCATCGGCTTCGCCACGGCAAAGGCGCTGGCGAAGGCCGGCGCGCATATCGTCGCCGTGGCGCGCACGCAGGGCGGGCTGGAAGAACTCGACGACGAGATCCGCAAGGACGGCGGCACCACAACGCTGGTGCCGGTCAACCTCACCGATTCCGACGGCATCGCGCGGCTCGGCGCCGGCCTGCATGAGCGTTACGGCAAGCTCGACATCCTCGTCGGCAATGCCGGCGTGCTCGGCCCCTCCTCGCCGATCGGCCATATCGAGCTGAAGGCCTTCACCGACGTGATGGCGGTCAACGTCGCCGCGAACTTCCAGCTGATCCGCTGCATGGAGCCGCTGCTGAAGCAGTCCGACGCCGGCCGCGCGGTGTTCATCACTTCCGGCGCGGCCAACAAGGCGACCGCCTATGTCAGCCCCTACGCTGCCTCCAAGGCGGCGCTGGAAACGCTGGCGCGCGCCTGGGCGCAGGAGACCGCGAACACGAAGCTGCGCGTCAATTTGTTCAATCCGGGCCCCGTCCGCACCCGGATGCGCGCGACGCTGATGCCGGGCGAGGATCCGGCGACGCTCGATACAGCCGAGCAGGTCGCCGAATTCATCGTGCCGATGTGCGCGCCCGATTGGACCGAGACCGGCAAATTCTACGACTACAAGACCCGCAGCCTGATGAGCTTCCGCTCGCCGGCCTGATTGACTTGACGGCCTCCCCGCGATTGACTGCCCGCGCTCAAGCGGCAGCAAGCTGCAGGCCAAAAAGGGAGGTTGCCATGGCGCCATGGCGGAATCGCGCAGGCTTTAAGCGTGCGCTCGCAAATGTTTCTCGCGTCCTCTCCGCCCTGATCGCGGCTATCGCGTTTGCGCTTCCGGGCGCGGCGATCGCCGGCGACGTCCCGACCTTCGCGGTCGATGCGTCCTGGCCGAAGCCGTTGCCGAACAACTGGATCCTCGGCCAGGTCGGCGGCATCACCGTCGACTGGCAGGGCCACATCTGGGTGATCCATCGTCCGCGCTCGCTCACCGACGACGAGAAAGGCGCGAGCCTCACCCCGCCGCGTTCCAAATGCTGCGTCTCGGCGCCGCCGGTGCTCGAATTCGACAGCGACGGCAATCTGCTGCGATCGTGGGGCGGCGCGGGCGAAGGCTATGAATGGGTCGGCCGCGAGCACGGCATCGAGGTCGACGAGCGCGGCTTCGTCTGGGTCGGCGGCAATGCCGACAACGACAACGCGATCCTGAAATTCACGCTCGACGGCAAGTTCGTCGCCCAGATCGGCAAGATCGCGCCGAGCCTCGGCAGCAACGACACGACGCAGCTCGGCAAGCCCGCCGAGACCGCGATCGACAAGGCCGCCAACGAGATCTACGTCGCCGACGGCTATGGCAACCGCCGCGTCATCGTGTTCGACGCAACCACCCTCGCCTACAAGCGGCACTGGGGCGCCTACGGCAACAAGCCTGATGACACCAAGCAGGCGGCGTACGATCCCAAGGCGCCGGTGTCCCAGCAGTTCGGTAATCCCGTCCACTGCGTGAAGCTCGCCAATGACGGTCTCGTCTACGTCTGCGACCGCATCAACAACCGCATCCAGGTGTTCAAGACGGACGGCAGCTTCGTGAAGGAATTCTTCTTCGAGAAGAACACGCTCGGCAACGGCGCGGTGTGGGACATCGCGATCTGGCCCGATCCGAAGCAGACCTGGCTGCTCAGCGCCGACGGCGAGAACAACGAGATCAGGGTGATCAGGCGCGAGGACGGCGGCGTGGTCGGCAGCTTCGGGCACAACGGCCGCAATGCCGGACAATTCCACTGGGTGCATGCCATGGCGATCGACGCCAAGGGTAACGTCTATACCGCCGAGGTCGACACCGGAAAGCGCATCCAGAAATTCAAGCTGACATCGGACGCGCTGAAATAGCGTCTCGACGCATTTTGCCCAAAAGTTAACGGAGGGATGACGCTGCGACGCAGCGTCATCCGGCTTTAGGCGCATTGCCGCCGGCCGTGGGACACGGTAGAGCCATCAGCCGGAACAGGGCTCCGTTCAAGAGAGCCGTCCGCATGTTTGACAATGGAGGAAACCTTTTATGACGACGACGTTCGCGCGCCGCTCTGCGGCCCTTCTGGCCTGTGCCGCCTTCGGTTTTGCCACATCCGCCTTCGCTCAGGACAAGTCGGTCACGATCGGCGTGCTCAACGACATGTCCAGCCTCTATGCCGACATCGGCGGCCCCGGCGCCGTGGCGGCGGTCAACATGGCGGTGGAAGATTCCGGTCTTCGCGCCAAGGGCTGGAAGATCGAGGTGATCAGCGGCGACCACCAGAACAAGCCGGACGTCGGTGTGAACATCGCGCGGCAGTGGATCGACACCCAGAAGGTCGATGTGATCGCCGACACTCCGAACTCCGGCGTGGCGCTGGCCGTCAGCAACGTCGTCAAGGAAAAGAATGCGGTCCTGCTCAACAATGGCGGCGCCAGTGCCGACCTCACCGGCAAGGCCTGCAACGCCAACACCATTTCCTATACTTACGACACCTACATGCTCGCCAACGGCACCGGCAAGGCGCTGACCAAGGCCGGCGGCGACAGCTGGTTCTTCCTGACCGCCGACTACGCCTTCGGTGCCGCGCTCGAGCGTGACACCAGCGCGGTCGTCACCGCGAACGGCGGCAAGGTGCTCGGCGGCGTCAAGCATCCGCTCAACACGTCGGATTTCTCCTCCTTCCTGCTGCAGGCGCAGAACTCGAAGGCGAAGATCGTCGGTCTTGCCAATGCCGGCGGTGACACCACCAACTCGATCAAGCAGGCGGCCGAGTTCGGCATCGTCGAAGGCGGCCAGAAGCTCGCCGCGCTGTTGCTGTTCATCAACGACGTCCACTCGCTCGGTCTGAAGACCGCGCACGGCCTGACCTTCACAGAATCTTTCTACTGGGATCTCAACGAAGGCACGCGCGCCTTCTCGAAGCGCTTCCAGGACAAGGTCGCCAACAAGGCGATGCCCTCGATGACGCAGGCCGGCAATTATGCTGCCGTGCTGCATCTTCTGAAGGCGATGGACGCCCTCGGCGGCAATCCGCATGACGGCGCCAAGGTCGTCGCCAAGATGAAGGAGCTACCGACCGACGATCCGCTGTTCGGCAAGGGCCCGCTCCGCGAGGACGGCCGCCGGATCATTCCCGCCTTCCTGTTCGAGGTGAAGAAGCCGGAAGAATCGAAGGGACCGTGGGACTATTACAAGCTGGTCGCGACCATCCCGGCGGAAGATGCGGCCAAGCCGCTCAAGGACAGCGAGTGCCCGCTGGTGAAGAAGTAAGAAGTCGTAGGGTGGGTTAGCTCTGCGGCTGCGCAAAGCGCAGTCCGCAGGGCGTAACCCACCTCTTCTCGCGCGTCGGACAAGGTGGCGGATTACGCTTCGCTAATCCGCCCTACGGTTCTGATCTCGCGGCGCCCAGCGCCCGCACCGCGATCGCCACGCACGCCACCATCAACACCGCCGCGAGCAGGAATGGCGCGCCGGGCAGCTGCCACGGCGCGCTGGCGCCGATGAAATATGAAAACGTCAGCGTGAACAGGAACGGGCCGACGAGCTGCGACACGCTCTGCACGCTCGCGGTCGCGCCCTGCAACTGGCCCTGCTGATCGGGCGCGACCAGCCGCGTCATCAGCGATTGCATGGCGGCGCCCGAAATGCCCCACAGCGACATCACGGGAATGCCGATCCAGAACAGCGGCCCGGTCGGCGCCGCGCCGAAGATCACGAAGCCGATCGCACCACAGCACAGGCCGAGCAACAAGGCGTTGCGCTCGCCGAGCACGCGCACGATCGGGCCGATCGCGAGCCCCTGCACCACCATGGCGCAGACGCCGACCATCGCCAGCGTCAATCCCACGGTTTTCGAATCCCAGCCGTAGCGATAGGTCGCGTAGAGCACGAAGGTCGAGGGCAACACGACATGCGCGACCTGCGCAATGAAGTTGACGACGGACAACGCAGCGAGCACCGCATTGGAACGCAGCAGGCGGAGCGCGCCGAGCGGATTGGCGCTCCTCCAGCGGAACGGCGCGCGCTTGTCCGGCGCCAGCGATTCCGGCAGGACGAAGAGCCCATAGAGCGCATTGGCAAAGCTCAAGGCCGCCGAGGCCCAGAACGGCAGGCGCGGATCGATATCGCCGAGCAGGCCGCCCAGCGCCGGGCCCAGCACGAAGCCGGCGCCGAACGCAGCGCCAATCCTGCCGAACACCGCCGCGCGCCGCTCCGGCGGCGTGATGTCGGCGATATAGGCAAAGGCGGTCGAGATGCTGGCCGAGGTGATGCCCGAGATGACGCGGCCGACGAACAGCCAGACCAGCGACGGCGCCAGCGCCATCAGCACATAATCGGCCGCGAGCCCGAAATTCGACAGCAGCACCACCGGCCGCCGCCCGAAGCGATCCGACAGCGCGCCGAGCACCGGCGAGAACACGAACTGCATCAGCGCCCAGGCGGTCCCGAACAGGCCGAAGATGCGGGCTGCATGCGCCGTGTCGTTGTCGACGAAGCTCTCGATCAGTTTTGGCAGGATCGGCATGATCACGCCGAGCGCGAGCATGTCGAGCAGGATGGTGACGAAGATGAAGGCGACCGCACCGCGCCGGACTGGCGCTGCGCCCTGCGCCATCGCCTCGCCGGCGTCGTTGCTCACGACGGCCGCTTGCGCTTGTGGGCGAACGGGTTAGCCTTCTCACGCAGGGTGATACGCACCGGTGTGCCCGGCAGCTCGAAGGCCTCACGCAGCGAATTGGTGAGATAACGCAGATAGGACTGCGGCACCGCGTCCGCACGCGAGCAGAACAGCACGAAGCTCGGCGGGCGCGCCTTGGTCTGCGTGATGTAGTTCAGCTTGAGTCGTCGTCCGGACACGGCCGGCGGCGGATTGGCCTGGACCGCCTCCTCGAACCAGCGGTTCAGCGCCGCCGTCGACACACGCCTGTTCCAAAGCGCATAGGCATCCTGGATCGCCTGCATCAATCGATCGATGCCTTCGCCCATCAAGCCGGAGACAGCGACGATCGGCACGCCCTTGATCTGCGGCAGCAAGTGATCGGCGTCGCGGCGCAGATTCGAGATCGCGCCGCCGCCTTTGCTCTCCATCAGGTCCCATTTGTTGACGGCGAGCACGACGGCACGACCCTCGCGCTCGATCAGGTCGGCGATGCGAAGATCCTGCTCCTCGAAACGGTTCTGCGCGTCCATCATCATCACGACGACTTCGGCAAAGCGCACCGCGCGCAGTGCGTCGGCGACCGAGAGCTTCTCGAGCTTCTCCTCGATCCGCGAGCGCCGGCGCAGACCTGCGGTATCGAACACGCGAAACTCGCGGCCCTTCCAGTTGATCTCGACCGCAATGGAATCGCGCGTGGTGCCGGCCTCCGGGCTCGTCAGCAGACGCTCCTCGCCGAGCAGATGATTGATCATCGTCGACTTGCCGGCGTTCGGCCGGCCGACGATCGCGACCCGGATCGGGCGCGTGGCGGCCTCTTCCTCGGTCAGCGGCTCGTCGTCTTCGAACTCATCCTCCTCCACCGGCTCCGGCATCAGCGGGCGCAGAGCGTCGTAGAGCTCGCCCATGCCCTCGCCGTGCTCGGCCGAGATCTGGATGGGATCGCCGAGGCCGAGCGCGAAAGCCTCCATCGCGCCGGCATCGCCATGCTTGCCTTCGCTCTTGTTGGCGACGAGCAGCACCGGCTTATTGGCCTTGCGGGCGAAATCGGCGAAGGCGCGATCGTTGGGTGTGAGGCCCATGCGGGCATCGATCACGAAGAACAGCGCGTCGGCCTGTGCGATCGCGGCCTCCGTCTGCTCCTGCATGCGGGCGGTCAGCGAGCCCTTGGCACCTTCATCGAGGCCGGCGGTGTCGATGATCGTGAAGTCGAGATCGCCGAGCCTGGCCTCGCCCTCGCGGCGATCGCGGGTGACGCCCGGCAGGTCATCGACAAGCGCGAGCTTCTGCCCGACCAGGCGGTTGAACAGCGTCGACTTGCCGACATTGGGTCGGCCGATAATGGCAATTTTAAAGGACATGGGTCATTCGTGCGCTGCCGGAGCCGCGCCTGTCAATGAAATGAAGACAATTGTTTGAGCATGATCTTTTCGGAAAACCGCTTCACACTTTTCCGGATCATGCTCTAGCGCGAGAAGCTGCCGCTCGGCATCGGTGCCGGGAAGGCGCCCTGCGTTTGCTGCTGGGTGGTCTGGGTCGGTTGCGCCTGCTGGACAGGCTGATCGGGCGGCGGCGCGGTGGTGCGCTTGCGCACGATCTTCTGCCTGGGCGGCGGAGTGGCCGCGGGCGGCGCGGCCTCGGGCTGGGCCTCGCCATCGACTTCGCCGGCGGGCGCCCCAGCCGGCGCGACGGCCGCACTGGCCGGCTGCCTGGTCTTTTTCGCCTTGGCACCCTTCGCCGGCTTCGGCTCGGGCGCAGGCTCGGTGGGCAGAGCCGCGACGGCGGGTCCGTTCGGATCGGGCTGTTGCTGCGCGCCCTTGTACATGTCCTTCGGAACGCCCTGCTCGAGGCCCGGCACGCCTTCCGGGAACACCGGCTTGCGGTCGCCCGGCAGCTTCTTCTTGGTATCGAGGAAGTCGAGCATGTCGCTCGGATCGAAGCTGGAGCAACCGCCCAGCACGCCCGTGAAGGCGATCAGGACGGCGGCTGCGATCAAGCGTGGCGTGCGGCGCATATCGGTATCTCGTCTCAGCTCTGGACCGTCAGCTTTTGGCGACGGGCGGCAGCAGGGCCTGCAGCGCCTCGGCGCGTGAGCGCAGGCCGGGCGGCGTTTCGCCGTCCTCGGCAATCGCATCGAGCCATTTGCGGGCCGCAGTCATGTCGTTGTTGCGCCAGGCCGACAGCGCCAGCATCTCGCGGGCCGTATGACGGAATGTCGATTTGGGCGCGGTGGAGGCGTCCAGCCGCTGCTGCATGTCGGCATAGCCGGCGCTGTCGAGCAGGAGACCGGCGGCGCGGATCTTTGCCAGATCCTGCCACTCACCGCCTGTGCTGCGGTCGGCGGCGATGTCGTCATACAGCTTGGCGCCCGCCTTGGGATCGCGAGCCGCCGCCTCGGCCGCAGCACGCAGCCGCGCCAGGGTGCGATAGCCCGATGGAGCCTTGGCAGCGAGCTCGGTGAAGGCCGCCTCGGCCTCCGCATGCTTGTCCTGCTCGGACAGCTCGGCGGCCTTCTCGAAGGCCGCACCGGCCTCGGCAGCCTTCTTGGCCTCCACATACTGGTAAGCGCGCCAGCCACCCACGGCGGCGACGATCAGCACCATCAGGGCGATGAAAACGATCGAATACTTGTCCCACAGCTTCTTGAGCTGTTCGCGACGTACTTCCTCGTCGACTTCGTCAAATAATTCAGACACTTATGCTAATCCCATGCCCGTCCGGGTGCGCGCGCCAAAGCGTTCGCGTCAGGAATCCCGTCCCCCACGTGGCGGCGGGGTACCCTAACGATATGGCGGTGGCAAGGCAAAGCGAGCCCGATCAAGGCGTTAACCACCCGGAACAGCCCGGAGAGAGCATCTCCCGGGTCAGGCTCCCAACAGCTCCCGCAGCTGCCGCTTCAGCACCTTGCCGTTGGCATTGCGCGGCAAGGGCTCCGCGGTGATCACCATGGTCTCCGGAACCTTGTAGTCGGACAGCCGCTCCGCACACCAAGCGCGCAAGGCCTCACTGTCCACCGGTGCGCGCGCCACCACCACAGCGTGGACACGCTCGCCCAGCACCGGGCAGGTCTTGGCGACGATCGCGCTCTCGACCACCGCCGGGTGGCCGGCCAGCACGGATTCGACCTCGGCCGAATAGATCTTCAGGCCGCCGCGATTGATCATGTCCTTCTGCCGGTCGAACACCCGGACAAATCCCTCCACATCGACCGAGCCGAGATCGCCGGAATGCCAGAACCCGCTGGTGAAGCTTTCGGCCGTGGCTTTTGGATTGTTCCAGTAGCCCTTGATGACGGAGGCACTCTGGATCCAGAGCTCGCCGATTTCCCCAGGCGGCAGCTCACGCCCGTCCGCCCCCATCGCCAGGATGCGCGCACCCGGACACGACAGGCCGACGCTGTCGATATGGCTTGCTGTCAACCTGCCCGGCATGATCGTGGACGGCGACGTGGTCTCCGTCGCACCGTAGCAATTCGCCAGCTCGAGGCCGGGAATGATCGCCTTGAGTTTCTCGATGGTGGCGACCGGCATCGGTGCGCCACCAAAGCCGCCGATGCGCCAGCTCGACAGATCGTAGCTCTCGAAATCGGGCTGGAGCAGGCACAGATTGTACATCGCCGGCACCATGACCGTGTAGGTGACGCGCTCGCGCGCGGCGAGCTTGAGATATTCGCCGGCTTTGAACTCCGGCATGATGATCAGCGCGCCACCGCAGCAGATCATCGTCGTGATGTTGGCGACGACGCCGGTGACGTGGCCCAGCGGCACCGCCGCGATCGAACGGTCGACCGCCGTCAATTGCAGGCAGGACACGAAGATCATCGAGGAATGGACGATGTTGCAATGGGCCAGCATCGCACCCTTTGGCTTGCCTGTCGTGCCCGAGGTGTAGAGGATCATCGCGGTGTCCTCCTCGCTGGTCTCGACCGGCGCCGCGGCCGGGACGTTGTCTGCCAGCACCGCGAAACGCGACAAAGCCGGATCGTCGTCGACGGCGATGCGGTGGATCACATCGGGCACGTCTAGCGCATCCGGCAGACGCGCCGCGATCGCGGCCTCGTGGATCAGGATTTTGGCGCCGCAGTCGGCTAGCACATAGGCGATTTCCGGCTTCTGCTGGCGCGTGCTGAGCAGCACCGTGACGAGCCCCTCATGCGCGGCAGCAAACAGCAGCAGCGGGAATTCGATGCGGTTGCCGAGCAGGATCGCGACACGATCGCCGCGCTGCAATCCGAGCTTGCGAAATCCCGCCGCGATCCGCGCAGCCGCCTCCGCGGCCTGCCGCCAGCTCAGCCGGACATGGCCTGAGATCAGCGCTTCGCCGTCGGGATTGCGGGCGCAGGCGTCCGCAATCATCGCCCACAGGCTCGACGGCTGATCGCAAAATGCCGGTACGACCCGATCGCCGAAGCGCGCCTCCATCCGCATCGGCGGGATCTGAGAATGCGACCAGTCCATCGGAATGCCTTGGCTTGTTGCTCTTGTTACCTTGTCACCTTCCGCGCATGGGCATGCAGTCCTGTCTTGTGCTGATCGGCTATCCGCCCATCACGGGAACGCCGATCACGACGGGATGGAACGCAAACGCCAGCGCCAGATAAGCGACGATTCCAACCACGACCGCGATCAGGTCGTTGGTGACGCCGCCGACCGGAATCGGCGGACCGCCACCATCGGTCCGACGCTTCAGCGTGATGCGATCATACACCGACCAGCCCAGGAAGGAGCCGAACAGGATGATGGAGCCGAGATCGCCATTGGCCAGAAGATGCGCCGCCGCCCACAGCTTGATGCCGGCCAGCATCGGATGCTTCAGCGTCGCATAGATGCGGCCGCGCAGATAGGACGCAACCACCAGGATGACAGCGGGCAGCATCAGCGCGAGCGTGATGTGCTTCAGCGCCTTCGGCGGATACCAGACGTCGATCCAGCCGGTCGCGCGATAATGCGCGAAGCCCCAGATGATCAGTGCGAGCCCCGCGAGCGAGGCAAGCGAATAGAGGATCTTGTAGGTCCCCTCACCCAGTCTCGCGATGGCCTGCGCGCGTGCATCGCGTTTCGTCGTAAACACATGCGCCGCAAAAAACAGCGCAAGCCCCAGGATCATAACCAGCAGACCCACGAGATTCTCCCCTCAACCAGCGCCCCAGCCCATGGCGTATCATCGATTGGCCGCGGGTCGCAACTGATGCGCTACTTGCCGATCTCGCGATTGTCGACATACCGGATCGCGATCGGCCGCCCGGCGAGGGCACCGCCAAGACCGGCGGTGAATTTCAGCGGCAGGCAGGCGTTCAACGATGAATTGATCGCATTGAGATAGGTGGCTCTCGTCTCGGCGGGCACGCCCGCGGTCGCATAGGTCAGGCGCGGCGGGCCGATCAGGCCGCCCGATTTGTTGAAGCTGAAACGCACGGCCATCTGCATGCCCGCGCGCGCATTGTCCGATGGCGGCGACCAGCAGCTGCGCAGCTCGGCGAAGAGATCACCGATCGTATCGAGATCGTGATCCGGCTTTTGGTATTTGGCGCGATCGGCCTCCGCCGGCACGCTTTGGATCGTGAGCTGGAGGTTCTGGCCGTAGGGATAGTCGATCTCGGGAATACAGGGACCAGGCTCGAGCGGGCTGCAATAGGATGGCGTGCAGGGTCGGCCATCGAGGACGCTGCACGGTTCGTGCGAAAACGGAATTGGGTTGATTTGTCGCGGCCGCGCATCGGCGGCGATCACGGCAAAGACGGTCAGGAACAGCACGAGGATTGCGCGCAACATCGGGAGCACCAAACGGGCGACCACATTCAAATTGGTAGGACTTGATGCGGCTTCAAGCCATTTCGCGTTCACGTGCTCGCGTTTACCCACGGTGTCGTCGTCCGGCGTGACCGGACGACCCAGTATCCCAGAGGCGATTGTGATTGAGCCGAGAGGCTGCGGCGTACTGGATGCCCCGCCTGCGCGGGGCATGACAGCGGAGGGTGAGGAGCGGACTGAGCTACGCCCCTACCCCTTCTTCTTGACGTCCTTGACGTTGGTGAACTCGATGCCTTCGGCCCGTTCCCTGGTGTAGCCGAGATAGAACTCGTTCCGCGCCAGATAGACGGGATCGCCGTCGACATCATCGGCGATGCTCGAAGTGTTGGCCGCGATGAAGGTATCGAGCTTCTTGCGATCCTCCGAGGAGACCCAGCGTGCGAGCTGGAACTCGCTGACTTCGAATTCGACCGGCAGGGAATATTCCGCATCCAGCCGCGCCTTGAGCACGTCGAGCTGCAGTGCGCCGACGACGCCGACCAACGCGGGTGCGCCATCGCGCGGACGGAACACCTGCACAACGCCCTCTTCCGACATCTGCTGAAGCGCTTCCTTCAGCTTCTTCGCTTTCATCGCATCGGTGAGACGCACGCGGCGGACGATTTCCGGCGCGAAACTCGGCACGCCGACGAAGTTGAAATCCTCACCGTCGGTCAGCGTGTCGCCGATGCGCAGCGTGCCGTGATTGGGAATGCCGACGACGTCGCCGGCATAGGCCTCGTCCGCAACCGAACGGTCCTGCGCGAAAAAGAATTGCGGGCTCGACAGCGGCATGCTCTTGCCGGTGCGCACGAGCTTCGCCTTCATGCCGCGGCTCAGCTTGCCGGAGCAAAGGCGGGCGAAGGCGATGCGGTCACGGTGGTTGGGATCCATATTGGCCTGGATCTTGAACACGAAGGCGCTCATGCGCGGGTCGGTGGCTTCGACCTTGCGCTGGTCGCTCTCCTGCGCGCGCGGCTCGGGCGCGAACTTGCCGAGCCCTTGCAGCAGGTCGCCGACGCCGAAATTGCGCAGCGCGCTGCCGAAATAAACCGGCGTCAGATGGCCCTCGCGAAACGCTTCGAGCTCGAACGGTTTTGAAGCCGCGGTGACGAGCTCGAGCTCGTCCTTGACCGCCGACACGTCGAGATTGGCGTTGAGCTTGGCGAGCTCGGCGATCTCGATCTGCTGCGCCGCGCCGGTCTTGGCGCCGCCGCCTTCGAGCAGGCGCACGCCGCCATTGACGACGTCGTAGGTGCCGAGGAACTCACGGCCGCGGCCGACAGGCCAGGTCATCGGCGTGGTATCGAGCGCCAGGGTCTTCTCGATCTCGTCCAGGAGCTCGAACACGTCGCGGCTCTCGCGATCCATCTTGTTGATGAAGGTGATGATCGGGATGTCGCGAAGACGACACACCTCGAACAGCTTTCGGGTACGCGCCTCGATGCCCTTGGCGGCGTCGATCACCATGACGGCGGAATCGACCGCCGTGAGCGTGCGATAGGTGTCTTCCGAAAAGTCCTCGTGGCCCGGCGTGTCCAGCAGGTTGAAAACGAGGCCCTCGAACTCGAAGGTCATGACCGAGGTCACGACAGAGATGCCGCGCTCGCGCTCGATCTTCATCCAGTCCGAACGCGTGTTGCGCCGCTCGCCCTTGGCCTTGACCTGGCCGGCCAGATTGATGGCGCCGCCGAACAGCAGCAGCTTTTCGGTCAGCGTGGTCTTGCCGGCGTCCGGATGCGAGATGATGGCAAAGGTCCGCCGCCGCGACACTTCAGCGGCAAGCGAGGAACGGGCCGTCGATTCGGCTGTGGTGGCGATCTCGGACATTGCGGCAGCGTTTGGCAGGGAAAATGGGCCTGATCAAGCCTCATCTGGTGATTGCGGAGCCTTCCGGCCAGCCCCATATCGGGCCCAAGATCAGGTTGGGAGGGACGGCCTTCCGTTCCTGTCAGCACACCAGTCGCGGGGACGACCCTGCCTTGAATGGAGGGTCGTCATGGCCTGGAGCATCCTGTTCGTCGCCGGTCTGCTGGAGGTCTCCTGGGCGATTGGCCTCAAATATACCGAGGGGTTCAGCAAGCTCGTTCCGTCAGTTCTCACGCTCGGCGCCATGGCCGGCAGCATCATCCTGCTCGGGCTCGCCCTCAAATCGCTGCCGATTGGAACCGCTTATGCAGTCTGGACCGGTATCGGCGCGGTCGGTACCGCGACACTCGGCATCATCCTGTTCGGCGAGCCGGCCACCGCGTTCCGCCTCGCCAGCATCGGGCTGATCGTCGCCGGGATTGTCGGACTGAAGCTGGTTACCTGAGGAAGATCTTGACCGCCCACCAGCTCAGCGCGGCGACGATGGCCGAGGCCGGCATCGTGATCACCCAGGCATAGACGATCGAGCTGGCGACGTTCCAGCGCACCGCCGAGAGGCGGCGAGCGGCGCCAACGCCGACGATGGCGCCGGTGATGGTGTGGGTGGTCGAGACGGGAACGCCGAGGAAGGTCGCCATGAATAGGGTCGCGGCACCGCCGGTCTCGGCGCAAAAGCCCTGCATCGGGGTCAGCTTGGTGATGCGCAGGCCCATGGTGCGGACGATGCGCCAGCCGCCCATCAGCGTCCCCATCGCCATCGCGGCCTGGCACGAGAGCACCACCCAGAAGGGGACGAAGAATTCGCCGCCGAGCTGGCCCTGCGAATAGAGCAGCACGGCGATGATGCCCATGGTCTTCTGCGCGTCGTTGCCGCCATGGCCGAGCGAATAGAGCGAGGCGGAGGCGAATTGCAGGATGCGGAAGGCGCGATCGACGGCAAAGGGCGTGGAGCGCACCGAGGCCCAGGAGACGATCGCAACCAGCACCATCGCGAGCAGGAAGCCGACGAGCGGAGACAGCACGATGGCGATCACCGTCTTGGACAATCCGCTCCAGACCGCTGCCGAAAGGCCCGCTTTGGCCACACCGGCACCAAACAAGCCGCCGATCAATGCATGAGACGAGGACGATGGGATGCCGAGCGCCCATGTCACCAGGTTCCAGACGATGGCGCCGACCAGCGCGGCGAAGATCACCTGGGCATCCACGATCGCGGGATCGATGATACCGGTGCCGATGGTCTGGGCGACGTGCAGCCCGAACACCATGAAGGCGACGAAATTGAAGAACGCAGCCCAGAACACCGCGTATTGCGGCCGCAGCACGCGGGTCGAGACGATGGTCGCGATCGAATTGGCGGCGTCGTGCAGGCCATTCAGGAAATCGAACAGCAGCGCGACGGCGATCAATCCGACCAGGACGGGAAGACCCAACGCAACATCCACGGCGTGGCCCCTGCCCTAAACTTGCTCGATGACGATGCTGTTGATCTCGTTCGCGACGTCGTCGAAGCGGTCGGCGACCTTCTCGAGATGGTCGTAGATCTCTGCGCCGACGATGAAATCCATCGCGTTGCCGTTGCGATGCTTGAGGAACAGTTCCTTCAGCCCGATATCATGGAGATCGTCGACGCGGCCTTCCAGCTTGCCCAGCTCTTCCGTGATCGCGGTCAGCATGGCCACGTTCTGGCCGATCTTCTGCATCAACGGCAGCGCACGGCCGACCAGATTGGCGCATTCGATCAGAAGGCCGCCGATCTCCCGCATCGGCGGCTCGAAGCTGCGGACCTCGAACAGCATCACGGCCTTGGCGGTCTGCTGCATCTGGTCGATGGCGTCGTCCATCGAGGTGATCAGGTTCTTGATGTCGCCGCGGTCGAACGGGGTGATGAAGGTACGGCGCACCGCCGTCAGCACCTCACGGGTGATGTTGTCGGCATCGTTCTCGAACTGGTTGACGCGCTGGCAATAGACCGGCGTCTCCTCGCCCCCGTTGAGCATGCTCTGGAGCGCGATCGAGCCCTGGATCACGGTCTGGGCGTGGCGGTCGAACAGGTCGAAGAACCGTTCTTCCTTGGGCAGGAAAGCGCGAAACAATCGCATCATGGGAGAGAGACTACCGGTTGGATGATGGCCTGGCCCAAGCGGGCCGTCATGAAACTGTCATAGACCATTTTCGATCCACGCGCGTGCCACCTCACGCCCGTGGAGCCGGATCATCCACCGCTTTCGCGCGTCAACACATCTTCCATTATATCAATGACTTACAGCGACCGTCGGAAGTAATGCGCGATTTCGCCGATGACGCCGCGGCGGAAGGTCAGCACGCAGATCACGAAGATCGAGCCCTGGATCACGGTCACCCACTGGCCGAACCCCGCCAGATATTGCTGCATGGCGATGATCACGAAGGCACCGACCACGGGACCGAACACGGTTCCGAGTCCGCCGACCAGCGTCATCAGCACGACTTCGCCCGACATCGACCAGTGCACGTCCGTGAGCGAGGCGTTCTGCGCCACGAAGACTTTCAGCGCACCGGCAAAGCCGGCCAGCGTGCCCGACAGGACGAACGCCAGGAACTTGTACTGATCGGTGCGGTAACCCAGCGAGATCGCGCGCGGCTCGTTCTCGCGGATTGCCTTGAGGACCTCGCCGAACGGCGAATTGATGATGCGGAAGATCAGCAGGAAGCCGGCAAGGAAACCGACCAGCACGACGTAGTAGAGCACGGTCGGCTTGGTCAGATCGAAGACGCCGAACATGCGTCCCTGCGGAATGCCCTGGATGCCATCTTCACCATGGGTGAACGGGGCCTGGAGGTAGATGAAGTACAGAAGCTGCGACAGCGCCAGCGTGATCATCGAGAAATAGATGCCCTGGCGGCGGATCGAGATATAGCCCGTGATGAGCGAGAGCACGAAAGCACCGGCGACCCCGACGAGGATGCCGAGCTCCGGCGGCAACGCCCACACCTTCAGCGCATGCGCGCTGCAATAGCCGGCCGTGCCCAGGAACATCGCATGGCCGAAGGACAGCAAACCGCCGTAGCCGATCAGCAGGTTGAAGGCGCAGGCGAGCAGCGCGAAGCACAGCGCCTGCATCACGAAGAACGGGTAGACTCCCGTGAATGGCACCGAAGCCAACAGCAGCGCCATCACCACGAACACGATCATCTCGTCGCGGATCGTGCGCGGGGTTACCGGCAGCGTGTCGTCCGTCAAGGCTGTCATATCAGGCCGCCCTTCCCGTCAATCCCGTTGGCTTCACCAAGAGCACCAGCACCATCAGCACGAACACGACGGTGTTGGAGGCCTCGGGGTAGAAATATTTGGTCATGCCCTCGATCACACCGAGCGCAAAGCCGGTGATGATGGAGCCCATGATCGATCCCATGCCGCCGATCACGACCACCGCGAACACCACGATGATGAGGTCGGCGCCCATCAGCGGCCGCACCTGGTTGATCGGCGCCGAGAGCACGCCGGCGAGCGCGGCCAGGCCGACACCCAAACCATAAGTCAGCGTGATCATGCGCGGCACGTTGACGCCGAAGGCGCGCACCAGCGTCGGGTTTTCGGTCGCGGCACGCAAATAGGCGCCGAGACGCGTCTTCTCGATCAGGAACCAGGTCGCGATGCAGACCACCAGCGAGAAGATGACGACCCAGCCGCGATAGATGGGCAGGAACATGAAGCCGAGATTCATGCCGCCCTTGAGCTGGTCCGGAATGGCGTAAGGCATGCCAGAGGAGCCGAAATAATTCTGGAACACGCCCTGCACGATCAGCGCTATGCCGAAGGTCAGCAGCAGGCCGTAGAGATGATCGAGCCCCGTCAGCCATTGCAGCATGGTCCGTTCCAGGATCATGCCGAAGATGCCGACGATGATCGGGGCAAGCAGCAACGCCCACCAATAGTTGATGCCGCCGATGTTCAGCAGGAAGTAGGCGACGAACGCGCCCATCATGTAGAGCGCGCCATGGGCGAAATTGATGATGTTGAGCATGCCGAAGATCACGGCAAGCCCGAGACTGAGCAGCGCGTAGAACGAGCCGTTGATCAGTCCCACCAATAGCTGAGCGTAAAGAGCCTGCATCGATCCCGCACCCGGTCCCTTCGGCGTTCCCTGAAAGTCGCCCGCAGGCCTGATGGCCTGCGGGCGGTTATGTTACTTCTTCAACAGCGCGCACTTGCTCTCGGACAGCGGCGTGAAGGCCTGGTCGCCCGGCACGGTGCCGACCAGCTTGTAGAAATCCCACGGTCCCTTGGACTCGGAGGGCTTCTTCACCTCGAACAGATAGGCATTGTGGATGGTGCGGCCGTTGGGCTGGATCTCGCCCTTGCCGAACAGATCGTCTTCCGTCGGCATCGAC
This sequence comes from Bradyrhizobium sp. Kon37, assembly GCF_055807535.1. NCBI lineage: Bacteria > Pseudomonadati > Pseudomonadota > Alphaproteobacteria > Hyphomicrobiales > Nitrobacteraceae > Bradyrhizobium > Bradyrhizobium sp. Kon37. The sequence continues at coordinate 393,078 of NZ_JBVVOY010000002.1, forward strand.
TTCATTTTCTCGACGACCTTGGCGCCGTCATGCGGGTTGCCGCCGAGCGCTTCCAGTGCCTTGAAATAGTGACGCACGCCCGCATAGACGCCGGCCTGCACCATGGTGGGCGGCGCGTTGTTCTTCATCTTCTCGGCGAAGCGCTTCGAGAACGCCCGGGTCTGGTCGTTCATGTCCCAGTAGAAGGTCTCGGTGAAGTTGAGGCCCTGTGCGGTCTCGAGCCCGATCGCCTTGACGTCGGTGAGGAACAGCAGCAGCGCCGCGAGCTTCTGGCCGCCCTTGACGATGCCGAACTCGGCCGCCTGCTTGATCGTGTTGGTGGTGTCGCCGCCGGCATTGGCAAGGCCGATGATCTTGGCCTTGGAGGCCTGCGCCTGCAGCAGGAAGGACGAGAAATCCGGCGTGTTCAGCGGGTGCTTGACGCCGCCGACCACCTTGCCGCCATTTGCGGTCACGACAGCGGTGGTGTCGCGCTCCAGCGCCGCGCCGAAGGCGTAGTCCGCGGTCAGGAAGAACCAGGTGTCGCCGCCGGCCTTCACCAGCGCCTGGCCGGTGGTGTGGGCCAGCATGTAGGTGTCGTAGGTCCAGTGCACCGTGTTGGGCGAGCACTGCGCGTTGGTCAAATCCGAGGTCGCCGCGCCCGAGTTGATATAGACGCCGTTCTTTTCCTTGATGACGTTGTTGACCGCGAGCGCCACGCCGGAATTCGGCACGTCGACGATGACGTCGACCTTGTCGACGTCGAACCATTGCCGCGCGATCGCGGTGCCGATGTCGGGCTTGTTCTGGTGATCGCCGGAGATGATGTCGATCTTCCAGCCCTTCGCAGCCAGGCCGGAATCTTCGATGGCCATCTGCGCGGCCAGCGTCGAGCCCGGTCCGCCGAGGTCGGCATAGAGCCCGGACTGATCGGAAAGCGCGCCGATCTTGACGGTCTTGTCCTGCGCGAAAGCTGCACCGGTGGCGGTCACGGCCAGCGCCGTGCCGAGCAGAAACGACGCAATCGACTTTGTCATCATGCTACTTCCCTATGAATCTTTTTGTTGGCAGTTCTAGACACCGAGATAGGTGTGGAGCTTGTCCATGTTGGCGGCAAGCTCCGCATTGGAAAATCCGTCAATGATCTTGCCGTGCTCGACCACGTAATAGCGGTCGGCGACCGTGGATGCGAACCGGAAGTTCTGCTCGACCAGGAGGATCGTAAAACCCTCCTTCTTGAGCCGCGCGATGGTGTGGCCGATCTGCTGGATGATGACGGGCGCGAGACCCTCGGTCGGCTCGTCCAGCATCAGGAAGTTCGCGCCGGTGCGCAGGATGCGCGCGATCGCGAGCATCTGCTGCTCGCCGCCGGAGAGCTTGGTTCCCTGGCTGTTGAGCCGTTCCTTCAGGTTCGGAAACAGATCGAAGATCTGCTCGAGCGGCAATCCGCCGGGACGCACCACCGGTGGCAACAGCAGGTTCTCCCGCACATCAAGGCTGGCGAAAATTCCACGCTCCTCCGGGCAGAACGCGATTCCCATCCGCGCGATCTTGTCCGAGGTCGTACGAATGATGTCCTGGTTGTTGAACTTCACCGAGCCGGTGCGCTTGCCGATGATGCCCATGATCGACTTCAGCGTGGTGGTCTTGCCGGCGCCGTTGCGCCCGAGCAGGGTGACGACCTCGCCCGCGTTCACGTCGAAGTTGATCCCGTGCAGGATGTGGGACTCGCCGTACCAGGCTTCCAGGTTGCGGACCTGGAGCAGGTTGCCGCCGCTCGCGGTCTTTGCGGGAGCGTCCGCCGTTGCCGTCTCAACCATGACCGGCTCCCAGATAGGCTTCCTTGACGCGTTCGTCCTTGGTGAGCTCGCTGTAATGGCCCTGCGCGAGCACCTGTCCGCGCGTCAACACGGTGATGATGTCGGAGAGATTGGCCACGACGCTCAGATTATGCTCGACCATCAGGATGGTGTATTTCGCGGAGATGCGCTTGATCAGCGCCGCGATCTTGTCGATGTCCTCGTGGCCCATGCCGGCCATCGGCTCGTCCAGCAGCATCATCTCGGGGTCGAGCGCGAGCGTGGTTGCGATCTCCAGTGCGCGCTTGCGCCCGTAGGGCATCTCGACCGCGGGCGTATTGGAAAACTCGCTGAGGCCGACATCGTTCAACAGCTCGCGCGCGCGATCGTTGAACTGGTTGAGCACGGACTTTGAGCGCCAGAAATCGAAGGAGCTGCCGTGCTGGCGCTGAAGCGCGACGCGGACGTTTTCCAGCGCGGTGAGATGGGGGAATACCGCCGAGATCTGGAACGAGCGAACCAGCCCCAGGCGGGCCACATCGGCGGGCGCCATCGCGGTGATGTCCTGCCCCTTGTACAGGATTTTTCCGGCAGACGGTTTGAGGAACTTGGTCAAAAGATTGAAGCACGTTGTCTTGCCGGCGCCGTTCGGGCCGATCAACGCGTGAATGCTCCCACGGCGAACCTTGAGCGCAACGTCGCGGACGGCGAAGAAGCCCGCGAACTCCTTGGTCAAGCCTTCCGTTTCGAGAATGAACTCATCGGCCAAACAGTTTTCCCCCTGCCCGCACAACGCGCGTGGCTATCCTTGTTGCTTCGGCTTTCCGGAGGCCTTGGAGCCACTCCCTGGAGCCTATCCGGAACGCCGCCTCCGGGCGCGGAATATGCCGGAGGTGACGGGGGTTAGGCAAGGCGGAAAGCTGAGCAGGTCAGGCCTCCGGCCGGGAGACTTATGCTCCCTTAGTCGGACGTGTTTTGATGTCGCGCCTGCCCGGCTTCCCGGTTCGCAAAGCGCCGGTCATCAAGCCGTCGTTAACGGTCTTTCGTTCCATGCGCCAGCCTTCATGGAAAATTTTCCCGCAGCGAGGATCATGCGCGGGTTTCATGCGTCCGGAATTTCTATTCGCCGGGAATATTGTCTTGGATTTTGCAAGCGCCGCTCCTTCCGTGGTGAAATCGATCAGGCAGCGTGATCTCCTGAACACGTGGCTGCGGCTCTATGCGCGCCAGCGGACGGCCCCGGCGATCTGGGAGTACCAGCCTGCTCGGCTCGAGGAAGAGCTCTCCGATCTGATCTATTATACGGTGGACATCTCGACGCCGACGCCGCGTCTGACCATTCAGAGCGAAGGTACGCGCATCTCGCGCGCCTATGGACACACCGGCAAGGGCGCCCTGCTCGACGACTATATCGGACCGCGTCTCGCGCCCCTGGTGATGCCGGTCTATCATGAATGCGTGGCGCGCGGGCTGCCTGTCTACAGCGTTGCCGATGTCGATGACATCTACGGCCGTATTGTCGCCTATGAGCGCCTGCTGCTGCCGTTCCAGACCGACGGCAAGGTCTGTCACATCATCGCGTCGCTCAAGACCTTCTGCGAGGACGGCGGCTTCGAGATCAAGAATCTGATGCGCGGAAATGACGCGCTGCCGCGCTCGAGATTGCGCGCGGTGATCGACCGCGACCTGTTCCATCGCACCCCCGGCCGCATCGCGCCCGCCGAGCTGGTCGAGTTCGCGGACCAGCAGGGCTCCGGTGTTCCCACCGAGATCATCGAGCTGAACTAGCGCTCAGCGCGATTTGGCTGCGGCTTCCTTGGTCGTGACTTCCTTGGTCGTGACTTCCTTGGCATAGACGTCCGGCTTGAAGCCGACCAGCAGCTTGCTGCCGACTTCCAACACCGGCCGCTTGATCATTGATGGTTGCGCTAGCATCAACGCCAGCGCCTTTTTCTCCGAAAGGCCTTCCTTGTCGGCATCGGGCAGCTTCTTGAAGGTCGTTCCGGCGCGATTGAGCAGCGTTTCCCAACCGACCTTGTCGCTCCACTGCTTGAGCTTGTCCTTCTCCACCCCCGCCGCCTTGTAGTCGTGGAACGCGTAGGCGACACCGTGGGTGTCGAGCCAGGCGCGCGCCTTCTTCATGGTGTCGCAGTTCTTGATGCCGTAGATGATGTTGGGCAAGACAGTCCTCGCGCATGCGTCGCAGCGTAATGCTCCGGCGTTGTACGCAACTCCAGTTCGCACGACAATATTGCGAATGATGCCAGCTCTTCGAACGGACACTCCATGCACGTCACTCATGATCCAGCGGCGACTGCGTCGCCGACCATCGACTTCGACACCTTCCTCGCGGTCGATATCCGCGTCGGCACCATCGTCGATGCAAAGCCGTTCCCGGAAGCGCGGAAGCCGGCATGGCGTCTGTGGATCGACTTCGGTCCCGCGATCGGCGTGCGCAAGAGCTCGGCGCAGATCACCGAAAACCATCCGCTTGAAACGCTGGTGGGCCAACAGGTGGCCGCGGTCGTGAATTTCCCGCCGCGCCAGATCGGCCCTGTTGTCTCGGAGGTGCTGACCCTCGGTTTCCCCGATGCCAGCGGCAAGGTCGTGCTGGTGCAGCCGAGCAAGCCCGTGCCGAACGGCGGACGGCTGTTCTAGCACCGCGCGATCGAGGGGCGGTTTTCAGGCCACCGGCGGCGCTCCTTACCGATTTGCTCCGCCTGTTTCCCGGTCCGGGTTGTCGGGCTTGACGGAGATCCGCTTCGGTATTAAAAATGACTGACTGATCGTTTTTTATATTGATCGGCGCTCTACGGGGCTTCGCCCGCAGAGCGACTAAAACGATTGATCTGTCAGTTATTTATGGATGGCCGGATGCCCAAGATCAGCGACAAGCAACGTGAAGGCCGGCGGCAGCAGATTCTCGAAGCCGCCCTTGCCTGCTTCGCCGAGGACGGCTTTCACCAGACCGGGATGGCCGACATCGTCAAACGGTCGGGGCTGAGCCATGGTGCGGTTTATCTCTACTTCCAGAGCAAGGACGATCTGATCGAGGCACTCGCCGACGACCGGCACCGGCGCGAGGCCGTGCTCAACTCGGTCGCGCAAGGGTCGGGCGATCCGATCGAAGGACTTCACGCGCTGGTCGGCGTCTACGCGCAATGGCTCACCGACCCCGCCGGCGAAGCGCGCCGCCGTGTCGGCATTCACGGCTGGGCCGAGGCCCTGCGCAACCGCCGCGTCCGCACCAGCATCGTAGAAGGCATCGACATGCCGCGCGCCCTGATTGTCGCGCTGGTCGAGCGCGGCCAGCATGACGGCCTCATCAAGCGCGATCTCGGTGCGGAAGCGATCGCGCGCGTGCTGATCGCGATCTTCCAGGGCTTTGTGCTGCAAAAATGCTGGGGCCAGGATTTTGACATCGAGGCCTGCATGGCGGCCGTGACCGGCGTGATCGATGGATTTCGCACCACGAAGGCCGACGTCAAGCGACGGACCAGGAACTGAGCGATGTCATGGATTCATGACCTGCTCGCTGGCATTGGGGTCGGCCTCATCGGCGGGCTGACATCGGGCTTCATGGGCACGAGTCCCGGAGGCGGTCTCGTGATCTTCAGCGTGCTGCTGCTCGGCGCCGAGCAACACGTCGCCCAGGGGACGTCGCTGATCACGCAGGTTCCGCCGACCGGACTCGCGGGCGTTCGCCGCTATTGGCAGAGCGGCAATCGCAGCCCGTTGCTATGGATCGTCTGGATCGGCATCGGGTTTCTGTTCGGCGGCGCCGGCGGCGGCTACGCTGCGGCGGCGGTCTCCGACTCGGTGTTGCAATGGACCTACGTCGTCTATCTCGTCGCGCTGATCGCTCTCCTGATCCTGCGCCGCGACCGCGAGGACAAAAGCAGTGAGACCGGCGACCGAGACAAGCTGCCCTGGCTGCCGCTGCTCCTCATCGGCATGCTTGCCGGATTTTCCTCTGGCTTCATGGGCATCGGCGGCGGGCTGGCGATCACCGTCGGGCTCGCAGCGGGCCTGCGGGTGCCGCAGCACCAGGCGCAGCTCGTCAGCCTCGTCTTCTCGGTCATCCCGACCAATGTTCCGGCCGCCGGGATCTACTGGAGCAAGGGACTCATGGTCGGCTGGCCCGCCATCATCGGCATTCTTGCCGGCCTCTGGGTCGGCACTGATCTCGGTGCGCGCGCAGCCAATCGCGTCAGCAAATCGGTGCTGCGCCGGGTCATGATCGCCGTCATCCTGCTGATGGCGCTCTACATGACCCACAAGGCGCTAACCTGATCTCACGGCCGCTTCGGAATGTTGAGCCCGCGCTCGACTGCCGGGCGCGCCAGCCCGCGTTCGAGCCAGGCGGCGACGGATTTGAACTGGCTGAACGCGACAAGATCACCGGCGCCGTAGAAACCAATGAGATTGCGCACCCAGCCGAGCATGGAGATGTCGGCGATGGTGTAGTCGTCGTCCATGAACCATTGCCGGCCGGCAAGATGCATCTCCATCACCCCGAGCAGCCGTTTGGCCTCGCCCACATAGCGCTCGAGCGGCCGCTTGTCCTCCAAATCCTTGCCGGCGAATTTGTGGAAAAAGCCGACCTGGCCGAACATCGGCCCGATGCCGCCCATCTGGAAATGCAGCCACTGGATGGCCTGGTAACGGCGCGCGGCATCCTGCGGCAGCAGCTTGCCGGTCTTCTCCGCGAGGTATTGCAGGATCGCTCCGGATTCGAATAGCGGCAGCGGCCTGCCGCCGGGACCATTGGGATCGAGGATCGCCGGGATCTTGCCGTTCGGATTGAGCGCGAGGAACTCCGGCGTCTTCTGGTCGTCCTTGCCGAAATCGACGAGATGGACTTCGTAGGGAAGCCCGATCTCTTCCAGCATGATCGAGACTTTGACGCCGTTCGGCGTCGGCAGCGAATAGAGCTGGAGCAGCTCCGGGTGCTTGGCCGGCCAGCGCTTGGTGACGGGAAAGGCGGACAGATCGGACATCAGGACCCCGGCTTCGTTCATGAGATACCGCCTAGTCTAGGCCAGCGGACGAACGACGCAAGGTCGAGTGGTCAGATCATTTTCCCGCACAGGTCACAACGGCCGCAGCAAATGGTTGGTGGCGTGCATCACATCGCGCTGCGCGCGTTGCTCGATGAAGAGCTGGCCGGTGACCAGCAGTGCTCCGGTGAAGACGAGCGCAAGCATCGCGGTCGCGAACTGACTGGCATCCCTCATCGGACGAGCTTCTCCGTGTTCGGTTCGCACGAGGAACGCGGGCCGGCCATCGTCAGTTCCTGCAAGCTTCAAATAAATTGCCGCTTTTTCCCGGTCTCTCGCACTCCGACGACCTCAATAATTGATCTCCATCCGCAAGCCCCGCGGGTCGGTCTCCTCCCCGCCGCACCGCTGCGTGCTGTCGCGCGCCGCGACCGCGCAGGCACAGGCGTCGATGAGGTCGTCGCGGCCGATGCCGGTGCCGTGTCGTTGCTTCAGCCATGTCGGCAAACGCGCGAAGCCGTGCTGCTCCAGGAGTGCAATGCGCTGCTCGCGGCCCTCCGGCGATGTCTTCCGTGCAAGACGGACCCGCCCAGCGAGATTCCAGAAAATCAATTCCGGATGCGCTTCGCCGATCGTCGTCTGCCGCGTCGGCGTCATGATCTCGTCGGCGTCCCTGATCTTTTCCCTGATGTTCCAGAGCTGCGCTGACACGCCCCTGCCCTTGCCCTCGCACTCCCAGTAGTGACGGTTAGCTGCGGCCATGTCGGCAAATTTCCAGAGGTCGCGGCGCGCACCGAGAAACACGGCAGGACCGACCAGCTCGCGCGCGCGCAAATCGCAGATGCGATACCCGCTCGGCTTCAAGCCGATCGGCATGTCGATCATCGCCCGGGCATGCGGCAGCGCAAGCAGCCGCACGAGACCCGGCGAATAGTCGAACCCGTGATCGCCGCGCTCGTCGATCCAGGCGGCGACCCAGCCGAAGCGAAATCCGTCAAGGCCGAGATAGTTTGGCAATTTCCTGAACCCTGACGGATATCCGCCCGCTCCTCTATCCCGGTTCCTCGCCCCGATGCCGCTCGAACAGGCGTTGCGCCAGCAAGGCGTGGCCGAGCGTGCCGCCGGCGCGAACCGCCGCCGCAATCAGCGCGGCTTCCGCGATTTCTTCGCGCGTTACACCGGCCTTCGCCGCCTGTGCCGTGTGCACGTCGAGGCAATAGGCGCATTGCGTGGTGAGCGCGACCGCGAGCGAGATCAGCTCGCGATATTTTGGCGGAATCAATCCGTCCTTGCGCTCGACCGCGTGGTTGAACGCAAGGAACGCGTTGGCCTCGACCGGCGCGAGCGCCACGAAGGCCGGGATGGATTTCAGATCGTCAGGACTTTGATAATCGCTCATGGCTCATCTCGTCAGATATTCGCGCATCAGGGCGCGGGCGCGATGCAGGCGTGCCTTCACGGTCTGCCGGGTCGCACCGAGTGCGACGGCGATTTCGTCGATGGTCATTTCCTTGACGTCGCGCATCAGCGCGACATCGCGGTAGTGCGGCGGCAGTGCCTCGAAGGCCGCCGCGACGTCGAGCCGCAAATCGGCTTCAGGACGCGACAGCAGCAGCGCCTCCGCCTCTCCGTCGTCGATCGCCGACGCGAGGCCTGTCTTACGGGCGAGCCGCAGGCATTCGCGGCGGACCACACTGAACAGCCAGGCCGAAAACGCCAGCCACGAGCGGATCGTGCCGACATGGCGAAACAGGATCCATAGCGCCTCCTGCGTCGCATCCTCGGCATCCGCCGAGCTGCGACAGGTGGCGCGGGCATAGCGACGGATGTTCGGCTGCGCCGTCTCGAGGAGAGACGCGATCGCCTGGGGATCGCCGAGGCGCGCGGCCTCGAACAGGTCCGGCGAGATCACAGCGGCGCTCACGACCCGCCTCCCCTTCCGATGCCGGCCATCGCGCACATCGGACAATAGCCGACGAGGCCGGTCAGTGCGAAGCTGCCGCCGCCGAGCGCAACCAGCCACGCCGCGGCGCCGGTAAGGTACACGAATGCCGCGACGGCCCCCGCGACGCCCAAGGCGATCCGCACGGCCTGATGCAGGCTCCCGATGTTCTTCCTGTAAAATGCCATCACATCCTCCGACATAAGCCGAAGCAAAATGCCTCGACCGTCAAGAGAGGGCGCGACGACCGGAAAGGATTCGCGGCAACGTGCAATTCTTTTCGCGATCAGCCTCCGACGGCCTGATAGGCCAGACGCTTGAATTCGAAGAAGAACGGATTCCAGAAGCCCATGTAGCGCTGCGCCATCAGCACGCCGGCGGTATTGGCCTGCGGGCAGATCCACCAATGGGTGCCGGCAAGGCCGCCCCACTGGAATTCGCCGGTCGAATTCGGAGGATCGAACGGCATCGGCGCGAAGGTGACGGCGCCGCCGAGGCCAAAACCCTTGCCGGGGATCGGGCCGAGATTGGCGAACCGGATGTTCTCGCCGGCGGGCAGCTGGTTCGTCATCATCTGCCGCAGCGTCTCCGGCTTCAGCAGCGCATCCGAGCCCGGGAGCAGCGCGCGGACCAGAGCAAGCATGTCGGGCAAGGTCGAGACCAGTCCGCCGCCGCCCGACAGCCGCGGGAACTGCCGCCGGTAGGCCTGCGGATAAGGCAGGTCATCGGCCCGGGTCAGGCCGGGCTTCATGGGATCGAGCACATCCGTGCCGTTGTAGAGCGCGACCAGCCTGCCCTGCTGCGCGTCCGGCACGTGGAAGCCGGTGTCGGTCATGCCGAGCGGCTCGAAAATGCGCGCCTTGAGCACGGCGTCGAGCGGCTTGCCGGAGACGACCTCCACGACACGCCCGAGCACGTCGGTCGCAACCGAATATTCCCAGGACGCGCCGGGATGAAAGGACAGCGGCAGATCGGCGAGCTGGTCGATCATGCCGGTCAGCGGCGTCATCGGATTGAGAACGCGCGCCTCGTTATAGCCTTTGAACAGCACCGTACCGGGATCGAAGATGCCGTAGCTGAGGCCGGAGGTATGGGTCAGAAGCTGCCGGATCGTGATCGGGCTTTTCGCCGGCTCGACGTCGGCAAGGCTTAAAGCGCCCGGCTTCAGAACCGTGCGATTGCCGAGTTGCGGCAGGAATTTCTCGACAACGTCGTCGAGCCCGATGCGGCCTTCCTCGACCAGCAGCATGATCGCACAGGTGACAAAGATCTTGGTGTTGGAAAACGCGCGAAAAATGTGATCGGGCCGCAGCGCGGTGCTCGCCTCGCGATCCGCGAAACCGACGCATTGCTGATCGACGACTTCGCGGCCCCGCAGCACCGCCCAGGAAGCACCCGGAATGATCTCCTGATCGACGTAACGCTGCATTGCCGTCCGCGTGGCGGAAAAATCAGGCGTTCTGGCGTCCATGTGCTTCCCCCAATGATGGTTGGGATCGATATAGCGTGAATTCGCCGGATGAGAAGCCTGATCGGACGGCGCGGCTTATTCCTGCTTCATGAACGCGGTGACGTGCAGGCGGCGCCGAATCCACATCCCCTGCCGCTGGTACAGCGCGATGGCCGATGCGTTGCTCGAGAACACGTGCAGGAACGGAATCTCGCCGCGCGCCTCGATCTGGCGCGCGACCGCCGCCAGCAGCGCCTGCGCGTAGCCCCGCCCGCGATGGTCGGGGTGGACGCAGACGGCTGTCATCTCGACGAAATTGCCCGGCTTCATGCGCTCGCCGGCCATCGCGACCAATTCGCCGCCGGCACGGATGCCGAGAAACGTCCCGAGTTCGTGCGTGCGTCGCGCGAATGGACCGGGCTTGGTCAACTCCGTCAGCCCCATCATGGCGGGAACGTCGGCCGCCCCCAGCCGAACGATCTCGGCATCGCGAAGCGGACTGTCGGCCGGCGAGCCGATCATCTGCTCGCCGGTCTCGGCAAGGACGACCTTGAAGCCGGCGGGAACGTCCACGGCCTCCGGGGTGAACAGCGCGGCGACCTGCGAGCCCGACAGGAGATCACGGAGCGCGGCAAAGCTCGCCGCGGACATGTCGACCATGTCGGCAAAAGGCGTCACGTCCACCGGATAGCGCAACGCTCGCGGGCCACCTTCGGCCAAATATTTGTGGCTGGTCGTCAGCGCGCTCCAGATCGGGCGATCCAGTAGGGTCTCGTCACCGTCGGACACCGTCTCACTCCTTCTCGAAGCTGACGATGACGGCGGCATTGGCGATGAGGATGGGGTCGTTGCCCTGTTCCGGGGCCGACGGAATCTCCAGCCCGCCCTTCACCGCGTTGACGGTGACAGTGCCGTAAGGCAGTTCCTTCGCGACCGCATCCTTGTCGACGCTTTCCGGATTCGGCACCGCGATCGTGACGTCCACGAACATGTCGTTCGCGGTCTTGTCGATCATCCGGAAGAAGCCGAGGCTCGAATGCCTGATGGCATCGGAGACGGCACGCCTCGCCGCCTTGGTGGCGTCCCTGCCGTGAACGTCGACGCCCATGCCCATCTCGGTGATACAGCGAACGCGAGCCATGTTCTTATTCCTGTGACTGATTGAGTGGTGAGGAGTGTGGGGGATCGAACGGCACGATACAAGTGGGGTCGTCCCCTCGTATCCCGGACGCGGCGCGGCACGCAGTGGCGCTCCGACGTTGCGGCGTTGCAAGTCGCGGGCGCTGTGCTATCGCTCGGGCGATGACTCCGAAAACTTTCGAAACCCGCTGCCTGCGCCTGCCCGCCGTCACCAAGGTGGTGCAGTGGGAGGGCACCTCGGTGTTCAAGGTCGGCGGCAAGATGTTCGCACTCGGCGGCGGCTTTGCCGCGCGCTCCGGCGGCTACATGTTCAAGGTCTCGAACATGGCCTATGCCATGCTGATCGAGCACGGCCTTGCGCGGCCGGCGCCGTATCTGGCGCGCGCCAAATGGGTGCAGCTCGTCGGCAACAACGCGCTGCCGGACGCCGAGCTCACGGCCTATCTGGCGCAGGCGCACGCGATGGTCGCGGCGAAACTCACGCGGAAATCCCGCAAGGCGCTGGATCTCGACTGAAGCGCAGCTGCTGGTGAAGCGAAAGCCTGCGCTGATTGACATCGATGATATGCCTGACTAAAGTCAGACATCATGCTCGACCCTGTTTCCCGCGTCCGCCGCTTCAATCGCGCCGTCACGTCCGCTGTCGGCGCGCTCGACACGTCATTTCTGGGACGCGGACGGCCACTGGGGGCGGCGCGCGTGCTCAACGCGATCGGGCATGGACGTTCGGACGTGGCCGAGATCCGCGACTATCTCGGCCTCGATTCCGGACTGATGAGCCGCCTGCTACGCAGCCTCGAGGACGAAGGGCTGGTCGAGACCAATGCGCATGAGGACGATGCGCGCCGCCGCGTCGCGACGTTGACACGTGCGGGCCGGCGCGAGTTCGCGGCCTATGAGGCGCTGTCGAACACGCAGGCCGAGGGCTTCCTCGCCCAGCATTCGCAACGCGAAGCGCTGCTGGCGGCGATGGATTTGATTGCTTGCGCATTGACGCGCGAGCGCGTCACGCTGGATGAGATGGATCCGCGGAGCGAGCAGGCCCGCTATTGCCTTGGCGAATATTATGGCGAGCTCGGCCGCCGCTTCAAGCAGGGCTTTGACGTCTCGCTGTCGCGCGATCCCGACGCGAAGGATATGCGCCGCCCGCGCGGCACGTTCATCGTCGCGATGTCGGACACGCTGCCGATCGGCTGCGTCGGGCTGAAGGGCACGGATCACGGCTATGCCGAGATCAAGCGTCTCTGGGTCGCACCGGCGGCGCGCGGATTGCGGCTCGGCCGGCGCCTGATGGACATGACCGAGGACGTCGCGCGCGGGCTCGGCATCCAGCTGCTGCGGCTCGACACCAACAGCGCGCTGGCGGAGGCCGGCCAGCTCTACCGACGAAGCGGCTGGAGCGGGATCCCCCGCTTCAATGACGACCCCTACCCGGACCTGTTCTTCGAAAAACGTCTGTGAGCCCCGGCGCCTTTTCTCCCGTTGCCGCGTTATGGCCGGAGCCGCAGGAGCACGCCATGGCCAGGTCCGACCTCGCCGACATCTACCGCGACTACATCGCCTGCCTGAACCGCCAGGATTGGCCCGCGCTCGGACAGTTCGTCCACGATGACGTCGTCCACAATGCGCGACCGCTCGGACTGTCCGGCTATCGCGCCATGCTGGAGCAGGATTTTCGCTCAATTCCGGATCTGCATTTCAACATCGAGCTGCTGGTCTGCGATCCGCCTCAGATCGCCTCCCGATTGAAGTTCGATTGTAGGCCGGCTGGAAAGTTTCTGGGGCTGGATGTGAACGGCAGGCGCGTGTCATTCTGCGAAAACGTGTTCTATCAATTTCACGACGGAAAAATACGGCACGTGTGGTCCATCATCGACAAGCCAGCGATCGAGGCGCAGCTCTAGCGCTGCACCTCGACGAACCTGCTTACGCCGCCGCCGGCGCCAACTTCGCTTGCGGCTTCGGGAACGGCTTGAAATTCATCGCCATCAGGAAGGCGCCGAGGCCCATCGCCCAAGAGGCGATATAGAGCCAGGCGTAGCTCGAGAACGCATCGTAGATCAGGCCGCCGGCGAGCGGGCCCGTGGCCATGCCGAGACTGCCGGCCATGGCGGTGCCGCCGATCACGGTGCCCATCATCTTGAGCGGGAAATTTTCGCGGATCAGCACCGCGTAGAGCGGCATGGTGCCGGCATAGATGAAGCCGAAGACGGCCCCGACGGCGTAGAATGTCGTGAGCTGGTGCGCGAAGACATAACCTAGCGCGCCGAACGCCTGCAACAGCAGGCCCGAGACCAGCACGCGCTTGGCGCCGAAGCGGTCACCCATCAGGCCGAAGGCGATGCGTCCGCCAAGGCCGGCAAAGCCCTCGATGCTGTAGATCGTCACCGCCGCGACCAGCGGGATGCCGCAGCTCACGGCATAGGAGACAGTATGAATGATCGGGCCGGAATGGGTGGCGCAGCAGAAGAAGTTGGTCGCGAGCAGGATCAGGAATTGCGGCGAGCGCAACGCCTCTCCCATCGACATCTCACCGTGCGCGGCACCCCCGCCCGCAGGCGCGGCCATGGCGTGCGCGAGCGCGGGCGGGCGGCGCACCAGGAACGAGACCGGGATCATGATGGCGCCGACCACCAGCGCCACGATCTGCATCGAGGTGCGCCAGTCGTGACCGGAGACGAGCCAGGCCGCGAGCGGCGCCATCGTCATCGGCGCCATGCCCATGCCCGCCGACACCAGCGAGACCGCGAGGCTGCGATGGGTGTCGAACCAGCCGGTCACGGTCGCCATCATCGGCGCGAAGATCGCGGCACAGGAGGCCCCGACCAGAAGGCCAAAGACGAACTGAAACGCCAATAGCGAGGTCGCGTGGCTCGCCGCGAACAGGCTCACTGTCAGCACCGTCGATCCCGTCAGCACCACCAGCCGCGGCCCGAACCGGTCCGTCAGCGTGCCCCAGGCCATGCTGGTGCAGGCCATCGCCAGAAAGCCGATCGTCATCGCGCTGGAGATGCCGGTCACGGACCAGCCGGTGTCCTTTGCGATCGGCTGCAGGAACACCGGCAGCGAAAACATGCCGCCGATGGCGACGCAGCCGAGCAAGCCGCCCGCGGCGACAATCACCCAGCGATAGGAGGAAGCGTTCATTTTGGTCTCCCGTCAGGTCTGTCTGGGTGGAAGACGAATGGGAACATGGTGAGCCGACAGGCCGACACAAGTTTTTGCGGCACGCTTTGTGACCTGCCAAACAAAAAACGCGAAAACAACCCCATGCACAGTAGCCGGGCGCTTTGGGATCAAGGACTTACAGCGCAGCTCTTTGCAGTGCACTCACCGACCGTGAGCCAGGCCGCCGAGACCAGGAAGTAGAGCGCACCAACGCCGGCATAGCCCGCGACATTCGCGATCGAGGGAACCGCGGGCATCGTGGCCTGAAAGATGAAGAAGCCGCCTGCGAGAGCCGACTGGCCACCGCTGAGCACCATGGCCCATTGCGCGCCAAAACTCCGCCAGCGGCGGATGGCCGTTCCGAGTTGGAGCAATCCCGACAGGATCGCCCAGGCCCCGAAGATTCCGAGCACCCGGTTCATGCCCATCTGCAAGGTCACAAGCACCGCGACGGTGGTCGCCAGGCTGACCACGACGTTCAGAGCCTGCGTGCGGCTTTGAGCAAGCCCGCCGCTGCGAAGCGCGTCCGCGAAATTGGCTGCGGCGTCCCATGCGGGATAGAGGACGAGCAAGGCGCCGGCGAACACTGGAGAAGAAGCTCCGACGGCAAACGCAGCAGCGACCCAGGCAACCGAGAATGCCGCTCGCGCGAAGTAGTATTGCTTCAGCCATCGCTCGCGGTCGGTATGAACCGGATCCGATTGATATCGCGCCATTACAGTCTCTCCTATACCTACTAGTTGGTAGTTTCCTGCACGCAGCGAAACCGACTTCGCTCCAGCCCGCTTGCGGGCTGTCGCGATCGTCTCGCCGATGTCTCTCAATGCTTGTTGGCCAGCCGGTCCAGCAGCGGGGTGGTGATCACACCGAACATCTTTGGATCGCCATAGGCACGCGCCGACAGCATGGCGCCGTGAATGGTCGCCATGAATCCTTCGGCCTCGACCCGGGCTGTGCCGGAGAGTTTGAATTGCCCTTTCCGCTTGCCGCGCTCCATGACGGCCGTCAGCCAGGAAGCCAGGGAGCGGAAGTGCGCGCGGACTTCGAGCGCAACCTCCTCCGGCAGGATCGGAAGCTCGCTGGCCAGCAGCGCGCAGACGCAGAACGGCGCCGTCGCATCATTGATGCACGCCTTCCAGTACGCGACATAGTTTTCGAGCTGGCCGCGCGGATCAGGGACATTGCGCTCGAGCGCGGACAGTCCCGCCTCGGCTTCGGCGCGGTAGCGCGACACGAGGGTGCGGACCAGGTCGACCTTGCTGGCGAAATGGTGGTGGATGCTTGGCTTGCGGATCCCGACCACATCGGCCACGTCGGCGTAGCTGAAGCCGTTATAGCCGCCCGCGATGATCAAGCTGCGCGCGCAGGTCAGGATGTCGTCGGCAGTCGAGGAAACGTTGGTCATGGCCCCTAGCTACCTTCCAGTTGGTAGGGCGTCAAGAACGGGATGCTTCAACCATCCGTGAGTGCTAGGAGCCTGCATGACCATTCGTCCGATCGTCCGCTATCCCGACCGCCGCCTCGCGATGCCGGCCCGCCCCGTCACCGCGTTCGACAATGCGCTGCGCGAGCTCGCAACGGACCTGCTCGAGACGATGCGCGCCGCGCCCGGCATCGGCATCACGGCGCCGCATATCGGCGTGCCCTCGCGCGTCGTTGTGCTCGAGCTCGACGCCAAGGAGGGTGCTCAGACCTATGTCAATCCGGAGATCGAATGGGCCTCACCCGAGATGATCCTGCATCGCGAAGGCAGCGTCTCCATGCCCGGCGTCAACGACGAGGTGCAGCGCCACGCCCGCGTGCGGATCAGCTATCAGGATCTCGACGGCACCATGCACAGCGAGGAGTCGGACTCCTTGCGTGCCGTCTGCCACCAGCACGAGATCGACCAGCTCGACGGCATGTTCTGGATCCAGCGCCTGTCGCGGCTGAAGCGGGAGCGGCTGGTGAAGAAGTATGGGAAGACGTCGCGGCAAGACTGGCGGCGCGACGGCTTGATCATACCCTAGTGGAGCGGCGCCCCGCCCAATTTAGCGGGTCGCATCGTGACTATAGTGCAAGACTAGCATTTTGCATTTATCTGGCAGCCGGCGCTGCAACGCACGGACGCCATTGCTAGCGACACCTGATCCGTTCGCATGGACCGACCATATGTGGGCGGCCGGACGTTCAGATGGTGACCGGCCTCTCGAGGCCAGACCCAATTGGCTGGTATTTCCCTTAGACTGCCCCAATCAGACCGGCTCGTGAGAGCAGGAAAAAGTTGAGGCCGACCGGGAGACCGGTTGCGGAACAACCGCCGTCTATGCCACCTTAGGGTGAGTTATGTCCTTATAGGTTGATCAAGGCGGCATATGTATCGGGCAACAAGTGACAACGCCCCGTTTCGAGGAGCTAAGGTCAAGCGCTGCGCGACTCCAAATCCGGCTTTGGGACCAATGCGGACAAGACCTTTTGCCTTAGAAGGAAGAAAAGGGGCTGGCGAAATGACTTTCCTGCGCGACTTTATTGGTAACAGGCTGGTCCTGGGGATCATTGGCGCGGGCATATTGTTTCTCTGCTTCGCTACTTTTGCTTCACAAAGCCTTTGGCAGGAAGGTGCTAATCGACGAGTTGTAATTGCGCAAGCGGGCGACTTCTTTCTCTACGCGCCGCTGTACTTCGCGCTAGACGCCGGCTTCTTCCGCGACCAGCGGCTTGACGTACGCCTGGTTAGCACCGGCGGCGATGAAAAAACGTGGGCTGCGGTTGTAGGTGGGAGCGCGCAGTTCGGTGTTGCAGATCCGACTTTTGTTGTTATTGCCGATGCCAGAGGGCGTCCGGGCCGAGTTATCGCAAACATCGTGAATGGAGTGCCCTTCTGGGGAATCACTTACAATAAGGCTATCCCGATTATTGCCGACCCCAGCCAATTAGCTCCGTATTCCGTCGCAACATTTCCATCCCCCTCTACCGCATTTGCCTTACAGTCCGAGATGTTCAAACGCGGCGGTCTTCGTCCAAACATTCGAGAGGGCGCGTTTGGGACCTTAGTCGCGCTCCTAAAATCCGGCCAAGCTGACATCGCTCTGGAGCTTGAACCCAACGTCTCGCAGGCGGCAGCAGACGGCGCTCGCGTTCTCTACGCAATGCCAAACGTATACGGCGACTTCGCCATCACCGGCCTTACCGCAGAGCCAGATTTTATAACCAGCAATAACGACGTTGTACGTGACGTAGTCTGCGCCCTGCAGATGGCATTGGACTACGCTCGCAAACGCCCCGATGAAGCGCTCAAGATTTTGTCGAAGCGGTTTCCGGAGATCAAGCAGGATATCGCCAAGGCAGCATTCTCTCGAGTGATCGACGCAAGAATTCTGCCAGACTTAACCGGCACCACTACAGCTGCCTGGGACCGCGCGGTCCAGCTACGTGTTAGCTCAGGCGACGTTAAAGCCCCAAAAGACATGAAATATTACATCGACAATTCCTTCGCGGATTCGGCCGCAAAACAATGTCGCATGAAGTAGTCGTCTTTCAATGGTGCCGATAATGGTAGAAACAATTACGAAGATTGTAATCGCAGACAAGCACTTTCTCTACCTTCCGCTGTATTATGCTGACTACAAAAATTACTTCGGCCTTCTTCCCAAAGAAAACAAACTCCAAATCGTTCGGTCACGGTTGCATACAGACACGTCTGCGTTCACAGAACTAAGGGGCTCGGATACTTGATATTGAGAGCAAGCGCTCTCTACAATGTACCACGAGCGCTGGCCGCCGCGGCCGGCATAGCATTGCTCGCGCTTCTGCTCGATCTTTGCGGTAGTTGGATCGAAAGAAATCGTCACACAATCGTGCAGTTGATCAGCGTGCCGCGAGTGCTTTGGCGCCGCTCTTACACGAGCCGAGATTGACGAAGCGATATCCGCGCTATTCAGCGCGACCCGCGATTCGGAGTTGGCCGCACTCGCACGTGAAGAAGCCAGACGTGCTAACGTCAGAATCGAACAAGACGTTCTTCTTTGCAATGTGGCAATGCTTGTCTTTGCATTCTTTGGACCGTTGCCCGCTGCAGTAGCGAACTTAATCATCACATTGGCCCTAAACGACAGATGGATTGAGCCCAAGACCGAAAATATCAATGCATGGATCATCGAGGCAATGCGACTGTATTCGCCCACTGCCTCGATTGATCGCATCGCGACCACCGATTGCGATGTGCTCGGGACACGCATTACTCGTGGTCAACTCATCAGGTGCGACATTGCAGCAGCACATCGGGATTCTCTCGTTTTTCCAAATCCGACAACGTTCGACTGGAAGAGGAGCAATCCGAAAGAGAACCTGACGTTTGGTCGAGGTGACCACTCTTGCGTAGGCGGCTTTTTCTCCCACCTGCTATGCTCTTCGATACTAAGGAATATTGTTGCGGTAGCTCGACGGGTCGAATTTACGCAAGAACGAATCGAATGGCATCCGCGGATCAATGCCTTTGGACCAAAAGCCTTATACGTGTCTTTGCTCCCACGATGAGTCGCGCAGCTAAATAAATTCGACTGAACAATGCACGCTGGGCCGCCGGAGACTGCATCATACTGGAACGCGCCGTCTGCCAACAGCACGACATCGACCAGCTCGACGGGATGTTCTGGATCCAGCGGCTGTCGCGGCTGAAGCGGGAGCGGCTGGTGAAGAAGTTCGAGAAGATGTCGCGCGGGTGAGCGTGCCGGCGAAGATCGGACTTGTGTGAAATCGCGCCGGCTGCTCGATGTGGCGAAATCAAACCAACCTGATATGATTGGAACGGTCGGCCCCGTCGGGAGGGAGACGAATGACCCATTCAGGTCGCTGCGCCTGCGGCGCGGTTTGTTACACCATCGCGTCCACGCCGATCCGCGGCTTCCAATGCCAGTGCAGCGACTGTCAGCGCGACACCGGCAGCGGCCACAGCTCCATCTTCGTGTTCGCGCGCAACGCAGTCTCGGTAACCGGCGAGGTACGCGAAATCGCGCGCACGGCCGGCAGCGGCGCAGTCAAGCGCAAAGGGTTCTGTCCGAACTGCGGCTCGCCGATCTATAACAAGCCGGACGAGAAGCCGGAGTTCATCGGCATTTATGTCGGCACGCTGGACGACGCCAGCACGTTCAAACCGTCCGTCGTGCTGTTCTGCTCGCGCGGATATGCCTGGGATCACCTCGATCCCGAGATTCCCAAACTCCCGGAATGGCACCCGGGATCGCGCTGATTTCTTGCAGATTGGGGGACAGCCAATGACGATGAGCTTCGAGCTGTCGATGCTGGCCGCCGCAATCGTCTGGGGCTTCGTACAGCTTGTCGCCGCCGCGCAAGCCGCGAACCTGCAGTACGGCCTCAGATGGGCTGCGAGCCCGCGCGACACCGAGATGCCGCCGCTCAAGCCCATCCCCGGCCGGCTCAACCGAAATTTCCGCAACTACATGGAGACGTTTCCGTTCTTTGCCGCCGCGATCCTCATCGCTCACGCCGCAGGCGTTCACAATGAGCTGACTTATTGGGGATCGATCGCCTATCTTGGCGGTCGCATCGCCTACACCGCGCTTTACTTGTCCGGCATACCGCTCGTCCGCTCACTGTTCTGGAATATCGCCAGCTTTGGCATGCTTGCGGTCTTGGCTGCGGCCTTCGTGCCTCACTGAAGCGGCGCGATAGCGACTTTGCCTTTGCCTCGATGCCTTCACGCCCGCTTCCCGCCCCGCTTGGTCATGGGCGCGTTACGACGCTCGCGTTTGCCGCGCGCGATCTCGGTCGCCAGGGCGTCCAGCTTCGGCTCCCAGAAATTGCGGAACTGACCGATCCATGTATCGACCGCTTGGAGCCCCGCAGCATCGACCGAATAGAGCCGTCGTTGCGCCTCCGCCCGAACCGTCGCGAAGCCGCTCTCGCGCAACACCTTGAGGTGCTGCGACACGGCGGCCTGCGTAATCCCGAACTCCGCTCCGATCACCTCGACGACCTCGCCGGAGGCCATTTCCCCGGGCGCAAGCAGCTCGAGGATGCGCCGGCGCACGGGATCGGCAAGGACATCGAAGACTTGCATCAACTTCCTGTGCCCGGATGCGCGACGTCGGGCGGCGTCTCGCCGCGATAGAAAGCGATGGTGCGGTCCGACCGCTGCTTCGCGGAGGCAGGATCCACGCCGCTTGCGACGTGCGCCGCGCGCCAATACTCGCCGCTGCTCGTCATGAATTCCTTACCCGCGGGAGAGCCCATCCATGCCTCGGCCGTCTCGTGGTCGACCGATGCCCCGGTCGCAACATATCGCTCCAGTCCCGCAATGGCGAGATCCCAGCCGATGCCTACCGCCCCTGGACCGAACTGCTCCCAATGATCTTCGATGATCGCGGTGTGCTCAAGCGTCAACCGCGCTTGGGATCGTTCCGCCGTCAGCTTGACATCGATCCAGCTCATCGCGCCGCCGAATTCCCACGTCGCTGCAAAATGGGTCGGCGGCGTGCACGCCGTAATGGTGCCGCCGGCATTTCCCTTCAGCTGGTACTTTCCACCGAGCTGGAGATCTCCCTCGACCGGCAGAAACCAGCGCGGAATGCGTTGCGGGCTGGTCACGGCGTCCCAGAGATCGTCGACGCTGGTCTCGTATAGCCGCGTCAGCGTCACCGCACTGGCCACTTTCCCGTCCTTCTCGAAATTCCTCACCGAACGCGTAACCAGCCCCAATACCCTGACGACGTCGATCTCCATGGCGCTCCTCCTTGTCATTTCGTGCCAGGATGAATATCGGCCGAAGCTAATATAAGTCAATTCTTATATTATGAGGAGATGCCGCTCAGATATTTGCCCGGCGATTTCCCAAGCGCCTTCTTGAACATGGTGATGAAGGCCGCGACGGAGTCGTAGCCGAGATCGGCGGACACCTGCTGGACGCTCGCGCCGGAGGTCAGCTCCCGCAAGGCGACGATCAGATGCAATTGCTGGCGCCAGCGCCCGAAGCTCAAGCCTGTCTCCCGGACGACGAGACGCGCGAGGCTGCTCTCGCTCAGCGCGAGGCGATCGGCCCATTCGGCCAGCGTCCTGCGGTCGGACGGGTTTTTCGCCAGCGCTGCGGCAATCTTCTTCAAGCGCGGCTCGGGGGAGAGCGGCAGATGAAGCTGCTGAACCGGCATGCGGGGGAGCTCGCGCAGAAGGACGCTCGCCAGAAGGTCTACCCTCGCCTCGTCATCCGCGGTCTGATCGGACAGCTCGACGATCACTTCACGCAGCAGCGGGGAGATCGAAAGCGTGCAGCAACGATCCGGCAAGTCCACGACGTCAGGCTCGATGTAGATGAAGAACAGCCGGGCATTTTCTGTCGCGAGGTTGCTGTGCTGCATGCCCCCTGGAATCCACACCGCGCAATGCGGCGGCACCATCCACAGACCAGTGGGAACGCGGCACGTCACGGCGCCGCCCAGCGCAAAGACAAGTTGCCCCTTGCGGTGCCTGTGATCGGGTACCTCGCCCTTGGTCCCGATCACGTCAACGCGCACGACGATGACGGGCGCGGAAACATCATCCACGTCGAGATCAGGCCATGGAAAACGGAGCGGCTGCCGCATGCTTGCCGGTTTTTAGCAATCGATTGGCAGAATATCTAAATCGAGCGAACAAGAAAGTCGATAGGATCTCGGCGTGGCAAGCGGTTTCGCTGTGGCCATCCTTCGAGACGCCCGCTTCGGCGGGCTCCTCAGGATGAGGTCTTGTTTCGCGGCGCAATCGCAAATCCTCATGGTGAGGAGCCCGCTCTCGGGCGGGCGTCTCGAACCATGACGGCCAAGCTCTGTGTGCGATTGCCCTGGAGATGTGAGCATGCATGGTTCCACAAGTACGACAGCAGCCAAGCTGCACCGCGTGGTCCGCACGCAAGCAGGCTTCGTGCGTGGCGGCCCGCGCGATGCAAGCGGCGTGATCGCGTTCAAAGGCATTCCCTACGCAGCACCTCCGCTCGGGCCTCTGCGTTGGTGCGCACCGCAGCCGCCGGCGCCCTGGGATGGCGTGCGCGATGCGCTTGTGTTCGGCGCGGGGTGTCTATCGGCGCTCGAAAACGACCAGCGGCCGGGACCGCGTGACGAGGATTGCCTCTATCTCAACGTCTGGACCGCGGCAAAGCACGCGGACGAGACGCGGCCCGTGATGGTGTGGATTCACGGCGGCGGCTTTCAGTTCGGCTCCTCGGCGAATCCCGCGACCGATGGCGGCGCGCTAGCAGCAAAAGGTGTCGTCGTCGTCAGCTTCAATTACCGCCTCGGCATCCTCGGCTTTCTCGCCCATCCCGATCTCGATACGGAGGCGCCGTCAGGCAATTACGGCCTGCAGGACCAACTGATGGCGCTGCGCTGGGTCAAGGCCAACATCGCCGGCTTTGGCGGCGACCCCGACAACGTCACCCTGTTCGGCGAATCCGCCGGCGCCATGGCCGTCGGCATCCTGATGGCCTCGCCGCTCGCGCACGGACTGTTTCACAAGGCCATGGGACAGAGCGGCGCGTTCTGGGATGGCAAGCACGGCCCGCTTGAGGGCTTTGAAGAAGCCCGTACGCGTGGTCTGGCTTTTGCCCGGCAACAGGGCAACGCGTCGATCGCAGCTTTGCGCAGCATGCCGGCTGATCGGTTGAATGCAGCCGCGCCGTGGAGTTTCAGGACCAGCCCGGTCGTGACGGCGTTCTCGCCGAGTATCGATGGCCATGTTGTGCCCGACGTGCCCGCGCGGCGCTTCCTGCGCGGCGAACAGATGCACATCCCGCTGCTGGCGGGCTGGAATGCGGCCGAGGAATTTCCTTTCGCTTCGCAGTCACTGCCCGATCAATCGGCGCAAGCCTTTCTCCCCGCGGCCGAGGCGATGTTCGGCAAGGAGCGCATGGCCGATTTCCTGAAGGTCTATCCCGCGGCGACCGACGCGGAGGCCAGGACTTCGGCGGCCGCGCTTAACGGCGACATCGTGGTCGGCGAGCAATGCTGGCAGTGGCTGCGATTGCATTGGCGCGGGGGACGCGCGCCGGTCTACGGCTATCACTTCAGCTATACCTCGCGCTACACGCCGATTGCCTCGCACGTCACTGAAATTCCGTTCGTGTTCGGCACACTGACACCGCAACAGGTGATCGGCAGCTCGGCACCGCCGGCCGAAGAGGACCGCGCTCTGGCGCGGACCATGATGGCCTATTGGGTAAATTTCGCGGCGCATGGCGATCCCAACGGATCAGGCCTGCCGACCTGGCCCGCCTATGACGAGACGGACGTCGTGCAGATCCTGGGCACGCCGATCGAAGCCGGCCCCAATCCGCAAGCCGCCCGCTTCCGTTTCCTCGCCAGTTTCAGGCAGGACGGCATTTTGCCGATGCGCTGGCGGGAGCTGCCGTAGGCGGCCTCACCCGCCCGCCATCAGCTGCTTCGCCAGCGCCATGTAGGCAGGCAGCGTCACGGGATCGTTGGCGGCGTTGCCCGCTGCGGGGTGCGAGGCGTAGCGCGCGATCACCATCTCGGCCTTGGGATCGATATAGATGCCCTGGCCGTGAACGCCGCGCGCCATATAGGCGCCGTGGGCGTTGTGCGTGACCCACCATTGATTGCGATAGGACGCGCCTGTTAGCGTGGTGTAACCGGCGGGCTTGAATTTCTCGGGATCGCCGCCGCGCGCGATGTCCTCGACGACAGATGAAGGCACGATCTGCCGGCCGTTGAAGCGGCCGTGATTGCGCATGGTCTCGCCGAAGCGCGCGAGATCGCGCAAGGTGGTGGAGAGGCCGCCGCCGCCGCTTTCGGTGCCGATGCGATCGACGTGGTAATGCGCGTCCTCCTCCGCGCCGATCGGCTGCCAGATGCGCTCGGACAGCAGATCGGACAAGTTCATGCCGCTGACGCGCCTGATGATCCAGGCCAGCACGTCGGTGTTGACGGTCTTGTAGGCAAAGGCCTTGCCGTGCTCGCCCTGCTTCTTCTGCGCCATCAGAAATTCGAAGATGGTGGTCGGGCCGTCGTAATCCGGCGGAATCGGTGCCATGCCGTTCGCCCGCCGCAGGCCCCAGACGTGAGAGCTCTTGTCGGTATAGACCTCCGTGTATTCGAGCCCGGTGGTCATATCCATGACCTCGTGCACGCGCGCATCGCCGAAGGCGCTGGCCTTCAGCTCCGGCACATACTCCGTGACAGGCGCCTGCGGATCGATCTTGCCCTCGGCGACCAGAATGCCGGCGAGCACGCCCGTGAACGATTTCGTCACCGACATCGCGATATGCGGCTTGTGCGGCTTCAACGCGCCGAAATAGCGCTCATAGATCAGCCTGCCCCGATGCAGCACGGCGATGCCGTCGGTGTAGGTCTCCTCGAGCATCTTCGCGAACGTCATGGGCCGGCCGTCCATCGTGGTCGACGCGGAGGCGCCGATGTCATGGTCTTGGCGCGGCAGCACCGATGCAGGCCCCGCCCCGCGCCAGACGTTCACGGTCGGCACCAGCTGGCGGATGTTGCTCCATGCCCAGCGCAGCTCGGGGAAGCTGCGGAACGAGCCGTTCTGGAAGGAGATGGTGCGGTTTTCCGGTGGCGGGAAGCCCTTCATCCAGCCGAGTGTTTCGGGATCGGTTTCGGCGGCGGTTGCAGACGGCTGACTCGGGGCGGTGGCGGCGGACATGAACATTGGGCTCCGGAAGCGAACGACGGGGTCTCGTATCATGGAGATACGTGGCGAACATCCAGTGTTTGCGCCGAGGTGACCGTCGCCGTGCGCTTGGCGGGTTCGTCGTCAGGTCAAGCGCACCGACATGCCGCCATCCACCGTCATGGGGCTGCCTGTCATGAACGATGCCCGGTCGCTCAGGAGAAAAACCGCCGCCTGCGCGATCTCCTTGGGACTGGCCATCCGCTTCATCGGGTGAAGCCCGGCGATGAAGTTCAGGGCGTCGGGATTTCCCTCGCCCGCCGCCGGGGTGATGGTCCCTCCAGGCAGAAGCGCGTTGACCCGAATGCCTTCGGCCGCATGCTCGGCGCCCAGTGATTGAGCCAGGCCGATCAGTCCTGCCTTCGAGGCTGCGTACGCCGCCATTCCCGGCAGGCCCCCGTTGCTGAAGCCAACGAAGGACGAGGTAAAAACGATCGAACCGCCGCCCTGCTTGCGCAGTGCCGGGATCTGCGCCTTCGCGCTGAGGAACGCCGAGGTGAGGTTCACCGCAAGCACATCGGTCCAATTTTCGAACTTCATCTCGGGGACCGGCGTCATGTCGCCGACGATGCCAGCATTGTTGAAGGCGCCGTCGAGCTTTCCGAAAGTCTTGACGGCGTGCGCGACGAGGCGGGCTGCATAGCCGGTGTCCCGAACATCGCCGGCGAGAAACGTCGCGCGCCCTCCGGCGCTCTCGATGCTTGCAACAACGGCCTGCAGCTCGGGGCCACGACGCGCCCCGAGCACCACATCGGCGCCTTCGGACGCGAACAGCGACGCCGCGGCAGCACCGATACCGCTGCTGGCGCCGGTTACGATGATCGTCTTGTTTGGCAGTTCCACGGTGAGACTCTCCTGATGTCAAAAAGGAGCCGAACAAGACATCAGGCACCAGCGAGCTGCCACCCGTTTCCCGAGTTGAACGCGGGATCACATCGGCGGACTTGATCGGGGAATGGCGGCCTGTCGGTTTCCGTGATCGGAAGCGACAGGCGCCGTCAGCGGACGCTACTTCAGCGGCAGAAAAACGTCCGCGACGGTCTCATGCTCCGGCACCTCCGGGAACAAGCTCAGCCGCTGGCAATAGATCGGGAAGTCGCGCGCTTCTTCGCCGCTGGCGGGAAGCCAGTCGCGATAAAGGAAGAGCGCGGCCGGCTCGAGATTGTCGGTGTAGCCGACGACGCGCAGCACCGCGCAGCGTCCGCCGGGGATCTCGCCGGCCTTGATCTCTTCGCCGTTCGCCGCGATCGGCTGGTCGGTGCCGACGCAGAGGTCCGT
This sequence comes from Bradyrhizobium sp. Kon37, assembly GCF_055807535.1. Lineage (NCBI taxonomy): Bacteria > Pseudomonadati > Pseudomonadota > Alphaproteobacteria > Hyphomicrobiales > Nitrobacteraceae > Bradyrhizobium > Bradyrhizobium sp. Kon37. The sequence goes on from NZ_JBVVOY010000002.1 coordinate 419,502, forward strand.
GCTGTACTCGGCCGGCGAGGCAGGACGCCGCTCGGAGCGCCAGACCGTGAAGGTCGGACTTGTCCTGGGGTGCAGGTTCGCCGCCTTGCGCCACGCGATGAAACGCTGGATCGTGGCGGGAAGCGTCGACGGGTCGCCGCGATGCTCCATGATCGCCACCTTGGTGGGTTGCACATCGCGGATCGTCACGTCGTCGGTGGTAAAGGTCTTCTGCATGAGCTTGCTCCTCGCATTGTCGAGAGGCCCGAAGGCCGCAAGCCACGGCTCCCAGTCGGGAGACTTCCGGAACGACGACGGCGATTGCCCGAACCGTTGCCGAAAGGCGCGGGCGAAGGCATCCGGTGCATCGTAACCGGCATCCCTCGCAATCTCCGTGACATTAAGGGCGTCCACAAAGGCCAGCTGATGCGAAGCGCGCTTCATGCGGGCCAGCTGGACATAGCGATGCACTGATAATCCGAAGGTTGCCGAGAACTGCCGGTGGAAATGAAATTTTGAGAAAGCCGCAACAGCACTCACCGTGTCCAGATCCAGATCATCGTCGAGATGCCGGTCGATATGATCAAGCACCCGTCGCATCCGGTCCTGATAGTTTTGCAGCGCCGCCTTCATCGTCCCTCCTCCGTGGCGGCTCCATCTAGTCGCTGACGGCCATGACACGCTCGACCGATCTTGCGGTTTGGCCGAGTCTGGCCAATCCCAGTTCGAATGACCACGCCGATTGCAAGCACCTTCCTCTCCGCGCTAAACTGTCGGAACCCCTTGACCCACAAGTGGGCGTTCCCCTTCGAGCCGACTTCCCGAACATGCACGAACTGGCGCCCGACTTCGAACGCTTCATCCGCGATCTCGAGGACTTCAATCGTGGCTGATGCGGTCAGCGGCCATCCGGGCTGCGGCTTCGGGGAATTCTCATTCGCAAACGGAATCCAAGCATGAATGCAACTCTATCCATCGTCGTCCTGGCTGCCGAGCTCCTCATCAGCGCGTTGGGCGCGTTCGTGTCAATTGCCGCGCTCGGCTTCGCGGGAGAGGTCACGCGATCCAGGGATTTGACCGCCTTTGGCTGGGTCCTGGGGGCGCTTTACTTCGTTGTCGCCTTTACGCCCCTCGTCGCAACCGCATGGGTGGCGCACAGAAGGTTTGTTTCAGACAAAGCGTTCCCGGTGCTCGAAGTCATTTCGTCGCCGTACCTGGTGCCGGTGGTGCTGTGGGTTGGCGCAGCGATTTTCTGCATTGGGCTGTTGGCATTTCAAAACGGCGCGGGGCTGGCGCCGCGGTAGCGCGAGGCGCAGGCGTCCACGAAGATGGCGGCGGTCAGGGTATCAAAGAGCGCTGGGACGATCGATGTCGAATACGTCGATCTGTCGGTCCTGGAACAAATCCTCCAGCGCTTCGGGCCCGTTCGCCAGCGCGTAGTCCCGCTCGGCGTCGGAAATGGGCAGCACCTGCAGCCAGGCGACGGACTTGGCCGAGAAGGACTGTGTTTCCAGGTCCCACAAGAACGGAGAGATGAGCATGGCGTGCTTCATCTCGCGCCCTTCGCCATACAGTTCCAGGGCTCGTGGAATGACGACGCCGGGCAAGGGTGTGATTTCGCCCTTCTTGATGCTGAAAGCGCAGGTCGCGATCATGTTGGCGCCCTCGGCGCATTCCGTCGCCAGAGCCAGCAGAATCTCGACGCCCAGGGCCTTGCCGCCGGACGTCAGGCCTGTCCTCGCATCAGAGAGCGCGAGGCTGGCATAGGTGGAAACGCCTCCTGCCGGGACGTTCTTGATGATCATGATGTCGACGTCGCAGACGTGGGCGTCATCCCAATATTTCGTAACCGTCGGTGAGCCCTGCGTAACATCTCTCAAATAGCGGGCGAGAGATTTGTTGTCTTCCGAAACCGCCATGGCTCCTCACGTCAAAAACCGAGGTCGTCGGCAGTCTTCACCGCGATGACTGCGAGCATACGATCGCCGCTTTGGCCTCTCGTCTGACGTCGGTATAGACGGGGCCGGTGGTCATATCCATGACCTCGTTCACGCGCGCATCGCCAAAAGGCGCTGGCTTTTAGCTCCGGCACAGCCGCGCATCCAGCCGCTTGCAGACGCACCAGTGTTGACATCGCCGAAAGTGTGTAATAGTGATGGTTACACACAAACGAGATCATCATGCCGACCAGCACCCGCTTCGCCGTTGCCGTTCATATCCTCACCGGACTTGCCGTGAGCGAGGGAAAGCCGCTGCGGTCCGAGGATCTCGCCTGGTCGGCCAACACGGGTGCCGTCGTCATCCGCGGGCTGTTGTCCCGCCTGAGCGATGCCGGGCTGACGCGTTCGCAGCTCGGAGCGGGTGGCGGCTCCTTGCTGGCGAAACCGGCGAAGAAGATACGGCTGCTCGATGTCTATGCGGCGGTCGAGGACACCGAGCTGTTTTCGCTGCACCGGACTCCGCCCTGCGAGAGTTGCGCGGTCGGCGGCAACATCATTGCGGCGATACAACCCGCCCTCGATCGGGCGCGCAAAGCGCTCGAGGCTGAACTCGCAAAAACGACAGTGGCGGATGTTGCAGCCGAGGTGGCGCGGCTGGGCAAGTTCTCCATTCCGCTCGCCTGGTGATCTGTTTTGCCCTTAAATGTAATCGTGTCATTGACACATAATATCTTCAATGCCGGACGGCATTGATCGGCGGATGGCTGACCAGCCTTCGGGGCGCTGGCGGTCCTGATTTTCAAGCCCCTCACCTCACTGGAGTCCATCATGAGTATAGGTATCATCGGTTCTGGCGCCCTCGGCTCGAACCTCGCACGCGCTCTCGCCAAAAAGGGCATCTCGGCCACCATCTCCAACAGCCGCGGACCGGAATCGCTCGCGTCTCTGGTCCAGGAGCTCGGCCCCTCGATCAAGGCCGGCACCGTGGAAGCGGCAGCAAGCGCCGATATCGTCATCGCCGCCGTCCGCTGGACTGATGTGGAGAAGGTGTTCAGCCGCTTGCCAACCTGGAACGGTCGCATCGTCATCGACGCCACCAATCCGGTAGAATTCCTCGATCCCAACTCGGCGGATGCGAAGGACCCGAGCAACCCGCTCGCGGCCTACGGCATCAAGGCCGTCGATCTCGGCGACAAGCATTCGAGCGACGTCTTCAGCCAGTTCGTTCCGGGCGCCCGCGTCGTCAAGGCATTCAACCATAACGACGTCGCGGCGCTGTCGAATCCGGACGTGGCGGGTGGCCGGCACGTCCTGTTCTATTCGGGCGATGACGCTGCCGCAAAGGCCGAGGTCCGCAAGCTCATCGAAGGCGCCGGCTTCTTCCCGGTCGATCTGGGCTCGCTCGACGTCGGCGGACGATTGGCAACCCTGCCCTTCGGCGCGCTGGCCGCGCACAACTTCATCAAGATCTAGCAGACGCCGGAACGAAAAAGGGGAGCCCGCATGTCGCGGGCTCCCCTCTCCTAGATTCCGACATCATACCGCTGTTACAGGCCAGCAGGCTCCAGCGCCTTCTGCACCATCGCGGTGTCGACATATTGCGTCATGCTGGCGATCTTGCCGTCCTTCAGCAGATAGAGATGCGCGAAAGTCGCGCGCATGGATTTGCCCGTCGCCTTGTAGGTGCCGGAGTAGACGCCGAAGGCGGCGACACGGTCGCCGTCTTCGAGATAGGTGTGAACATCGGCGCGGTAGCCGGTCCATTCGGCGGCGAGACGCCGGAACACGCCTGATATGATCGCGTCGGGTCCGACATAAGTGCCCGCGTACGGAAAGCCTTCCGCTTCGGTCCATGCGGCATCGGGAGCGAGAGCGGCCAGCAAGTTGCGGCCGTTCTCTTCCGACGACGATCCCTCATAGGTGGCGCGGATCAGGTCGAGGTTCGCCCCCATCTCAGCCCCATTTCATCTCGCCGGTGGCGACCTTGGCGCCGATGTCGAGCGCAACGCCCATGCCGAGGCCGGGGAAGCGCGCTTCCATCGCCGCCTTGAGCGCCACGGAATCCTTGGCCTTGGTCAGCTCTTCGTCGAACGCCTTGAGGTAGGTGATGGTGTGCTCGATCCCGGACAGATCGGTCTTTGCATCCACCGACAGATGGCCGGGGACGACGACCGCCGGCTTGCGCGCCGCGATCTTTTCGAGATTGGCGATCCAGGCGGCGCGCTGCTCCCTGGTCGGCGTGTCGGCGGTCCAGACATGGACGCCCGAGAAGATCAGCACGCCGCCGAACACCGCGTTGAGCGAGGGCACGAACAGATAGCGCCGGTTGACCAGGCCGTCCGCGCTGACGATCTCGATGGTCTCGCCGTCCACGCTGAGCGTCTTGCCGTCGAACGCTTCGGGAATGACCACATCGGCAAGCACCTGCGGGCCGTTCGCCTTGAGCTGCGGCCCCCAGACGGCAAGCTTCTTTTCGACGCTGGCGTTAATGGCCGCCAATGTCGCGGGCGCCGCGAGCACGCGGGCCTCGGGGAAGACAGCCTTGATCGCCCCGAGGCTGAAATAATAATCCGGGTCCGACTGGCTGATATAGATGGTGGTGAGCTTCTTGCCGGTGGCCTTGATGGCGTCGGCGACAGCCTTGCCATCGGGCAGCGTGAAGCCGCCATCGATCAGCACGGCTTCGCTCGGCCCGGACACCAGAACGGGAGCCCGGAAGAAGCCGTTCGGTCCTGCGGGAAAATGCTTCCAGGTGAGTCCGCCCGCGGCGTGGCCGAGGCCTGCGGGTGCGAAGATGGCGGCAGCGCCCGCGGCGAGAGTGGTTTTCATGATGGTTCTCCTTGTCGGCATGTTGGTCTCCTGGTGCTGGTCTGGGATCGCGAAATGAAAGCTGGATGGTCCGGTCTGTGTTGATCGCTGCGCTCAGGCCGCCTTCAGTCCGTCGACGAGGACGTCGAGGCTGCCGAACAGCGCGCTTGCTTGCACCAGGCGGCGATCATGGCCCGTCCCGACGATCAGGGCCGGGACGCCGTTGGCGCCGAACCGGCGCATCTCAGCACGCGCCGCTTCGAGGCGCGCGCGGTAGGCGGTGATCAGTGCAGCGTCGGGGCTCGCCAGCCGCGCGGCAACCTCAGGCAAATTCATCGCGCGCAGCACGTCCGAGAGAACGGAGATGTCCGTGCTGTCGCGTCCCTCGACATAGCGGACGAGCTGGAAGGCCTTCAGCGCCGCGAACGCTCGATCAGGCGCCGTGAGCGCGACAGCCGTGAGCGCCAATGTCGCCGGGCCGGAATCGAACAGGCGCGTGCGGTCGCCCAGCACATCGCGGCGATAGGCTTCGCTGAAAGGCTGGCCGCTCAGACGCGAAATCCGCTGGTCGTTGCTCCAGGCGTAGGCTGCAAAACCATCGTCCATCGGATGGGCGCCCTCCCCGGCGAACAGGCCTGTCGGCGCAAGTTCGACAGCGAAATCCGGCCGGCCGACGAGCTGTTCGAGCAGCGTGGCGGCGCCGTAGCACCAGCCGCAGAGCGGATCGAACAGGTAGGTGATTTGAATGGGCGCGGACATGGCGATCTCCTTGGACCGCAATGTGGCACGCGCACATTGGTAGATAAATATCAACAAAATTAACAGAATGTATGCTATTGACTTACAATAGATCTGACCGGACGAGCCATGAACCTGAACCGCCTCGCCTATTTCGCAGCCGTCGTGGACACCGGATCCTTCACGCGGGCCGCCGAGCGGCTTGGCATCACCAAGGCCGTGGTGAGCCAGCAGGTGGCGCAGCTGGAGCGCGATCTCGGCACCAGCCTGCTCGTGCGCACGACGCGCCGGGTCCATCCGACCGAGGCAGGCCGCATGTTTCATGCGCGCTGCGTCATGATCCTGCGCGAAGCGGAGGATGCCTTCGACGAACTCGCCCAGGCAGCCGCTGCGCCGACCGGCACATTGCGGATCACGGCGCCCAACGACTACGGCACCGCCGTCGTCGTCGCCGTCGTCACGGCCTACGCGGCACGCTATCCCAACTGCCGCGTGGAGTTGACGCTCGAAGATCAGACGGTCGATCTCGCCTCAGGCCAGATCGACATGGCAATCCGTGTCGGCTGGCTGGTCGATTCCAGCCTGCAGGCGCGCAAGATCGGATCGTTCCGGCAATGTCTGGTCGGCGCTCCCGCGTTCACGGATCGGATCGCCGCCGCGCGCGATCCCGACGACCTCGCGACGCTCCCGTTCGTCGCCAACATGGCACTGCGCGAGCCACTGCTGTGGCAGTTTTCGCGCGGCGATCTCGATCGACGCGCCGTGCGCCTGCAGGCGAGCATCGCCATCGACACCACGCCGGGCGTGCTCGCGGCCGTGCTCGCCGGCGGCGGCCTTTCGGTGCTGCCGGATTTCCTGGTGGCCGACGATCTCGCGGCGGGTCGCCTCATCCACATCCTGCCGCAATGGCAACTGCCATCCGGCGGCATCCACACCGTGTATCCCGCGGCCCGTTTCCGGCCGCCCAAGGTGACGGCATTTGTGGAGATGCTGATTGCGGCTCAGCGACGGGAGGGTTCGGTGGGGACGGATTAGCTGGGGAGCCAATTAGCAGCCGGCCTCCATATGCCTGCCCGATGATCAGGACGGCGGCAGCTCGCCGAAGGGATCATGCACGGGTACGCCGAGCGGCAGGAAATGCCTCGCGTTGCGTGACAAGACCGTCAACGAGTGTTGACGCGCAGTTGCGGCAATCATGATATCGGCAAATCCCGGAGAATGCCCCCGCCCGCGCGCGCGGTCCGACAATTGTCCGGCGATCCGCGCAGTGGGGGTATCGAACGCCAGGATTCGATCCTCATACAGGTGCAGCACGGCTTCCAGCCATTGGGCCAAATCTCTGCTTCTGCGCGTGGCTTTCTCGCGTCGCAATTTGGCTATCCCGTCCTCAACCTCCGCAATCGTCACGACGGACAAGAACAAGGAGGCGGATTGCGCATCCATCCACTCGACGAGTGCCGCAGGCGTCGGCCGGTTCGGCGAGACGGCAGATATGACATTGGTATCGACGAGGTACACGTCTCAGAAATCGGTCTTGCGCAGCTTGGCGCGATTGCGCGTCGGCACATCGCCGGCCCTCACGGGGGCCGCCATCAGCAGGCGCCCGAAGCTCGGCACCTGCGACAGACGCCGCCACTCCTCGTAGCTCAAGAGCACCGCCTGCTTTTTACCGTGACGCGTGATGATCGCGGGCTTGCCATCGACCGCTTCATCGATGACCGCGGAGAGGTTGGCCTTTGCGTCACGAAGCTGAATCTCTCGCATCTTTCACCTATATGACTACAGTAGTCATATAGGAGGACGGCTTGTATTTCAAGGCATTCCCGGCCGACCAGCGGACGGCATCCGAATGGAGCGACCTGCCGCGCGTCAGTCGCGCGCCACCGACAGCCCTGCGAGAAGCGGCGCGTACGCGGCGAGCCGGCGGGATACGAACTCGGTGAAGAGCCGCACGCGCTTGGTCTTGCGTGTCTCGCCCTGTGTGAGGAGCCAGACCGTGCCGTACATGTGCAACTCGCTGCCCGGCACCCTCACCAACAGCGGGTCGGCATCGCCAACGAAGCACGGCAGCGTCGTGATGCCGAGCCCTTGCCGGACAGCAACGATCTGCGCCCCGGCGTCCGTGACCCTGAATGGAACGCCCGTGGTGCGGACCTCACCCGCGCTGGCCCAATCCGGGATGCCGTGAATGCTGATGACGATCCAGCGGATGGGATCAGGCGCGCCGGCACGCCACGCGGCTAGTCTGTCGCGCGACATGTAGACGGCGCCGAACAGCTCCGGTCCCTTCATGCCGTGAAGATTTTGCGGCAGGGTTTTGCGGTCGTAGACGACGCGGATCGCGACGTCGGCCTCTCGGTTGGTCAGGTTTGCAAGTTCGCCGAACGACAAGATATCCATCTCGATGTCGGGATGCAGACGCGCGAAATCGGCGAAATCAGGCATGAGCAAATGTGTCGCCATCGGCGGCGCCAGCGTCACCCGCAGACGCCCGCGCACGCTCTGATCGCGCCCGAACACGCGCGTCTCGAGCTGGTGTGACGAGGCTTCCATCTGGTCGGCGAATTCGAGGACCTCCTCGCCCGCAGCGGTCAGGCGGTAGCCCGAAGGCAGCTTTTCGAACATCTGGACGGCGAGGCGTTCCTCGAGCTGGGCGACGCGTCGCAGCACGGTGGCGTGGTTCACGCCGAGCGCCTCGGCGGCGGCCCGCACCGAGCCTCCGCGCGCAACGGCTAGAAAGTAGCGAACGTCATCCCAGTCGATCATGGTGCAATCCCGCACCGCGCGGTGCGCCTTTCAAGTCCCATCCAACGCCTCGTACCGCAGTACGGGCGATCATCATAGCCGGTTCCGGCCAGCAGGGCCCATTCCGAACGGCGGACACCGCTCGTCGCGGCTGGCGTCGCTCGTCCGGCCGGATCGATTTCGCACCACCGATGTGCGCGCTTCCGCACTCAACGCCTGACGCCGGCGGACCTATCTCGGGGACCTCGGGGGCAGATGCTGTCCCGACCACGACAGGAGAAATTATGGGAAAGCTCGACGGCAAGGTTGCAGTCATCACGGGTGGCGCGACCGGCATCGGCCGCGCCGCGGCAAAGCGCTTCATCGAGGACGGCGCCTTTGTCTTCATCTTCGGCCGCCGGCAGCAAGCGCTCGATGCGGCTGTCACCGCCCTCGGCCCCAATGCCCGCGCGGTGATGGGCTCGGTCTCGGATGAGGCCGGCCTCGATCGACTCTACGCAGCGGTGAAGGCCGAGCGCGGAGCCCTCGACATCGTCTTCGCCAATGCCGGCGCGGGAAGCCAGCTTGCGCTCGGCAAGATCACCGCCGCGCACATCGACGAAACCTTCGACACCAACGTGAAGGGGACGATCTTCACCGTGCAGAAGGCGCTGCCGCTGATGCGCCGGGGCGGCTCGATCATCCTGACCGGATCGAGCGCCGGCACCACGGGCGCGCCGGCCATGAGCGCCTACAGCGCAAGCAAGGCGGCCGTGCGCAACCTCGCGCGGACCTGGGCCGAGGACCTGAAAGGCAGCGGCATCCGCGTCAACGTGCTGTCGCCCGGGGCGACCGCAACCGAACTCGCGAAGGAAGCGTTGGGCGAAGAGGGACAGAAGGTGTTCGCCGCGATGACTCCGCTGCAGCGCATGGCCGATCCCTCGGAGATCGGGGCCGTGGCCGCCTTTCTCGCCTCGTCGGACAGCAGCTTCATGACCGCCAGCGAAGTCGCCGTCGACGGCGGCCTGGCGCAACTCTGACCCCGGCGCGGTCCCGCGCCTGGCCCACACACAACGAAAGAGAAAACATCATGAAAAAACTCGAAGGCAAGATCGCCATCATCACCGGCGGAAGCAGCGGCATTGGATTGGCCACAGCCAAGCGTTTCGTGGACGAAGGTGCGCATGTCGTGATCACCGGACGACGCGAGAAGGAGCTGAAGGAGGCCACGGCATCATCAAGACAAACGTTACGACGGTCATCGGCGACGTGTCGCGCCTGGACGATCTCGACCGTCTCTACGCCGTCGTGAAAGAGAAACACGGTCACATCGACATTCTCTTTGCGAACGCGGGCGCGGGAACGATCGCACCGCTCGCGATGGCTACCGAGGCCCATTTTGACCAGACCTTCGACGTCAACGTGAAGGGGCTGTTCTTCACCGTGCAGAAGGCCCTCCCCCTCTTTAGGGACGGCGGTTCGATCATCTTGAACTCTTCGGTGTCGAACGTGAAGGGGCTGCCGGGGTTCAGCGTCTACGCCGCGAGCAAGGCGGCGGTGCGCAGCTTCTCGCGCGCTTGGACGCTGGAGCTGAAGGACCGCAAAATCCGCGTGAATACGATGAGCCCCGGACCAACCGAGACCCCTGCCCTGGAAACAACGACGGGCTTGACGGCCGAGCAAGCCGAGCAAGCCGCCGCCGGATTTGCTTCACAGGTGCCGATGGGTCGCAGGGGCAAGCCGGAGGAAATCGCGGCTGCCGTCACCTTCCTCGCCTCCGATGAAAGTTCTTACATCACCGGCGTGGATCTCGCCGTCGATGGCGGCATGGCGCAGGTCTGACCGCGCCATCGACAGAAGATCGGAGAAACATCATGAGCTACGCAATTATCGGCTTCGGCCATATCGGCCAGGCCCTGGCCAGGGCGTTTGCCCGCAATGGCATCGAAGTATCCGTTGCAACCACGCGCGACCCGGAAAGCTTTGCATCCGCCGCGGCCGCGATCGGACCCACGATCATTCCCGAAAGACTGGCGGACGCCGTCAAGGCGGACATCGTCTTTTTGGCGGTCCGTTTCGAGTCGCACCAGGATGTCGCGAAGGCGCTGCCCACCTGGCAGGGCAAGACCATCGTCGATGTGACCAATGCCTACGGCGTGCCGCCTGAGAAACTCGGGGGACAACCTTCGTCCAAGGCCCTCGCGCAAGCCTTCACCGGCGGTCGACTGGTCAAGGGCTTCAACCATTTGGGCGCTGCCGTGCTTGGCCAGGATCCGGCCGTCCATGGCGGCAGGAGAGTCGTGTTCCTGGCGAGCGACGATGACGCTGCGGCAGCGGAGATCGGCGCACTTGCGGAAAGTCTCGGCTTCGCGCCGATCAAACTCGGCGGGCTTTCGGAAGGCGGACTGCTGGTGCAGGCGCGCGGAAACAGCTGGGGCCACCTGATCTTCAAGGATCTGGTCAAGTTCGACTGACGAACACGATGTCCCCACCCTTGGGGATACGACACACGGGATCGGATCGCGCGCGATCCGATCCGAGTGACATCGAGAAATGACTATGAGCACCGACAAGAACATCCAGACCGTGAAGGACTTCTTCGCCGCAATCGGCCGCGGCGACAAAGAGGCTCTGCTGGCGCTGGTCAGCGAAGACATCGAGTGGATCATCCCCGGCGAGGACTGGCCGCTGGCCGGAACGCATCGCGGGCACGGCGGGCTGACGAATTTGCTCGAGACGGCATCCAGGTCGGTCGAAACGTCCACCGAACCCCGGGAGTTCGTCGCGCAAGGAGACCGGGTCCTGGTCGTCGGCTTCGCGAAGGGAAAGATCAAAGCCACGAGCAAGACATTCGAGGACGACTGGGTCTTCGCCATCACCGTTCGCAACGGCAAACTGACGAACATCCGGGAGTACGTCGACACGCAAGCACTGGCGCGAGCCGCGCGCGCGTCGAATGCCCGACCGTAAAGGAGATCCAGATGTACGACCAATCCAAGCTAGCCGAGTTGATCCGGTTCGCACGCGTAAACGCGGGCTCCACCGTCATCGACATTTACCCCGGCGACGGCGACTGGACCCGTCTCTTCTTCGAGATCGTGGGAGGCGAAGGACGGGTTGACAGCTTCGTGCCGGCCGAAGTCGCCCACTTCAAGAACGATCCGCTCGGTCGCATCCAGACGCTTGCAAGGGAGCCGGGTCGAGAGAACATCGAAGCCGTCTCGGCGGACCTCGTGGCCATGCCGCAGGCCACGCAGCCTGCGGACGTCCTGTGGCTGCACCTGTTCTACCACGATCTCCACACCGCGCTGATCCAGGCCAGGGGCGCGACGGCGGCCCAGTTCAATCGCGCCGTCTACGAGCGGCTGAAGCCCGGCGGGTGCTACGTCATCATCGACCACGCCGCCGCGCTCGGTGCGGGCACGAGCGACGCGCAGTCGCTGCATCGGATCGAGCCTGCATCCGTCCGCAAGGAGGTGGAGGCAGCCGGCTTCGTCCTGGATGCGGAAAGCACCCTGCTCGCGAACAAGGACGACCCGCACACCATCAAGGTGTTCGATCCCGCAATCAAGGGCAAGACCGATCGCTTCGTGTATCGGTTCGTGAAGCCGTGACGGAGGTCGTAGGGCGGATTAGCGAAGCGTAATCCGCCCTACGCGACTGCTGCGGCCAGTTGCAAGACTTGAGCTTTCGGTGCAGCCGGATCATTTTTTGGTCGTGCCGGCAGATGGCAGCTCTGCCGACCCGCCGATTTTGTTCGAGACCACGTAGATATCGACGCCGCTCATCGAGCATTCCTCGCTTGATGCCTGGTTTTTCGTGATGACCTCGATCGTCTTGCCATCCCTGGTGTGAAAGGTGATGTCGTAAACCTGCTGGTAGAGGTCTTTGCCGATCTTTTCGGATGCGAGACGAACGGCCTTGGTCTGCGCCTCGATCACTGATGGGATATCGATCAGGCCGGCGTTCTTGAGGTGCACGAGAGCCATGTTCGTGGGCCAACTCGCGCAGTCCGGAGACTTCGCCAGAGCCCCCGCAGCCGGCACAGCGAACATTGCGGCCAGTACCACTTTCAACGCGGCGCGCATCAGCATGCCTTGGTCTCTAAAAACTACTCCCACTCAATCGTCCCAGGCGGCTTGCTGGTCACGTCATACACCACCCTATTCACGCCCTTCACCTCGTTGATGATGCGCGTGGCGGTCTCGCCGAGAAACTTCATGTCGAACTGGTAGAAGTCCGCGGTCATGCCGTCGGTGGAGGTGACGGCGCGCAGGCCCACCACGAAGTCGTAGGTGCGGCCGTCGCCCATGACGCCTACCGTCTTCACGGGGAGCAGCACGGCGAACGCCTGCCAGATGTCGTCGTAGAGGCCGTGCTTCCGGATCTGGTCGATGTAGACGGCGTCCGCCTTGCGCAGGATGTCGAGTTTTTCGCGGGTGATGTCGCCGGGGCAGCGGATGGCGAGGCCGGGGCCCGGGAACGGGTGGCGGCCGACGAAGATTTCGGGCAGGCCGAGTTCGCGCCCGAGCTTGCGCACCTCGTCCTTGAACAGCTCGCGCAGGGGCTCGACCAGCTTCATGTTCATGCGCTCGGGGAGACCGCCGACATTGTGGTGCGACTTGATCGTCACCGAGGGGCCGCCGGTGAAGGAGACGCTCTCGATCACATCGGGATAGAGTGTGCCTTGCGCCAGGAAGTCGGCGCCGCCGATCTTCTTGGCCTCCGCCTCGAACACCTCGATGAAGAGGCGGCCGATGGTCTTGCGCTTGGTTTCGGGATCGGTGACGCCTTCGAGCTCGCCAAGAAATTGCTTCGAGGCATCCACGTGCACGAGCGGGATGTTGTAGTGGTGGCGGAACAAATCGACCACGGTCTTGGCTTCATCGAGACGGAGCATGCCGTGATCGACGAACACGCAGGTGAGCTGCTCGCCGATGGCTTCGTGGATCAGCACGGCCGCGACCGCGGAATCGACTCCGCCGGACAGGCCGCAGAGCACCCTGCCCTTGCCGACTTGGCTGCGGATCTTCGCGATCTCCTCCTCGCGGAAGGCGCGCATGGTCCAGTCGCCGGACAGGCCTGCGATCTTGCGAACGAAATTGCGGATCAGTTTGGCGCCGTCGGGCGTGTGCACCACTTCGGGGTGGAACATCAGGCCGTAATATTTGCGCGTCTCGTCCTGGATGATCGCGAACGGCGCGTTCGGCGAGGTGCCAGCGACCGAGAAGCCCGGCGGCATCTTTGTGATGCGATCGCCATGGCTCATCCAGACCTGGTTCTTGCCGCCTGGTGACCAGACGTCCTCGAACAGCTTGCTCGGCGCCTTCACCTCGACATCGGCGCGGCCGAATTCGCGGTGATGGCCGCCCTCGACCGTGCCCCCGAGTTGCTCCGCCATCGCCATCTGGCCGTAGCAGATGCCCATCACGGGCACGCCGGAATCGAAGATCGCTTGCGGCGCGCGGGGCGAGCCCGCCTCATGCACCGATTCAGGGCCGCCGGAGAGAATCACCGCCTTCGGCTTCATCTCGTTGAAGGCTTGTTCGGCCTTGTTGAACGGGACGATCTCGCAATAGACGCCGTCCTCGCGCACGCGACGCGCGATGAGCTGCGTCACCTGGCTGCCGAAGTCGACGATGAGAATCTTGTCATGCGCCGAGGCCACCGAGGGCGTCGACGCGGAGCGGTCGGTCTGTGCTGCTGTCATGGCAAGCAGATACGCGACAGGGGCTTTTCCCGCAACCGCGCGGGCCGCGCGCCCACATTCTTCTTTGGGCATGGACAAATCGATATAGGTAAGTATTATTGACCTAATATAGGCCCGTCACTCACCAAGGGCCGAACAGGGAGAACGTCATGCCACAGCATCATCAGTCGTCGAATCTCGCCGCGCTCGGCCGTACCTGGGTCGAGGCCTGGAACGCCCGCGATCTCGAGCGCGTGCTCACGCTCTATGACGAGGACGCCGTGATGACCTCGGACCGCATCCCCGTGTTGGGGTTCGATGAAAGCGGCACCGTGCGCGGCAAGGATGCGTTGCGCGCCTATTGGGGCAAGGCGCTCGCCCTGTTGCCGGAGCTGCATTTCTCGCTGATCGAATTGTTCGTCAGCCCTGATAGCGTGGTGGTGTTCTACGAGAACGAGCGGGGAAAGCGGATCTGCGAATATCTGCGGGTGAATGCGGCCGGAAAGATCGTGCAGGGATCGGCGAATCATCCGGCGCACTAGCTTGTCCCCGTCATTGCGAGCGTAGCGAAGCAATCCAGAATCTGTCCGCGGAGATAGTCTGGATTGCTTCGTCGCAAGGGCTCCTCGCAATGACGGAGACTGTGGCGAGCACATACGCTAACAACACCGGCGCCGGCTCTGACACAGGATTCCAGATGAAGCTCCCCACCTCCCCCTTCACCGTCACCGACTGGAGCAAGGTCACCCCGACCATCCATCCCGGCGAGACCGGGCAAGCGCAGTGGCGCACGCTCGACATCGGCGATCTCCGGGTGCGGATGGTCGAGTATTCGCCGGGCTATCTCGCCGATCATTGGTGCGACCGCGGCCACGTGCTCTACGTGCTGCAGGGCGAGCTCGACAGCGAGCTGCGCGACGGCCGCAAATTCAAGCTCACGGCGGGGATGAGCTACCAGGTCTCGGATTTCGGCGACGCCGCGCACCGGTCCTCGACGGCGACGGGGGCGACGCTGTTTATCGTCGATTGAGCGCCCCGGAAGGGTTAATTTGCACCGCAAAACAGCAAAATGCGGCGACATTCCGAGCGACGGGTGGTGCCTTGAAGTGGCCCCAAAATCTCGCTATATTGTGATCATCGATACTTGGCCGAACGACTGGGCCGCTTCGCTTCGTTGCTGACGGGCGCGCACGCTTCAGATGATTTCTCCAACATCGACTGATCAGGATTATGGGCGCAATAGTGCGTACCGGTCCGCGTGTTAACTTCTTAAGCAAAGGAAATTCCCATGGCTATGGGCACCGTGAAGTGGTTCAACAATCAAAAGGGTTTTGGTTTCATTCAGCCGGATGACGGCGACAAGGACGTGTTCGTGCACATCAGCGCCGTCGAGCGCGCTGGCCTCTCGACCCTCAACGAAGGTCAGAAGGTCTCGTTCGACATCGTCGCCGATCGTCGCAGCGGCAAGTCCTCGGCTGACAATCTCCGCGTCGGCTAAAGCCCGCGCACCGTTCTGACCACGGACGTACCGGCAGAACGTAGACTCAGAAAGCCCCGCGACCGGGTTCCGGTTCGCGGGGCTTTTGTTTTGGGGGCCGCCACACCCGCGGTGACGGGGGCGCGTTATGCTTTCTTCAAGACCGCGACGAAGAACCCGTCCGTCTCGGTCCGCCGCGGCGTCATCAGCCAGCCTTCCGGCGATTGCAGCGCGGCTTGCGCAAACTCCTCCGCCTTGTCCCAGAGCACGCTCGCGGTCTGCTCCGGCGGCACCACCGCGAACTCCGGATGGCGGCTGGTGAACGCCCTCACCTGCTCGCCGTTCTCCTCCGAAAGCACCGAGCAGGTGATGTAGGCAATGCGGCCGCCGGCCTTGACCAGCGGAACGGCGCGCTCGAGCACTTCGGTCTGGTCGCGCAGGCGAATCTCCAGCGCGCCCGGGCGCATGCGCCATTTGGCATCGGGATTGCGGCGCCAGGTTCCGGTTCCGGTGCAGGGCGCGTCGATCACGACGAGGTCGGCGGTGGCGCTGATCTCGGCCAGCGGATCGGCCTCGCCCTTGGGCGTGCGCACATCGGCATTGTGGACGCCGGCGCGCGACAGGCGTTCGTGGATGGGCGCAAGCTGCCGCTTGTCGCTGTCGGTGGCGATCAGCCGGCCCTTGCCCTGCATCATCGCGGCGAGCGCCAGCGTCTTGCCGCCGGCCCCCGCACAGAGATCGATCACCTGCTCGCCGGGTTTTGCCGCGGTCAAGGCAGCCGCAAGCTGCGACCCTTCATCCTGCACTTCAATAGCGCCCTTGATGAAATCCTCTTCGGCCTGGATGCCGGGGTTGCGCGCATCGGCCGAAAGCTCGATGCGCAGGCCGGTTGCGGACCACTGCGTCGGTTTCGCATGAAGATGAGCAAGCGCCCCCAGCGCCTTGTCGCGATTGGATTTTAGCGTGTTGACGCGCAGGTCGAGCGGCGCCCGGCTCGCCATCGCGGCCGCCTCCGCGACGCGCTCGTCGCCGAACGCCTTTGCCAAATACGGATCCAGCCATTCCGGATAGTCGCCGGCGATCGCGGCCGGGGCACCTTCCAGCGACCGCGAGGCGAGCGCGGCCTGCTCGGCCTCGGTCAACGGCGCGGGGGCAAAGCGGCTGCCGTCGAACAGCGCGGCCATCGTGGCCGCATCCATGTTGCGCTCGAGACGAAGCATGCCGATCAGCCGCGCCCGCGCGGTGTCCGAATCCATCAGGTAGGCGCTCGAGGCGTAGCGGCGCAGCACGTCCCAGACCAGGCCGGCAATGGCAGCGCGGTCGCCGGATCCGGCGAAGCGGTGCGCGGTGCCCCACTCCTTCAACGCCTTGGCCGCGGGCACGCGGTCTTTCTCGATGGTGTCGATCAGTTCGATGGCTGCGGACAGCCGGGCAGCGGGAGTCATTTGAATCTTTCAGATCAGGATCGGCGAGTAGCGCCTAGATCAGCAACAGCATTTTCAACGCGAAGTAGATCCACATCGCGAGCAGGACAAGCACGCCGGCGAGCCAGATCGTGGAGCGGCGGCCGAGATTGTTGGAGGAGACGAAGATTCCGGCATGGACGAAGCGCGTCACCACGAACACCCAGGACATCAGCACGATGAAGAGATCGGCGTGGCGCAACGGGAGCGCCAGCGCGATCAGGGCATAGAACAGCACCGGCAATTCGAACTGGTTGCGGTAGCAATTGGCGAATTGTGTGGCGCCCTTGGGCCAGTTGGGCTCGCCCAGCGCAATGTCACGGCTCTTGGTCTCGCCGGAGACGAGCGCGCGCCGGCGTCCCATCGCCATGGCGATCAGGAGTGCGAAGGTGAGACCAACCTGCACGAAGACCGGCAGCAAAACCATTTGAACGGACATCGGAATTTCCCGGGATTTCCCATCGGGCGGAAGCCACAGCTAGCGTCCATTAGCTGTCACCGCTGGTCCTGACAATCAACGAGTTGAACCGGCGTTCCCGATGAGGCGACCAACTGTCGACAGTTAAAGCGATTTTGGCCCCTCGGGGGCGCAAGGCGAAAGACCGCCATGAACACCCTCTTCAGCCAGATCGGCAGCCTGACTGGCGCTTTGACCGAGTCCGCCGATGGCCAGTTCGGCATCCTGATGTCGGCGCTGGCCGGCATCGCGACGGCGCTTGCGGTGGCGCTGGCGATGACGGTCTACTTCCGAATGAGCTATCGGACCTGGCGCGATGTCCTCAGGCATGGCCTCGCTGCGCTCGCCGCCCTCGCTCTGTTCGCTTTTGCCGCCTACGACATGCGCCATGCCGCGCTGGCCTATCTCGGCCTCAATCCCTCAAAACCCGCGGTCGAGTTCGAGATCCGCATGCCCAAGGAGACCTTGGCAGCAGTATCCGACACCCAGATCGAGCTGCATACCGACCGAAACCAGACGCTGGCACTGGTCGAGGGCGTGCGGGAGCTCGGTGATGGCCGCTCCGTCCTGCGTGGCGCGGTGGCGCTCAACCACCGCACCGCGGACCGCGTGCTGGTCGTGAACCTGCCCGGCAAGGGCACCTTCGAATTCCGCCTCCGCCTGCCGGCCGAGCCGCATCGCTCCGAGCAATTCGGAGCCCAGTCCGGTGCTCAGTTCGGTCCTTGGCACCTCGCCGACCGCATCGCCTCGCCGCTGGCAAGCCCGGTCGCGCCGCAGGACGCCTACATGATCCGCTATCGCGTGCTTTAAACATTGTTCGATCACTGACCCTGGGTGCGCCGTCATCGTTCCGACGTCGGGCAGCGCCTATGATCGATCCATGTCCGAATTTCGCCTGACACAGATCTCCGACACCCATCTTGGCCGGCGCTTCCCCGGCCTGATCGCCAACTTCCAGGCGCTCAGCGCGCACATCGACACCGATAGGCCCGATCTCGTCGTCAACACCGGCGACGTCTCGTTCGACGGGCCGACCAGCCGCGACGATGTCGAATTCGCCAAGGGCCTGCACGACGCCCTGCCCGTCGCCTGCCGCTACATCCCCGGCAATCACGACATCGGCGACAATCCGACCGCGGTTGGCCCTGCGCCGAAGCCGCCGGTCGCGGAAGCGCACCGCCGGCAATTCCGCGAGATCATCGGCGAGGACCATTGGTCATTCGAGGCCGCGGGCTGGTGCTTCATCGGCCTCAACTCGCTGGTGATGAATTCAGGGCTCGCCTTCGAGGCCGAGCAGTTCGACTGGCTTGCCTCGGAAGTTTCGCGCACGAACGGCAAGCCGGTGGCGCTGTTCGTGCACAAGCCGATATTTCTCAACGGGCCCGACGACCCCGAGGCGCCGGAGACGTCGATCCGCTACGTGCCGCAGCCGGCCCGCGCGCGGCTGATCGAGATGTTTGCACATGTCGACCTGCGCCTCATCGCCAGCGGTCACGTGCACCAGCGGCGCGACTTCACCTGGCGCCACACCCGCCACGTCTGGGCGCCGTCGGCCGGCTTCAAGATCAACGATGCGCGCCAGGACCGGATCGCGATCAAGGAGGTCGGGCTCGTGGAGTACCGCTTCCAGCCCGACGGCTTCGAGGTTCGCCATGTCAGGGCCGCGGGCCAAGTCGACATCGATATCGAGGAGTTGCTCACCCAGATGGGCGGCGAGCATTAGCGCTTCCCGTCGCTGCTCAAGCGACGCTCTTGAGATCCTGCTGGATTGCGGCAAGCAAGGACTGCAGCGCGTCGCTGTTCACCGGTTTGGCCCCGGTATTGGCGGGCTGAACATTGGCAGGCCGCGCAGCTTTGACCGGGCGCTTGGGGAATGGCGGCGTGGGTGTGGGCATCGCGGATTGCGCGAACACGTCCTCGGTGTGAACGAACTTGCCATGGATGACGTCGTCGCGACGGCCCATGACAAACATCGTCGCCCAATAACCGGCGGCCACAAGGATTACGCAGAAAACAACAAGCTCTAACATCATCGCACCTGAAATATGCGCAATGATTCAATGCCTTCGTCTGCCCGTCAATGAACCGACGGTCACACCTGCGGCTTTTACGGGCGGGTGTGGCCGATCAGTCACTGTTTGTTAACCATACCCGGCCCCGAGGGGGCCGAGACGGCCGATCAAGCTTTGTCCGGCCCGACCCGCACCAGCTGCTTGCCGAAATTGGCCCCCTTGAGAAGCCCCATGAAGGCTTCGGGCGCGCTCTCCAGGCCCTCGGTGACGAACTCCTTGTACTTGACCTTGCCCTCGCGGACCCAGCCGGACATGTCGCGCAGGAAGTCGCCGTGGCGGGAGGCGAAGTCGGAGACGATGAAGCCGCGGAAGGTCAGCCGCTTGGTCAGCGTCGCGCGCATCATGCTGGCGGCCCATTTCGGCGGCTTCGCTTCGGTGTCGTTGTAATGGGCGATGAGGCCGCAGACCGGCACGCGCGCAAACGCATTGAGCAGCGGGAACACCGCTTCGAACACGGCGCCGCCGACATTCTCGAAATAGACGTCGATGCCCTTCGGACAGGCGTCCTTCAGCTTTGCCGCCAGATCGGGATCGCGGTGATCGATGCAGGCATCGAAGCCGAGCTCCTTCACGACGTAATCGCATTTGTCCTTGCCGCCGGCGATTCCAACCGCGCGTGCGCCCTTGATCTTCGCGATCTGTCCCACGGCCGAACCTACCGCACCGGAGGCACCGGCGACGACGACGGTCTCGCCTGCTTGCGGCTTGCCGATATCGAGCAGGCCCGTGTAGGCCGTCATGCCGGGCATGCCGAGCACGCCGACGGCCGTCGAGATCGGCGCGAGCTTCGGGTCGACCTTGTTCAGCCCCTTGCCGTCGGAGATCGCGTGCGTCTGCCAGCCCGCGCGCGAGAGCACGATGTCGCCCTTGGCGAAGTTCGGATTGTTGGAGGCTGCGACCTCACAGACCGTACCGGCTTCCATCACACCGCCAACGGGCACCGGCGTCGCGTAGGACGGACCGTCGCTCATGCGCCCGCGCATATAGGGATCGAGCGAGAGCCAGATGGTGCGCAGCAGGACTTCACCTGCGGCAGGCGTCGGCACGGCGAATTCCTCGATGCGGAAATCGGAGGGCTTTGGCTCGCCGACGGGACGCGCGGCGAGAACGATGCGTTTGCCTTGGGACATGATGGCTTCCTCCAGATTGCTTTGTCGCAATCATTTAGGAGGTGGATGGGAATGAAGCAAACCCAACAGGCGCTTTCATGCCCCGGTCGAGCCAGGGCATGACAGCGGAATGTGGAGCGCCTAACCGCCGCCCGGATAGTTCGGCGCCTCGCGCGTGATGGTGACGTCGTGGACGTGGCTTTCGCGCAGGCCCGCGCCGGTGATGCGGACGAACTGGGCCTTGTCGTGCAGGTCCTTCATGTCCTTTGCACCAACATATCCCATCGCAGCGCGCAGGCCGCCGGCGAGCTGGTGCATGACGTTGCCGACCGGGCCCTTGTAAGGCACCTGGCCCTCGATGCCTTCGGGCACGAGCTTGAGCGTGTCCTTGATGTCCTGCTGGAAGTAGCGGTCGGCCGAGCCGCGGGCCATCGCGCCGACCGAACCCATGCCGCGATAGGCCTTGTAGGAGCGGCCCTGCCACAAGAACACTTCGCCGGGCGTCTCGTCGGTGCCGGCGAGCAGCGAGCCGACCATTGCGATGTCGGCACCGGCCGCGAGCGCCTTGGCAAGGTCGCCGGAGAATTTGATACCGCCGTCGGCGATGACGGGGATGTCGGATTTCTTCGCCGCCTCGACCGCATCCATGATCGCGGTGAGTTGGGGAACGCCGACGCCGGCGACGATGCGCGTGGTGCAGATCGAGCCCGGGCCGATGCCGACCTTGATGCAGTCCGCGCCCGCGTCGATCAGCGCCTGCGCACCCTCCGAGGTCGCGACGTTGCCGGCAACGACCTGCACGGAATTGGACAGGCGCTTGATGCGGTTGACCGCATGGAGCACGTGACGGGAATGGCCGTGCGCGGTGTCGACCACGACGAGATCGACGCCGGCGTCGATCAGCCGCTCGGTGCGCTCGAAGCCGCTATCACCGACCGTGGTGGCGGCGGCGACGCGCAGGCGGCCCTGTGCGTCCTTGCAGGCCAGCGGATGGGCGACCGCCTTCTCCATGTCCTTCACGGTGACCAGGCCGACGCAGCGATATTGCTCGTCGACCACGAGCAGCTTCTCGATGCGATGCTGATGCAGCATCCGCCGTGCCTCGTCCTGGCTGACATTCTCGCGCACCGTGACGAGACCTTCATGCGTCATCAGTTCGGAGATTTTTTGCTGGCGGTCGGTGGCGAAGCGGACGTCGCGGTTGGTGAGGATGCCGACCAGCTTGCCCGGCGTGGACTTGCCCGCACCGGTGACGACGGGAATGCCGGAGATGCCGTGATCGCTCATCAGCTTGAGCGCGTCGTCCAGCGTGGCGTCGGGGCTGATGGTGAGCGGGTTCACCACCATGCCCGATTCGTAGCGCTTGACCTGCCGCACCTGGGCGGCCTGCCCTTCGGGATCGAAATTGCGATGGATGACGCCGATGCCGCCGGCCTGCGCCATGGCGATCGCCATGCGGGCTTCGGTGACCGTGTCCATGGCGGAGGCCATGATCGGAATGTTGAGCGGAATCGCGCGGGTGACGCGGGAGCGGATGTCGACCTCGCCCGGCATGACGTCCGACAGGCCCGGCTTCAGCAGCACGTCGTCGAATGTGAGGGCTTCGCGAATGCCTTGTTGCACGGTGGCCATGTGCCAACTCCTTCCGCGGCCCTGCCGCAAATAGCTATGGATGAGCGCCGCCCTCGGCGTGCCTTGCGGCAACGCCGGAGAATCGGAGCCCATCGGTGGGGTTGACGCGGGTCGATAGCACGGGTGGTTGACGAATCAAAGCAATTCGGACCGCCGGACAGCCATGCACAGGCACTTTGGCAAATTCGCCGCGGATCAAAAGGCGCTGGGAAGCTGGGCGACGGAACACTTTGACATGTGTAGCACATGTTTCTATGCTGATCGCATGACAACCATGATTCAGATCCGCAACGTCCCGGACGCCTTGCATCGTCGGCTGAAGTCGCGGGCTGCGCTGGCAGGCATGTCGCTGTCGGACTATCTGCTCAGCGAGATTCGGCAGGTGGCGGAACGGCCGACGCTCGACGAGTTGCGGGCGCGGTTGCGCAGCCGCACCGAAACCATGCCCTCGGTCGCCCCGGCTGAAGCGGTTCGCGCGGAGCGTGATCGCGCGTGATTGTCGTCGATGCCTCGGCTCTGCTTGAAGTCCTTCTACGGACGCCCGCAGCGGCAACGGTGGAACAGCGGCTGTTCGCCCCTCATCAAACACTGCACGCGCCTCATTTGCTCGACGTCGAGGTCGCCCAGGTGATCCGGCGCTATGCCGCCAACAGGGAGATCGACGTCGAGCGTGGGCGTATGGCCCTCGCCGACTTGGCGGACCTGTCCCTGCGGCGATACCCCCACGATTTCCTTCTGCCGCGCATATGGGAGTTACGGAACAATCTGACGGCATATGACGCCGCCTATGTCGCGCTGGCCGAGGCGCTCGACACACCACTGCTGACGCGCGACAGACGCTTGGCTGCAGCTCCCGGACATCACGCGCAGATCGAACTGGTGTAGTCCCATCGGGCGCCGCAGCGAACACGTCACGCGTCCCGGCGCCCACCGTCGCCCTCGCGGAGAATTTAGGTGCCATGCGTCGATCCGCAATGGTCGCGGCCCCGTGGCGGTGATAAGCCGCAACTCTCGCCCCTTCCTTCCGATTTTCATTACCAATCCGTCATGGTCGACAAGCAACGCGTCATCCCGCTGATCGTGGCCACTGCTCTCTTCATGGAGAACATGGATTCGACGGTGATCGCCACATCGCTGCCCGCGATTGCGGCCGATATCGGCACCAGCCCACTGACGCTCAAGCTCGCGATCACCTCCTATCTGCTGTCGCTTGCGGTATTCATCCCGGCGAGCGGCTGGACCGCCGACCGGTTCGGGGCGCGCATGGTGTTTGCGATTGCCGTCGGCGTGTTCATGGTCGGCTCGGTCGGCTGCGCACTCTCCACATCGGTCACCGATTTCGTGTTCGCGCGCATCCTGCAAGGCATGGGCGGGGCGATGATGACGCCGGTCGGGCGCCTCGTGCTGCTGCGGTCGGTCGACAAGAGCGCGCTGGTCAATGCCATGGCGTGGGTGACGGTCCCTGCCCTGATCGGCCCGGTGATCGGGCCGCCGCTCGGCGGCTTCATCACGACTTACGCGTCCTGGCACTGGATCTTCCTGATCAACATCCCGATCGGGCTGCTCGGCATCTTCATGGCCTTGCGCTTCATCGATCCCATCAAGAGCGAGGAACGAGAGCCGTTCGACCTCTACGGCATGGTGCTCGCGGGCCTCGGGCTCGCCGGCATTGCCTTCGGGCTGTCGGTTGCCGGACTCAATCTGCTGCCATGGAGCACGGTTGCCGCCCTGGTCGCCGGCGGATCGATCTCGATGACGCTGTATGTCATTCACGCACGGCGAACGGGGTCGCCGGTGCTGGACTTCACGCTGCTGAGGCTGCCGACACTGCGCGCGGCCATTTTCGGCGGTTTCATGTTCCGGCTCGGCATCGGCGCGCTGCCGTTCCTGTTGCCGCTGCTGATGCAGATCGGCTTCGGCCTCTCGCCGTTCAAGTCCGGCCTCGTCACGTTTGGCTCCTCGCTCGGCGCCATGGGCATGAAGGCGCTGGCCGCACGCATCATCCGCGCCTTTGGCTTCCGCAACCTGATGACGGTGAACGCGATCATCAGTGCAGTTTTCCTCGCCGCCTGTGCGCTCTTCACCGTGACGACGCCGCTGCTGATCATCATGATCATCCTGGTGGTCGGCGGCTTCTTCCGTTCGCTCGAGTTCACCGCGATCAACACGGTGGCCTATGCCGAGGTCGAGCACGCGCAGATGAGCCGCGCCACCACGCTCGTCAGCGTCAACCAGCAGCTCGCGGTCTCGGCCGGTGTCGCGGTCGGCGCGGCCTCCGTGGAGACGACGATGTGGCTCAGCCACGTCAGCGAGCTCAACGCCAGTGTGTTCGCGCCGGCCTTCCTCGTGGTCGCCCTGACCTCGGCAGCGTCGAGCTGGTTCTTCTGGCAGATGCCCGCTGATGCCGGCCACGAAGTCTCCGGCCGCAAGGCGGTGGAGATCGCGAGCCGCAAGGGTGCCGGCAAGGGCGCGGCCAAGGCCGCCGTCAAGGCGGCGACCGAGGATACCCAGGACGTGCGGGATCAGCGGCTGGGGTAGCCGGCACCACTCTCGATGTCGTCCCGGCGCAGGCCGGGACCCATACGCCGAGACGGCAGTTCGGCGCGAGATGGCAATTGGCAGTCTTCGCCAAACTTAATTCGGTGGTTATGGGTCCCGGCCCCCGTGCGCAATTGCGCACTAGGCCGGGACGACGATCAAATGCCGCCCCGAAATCCCGTCGCGAGAACGTAGCGCTCGGAGGAATCCGCACGGCTCGCGGCGGGCTTCACATGGCGCACCGTGGCGAAATCGCGCTTGAGCTGGGCGAGCAGCTCGGCGTCGGCCCCGCTCTGGAATGCCTTCGCCAGGAAGGTCCCGCCCGGCTTCAGCACGTCGCAGGCGAACGCGGCGGCGGTCTCGATCAGGCCGACGATGCGAAGCTGGTCGGTCTTGCGGTGACCGGTGGTGTTGGCGGCCATGTCGGACATCACGATGTCGGCGCCGCCGTCGAGCATGGCCTTGAGCTTGTCCGGCGCGTCATTGTCCATGAAGTCGAGCTGCGCGAACTCGACGCCGGCGATCTCGGGGATTTCGAGCAGGTCGATCGCGATGACCTTGCCCTTGCCGTCGACTGAGCCGACGCGCTTGGCGGCGATCTGGCTCCAGCCACCCGGCGCCGCACCGAGATCGACCACCGCCATGCCGTGCTTGAGCAGCCGGTATTTGTCGTCGATCTCGAGCAGCTTGAAGGCGGCGCGCGAGCGATAGCCCAGCGCCTTCGCTTTCACCACATAGGGGTCGTTGAGCTGCCGCTCCAGCCAGAGCTTCGACGACAATTTGCGCTTGCCGTGGGTCTTGACCTGGACGTGCAAGCGGCCGGTGGTGTCCTTGGCCATCTCACCAGCTCCTGAGCGCGCCGTCTTCGCGCATCATTTCGACCAGCATGCCTTCGCGCAGGCCCCGGTCGGCGACGCGCAGACGTGGCAGCGGAAAGGCGCGGCGGATCGCGTCGAGGATGGCGCAGCCGGCCAGGACGAGATCGGCGCGCTCGACGCTGATGCAGCTGTTCGCCGCGCGCTCCTCGTAGCTCATGCCGAGCAGCTTGTTGATGGTCGCGGTGACGTCGGTGTCGTTCATCCAGACGCTGTCGATGCGGCGGCGGTCGTAGCGCGCGAGGTTGAGATGGATGCCGGCGAGCGTCGTCACGGTGCCTGAGGTGCCGAGCAGATGCATATCAGTGAGATCGCCGCCATGCTGTTCGGCGAACGGCGCGATGTGATGGGCAACCTCGCGCTCCATCGCGGCGTAGATCTCGGGCGTGACGTCGCGCCCGCCGAACTGCTCGGCAAGCGTGACCACGCCGAACGGGATCGACATCCAGGCTTTGATGCGCGGCTCCGGATTTGCGGCGTCGCGCTCGATCCGCACCAGCTCGGTCGAGCCGCCGCCGATGTCGAACAGGATCGCGCCGCGGCCCCTGGGATCGACCAGCGGCGAGCAGCCGAGCACGGCGAGCGCCGCCTCGGTCTCGCGGTCGATCACCTCGAGCTCGATCCCGGTCTCGGCGGCGACGCGGTTGCGAAAGCCCTCAGCGTTCGAGGCGGCGCGGCACGCTTCGGTGGCGATCAGCCGCAATCGCTTGGCTTTGCGCAGGTTGATCTTGTCGCGGCAGATCCCGAGCGCCACGATGGCGCGCTCGATCGCGGCCTCGCTGATGCACCCGGTTGCCGAGACGCCCTCGCCGAGCCGGATGATGCGCGAGAAGGAATCGACCACGCGAAAGCCGTCGTGGGTCGGACAGGCGATCAGGAGCCTGCAATTGTTGGTGCCGAGGTCGAGCGCCGCGTAGACGCCGGTTCCCGGCGCTTGCGCACCGACGGCCGGTTCAGTGGCGAACGCCGCCGCCATCGACCCCAGCTCACCGTGCGGCGCAAGGCCGTCGCGGAGCCGCGTGTGGTCATTCATACAAACTGTCTTTCCGCGGCCGGTTGGGCCGATCTGGAATTGCTTTTTCGCCTGAAACCTTAGCAGCGCGCCAATCCTGCGCAACAACGCATCACATGGGACCATGCCCATTCGTGCGTTGTCGTGAACGGGCCGGTGGGCTATTTTTGAGGAGTCCGGTCCCCC
Organism: Bradyrhizobium sp. Kon37; assembly: GCF_055807535.1. Taxonomy (NCBI): domain Bacteria; kingdom Pseudomonadati; phylum Pseudomonadota; class Alphaproteobacteria; order Hyphomicrobiales; family Nitrobacteraceae; genus Bradyrhizobium; species Bradyrhizobium sp. Kon37. The sequence goes on from NZ_JBVVOY010000002.1 coordinate 446,201, forward strand.
AGGCGCCCCCCAAACCGCGCAATTGCCGGCTTTTCAGGTCAATTCCATGCAAGAACACACCAAATCCTCCACGCTCGAAAACGCTATTGCACTGCAAAAATATGGCGTCGGGCAGCCGGTCCGCCGCAAGGAGGACGATACCCTGGTGCGCGGCAAGGGCCGCTACACCGACGATTTCAACCTGCCGGGCCAGGCCCATGCCGCGATCGTCCGCTCGACCCATGCCCACGGCGTCATTCGCGGCATCAACATCGACGCCGCCAGGGCGATGCCGGGCGTGCTCGGGGTGTGGACCGGCAAAGACCTCGATGCGGCCGGCCACGGCCCCTTCACCTGCGGCCTGCCGCTGAAGAGCCGTGACGGCTCGCCCCTGCTCCAGACCAACCGGCAGCCGCTCGCAACCGACAAGGTCCGCTTCGTCGGCGATCCCGTCGCCTTCGTCGTGGCGGAGACGCTGGCTCAGGCGCGCGACGCGGCCGAGGCGGTCGAGCTCGATATCGAGCCGTTGCCGGCGGTGACCGACCCTGAGCAAGCCGCAAAACCCGGCGCGCCGCAACTCTACGACCACATCCCGAACAATGTCGCGCTCGACTACCACTATGGCGACATCGAGAAGGTCAACGCCGCCTTCGCCAGCGCCGCTCACGTGACCAAGGTCGACATCGAAAACACCCGTGTCGCCGTGGTCTCGATGGAGCCGCGCGTCGGCCTTGCCTCCTACGACAAGAAGACCGAGCGCTACACCATTCAGATGCCGACGCAGGGCGTCGCCGGCAACCGCGCCAACCTCGCCAAGAATCTGAAGGTGCCGAACGAGAAGGTGCGCATCCTCACCGCCAATGTCGGCGGCTCCTTCGGCATGAAGAACGTCAACTATCCCGAATACATGTGCATCCTGTACGCGGCCAAGGAATTAGGACGGCCGGTGAAATGGCTGGACGAACGCTCGACCAGCTTCTTGTCCGACAGCCACGGCCGTGCGCAGAAAATTCACGCCGAGCTCGCGCTGGACGCCGAGGGGCATTTCCTCGCCGCCAAGCTCTCGGGCTACGGCAATCTCGGTGCTTACATCACCGGCGTTGCGCCCAGTCCGCTTTCGCTCAACACCAGCAAGAACTTCTCCAGCGTCTATCGCACACCGCTGATGGCCGTCGACATCAAGACGGTGCTGACCAACACCACGCTGATGGGCGCCTATCGCGGCGCCGGCCGGCCCGAGGCGAACTATTATATGGAGCGGCTGATCGACCGCGCCGCCGACGAGATGGGCATCAACCGCCTGACGATGCGCAAGCGCAACTTCATCAAGCAGAACCAGATGCCGTTCGCCGCGTCCTCCGGCGTTACCTATGACAGCGGCGACTTCCAGGCTGTCTTCAACAAGGCGCTTGAAATCTCCGATCACGAGAATTTTGCCAAGCGCAAGAAGGAGAGCAAGAAGTCCGGCAAGCTGCGCGGCATTGCCGTCGGCTCCTATCTGGAGGTGACCGCACCTCCCGGCGTCGAGCTCGGTAAGATCGTGTTCGATCCCGATGGGTCGGTGCAGCTCATCACCGGCACGCTCGATTACGGTCAGGGCCACGCCTCCGCATTCGCGCAGGTGCTGTGTGCGCAGCTCGGAGTCCCCTTCGACAGCGTCAAGCTGGTGCAGGGCGACAGCGATATCGTCCACACCGGCAACGGCACCGGCGGCTCGCGCTCGATCACCGCGACCGGCATGGCGATCGTGGGCGCCGCCAAGCTCGTGATCGAAAAGGGCAAGCGCGCCGCCGCGCATATGCTCGAGGCATCCGAAGCCGACATCGAATTCGAAGGCGGCAGCTTTACGATCGCTGGCACCGACCGCAGCATCGACATCATGGAGCTCGCCAAGCGCCTGCACGACGGCAAGATGCCTGAGGGCGTCCCCGACAGCCTCGACGTCGACCACACCAGCGAACCGGTGCCGTCGGCCTTCCCGAACGGCTGCCATGTCGCCGAGGTCGAGATCGACCCTGAGACCGGCGTCGTGCAGATCGTGCGCTACAGCGCGGTCAACGATTTCGGCACGGTGATCAATCCGCTGCTGGTCGCTGGCCAGCTCCATGGCGGCGTCGTCCAGGGCATCGGCCAGGCGCTGATGGAGCACGTTCGCTACGACGAGAGCGGCCAGCCGATCACGGGCTCGCTGATGGACTACGCACTGCCCCGCGCCGAGGACGTTCCGAACATGACGATCGGCGACCACCCGGTGCCGGCCACGACCAATCCGCTCGGCAGCAAGGGCTGCGGCGAGGCCGGCTGCGCCGGCAGCCTGTCGACAGTCGTGAACGCGGTGATCGACGCGCTCTCCGACTACGGCGTCAAGCACATCGACATGCCGCTGACGCCGGAGCGTGTGTGGCGCGCGATCCAGGATGCGAAGGGGAAAGCGGCGTAAATCACGCTCTCTCCTTCGTCATGGCCGGGCTTGACCCGGCCATCCACGCCGTGAGGCATCAAGAACGTGGATGCCCGGGACAAGCCCGGGCATGACGATGTGGTGATGATGTGCCCCTTACCCCGCACCTACGCCGCCGCCTGCTCGCGCGGCTGGTAGATCGCGGTGTGCTGGCAGTACGCCAGCGGCGTCGTGCAGTTGGCGACCACCAGCGCGTCGAGCTCGACGAAACGATGGCCCTTCTTCTCGTAGTTCGCGGTGACTTTGGCCCGCGCGGTGATCTCGTCGCCGGCGCCTGCGGCTGACAGCAATTGCATGCGGCTGCCGACATGGATCCACGGGCCGAGGATGGTGTTGTCCACCAGCACGCGGTTCATGACGCGCTGGATCAGGCCGGGGTGGCCGAGCCCCTCGCGCGCGAAGATCGGATCGGTTTCGCGGATGTCGGCGAGATAGTCGGCCGCATCCTGCCCGGCCCAGCGGCGCGGCGTCGTGCCGAGCCATTTGCCGGTCTCGAAGGTTGCCGCGCTGACCGGTTCGCGCTCGGCGACTGCCGGGACTGCGATGTAGTCATTCAATGACACCGCAGTCGCAATCGCCGGCAGCGAGGCGATGCCGGTGGCACAGAGCTCGGTACGGCTGAACACCTCGATGGTGAGCAGGCCGTTGTGCTCGGTCGCATCGACGTCGGCGGTCTCGCCGTCATAGACCGGCTTGATGAAACGCGCCTCGATCAGCCCGCGCGACAGGAAATCGCGGCCCCAGCGCGCCACCGGCACATGCATCATGTAGGCGAAGACGTCGACGCCGGGGACCAGCCCGCCGGAAAAGCCGAAGCGGCGCGCCACACTATCGTCATGCATCTTGTTTTCGGACTGCTTGGCCGTGTTGTAGGCCTCGACGCGATAGGTTTCGAGCCGGTTCGGCATGGCTTGGCTTTCCCCAAATTCTTGTTGTTTCGGGCCGATCGTAGGCCCTGAGGAACCGGGGTCAATCCCCTCGCCTTTGCGGCCCGAATGGGGTACCACGCGGCTGCTGCGGAACCGCTTCGCAAGCCTCATCTACGGACAATGACGAACCCTCAAAACACCACCCGCATCTATGTCGACGCCGACGCCTGTCCGGTGAAGGACGAGATCTATCGCGTCGCCGGCAGACACGGCCTGCCCGTGAGCGTTGTCGCGGGCAATTTCATCCGCGTGCCCCAGGATCCGCTGATCGAGCGGGTCGCCGCGGGTGCCGGCATGGACGCGGCCGATGACTGGATCGCGGAACGCGCCGGGCCCGGCGATATCGTCATTACCTCGGATATTCCGCTCGCGAGCCGCTGCGTGAAGGCCGGCGCCGATGTGATTGCATCCAACGGCAAGGCGTTCACCGAGGAATCGATTGGGATGACGCTCGCGGTCCGCAACCTCATGACCGATTTGCGCTCGGCCGGCGAAGTCACCGGCGGTCCGAAATCGTATTCGCCGCGCGACCGCTCGACATTTCTGTCGACGCTCGACCAGACCATCCGCCGCATTCAGCGCCGCCGCGCCGACCAGGCCGCAACAAGACAGGACTGAGACACCGCATGGCGCCACCGCTGATTCAACTGCGCGATATTAAGCTGACCTTTGGCGGCACACCGCTCCTAGCGGGCGTCGAACTGTCGGTTTCGACCGGCGAGCGCGTCTGCCTGATCGGCCGCAACGGTTCCGGCAAATCGACGCTGCTCAAGATCGCCGCCGGCCTGGTCGAACCGGATGGCGGCAGCCGTTTCGTGCAGCCCGGCGCCACCATCCGCTACCTGCCGCAGGAGCCGGACTTTTCCGGTTTCTCCACCACGCTCGCCTATGTCGAGGCCGGCCTCAATGCCGGCGACGACCATTATCAGGCGCGCTATCTGGTCGAGCAACTCGGTCTGAACGGCGAAGAAGATCCGGCGCATGTCTCCGGCGGCGAAGCCCGCCGCGCGGCGCTGGCGCGCGTGCTGGCGCCCTCGCCCGACATCCTGCTGCTGGACGAGCCGACCAACCATCTGGATCTTCCGACCATCGAATGGCTGGAGAGCGAACTGGAGAGCCGCCGCTGCGCGCTGGTGATCATCAGCCACGATCGGCGCTTCCTGGGCAATCTATCGCGCAGCACCGCCTGGCTCGACCGCGGCCAGATCCGGCAGATCGACCGGGGCTTCAGTGCCTTCGAGGCCTGGCGCGACGAGGTGCTCGCGGAGGAAGAGCGCGACCAGCACAAGCTCGACCGCAAGATCGTCAACGAAGAGCATTGGTTGCGCTACGGCGTCTCGGGCCGCCGCAAGCGCAACGTCAAGCGGCTCGGCAATCTCCACGCGCTGCGCGACCAGCGCCGCACACATCGCGGCGCGACGGGCAACGCCAACCTCGCGGCTGCCGAAGCCGACAAATCCGGCAAGCTCGTCATCGAGGCCAAGAATATCAGCCGGTCCTATGGCGAGCGAAAGATCGTCGACGGCTTCTCGATCCGCGTCCAGCGCGGCGATCGCATCGGCATCGTCGGCCCGAACGGCGCCGGCAAGACCACGCTGATCGAGATGCTGACCGGCGGCAGCGCACCGGACAGCGGCAGCATACGGCTCGGCGCCAACATCGAGATGGCGACGCTCGACCAGCATCGGGAAAGTCTCGATCCGAAGACGACGCTGGCCGAGGCGCTCACCGGCGGCCGCGGCGACCATGTTATGGTCGGCGGCAAGCCGAAGCATGTCGTGAGCTATATGAAAGACTTCCTGTTCGCCCAGGAACAGATGCGCACGCCGCTGGAGGTGCTGTCGGGCGGTGAGCGCGGACGGCTGATGCTGGCACGCGCGCTGGCGAAGCCTTCCAACCTCCTGGTGCTGGACGAGCCGACCAACGACCTCGACCTCGAGACCCTCGACGTCCTCGAGGAAATGCTCAGCGACTACGAGGGCACCGTGATCCTGATCAGCCACGATCGCGATTTTCTCGACCGCGTCGTGACCTCCGTGATCGTGCCCGAGGGCAACGGACGCTGGCTCGAATATGCCGGCGGCTATACCGACATGCTGGCCCAGCGCGGCGCCGACGTGAAGCGCGCGACAGCGAAGGCCGTCGAAGAGACAAGAGAACAGCGATCAGCCGCGCCTTCCGCCGTCGCGAGACGACGGCTGACCTTCAACGAGCAACACGCGCTGGAGACGCTGCCCAAGACCATCGCCAAGCTGCAAGCCGAGATCGCCAAGCAGCAGCGCTTCCTTGACGACCCCGATCTCTTCCGCAAGGATCGCAAGCGCTTTGACCAGGCCTCCGATGCTCTGACGAAGGCGCAAAAGGAGCTGGCGGAGGCCGAAGACAAATGGCTGGAGCTCGAAGTGCGGCGCGAAGAGATTGAACAGGCCTAGCGTGCATTTCGCAAAAGTGGACACCGCTTTTGCAAACAGAATGCGCGCCAACTCAGAGACTTCCATGACAACGACCCTCGCCGCCAAGATTGCCCGCGAATACGGCACGCCCTGCGCCGTCATCGACATGGACAAGGTCGAGCGCAACATCGCCAGGATTCAGAAGGCCTGCGATGACGCCGGGATCGCCAACCGTCCCCACATCAAGACGCACAAGAACCCCACCATTGCGAAGATGCAGATCGCGGCCGGCGCCAAGGGCATCACCTGCCAGAAGCTCGGTGAGGCCGAGATCATGGTCAATGCCGGCATCGACGACATTCTGATCAGCTACAATCTGCTCGGCGAAGAGAAGATGGCGCGGTTAGGGGCACTGCAGGCGAAGGCCAACATGACGGTCGCCGCCGACAATTCGACCGTCGTTGCCGGCCTGCCCAAGGCTGCTGCGGCCTCAGGCCGACCGCTGTCGGTCCTGGTCGAATGCGATACCGGGCGCAAGCGCGCCGGCGTCGAGACGCCCGCCGAGGCGATTGCGCTGGCACAGGAGATTGCCGCATCCAAGGGACTGCAATTCGCCGGCTTCATGATGTATCCGACCGAGACTGGCTGGGCGGATGCGCAAAAATTCTATGACGAAGCTCTGGCTGGCGTGCGCGCGCACGGGCTGGATGCAAAAATCGTCTCGACCGGCGGAACGCCGAACCTGAAAAATCTCGGCAAGCTCAAGGGCGGCACCGAGCACCGCTTCGGCACCTACATCTACAACGACCGCATGCAGGTCGCCGCCGGCTCCGCCACCTGGGACGACTGCGCGCTGCACATCTATTCGACCGTAGTCAGCCGCGCCGCGCCCGAGCGCGGCATCCTCGATGCCGGCTCCAAGACGCTGACCACGGATACCGGCGGCCTCGACGGGCACGGCCTGATCCTGGAGCACCCCGAAGCCAAGATCGCGCGCTTCGCCGAGGAGCACGGCTTCCTCGATCTCTCCCGCAGCAACACCCGCCCCAATGTCGGCGACATCGTACGGGTCGTGCCCAATCACGTCTGCGTCGTCGTCAACATGATGGACGAAGTCGTGATGGTGTGCGGCGAGGAGATCATCGGCACGCTGCCGGTGGCGGCACGGGGGAAGCTGCGGTAGCTAGCCCCCGATCAGCGCCTGGAGTTCCCGGACCAGGCCATCGCGGAAGAGTTTGATCGGCCGCTCCAGCCGACCGGCCGGGGCGCGATGCACCACCCATGCGCGGACGGCGGGTTTGAAGTCGCGCGCAGCGACCGGCTTCAGCCTGTCGCGAAATGCGCTGCGTTTCAGGGCGATCGGGGTGACCAGCCCGACGCCGAGGCCGCGCGACACCAGCGACAGGCGAAGCTCGCTGTCCAGCGCCTCGACGGCGATGTTGAACGGCAGATGCGAGGCATCGAATTTTCGCTTCAGCGTATCGCGAAATCCACAGCCATCCTGGTTGATCACCCACGACAGTTGGGACAGCCGTTCCAGATCGACGGTGCGCGGGATCTTCATCTCACGAGCGACGACGAAGACGACGGGCTGCGCGCCGAGATCGTCGGCCGCGAGATCGGCGGGCGGCACTGCACCGTCGGGTAGACAGATCGCGGCTGCATCGAGCTCGTTGCGGCAGACACGCTCGAGCTGGTTCGGCGACCAACCGGAGACCACCCGCACCGCCAGCGCGGGAAATTCGGCGCGCACCGCATCGAGTGGTGCAGTCAGGCCTGCCTCCGACAGAAACGGCGTCAGACCGAGCCTGAACTCGCCGCGGACCATTCCGTCGTTGGCGACGCCCGACTTGAGGTCGTCCAGCATCCTGAGCAGACGCCTGCCCTGCTCGTAGGCCTCATGGCCCGCCGCCGTCGGCTTCACGGGCTTCGAGAGCCGGTCCAGAAGCTGCGCCCCCAACATCTCCTCGAGATTCTGGATACGTCGGGTCACGCCGGGCTGGGTGAGATTGAGACGCGTCGAAGCCGCGACAATCGATCCGGTCTCGACTACGGCGACGAAAGCGACAAGGTCATGGGTATTCATAACAAACCCGCATATTCTTTATAGGCTTATTTGAATTGTAGCATATTGATCGCTCCGCTTAAAGGGTCCCGCGCCACAGCTGCGAGGTCCCATGACTGTCTCCGAAACCACCAGGCCTGCGTCCCGAAACCAGCTCGCCGAGCGGCCGCTGATCTGGCTCGGCGCGATCACCGCCGGTGTCGTCGTCACCAATCTGTTCGCGCCGCAGATCCTGCTCGGCTTGATCGGCCGGTCAATGTCCATGCCGGCGTGGCAGGCGGGGCTGATCAGCACGCTGACCTTGCTGGGCTATGCACTCGGCCTGCTGCTGCTCGTACCTCTGGTCGATCTCGTCGAGAACCGGCTTGTCATCCTCCGCACACTCGGCTGCGCGATCCTCGCCGCTCTCGCGACGGCCCTCGCGCCGACGCCCGCGCTGCTGCTGCTCGCCACCTTCATCCTTGGCGCCTGCTGCGCGGCGATCCAGATGATGGTTCCGCTGGTCGCATCGATGGTGGCGCCGGATCGCCGCGGCCAGGCCATCGGCGAGGTGATGGGCGGATTGATGATCGGCATCCTGTTGTCACGACCCGCGGCGAGCCTGATCGCCGATCTCTGGAGCTGGCGCGCCTACTATGTCGTCTCGGCCGCTTTGATGGCTCTGCTTGCCGGCGCACTCGCCCGTTATCTTCCAACCCTTCGACCGACGGCACGCGCGAGCTACACCGAGTTGCTGCTGTCCTTTCCAAGGCTGCTGCGCGAAGAGCCCGTGCTGCGCGTGCGGGCCTGGACCGCATCGCTTGTCATGGCCTCCTTCACGGCGTTCTGGTCGGCGGTCGCGCTGCGGCTGCCGGAGGCGCCGTTCGACCTCGACGCCAAGGGAGTTGCGGCTTTCGCACTGATCGGCGTAGCGGGCGCCGCGGCGACACCAATGGCTGGCCGCTGGGGCGACAAGGGCCGGGCGCGGCCGATGTTCTTTGCCGCCCATCTGCTCATCATCGGATCGCTCGCGCTCTGCGCCTGGGCGGGCATGCTGGACTCCCAGATCGCCGGTCTGCTGGTCCTGAGCCTCGGCACGATCCTGCTCGACGTCGGCATCACCACCGACCAGACGCTGGGCCGCCGCGCGATCAACCTGTTGCGCCCCGAGGCCCGCGGTCGCATGAACGGCCTGTTCGTCGCGCTGTTCTTTATCGGGGGTGGCGTCGGCGCGGCGGCGGCTTCGCTGGCCTGGAGTTTTGGCGGCTGGACCATGGTCTGCGCAGTGGCGGCAAGCTTCGGCGTGCTCGGCCTCCTGACGGATCTCGCAACCCGGACCGGGACGTCATGATGGGATGGTCAGGGCGACAATTGGGCGAGCCGTCGCAAGACGCCCCTGCCCGCCGCAGCTCCGGTCGCGAACGAGGCCTGGAGCAAATAACCACCCGTCGGCGCCTCCCAGTCCAGCATCTCACCGGCCGCGAACACGCCCGGCAGCTTGCGGATCATGAAGTCGGCGTCGAGCTCGCCGAAGGAAATCCCGCCGGCGCTGGAGATCGCGCGCGCGATCGGCGCGACGCCCCTGAGCTTGATCGGCACGGCGTTGATGAGCTCCGCCAATCGGTCAGCCGATATTGCCGGCAACGACTGGCCAGCACCGATGGCGGCTTCCTGCAACAGCCCGACCGCGACCGGCGACAGCTGCGCAGCCTTGCGCAGGAAGTTGGAGAAGGATTGCTTGCCGCGCGAGGCGGACAGACGCTTGACGAGTTCGCCATGATCGACATCCGGCCGCAACGCGACCTGCAGGACCGCTTCGCCGCTCGCCGCGATCGCCTCGCGCAGGTCGGCCGACAGCGCATAGATCGCCCCGCCCTCGATCCCGCCGCTTGTGATCATGGCCTCGCCGCGCACGCGCTGCGCGCCAAAGGACAGCGTGATGCCCTTGAGCGGCTGGCCTTCGAAGCGCGCGCGGAAGATTTCGGACCATGCCACGGTGAAGCCGCAGTTCGCCGGCAGCAGCGGCGAGATCGCAACGCCTTTGTCGGCCAGGATCGTCGTCCAGCCGCCATCCGAGCCTAGCCGCGGCCAGCTGGCGCCGCCCACGGCCAGCACCGTGGCGTCCGCGGCGATGGTGGCGCGGCCGCCGGGTGCATCAAAGACCAGCCGTCCTTCCCCGTCCCAGCCCATCCAGCGCTGGCGAAAGGCAAAGCGCACGCCAGCAGCATCGAGGCGCCGCAGCCAGGCCCGCAGCAAGGGCGATGCCTTGAACGCTTTCGGAAACACACGCCCGCTGGAGCCGACAAAAGTCGGCTCGCCCAGCGCCTCGCTCCAGGCGCGCAGTGCGTCAGGAGAAAACGCTTCGATCGCAGCCTGTAGTCTCGGCGCCGCCTCGCGGTAGCGCGCCATGAACTGCGGCAGCGGTTCGCTGTGGGTGAGGTTGAGACCGCCGCGGCCGGCCATCAGGAATTTGCGGCCCGCAGACGGCATGGCGTCGTGGACGGTCACACGAGCACCGCCCTGCGCGAGCACTTCGGCCGCCATCAGCCCGGCAGGACCGGCGCCGATGACGGCGACAGCTGTCAGAGTTTCACCCCGGCGCGCGCAGCGGCCTGCGCCACGTATTTCTGCGTCTGCTCGAACGCTCCCTGCAGCGCCTTCGCCTTCGACATGTCGCTGATCTCGGCGAAATGCGCTGCGACCGCGTCCGGGGTCCACTCGGACTCCGGCAGGTTGATGCCCTCGCTTTCGACGATCTTGATCACCGCGAACGAGCCGGCGCCAGCGCCCATGATGGTGCGGGTCGGCGCGTCCTCGCTCAACATGTATTCGACCGCGGGCGTGATCGCGTTCGGCTTCATCAATTGCAGCGCCTGCGGCGGCAGCAGCTCTTCCGTCATGCGGGTTGCCGCCGTCGGCGAGATGATGTTGACACGGATGTCGGACTTGCGGCCCTCTTCCGCCAGCACGTTCATCAGGCCGACCATGCCGGACTTGGCCGCACCGTAATTGGCCTGGCCGAAATTGCCGTAGAGGCCGGAGGACGACGTCGTCAGCACGATGCGGCCGTAGTTGCGATCGCGCATGCCGGCCCAGGCCGCTTTGCAGCAATAAAAGGTGCCGACGAGATGCACGTCGAGTACCTTCTGGAAATCGGCCGCTTCCATCTTGCCGAACGACTTGTCGCGCAAAATGCCGGCATTGGCGCACAAGAGATCGACGCTGCCCCACTCCTTGGTGGCGCGCTCGACCATCGCGGTGACCTGCTCGAAATTGGAGACGTCGGCACCGTCGGCCATGGCGATGCCGCCCGCTTTACGGATCTCCTCGACCACGGTTTCCGCCGGCGAGAGCGAGCCGCCGCTGCCGTCGCGCGCGCCGCCGAAATCGTTGACCACGACTTTGGCGCCGCGGCTTGCCAACCCCAGCGCATGCGCGCGCCCCAGACCATTGCCCGCGCCGGTGACGATAGCGACGCGTCCGTCGAACCTGATTGCCATGAGTGCAGTTCCTGCTTCTTCTTCCTTCTCCCCTTGTGGGAGAAGGTGGCATAGGCGGCCAACGGCCGCCGTTCCTGGTTAAAACGCCAACGCGTAGCGTTGGCTACGGCGCCGGATGAGGGGTCTGTCTTGGCAGATGAGCGTGTGGAGAGATACCCCTCACCCGGCTTCATCTCGCTCCGCTCGGTTTCCACCCTCTCCCGCAAGGGGAGAGGGTGTACCGAGCGCGATTTGAACAGCTTTTGAGCAGCGATGAGTTGCCGGGTCAAGCCCGGCAACGACCGGCGGCGTCAGGCGAAATAGATCAATCCCAGCCACTCCGCGACCAGCGCGGGCCTGTCCTCTCCTTCAATCTCCACGGTGACGTTGGTGCGCGACTGCAGTTCATTCGGCTTGCGCAGCTTGGCTTCCGCCAGCACGAAACGGCCGCGAACGCGCTTTCCCGAACGCACCGGCGAGATGAAACGCAGCTTGTCGAAACCGTAATTGACCCCCATCGTCGTACCCGCGATGACGGGCATCACCTCGTAGGACATGATCGACAGCAGCGACATCGTGAGGAAGCCGTGCGCGATGGTGGTGCCGAACGCCGTCTCCTTCTTCGCACGCTCCGGGTCGACGTGAATGAACTGATGATCCTCGATCACGTCGGCATAGGTGTCGATGCGGGGCTGATCGACCAGGTGCCACGACGACACGCCGATCTCCTTCCCAACCATGGCCTGATAGGCGTCCAAGGAAATCGGCGGCTTCTTCCAGACTTCGTTCACTTAATTCTCACTCCGTGTTTTCGCCAGCTCCGGAAAATCCTCTTCGCGGAATTCCCGGCCGCGCAGGGGATCGTTGCGATCGTCGTCACGTTCCAGCCGTCTGAGCTGAACGCGGCGGATCTTTCCCGAGATCGTCTTCGGCAGCTCCGTGACAATTTCGAGGCGGCGGATGCGCTTGAACGGCGCAAGGCGCGTGTGCAGATGCTTGAAGATGGAGAGCGCGGTTTCCGGCGAGCGCTCCGCGCCGGATGTCAGCAGCACGAAGGCCTTGGGAATCGCGAGCCGGATCGGATCCGGGCTCGGCACCACGGCGGCTTCCGCGACGAGCTCGTGCTCGAGCAACACGCTCTCGAGCTCGAACGGGCTGATGCGATAGTCGGAGGATTTGAACACGTCGTCGGAGCGACCGACGAAGGTGAGATAGCCGTCGTCGTCCTCGAACACGACGTCGCCGCTGCGATAAAGCTCGCCTTCGGCGCCGGACAGCCCACCGTTGTCGCCCTGATAGCCCTGCATCAGGCCGGCGGGGCGGTTTTCGCCGAGCACCAGAGCCACCTCGCCCTCCTTGGCCGGATGACCATCGGCGTCGCTGACCTGCACGCGATAGCCCGGCAGCGGCCGGCCCATCGAGCCGATCTTGATCGTCTGCCCCGGCGAGTTGCCGGCGAGCGCCGTCGTTTCGGTCTGGCCGTAACCGTCGCGGATGGTGAGGCCCCAGGCGGCCTGCACCTGGTCGATCACCTCCGGATTGAGCGGCTCGCCGGCACCGCAGACCTCGCGCAAGGCCACTTTGAACGACGCCAGGTTCTCCTGGATGAACAGCCGCCACACCGTCGGCGGCGCGCACAGCGTGGTGACGCCGCAGCGGCCGATGGTGGCAAGCAGCCCCTTGGCATCGAAGCGCGGCTGGTTGACCACGAACACGGTCGCGCCCGCATTCCACGGCGCGAAGAAACAGCTCCAGGCGTGCTTGGCCCAGCCGGGCGAGGAGATATTGAGATGCACGTCGCCTGGCTTCAACCCGATCCAGTACATGGTCGAGAGATGGCCGACGGGATAACTGCGCTGGCTGTGCCGCACCAGTTTTGGCTTTGCGGTGGTACCCGAGGTGAAATAGAGCAGCATCGGGTCGTCGGCGTTGGTCGGGCCGTCAGCTGCAAAACTCTCCGACGCCTTTGCCGCGTCGTCATAGGAAAGCCAGCCATCGGAGGCCTCCCCCACGACAATGCGGACGATATTGTCGGCGCCAAGACTTGCGAACTTCGCAACCTGGTCCTGCGCTGCCACCACCGCCTTCGCCTGGCCGCGATCGAGCCGGTCGCGAAGCTCATCGGCCGTGAGCAGCGTCGTCGCGGGAATTACGACGACGCCGAGCTTGATCGCGGCCAGCATCGCTTCCCACAGCGGAACGACATTGCCGAGCAGCAGCAGGAGATGGTCGCCGCGTTTCAAGCCTTGCGCACGGAGGAAGTTCGCGACCTGGTTGGAGCGGCGCGACAACGCCCCGAACGAGAGCTTGGTCTGGCGGTCCTGCGCGGCATCGACGATCCAGAGCGCAGGACGATCCTTGCTGTCCGCATTCGCCGCTAGCTCGGCGTCGAACCAGTCGAGTGCCCAGTTGAAAGGAACCGGATCGGGCCAGCGGAAGTCTTTGACCGCTGTCTCGTAGTCCGTGCGGTTGTGGAGCAGAAACGCGCGCGCTTCCTGAAATGTCGTCATTAGGCTTTCCCGGCCAGACTCCTAACGTGCTTGATAATTCCGGAAAAATCCACCCCGCCCTGGCCGGCTGCGTCGAATGACTGATAGATCTCCTGCGCATGTTTGCCGAGCGGCGTTGCCGCGCCCGCGGCCTTGGCGGCGTCCTGCGCCAGCGTCAGGTCCTTCACCATCAGTGCCGAGGCAAAACCCGGCTTGTAATCGTTGTTGGCGGGCGAGGTCGGCACCGGCCCGGGCACCGGGCAATAGGTCGTCAGCGACCAGCACTGGCCTGACGAGGTCGAGGCGACGTCGAACAGCGCCTGATGCGAGAGCCCGAGCTTCTCGGCCAGCGCGAACGCCTCGCTCACCGCGATCATGGAAATTCCGAGGATCATGTTGTTGCAGATTTTTGCCGCCTGGCCCGCGCCGGCACCGCCGCAATGCACGATCTTCTTGCCCATGTTCTCCAGCACGGGCTTTGCCGCTGCAAACGCGTTGTCCTCGCCGCCGCACATGAAGGTGAGCGTCGCACCCTTAGCGCCGCCGGTGCCACCGGAGACCGGCGCGTCGACCGAAAGCACGCCGTGCTTGGCCGCCAGCACATGCGCCTGCCGCGCGCTCTCGACGTCGATCGTGGAGGAGTCGATGATCAACGCGCCCTTGGTCATCGCCGGAACAACCTCGCCCCACACGGCGAGAACGTGCTTGCCGGCGGGCAGCATGGTGACGACCACATCGGCGCCCTTCACGGCGCCTGCCGCGCTCTCGGCGATGCCGGCGCCATCGGCCTTGGCCTGGTTGCGAGAGGCCTCGGCGAGGTCGAAAGCGACGACCTTGTGGCCGGCCTTGACCAGATTGGCGGCCATGGGGCCGCCCATGTTGCCGAGACCGATGAATGCGATCGTGGCCATCTTCGTTTCCTCCGCTGAAGGTTTCGTTGATTAGTTGAACTTCAATTCGTCGGCGCCGATCTCGGCGAGATACTGCGCCAGCATGTCCGGCGTGACGTCCTCGATCCGCGACGGCGACCAGGTTGGATTGCGGTCCTTGTCGATCACCGCGGCGCGCACACCTTCGCGAAAGTCATCGCTGCGGAAGACTTCCAGCGCAGCCCGATATTCGCGCGCCAGGCACTCTTCCAGGCTTGACGCGGTGCGCGCGAGCCGCAGCAGCTTGAGCGTCACCACCATGCCGCGCGGCGATTTTTCGTTGAGCGTCTTCAATGTCGCCAGCGCGAACTCGGAACCGTCGCGCTTGAGCGCGGCAAAGATGTCTTCCATGCGGTCGAAGCCGAACAATGCGTCGATCGCCGGCTCTTTTGCGGCGACCGGCCCCGCGGTCTCCCCCGTTGCAAAACCGTCGATGACCTTGCTGACATCGGCCGCGGTGACGCCCTGGCCAAGCTTGGTCAGCGCGTCGCGCAATTCCGGCCATTTGGCCGCCGGTACCACCGCATTGGCAAACTTCGCGTGGATCGCATCAGGGCCGTTCATGGTCTGGCCGGTCAGGCCAAAGTAAGTGCCAATCTCGCCCGGCGCGCGTGACAACAGCCAAGTGCCGCCGACATCGGGGAAGAAACCGAGCCCGACCTCAGGCATCGCGAGCCTGGTGCGGTCGGTCACGATTCGATGGCTCGCATGGGCCGAGAGCCCGACGCCGCCGCCCATCACGATCCCGTCCATGAAGGCGACATAGGGTTTGGGGAATTTCTTGATCCGGGCGTTGAGGATGTACTCTTCCCGCCACAGGATCTTGCCGAGGTCGCCGTCGACCTTGGAGCTCTCCCAGAGCGCACGGATGTCGCCGCCGGCACACAGGCCGCGCTCACCGGCACCTTCCAGCACGATCACGGCAACGGTTGGATCGGTCTGAAAACGGTCGAGCGCCCTATCGATGTCGCGAAACATCTCCAGCGTGACGGCGTTGATCGCCTTGGGGCGGTTGAGCCTGATAATGCCGGCCGCGCCTTCGACCCGTGCGACCAGATCGCCCTCCTCCACTCCACTCATCGCGCGCCCTCGATCAATTTGCGCGCCACGATCAGCCGCATGATTTCGTTGGTGCCTTCCAGGATCTGGTGCACGCGCAAATCGCGCACGATCTTCTCGATGCCGTACTCGCTGAGATAGCCGTAGCCACCATGAAGCTGGAGCGACTGGTTGGCGACCTCGAAGCCGGCATCGGTGCCAAACCGTTTTGCCATGGCGCACAGCATGGTGGCGTCCGGATCTTTCCGGTCGAGTGCGGCCGCTGCCCGCCACAAGAAGGTACGCGCAGCTTCTAACTCGATCGCCATGTCGGCAAGCTTGAATTGCAGCGCCTGGAATTCGTCGAGGCGTTTTCCAAAAGCCTTGCGCTCTTTCATGTAAGAACGCGCCTTGTCGAGCGCGGTCTGCGCGCCGCCGAGTGAGCAAGCCGTAATGTTGAGACGCCCGCCGTCGAGGCCCGCCATCGCGATCTTGAAGCCGACGCCCTCCTCGCTCAAGCGATTGGCGACCGGAACGCGGGCGTTCTCGAAGATCACGGCGCGGGTCGGCTGCGCGTTCCAGCCCATCTTGCGCTCGTTGGCACCGAACGAGACGCCCGGCGTCTTACCGTCGATCACGAGCGTCGAGATGCCGCCGGGGCCATCGCCGCCGGTGCGGACCATCGCGACCAGCAGATCGGTCCCGCCGGCGCCGGAGATGAACTGCTTCTGGCCGTTGAGCACGTAATGGTCGCCGTCGCGCACGGCGCGGGTGCGGAGCGCTGCCGCGTCCGAACCGGCGCCCGGCTCGGTCAGGCAGTAGCTCGCAATCAGCTCCATGGTGCAGAGCTTGGGCAACCATGTGTGGCGCTGGGTGTCGCTGCCGTAGGCATCGATCATCCAGGACGCCATATTGTGGATGGAGATGAAGGCCGAGGTGGTCGGACAGCCCGTCGCCAGCGCCTCGAAGATCAGCGCCGCGTCGAACCGCGACATCGCGGAGCCGCCGACATCGTCGCGGATATAGATGCCGCCCATGCCGAGCGTAGCGGCCTCGCGCATCACCTTGACGGGAAAATGCTTCTCCTCGTCCCAGCGCAGCGCGTGCGGCGCGATCTTTTCCGCCGCAAACGCCAACGCCATGTCGCGAACCGCGATCTGATCGTCGTTCAGAGCGAACTGCATGATGGGCTGCTCACTGTTCTCGTCATTGCGAGGAGCGAAGCGACGAAGCAATCCAGTGGGTCCGAGGAGAAAGTCTGGATTGCTTCGCTACGCTCGCAATGACGGGCTGGGCTACAGCCTTACTTCATCAGCGGGATCGAGAACTCCGCGCCTTCCTTGACGCCGGACGGCCAGCGCGAGGTCACCGTCTTGGTCTTGGTGTAGAAGCGCACCGAATCCGGGCCGTGCTGGTTGAGATCGCCGAAGCCCGACTTCTTCCAGCCGCCGAAGGTGTAATAGGCGATCGGCACCGGGATCGGCACGTTGATGCCGACCATGCCGACGTTGACCTTGGCCGCGAAGTCGCGCGCGGCATCACCGTCGCGGGTGAAGATCGCAACGCCGTTGCCGTAATCATGCTCTGACGGCAGCGCCAGCGCTTCCTTGTAATCGTGCGCGCGCACGACCGAGAGCACGGGGCCAAAAATCTCTTCCTTGTAGATCCGCATGTCCTTGGTGACGTTGTCGAACAGCGAACCGCCGAGATAGAAGCCGTTCTCGTAGCCCTGCATCTTGAAGCCGCGACCGTCGACGGCGAGCGTCGCACCTTCCTTGATGCCGATGTCGATATAGCCCTTGACCTTCTCGACCGCCTCGCGCGTCACCAGCGGACCGTAATCGGCGGATGGATCGATCGAGGTGCCTATCTTGAGCGACTCGACGCGCGGGACCAGCTTTTCCATCAAGCGGTCGGCAGTGGACTTGCCGACGGGGACCGCCACGGACACAGCCATGCAGCGTTCGCCGGCCGAACCGTAGCCGGCGCCGATCAGGGCGTCGACCGCCTGGTCCATGTCGGCGTCGGGCATGATGATGGCGTGGTTCTTGGCGCCGCCAAAACACTGGCAACGCTTGCCGGTCTGGGCGGCGCGCTCGTAGATGTACTGTGCGATTGGCGTGGAGCCGACGAAGCCGACGGCCTTGATATCGGGATCGTCGAGGATGGCGTCGACCGCTTCCTTGTCGCCATTGACGACATTGAGGATGCCGGCCGGCAGGCCCGCCTCGATCATCAGCTCGGCAAGCATCATCGGCACGCCGGGATCGCGCTCCGACGGCTTCAGGATGAAGGCGTTGCCGCAGGCAATCGCGGGGGCGAACTTCCACATCGGGATCATCGCCGGGAAATTGAACGGCGTGATGCCGGCGACGACGCCGAGCGCCTGGCGCATGGAGTAGATGTCGATGCCGGGGCCGGCGCCTTCGGTGTACTCGCCCTTCATCAGATGCGGGATACCGCAGGCGAATTCCGCAACTTCGAGGCCGCGCTGGATGTCACCCTTGGCGTCAGGAACGGTCTTGCCGTGCTCGCGGGCGAGCAGTTCGGCGAGCTTGTCGTAGTCGCGCTGAACCAGCTCGACGAACTTCATCATGACGCGGGCGCGGCGCTGCGGGTTGGTCGCAGCCCATTCCGGCTGCGCGGCGCGGGCGTTTTCCACGGCGGCGCGGACCTCGGCCTTGGACGCCAGCGCCACCTTGGCCTGGACGTCACCCGTCATCGGCTCGAAAACGTCGGCGGTGCGGCCCGACGTGCCCTTGACCTCCTTGCCACCAATGAAATGTCCGACTGAACGCATGGAATGGTCTCCTTGAGGCGAGCTTGAACGCTTTGACAAATCCTATCGACCTGCATTTTATAGGATTCAAGTCTGAGATAATGCACCATAGATGTGCGAAAATGCTGGATCAAGGCGCTATCGACTGGGACGACTTCCGCTTCGTGCTGGCCATCGTGCGGGGCGGCTCGGTTTCGGCTGCGGCAAAACAGCTCGGCGTCGACCATGCTACCGTCATCCGCCGCGTCGACCGGCTGGAGAAGCACCTCTCGGCCAAGCTGTTTGACCGGCGCAAGACCGGCTACCTGCTGACCGAGGCCGGCCAGCGCGTCGCCGACAGCGCGGAAGCCATGGAATCGACCATCGTCGCCAACCAGGAGCAGGTCGGCGGGTCGGTGGCGCGGCTGACCGGCACGGTGCGGATCGGCGCGCCAGACGGATTTGGCACCGCCTTCCTGGCGCCCCGGCTCGCTCAGTTCGCCGACCGGTATCCCGATCTCGATTTGCAACTGGTGGCCACCGCGCGGCTGTTCAGCCTCTCCAAGCGCGAGGCCGATATCGCCATCAGCCTGACCATGCCGAAGGAAGGCCGCATCGTCGGCCGCAAGCTGCTCGACTACCGCCTCGGACTCTATGCCGCGCCCGCCTATCTCGACCGCTTCCCGAAAATCACCTCGCGCGAGGTGCTGCCGCAGCATCGTTTCGTCGGCTATATCGAGGAGCTCTTGTTCACGCCCGAGCTCGACTATCTGCCGCAGGTGTCGCCGAAGATCTCCGCACGCTTGCGTAGCGCCAATCTGATCGCGCAACTCAACGCCACGCTCGCAGGCTTCGGTATCGCGGTCCTGCCGCACTTCATGGCGGCTGAGTATCCGCAGCTGATTGCGGTGCTGGCGGAGGAGGTGTCGATCACCCGCACCTTCTGGATGCTGATGCACGCCGACAGCAAGGACCTCGCACGCATCCGCGCGGTGGCGGATTATATTTCCGAGATTGTGGAGCGCGAGCGGGCGTTGTTTGCGGGGCGGACTTCGTAGGGTGGTTAGCCCTGCAGATGCGCAAAGCGCATCTGCTCGGCGTAACCCGCCAACTTCGTCCAGCGCTCTCTGAAGCATGGTGGGTTACGCTTCGCTAACCCACCCTACGCATTCAACGGCACCTCGGCCTAACTCTGCTTCACTTTCTTCGCAGCCGCCACCTTCGGCTCGCGCTTCGCACCTTCGAGCGCGCTGTCCTTGCCCGTCTTCAGTACCTCGTCCGACAGCTCGCTCGAGCCGGCAATGCGCGCGAGCAGCATGGTGCCGGCCATGGTCGCCAGCGTCGCGATCGCCTGCTTGCGCGCGGCCTTGCGCGGCAGATTCGGGATGAAGTCCGTGATCATCTCGATCATCTCGTCGAGCTTGCCGGCAAAGGCCTTTCGCGTCTTCGGGCTCTCGCGGGCGATCTCGGCGCCAAGCGCGGGGATCGAGCAGCCGTGACCGGGGTTGTCGCGATGCACCGTCGAGAGATAAGTCTCGACGACCTGACTGAGCTGCTTCTCCGGCGCGACCTGATCGGACTGCTTGCGCCAGTGCTCCATCGAGCGATTCATGGCGTAGTCGAACGCCTCGATCACCAGCGCCTCGCGGGAATCGAAATGGGCGTAGAAGCCGCCATGGGTCAGGCCCGCTTCCTTCATGAGGTCGGCGACACCGATGCCGTGGGCGCCCTTTTCGCGCAGCCGCACGGAGGCCTTCTTCACGATGCGGTCGTGGGTTTCCTGCTTGTGTTCCCGGGAATAGCGCATTCGGATCTCATTGGATGTCGGAGGTCATCTAATAACACGGATATCGGCCGGACGGCGCATTAATTCCCGGTAAAATTGTTGCCGATCATGGAGAAGGTCGCCGTTGCGTGCACCGCAAGCGCCCCCTTACCGTCGCGGACGAAGCCCTCGGTGTAGCTGGTCTGGCGTCCCAGCTTGATCACCTTGCCTTCGGCGGCGATCAGCCCGGACCGGACCGAGAGCGGACGCAGGAAGGTCATTTTCAGATCGAGGGTGACGGAGCCCTGCCCGGGCTCCAGCCGGGTCGAGATCGCGCATCCCATGGCGGTGTCGATCAGCGCAGCGGCTGTAGCTCCGTGCAGGAGGCCGATGGTGTTCTCGAGATCCTCGCGCGGCTCGAGTTCCATGACGATCCGGCCCGGCTCGACCACGGCCATGACGAAGCCGATCAACTTGGCAAAGGGGGGCGGCGGTAACCGTCCGTCGCGGATGCCCAGCATCGCATCCATGCCTGACAGGCCCATCGCCACGTTCGCAACGGGCGCAGGCACCTGCCACTCCACCACCCGCTCGCGCCGCCCCGCAGGCGAAAACAGGTCGAGTTGATCGTTGCTGGTCATCGTGGCCTCTTGGTATGATTTCTATCATACTATGCTGCGGACTTCGCGCTGGCAACTGCTTCCCGCCCGCTTGACAAGCAATGCGTTTCGGCTCGGAAGTGTGACCTGACCGGCGTATTCGCACGTCTACGAAACTCAGAGATCCTCTCATGGAAATGCTCAACCACCACTGCGGCGTGACGCGCGATGCGCGCGGCGTCGTTCATGTCGCGATCTGTAATGCCGGCTCGCTGAACATTTTGGGCTCGCCCGTCACCGATGCGGTTCGCGAAGGCTTGCAGCAGCTCTCGTCCGACCGCAGCATCCGGGTTGCGGTGCTGCGCGGCCAGAGCGAGAAGAGCATGATCGGCGGCGCCGACATCAAGGAGATGGCCAGGCTCGACCAGAAGTCCGCCGAAGCCTTCATCAGCCGCCTGCGCGATCTCTGCGAAGCGGTGCGCACTTTCCCGGCCCCCATGATCGCGCGCATGCCCGGCTGGTGCCTCGGCGGCGGGCTCGAAGTCGCTGCCGCCTGCGATTTCCGGATCGCAGCCCATGATGCGCATTTCGGCATGCCGGAGGTGCGCGTCGGCATTCCCTCCGTGATCCATGCCGCGCTGCTGCCGCGCCTGATCGGGTGGGCTCGCGCGCGCTGGCTGGTGATGACCGCTGAGAACATCGACGCGCCGACGGCGCTGGCCTGGGGACTGGTCGACAAGGTCGCGCCCGAGGGTGGGCTCGATGCCGAGGTCGAGCACCTCGTGAAGGCCCTGCTCGAGTGCGGCCCCGAGGCGCTGAGGTCGCAGAAGGCGCTGCTGCGGCAATGGGAGGAACTGCCGCTGACGGAGTCGGTGAATTTGAGCGTGAAGGTGTTTGGCGAGTCGTTCCTGACGGACGAGCCGACGCGGCTTATGGGCGCGTTTGTGAATCGGAAGCGGTAGGGCCATCAGCAACGGTGTCATGCCCCGCGAAGGCGGGGCATCCAGTACTCCGCGCGCCATCGGTTCAATCACCACCGCCTCGGCGTACTGGATCGCCCGCCTGCCCGGGCGATGGCAGCAAGTTGTGGGACAACCTCTTCCGTTCGCACGACCAAATCTCATGCAAACCACAAGATTTTGTCATACCGGACGCGGTTGCATTTTTTGCGTCGCATCATATGATGACCATAATCTTACATCTCCGACATCTCAGGGAGTCTCCCCCATGGCCGAAGCTGCCGATCCCGTCGTCATCGTCTCCGCCGTCCGTAGCCCGCTCGGCCGTTTCATGGGCGAGCTGTCGCCGCTCCCCGCACACAAGCTCGGATCGCACGTGATCAGCGCGGCACTGGAGCGTGCCAAGCTTGCGCCGGAGAAGGTCGACGAGGTCTTCATGGGCTGCGTCCTTCCCGCCGGCCAGGGCCAGGCCCCGGCGCGTCAGGCTGCGCGTGCCGCCGGCCTGCCCGACGCCACCGGCGCGACCACCGTCAACAAGGTCTGCGGCTCCGGCATGAAAGCGACCATGCTGGCGCACGACATCATTCGCGCCGGCTCGGCCGAGATCGTCGTCTCCGGCGGCATGGAGAGCATGAGCAACGCGCCGTATCTGCTCGCCAAGGCGCGTGGCGGCTATCGCGCCGGTCACGACCGCATCATCGACCACATGATGATGGACGGCCTCGAAGATGCCTACGAGACCGGCCGCTCCATGGGCGATTTCGGCGAGGCCACCGCCGAAGCCTACCAGTTCACCCGCAAGGACCAGGACGCCTTCGCAATGGAAACGTTGAACCGCGCGCGCAAGGCGGTCGAGGGCGGCGCGTTCAAGGCCGAGATTGCGCCGATCACGCTGAGCGAGAAGGCCGGCCCCCGCATCGTCGCCAATGACGAGCATCCGCTCAAGGTCGATCCCGCGAAGATCCCCGGGCTGAAGCCGGCGTTCCGCGCCAACGGCACCATCACGCCGGCGGCCTCCTCCGCCAACGCCGACGGCGCCGCTGCGCTGGTGCTGACGAAGCGCTCACTCGCCGATCGCAGCGGCCTGCCGGCTCTCGCCGTGATCAAGGGCCACGCCACCCACAGCCAGGAGCCGCAATGGTTCACCACGGCTCCGATCCCGGCGATCCGCAAGCTGCTCGACAAAGTCGGCTGGAGTGCCGGCGATGTCGATCTGTTCGAGATCAACGAAGCCTTCGCCGTGGTGGCGATGGCGGCGCAGCGCGATCTCGGCATTCCCCGCGACAAGCTCAACATCAACGGCGGCGCCTGCGCGCTCGGCCATCCCATCGGCGCCACCGGCGCACGACTGATCGTGACGCTGCTGCATGCGCTCGAGGCGCGAAACCTCAAGCGCGGCGTCGCGGCGCTGTGCATCGGCGGCGGCGAAGCCACCGCGATCGCGGTGGAGCGCTTCACGCACTGACGTAAAAGTCCGGAAATGAGGGAACTCCGTCATTTCAGACAGACGCGCCCCGTGCCATTCTGCAGACTCGCGCAGGTGTTCAAATCCTGCCCACCAAGATTGAGGCCCAATGATCTCGAACTGGCTCGCGGCAGCACTCGGCCGCCGCAATATCCACTACGGCTGGGTGATGGTCGGCGTGACCTTCCTCACCGCGCTGATCAGTGCCGGCACGGTCGGCGCGCCCGGCGTGTTCATCGTTCCGCTTCAGAAGGAGTTCGGCTGGAGCACGGCGGAGATCTCGTCGGCGCTGTCGATCCGCTTCATCCTGTTCGGGCTGATGGCGCCGTTCGCGGCTGCGCTGCTCAACCGTTACGGCCTGCGCAACGTCACGCTGACCGCGCAGCTCATCGTCGTCTCGGCGCTGGTGCTCTCGCTCGGCATGACCGAGGTCTGGCAGCTCGTGGCGCTGTGGGGCGTCGTGATCGGGATCGGCACCGGCATGACCGCGCTGGTGCTGGGCGCCACCATCGCGACACGCTGGTTCGCGGCACGGCGCGGCCTCGTCGTCGGCATCATGACCGCGAGCGTCGCCACCGGCCAGCTCGTGTTCCTGCCGCTGCTGGCAAGCCTCACCGAACGTTTCGGCTGGCGGCTAGCGCTCGGCTTCGTCTGCATCGCGCTTGGTGTTTCCGCCCTCGCGGTCCTGCTCGCGATGCGCGACCGTCCGAGCGATCTGGGCCTGCGCCCGTTCGGCGACGAAGGCACCACGCCCCTGCCCGCCCCGCCCGTCAGCCACGGCTCGATCACGGGTGTGGCACTCGGCACGCTGCGCGACGCCTCGAAGAGCAGCGCGTTCTGGGTCCTCTTTGCGACGTTCTTCGTCTGCGGCGCCTCCACCAATGGCCTCGTGCAGGTACATCTGATTCCGATGTGCCTCGATTTCGGCATCCCGCAGGTGCAGGCCGCGGGCTTGCTGGCTGCAATGGGCATCTTCGACTTCTTCGGCACCATCATGTCGGGCTGGCTGTCGGACCGCTACGACAACCGCTACCTCCTGTTCTGGTACTACGGCTTGCGCGGGCTCTCGCTGATCTTCCTCCCCTTTAGCGATTTCTCCTTCTATGGGCTCTCGATCTTCGCGATGTTCTATGGGCTCGACTGGATCGCAACCGTGCCGCCCACGGTGCGCCTCACCGCACAGAAATTCGGACCCGAGCGCGCCAATCTGGTGTTCGGCTGGATCTTTGCCGGCCACCAGCTCGGTGCGGGCACCGCCGCCTTTGGCGCCGGTTTCTCGCGGACGGTCTATCAGAGCTACCTGCCTGCCTTCTTCATCGCCGGCGCGCTCTGCGTGTTCGCCTCGCTGATCGTGCTGACGCTCTCGCGACAACCGAAGCCAAAGCCGCAAGCCGCGATGGCTTAGTACCTGATCGTGGTGGTGACGCCGAAGACCGCGGCGTCACCGATCCGCGCGACACCGCTCGGGTCGTTCGGGTTCGGGATGCCGCCCGAGGGGCGGAACACATATTGGAAGTACGGCGCGACCAGCCAGCCCGGCTTGACATGCGCTTCGTAGATCATCTCGATCAGGGTTTCGTTGCTGCGCACCGGGCTCTGGATGCCGGTGAAGAATTGGGTATCAACATCAAGATTGCGCGCGGTGTTCGATATCCGCATGTAGGCCATCGCCACGCCAAACCGGTCGAGCGGACGGCCAGGCGTGAAGCCGACAAAGCCGATGCCGCCGTCGAGATAGAGATCAATCGGATTGCGGTCCGGCGGGCTGTAGGCGATGCGGCCGAACGCGGTGACGCCCGGGATCGAGGCCGACGTGCTGTTGTCCTTGAGTTCCGGCGGGCGATAGAGCACCTGCTCGACGACCGCGAAGATTCCGTAATTGCCACGAAGCCTTGCCGGAATGCCGCTTCCACCGGGATCGGCGATCGACAGCCCCTCCGCCGTCAAGCGCTGGCTGTCGAACGATCCATAATGCCTCCAGGCCCCCGGCGTGATATTGCCGGCGAGCGGGTGGCCGCCAATATCGATGTCGTAGCTGAAGCGAACCTGCCCGATCACCCACGGCGGGTCGTTGATGCGGAAGGCGAGACCATGATGGTCGCGAAGCTGCGGATCTGCATCGCCAGGTCCTGACGGATCGCCGTTGAAGACAGCACCGAACGCGGTGATCCGATCCGTCAGCGCGGCCTTGATGCGAATGCCGGGGACCGCGATTGGCGGCGCCGGGCCGCCGGCCGGGAGGTTCGAGGCCTTGATCGCCGGCCAGCCGAACGTGCCATTGATGAAGAGGTCGTCGGTCTGGCTGTCGAAGAACTCGACATCGGCGGCCTGCTGGCCGGCCCTGATGTTCAGCCTGTCATTGAAGAGGCTCTGCTCGAAATAGGCATTGTAGAGCCGCTGGTCCGGCAACGCCTCGATCTCGCTGATGGTCGCGAGGTTCTGGATGTTGTTGCGGCTCAGGCCTCGCCCGTAGATCACGAAGGCATTGGCGTAGAATCGGCCACCGGTCCAGCCGACCAGCTTGTCGAGATCGGCATCGATCGACAGATCGAGGCGGCCAAAATGGATGGCGCCGCGCTTAACGCCGCCCGACACATTGCCGATATTGTCGGCGATGTAGGTAGCGCCGAAATTCAGGCCCTTGTTGGCGAGGCCGTCATGCCACTCGTTGAACCATTTCGGAGCCAGCCACTCCGCCGCGCTCTCGTCCTTGGCGCCGGCGAGCACGCTGGTGCTCGCCACCGTCAACGCCAGCACAACCGCGGCCGCATGACGCAGCGGAAATTGATGAGCGGTCCCGATCACGGCTGACACCGACTAGCGTGCCTTACTTGAAGATACCGGTACGCCGCATGAAGAGATAGGCCGCACCGACCGACGAGGCCATCAGGAGAGCCGCCCAGAAAAATCCACTCTCGACCTCGGTTAGAGGCAGGCCCTTGGTGTTCATGCCGAAGATGCCGGTGATCAGCGTCGGCGGCAGCAGCAGCGAGGTCACGATCGAGAGCGTGTGGAGGTGGTTGTTGCTTTCCTCCTCGTTCTTGAAACGCAGCTCCTCCTCGAGCAGGCGGCTGCGTTCGCGCAGCTCGACGATGTCGTGGTCGAGGCCGTCCAGCCGCTGCGCCAGCTTACCGGCCTGGATACGCAAATCCGGCGACAGGTGGTCGGTGTTCTTCTGGTCGAGACGATGGAACAGCGTACGCAGGCCGGTGAGCTGGCGATGCAGCCTGACGCAGGTCCGGCGCAGACGGCCGAGATTGCGGCGCATCTCCGGCTTGACATCGTCGGCCAAAATCCGCTCCTCGATCTCGTCGATCTCCTGGCCGAGCTTGTCGGCCATCCTATCAAGCGTGTCGGCGACCTCGTCGACGATCTTTTCGAGGAGATGAGCGACGTTGTCGACGCGGTAGCCGCCTTCGAGCACCCGGCGTGTCGCATCCGCCGAGCACAGCGCCTGATGGCGGCCGCTGATCAGGAGCCGCTCGGTCATGGCGAAGCGCAGGAACGCGGTCTCCTCCGTCGCGCTGCCAATGTCGCGCACGAGGTCGGAGAACACGCCGTAGACGCAGTCGTCGATGACATGAAGCTGCTGGAAGGTGTCGTTGGACAGCAAGAGCGCGCGCGCGAGCGGCGGCAGCTGCGACGCGGCGATCCACGGCCGTGAACGCGCATCCGTGAGGTTGAAATGCAGCCAGAGCCGGCCGTCGTGACTGAACTCGATCGGCTGGTCGATCGGCAGCGCCTCGGCACCGCCGTCGTTGTGGAGGCGGAACGCCCACACCAGGCCAGGAATGCCAGGCACGAGATCCGATGTCGCGCTGACAAGCTTCGCCGGCTCAGCCATGACCAATCCCACCGTCAACGAACGCCCCGCTCCGGAAGATGGCTGACGGCATCTTCCGGACCCTCGCGGGTACTCAATTACGGCATTGTTACAGTTTGATGATGCCGCTCTACTCGGCCGCCAGCCCGGTCGCGGCCACCGCCTCGGCTTCCCTGATGTAGTCGTGCACGACGCGGCCGAACGGCAGCGTAAGGTCGGCGATGTAATGATGCGCGCCGAGGCAGCGGCGGACCGGGAAATCGGCGACGGGCGCGTTGACATGCGGCACCAGATGCAGCCGGCCGGGCCCCATCCAGGAGCCCTTCGGCACGATGTCGATGAGGTTGATCGCGACCAGCTGGCAGATCTCGAGGCGGCCGTCGACGCCGGGGATCATCTTCAGATTGATCTGCGTCTTCGACAGCGTCGCCCGGGTCAGATCGCCGTTGCCGGCCATGCTCTCGTGCTTGTAGCCCATCGTGCCCATGGCGACGAGCTGGCCGGCATATTCCAGCGTGCCCGTCAGCGTGTCCTTGACGATCTCGAGTTTGGGATGGGCGTATTTCTTGGGGAAGCCCCAGATCTCGCGGCCGGCGGCGATCGGCGGATCGTCGTCCAGATACATCTGCGAGACAAAATTGACCTCCTCGCCGTGCAGGCGCGCGGGGATGACGAGGCCGGATTCGGTGTAGCTGCCGAAACCGGACGAGTCCGGCATCCGGATCCACTCGTAATGCACGATCGGCTGGTCGATCGGCTGCAGCGGCTCAGGCAGGCCGGCGCGGATCAGGTCCGGATCGGTCTCGTAGGTGATGACGAGGAATTCGCGGTTGACGAAGCGATAGGGCCCCGCCGGATAGCTCGGCCCGGCCGCCGGCATCGACGGAAGTCTCAGTAAATCTTCCCTACGCATCGCCGGTCTCCTCTCGTGGTGCTCATGTGATGCCCGCCCGGCAGCGTCAGGCGGCGATGCAGATTGCTAGCCGCCGTCATTGACTGCGATGTGAAGGATTTCCGTCAGCCGCACGACCGCAGCCATTCCCAAGGCGATCATGGCGCATGCAAGCGATGCATCGGCGCCAGCATTGTCATTACGCCGTCACCGCCGGACGCAATCGTTTGGCGAAACAGGGAGCACCGACCATGGACGCCCGCACATATCAGACACATCAGCCTCCTTCACGAGGTTGGCGGCCCGAGCGCTGCGACCGCGTCGCGCTGGTACTGCAAGGTGGCGGCGCGCTCGGCGCCTACCAGGCCGGCGTCTACCAGGCACTGCACGAGGCCGGCATCGAGCCCGACTGGGTCTGCGGCGTCTCGATCGGCGCGATCAACTCCGCCATCATCGCCGGCAACAAGCCGGAGAAGCGGCTTGAGGCGCTGCGCATCTTCTGGGAGCGCATCACCAACCGCAAGATCTGGCACTACACGCCCGATGGAGACATCTTTCGCCAGTGGCGCAATCTCACCAGCGCCTGGATGACGTCGGCGATGGGCCAGCCGGGCTTCTTCAGCCCGCATCAAGTCAATCCCTGGCTCAGCCCGGTCGGAGCCCGGACCGCCACCAGCTATTACGACACGATGCCGCTGAAGGAGAGCCTGCTCGAGCTGGTCGACTTCGACCTCATCAACGAGAAGAAGGTTCGCTTCGCGGTCGGCGCCGTGAACGTGCTCTCCGGCAATTTCATCTATTTCGACAATTCCCATGACGAGATCGAGCCGGAGCACATCATGGCTTCCGGCGCCCTGCCTCCGGCCCTGCCGATGGTACGGATCGGCACCGATCATTTCTGGGACGGCGGCATCGTCTCCAACACGCCGCTCCAGCACCTGCTCGACCAGGAGGACGCGCTCAATTCGCTGGTCTTCCAGGTCGACCTCTTCAGTGCGCGGGGCGTGCTGCCGCGCTCGATCCAGGACGTGATGGCCCGCCACAAGGACATCATGTATTCCTCGCGCACCCGCCACAACACCGACGTCTACCGCCGCACCCACAACCTCAAGGTCCTGCTCTACAAGGCCCTGGCAAAGCTCCCCGACGAGCAGCTCTCCGAGGAGGAGCGCAAACTCAAGTCGAGCCTGCGTCACATGCCGGAGATCGCGATCCTGCATCTGATCTACCAGCAGAAGGCCTATGAGGGCGACGCCAAGGACCACGAATTCTCGGGCACCTCGATGCGCGAGCACTGGACCTCCGGCTACGAAGACACCAAGCGCACCCTGAAGCGCCGCGACTGGATCAAGATGCCCGACGAAGGCATGGGACTGGTGGTGCACGACGTGCACCGTGAGACGGAGAGCGCGTAGCTCTATCGACCCCATCGCGATCACCCAATTCCCGTTCCCGGCTTGCAGGCACACTTTCGCATTCTCGCGGCTCATTTTGCCCGAGCTTTGCTCTCGTCTTCGCACCCTCTCGAAAGAAAGGGCGCAGGGAAGGCCGGGCGCCGGCTGGCACCCGTAGTCCCGTGTGCGAGCAAGACGCGCACGGGGTGGACGACAGGTGACGCCGGCAACCGGCCTTCGCTGCGCGAATGGTTTTACGGCTTATGACGCGCTCTCCCCGGGGAGCGATGCACTATTGCCCCCGTCGCCTTGCGGATGGCTGATGTGCTGACCCGGTTGGGCAGAGCATCACCACAAGACTTGACGCACAGACCCCGGGCGTCAGGACCACACGATTTTGCCGTCCGCGCACCTCCCCGCCCTTGTCCTCGATGCCTGGCGTGCGCTCGCCATCGAGACCGAACGAGGAGGCTGTCAGCGCCGTGTCGTACCGCGTGTGCAGCTGCTCACGGGAAAACCCGCCCTGCAGCCTGCCCAGCGCGTCGACGCAGTCGCGGCCACCGCCTCCCGGCCCGCGTCTCGTGACGATCGCGAAACGCCCTTGTAGCAGGCCGGGATGCGCGCATAACTACGCCTTATCCGAACTTCTGTAAATACGAATATTATTTCAGTGCGGGGTTGACAAGGTGTTTCGCGCGATGCCGCACCAGGTCCCGTGACGCACCTGTCGGCCCGCGTCTCAAGCGACCGAACCGCCGCGCGGGTTGACGATCGTGTAGCCACGCAATGAACGCGCATGCATTCGCGTCGCGTGTCCGCCCGAGTTGGCGTCGTAAGCCAGCCAGGTATCCCCGCTTAGGTGTTGCTCGAGGACGAACACATGTCCGTGTCGGGCTGCGACCATTCCCGGTGCGGGTGATGTCCGCGGGAAGCGCAGCCAGTTCGACGCAAGATTCAATTCCGGCACGATACGGCCGAACACGCGCAGAGCAGCCCCGCAGCCGCAGAAGGAGGAAGGGCAACCTGCGGGACGACTACCGACGATGCGACCGCCCGAGAGGCTCGCCGTCGCGGCGCCGCCTGCGTCGGCCGCTGTCAGTTGCGTCGCGCGATAGGATTGGAGTGAGGACCTGGGAGTTAGGAACGACCTGGAAGTCCTCTCACGGCGCGTTTGCGAATACGAGAAGTCGCAGGGCATCGTGACGTTGCATTCGGTTGCTTGATGAATGCGATAGGGCCGTGCTTCGGAAGCGACGAAACTAAGGGCAACGAAGAGACACGCGGAAAGAACCGACTTGAACATTGCAGGGCTCCAAACTGAAGGTCCCTGCCCCTGCAAAGAAACCAACAACAGTTTGGCTGAAATGGTCTCAAATAGCGGCTGAAAGTGGCTGCATTTGCGGGCCGATTTTGGCAATCATCACAGCCCACACGTAGCGGCGGAGATGTTTAACTCGCAGAGAACGAATGCGTGTCTTCGCAACTGCTTTGCATTCGTTCCTCGTATCGTTGTACGCCGTGGCACGATCGGCCGAGCGCGCAATTGCGCAGGGGCTCCCGGAAGCTATAGCCCGGCCGATGATTGTCGCGCGAATGGTCAGCCCCGAGTCTTCGCTAAGGCAGATCCTGCGGTTGTCGCAAAGTCCGACTTCGCGGCGCCGAGCGCTGCAGCGAGCTCATCGATATGGTAGGGTTTCGACAGGATCCGGATCCCGGCCGTTTCGGCGTCGTGAACCGCGGCTTCGGCGTATCCGCTCGTCAGCAGGACCGGGATGTCGCTTCGCCTTCGCTGGATCTCGCGCGCGAGTTCGACACCGTTCATGCCGCCCGGCATCATGATATCGGAAAACACCAGATCGACGGAACGGCCGTCCGCTAGGGCACCGAGAGCCGCCGCGGCGCTGGCCGCGCGCGTGACCTGGTAACCGAGCTGCGCAAGCATCTCGCTGACCAGCGCGGCGACCTCGTCGTCGTCTTCGACGAGGAGGATCCTGCCATGATTGGCCTTCTTGGGCCGGGCCCTGTTCAGGTCGATGAGATGCCGTTCACCCGAAGGGATATTCCTGGATCGCGGCAAATACAGCTCGATGCTGGTGCCCTCGTCGACGACCGATTTTATTCGAACCATCCCGCGTGATTGCGTCGCAAATCCGTGCACCTGCGCAAGCCCCAGACCCGAGCCTTTCCCGACATCCTTGGTCGTGAAGAACGGCTCGAAGACCCGCGCCAGGATCTCGGGGCTCATTCCAACGCCCCTGTCGACCACGGACAGACGAACGTAATCGCCCGCGATCTCGTTCTCGTTCAGGCCGGCCAGGTTCTCGCCACGGACAACGATCGTGCCACCGTTCGGCATCGCGTCGCGGGCGTTGACCGCCAGGTTGAGAACGACCAGTTCGAGCTCTCCCGGATCGACCTCCACCGGCCAAAGCCCCTCCGGAAAATCGAACTCGACGTGAACGTCGCCTCTCAGGCTCCGATCGAGCAATTCGCGCATGCCGCCGATCTGCGCCGGGATGTCGACGGCCTCGGGCCGCAGCTTCTGCCGCCGCGAAAAAGCCAGAAGCTGCCTGGTCAGGCCGGCACCACGCTGCGCCGCCTGAACCATTCCTTCCAACAGACGACGCCGCCGATCAGGATCCGTCTGCCGATCGAGCATGTCCAATCCACCGGAGATCACCATCAGCAGATTGTTGAAGTCGTGAGCTACTCCGCCGGTCAATTGCCCGATGGCTTCGATCTTCTGGGCCTGACGAAGGGTCTCCTCGACGCGGGCACGCTCTTCCATTTCGGCCCGCAGATGCTTGTTGGCCTCCTCGAGCGCGCGCGTGCGCTCGACCACGAGCTTCTCGAGCTCCTGAGCCGTCCGCTCGCGCGCCTGCAGCAAGGTCCGAATTTCATATTGCCGCCGGCGGGCCCGCATTGCGGATTGAATTGCGCTCGTCAGCGTGATCGGCTGAACCGGGCGCTCGAGCAGGGAAACGTTGCGGAGTGTCTCGACGATGCTGCGGCGCCAGGCAACCACCGCGGGCTGCTCGCGGTGGCTGGTGAGAATGACAAAAGGCAGGTCGGACCAGGGCGGCTGTCTCTCGATCCAATGTGCCAGCGGCTGGGTATCCTTCCCGAACAGGCCCTCCTCGGCGAGAAGGACCGCGCCCACGCCTGCCGACATCTCGCTGACCAGCTCAGGCAGACCTCGACAATTGATTGCGACGAGATTCGAATTGCGGAAAAGCTCAACCGATGCCGGTCCATCGCGGCCGATGGGAGCAAACACGAGGACGCAATGATCGCGGTCGGCGCTCATTCCGACAGCCCTTCCGGCATCTCCGTGCCCGAGTATCGTGGATTCCCGGAAAAGATGCCGCTGAATCCGGTCAGCGGCGGACCGACCGTGATGCCGGCATGGCCAAGACGAAACTCGCGGATGGAATTTTCATGATTGCCGCTGCGCTTCTTCACGACCGAGAGAGCGCGCCGCACCGTTCCGCCAACTTCGAAATAGCGCAGCATGAGCACGGCATCACTCAAATAGCTGATATCGAGAGCCGTCTCCATCGGACCGACCAGCCCATGCTGAGCGAGGATCAGGACCGTCAGCACGCCTTTCTGTCCGAGATAGCTCAGGAGTTCGTGCATCTGGAGGATGAGAAACCGCTCATCCGGCATTGCGTTGAGGTAGCCGTTCAGACTGTCGATGATGACAATTCGGGCGTTATCCTGTTCGACGCTGTTGCGCACATTGGCGGCGAATTCGCCGGGGGACATCTCGGCGGGATCGATCTGCTTAAATCGGATGAGCCCCGATTGCAGATGGCCTTCGAGTGGCAGGCCCAGCGTTCGAGCCCGGGCCTCCACCGTGCCGCGACCTTCATCGAAGGCAAAGAACACTGCATGCTCACCGCGATCTGCCGCCGCGATCGCATAGGTCAGCGCGAGAGAAGACTTGCCGACACCGGCGGCGCCCAAGAGCAGCGCGCTGGTGCCGCGCTCGAGCCCTCCTCCCAGGAGTTGGTCGAGTTGCGCATTGCCGCTGGGCGTCAACTCACCGATAAACGAGGTGTGATGTTCCGCCGCCACCAGACGGGGAAATATCCGCACCCCTCCCGCTTCGATCGTGAAATCGTGGAAGCCGCCGCGAAATCGAATGCCGCGCATCTTGATCACGCGAAGCCGCCGGCGCTCTGCTCCATAATCAATGGCGAGCTGTTCGAGCATCACGACGCCATGCGCGATCGAATGGAGTTGCAGATCGTCCTGGGAGGACGAGAGATCGTCGAGGAGAATGACCGTGCAATTGCGGTTGGTGAAAAAGTGCTTCAGGGCCAGAACCTGGCGCCGGTACCGCAGCGGGTTCTGCGCAAGGAGGCGCAGCTCGGACAGGCTGTCCAGCACCACCCGCGCGGGATTGATCCGTTCGACCTCCTTGAATATCAGGCCCGTGGTTTCGCTCAGCTCCATTTCGGCGGGGTGGAAGACGGTGAGCTCGCGCTCCGGATCGAGCGTCGTCTCCGGCGGCACCAGTTCGAAGATGTCGACGCCTTGCAGCGACCAGCCGTGCCGCTGTGCAACCAGCGTCAGCTCACGCTTGGTTTCCGACAAGGAGATATAGAGCACGCGTTCACCGCAGCGGGCGCCCTCGAGAAGGAATTGCAGCGACATGGTGGTCTTGCCGGAGCCGGGCCGACCCTCGTAGAGGTACATGCGATTGGGATCGAGCCCGCCGTAGAGGATGTCGTCGAGGCCGTCACTGCCGGTCGAAATCCTGGGCAACTCTCCGGGGTCGCTGGTTTGCGCCCGGCTCGATGAATTGATCATTGAACCCCCGTGAAGCTCCATCGCCAAAAATGCGCTCCGGCCCGGAGATGGACGCGCGGTCAGCGGTCCGGCCCCGGCCGTAAGGCGAAATCTGGCAAAGAACGCCCAAGCCGGGTTCCAAGTTCCGCCTCCGGGCGCATGTCCGCCAGACCGTCTGCCGCGGAACCGTTCTCGCCCCCCATTTTAGCTTTTGCGGTCTGACTGGCGGTTCCAGGCGGTCAGCGTCGACAAGCCAGTTCGCTGCCCCGAAAGCCGCGCCAGCTCACTGCATCATCGCGGCCGAGATCTTCTCCGCCGACATCAGGACTGGAAAATTGGTGTTGGCGCACGGCACCACCGGGAAGATCGAGGCATCGACGACGCGCAGGCCCTGCACGCTCTTGACGCGCCCCTCCGGGTCGACCACCGCCATCGGATCGTCAGCCCGGCCCATGCGGCACGAGCACGAGGCGTGCCACACGCCGATGGTGGCCTTGCGCACGAAGGCTTCCAGCGCCTCGTCGTCGTTGATGACATCGTCGAAGGTGAAGCCCTCGACCACGAAATTGTCGATCATGTAGTGGCGCAGCGCTGCCGGTCCGTCCATCAGGGCCGCGGCGATCTTGGTCAGAATCCGATTTTTGGTGTTGACCACCCCGATCTTGCGCACGCGATCGGTATAGGAGGCCGGAAACGGCTTGTCCGTGACGGCCCGGACGACGTCGCTCATCTGCACCGCCGCCATCTTGCGGAAACCGCTCATCAGGCGATCGAGGTCGCGCCGGTCGGACAACAGGTTGAACTCGACGATCGGCTCGACTGTCGGATCACGCGAGGCAAGCTTGACCTGTCCGGTCTCGGAATAGGTCTTGTTGACGAATGTCAGCAGCGATCCGATCTGCTCACCGACAGCGTGCCAGGCTGATTTGCTGAGCAGGACGACGAACATGTCGCCTTTCGGTACTCCTTCGAGCCCGGACGAGTAACGCAGGCCAAGCTGCATGTGGCGCCTGGTGTGCTCGTTCATCCGCGCGCCGCGGCGGACAAAGGACGACAGCGAGATCGAGGGATGATCCATCAGGCGCTGGCCGACGCCCTGCAGCCCCATCAGCACGGGAATGCCCATATCCTTGAGGTGACCGACCGGGCCGATGCCGGCGCGCAACAGATGCGCCGGCGAATGGATGGCGCCGCTGGAGAGAATGATCTCGCGGGCGCGGAATTCCTGCTCCCGCCCGTCGACCACAGCCTTCACGCCGACGCATTGCGTGCCTTCGAACAGCAATTCCCTGACTTGCGTGTTGGTGGAGATCGTGAGGTTGGCGCGCTTGCGCGTGTCGCGATCGAGATAGCCCATGGCAGCCGAGACGCGTTGCTCGGCCTGGTTCGAATGCGTCACCGGGAAAAACCCGTCGACGAACTCGCCGTTCTGGTCGGCTACGAACTGATGTCCGGCCTGCAGGAAGGCTTGCGCGAACGCCTGCGAATGCCGCGTCCAGTGCTCCCTGGGAATTCGGCGGACCGGAATGCGGCCGTCCTTGCCGTGGTAGGGACCGTCGAAATCGAGGTCGCGCTCGATCTTCTTGAAGAAGGGCAGCACATCGTTCCAGCTCCACCCCGCAGCGCCGCGCGATTCCCATTCGTCGTAGTCGGTCGGCGCGCCGCGGTTGGCCATCTGGCCGTTGATCGAAGAGCCGCCGCCAAGCACGCGTGCCTGCTCGTATTTGCGTAAGGGCGGACGTCCTTCATCCGGATTGTTGTGGCTGACGATCTGGGTCGTGACCTTGAGCTCGGTCCAGTGGAAGCGCGGATCGAAATAAGCCGTCCCCGGATAGCTGTCCCTGATCTCGGCCGGCTCGTCTCCGGGCGGTGTGTCCTGTCCGGCCTCGCAGAGCAGGACCTTGTTGGCGCTCCTCGCGGAGAGCCGGTGGGCCAGCACGGACCCCGCCGAGCCGCCGCCCACGATAATGAAGTCGTACACGATTGGCGCTTCCTCTTGCTCTTGCCCAAGAAGCGTAGCGCGTTATTGGTTTGAGGTCACGTCATCGCTGCCGCGACAAAGTGCGAGCACAGATGCCGAAGGCATCGCCCGGCGGCAGGCATCCGCCGTCCGGTCAGCAACTGACGAGCTACCGAACCTGGGAGGCTTTACGGCTTCCTCACGAAGCCCGCGCGCAACCGCTCGGCAAACCAGACTACAAAAATTGCAGCGAACGACAGACCGAAAAATATGGCCGTCCAAAGCAGTGCGTTACTCGCATTTGTCATGACGTCTCTCCCTCGTTCCGAACGAGACGCTTGCAGACAATGGGACGCGTGGCGTTGCGATAGATCAATTTTGCCCAATCGCAATTGGGCTGAGGTCGGCATCAGCGGCTCGCCGGGACAGCTGAAGCTACGGCCTGATCGAGAAATTCCCGGGCGGCCCTGCCTTTCGCAGCGGCTCCGCCAGCCGCGCAAACTCGCACAACAGCGACCGCGTCTTCCTGGGATCGATGATCTCCTCGACCCAGAACTTTTCGGCGGAGCGGAACGGCGAGCGCAGCTTGTTGAGTCGGTCCTCGATCTCTTTCAGCTTCTCCGCCTTGTCCTCGGCCGCGTCGATGTCCGCGCGATAGGCGGCTTCGATGCCGCCTTCCAGCGGGAGCGAGCCCCAATAGGCCGACGGCCAGGCATAGCGGATCGAGAAGCGGTCGGCGGGCTGATGCACCACGCCGGCAACGCCGAAGGCGTTGCGCAGGATCACCGTGCACCAGGGCACCGTGGTCTGGTTGACCGCGGCCATGGCGCGAACGCCATGGCGGATGGTGCCCGCCTTCTCCGCATCGAGGCCGATCATGAAGCCGGGGCAGTCCATGAGATAGACGATCGGCAAATGGAAGGTCTCGGCGAAGTCCACCCAGCGCACCACCTTCTGGCAGGCATCCGCCGTCCAGGAGCCGCCATAGTGAAAGCTGTCGCTGGCAAGCACCATCACCGCCCTGCCCTCGAGCCGCGCGAGACCGACAATGATCGGCTTGCCGAAATTCTTGCCG
Source organism: Bradyrhizobium sp. Kon37 (assembly GCF_055807535.1). Classification (NCBI taxonomy): domain Bacteria; kingdom Pseudomonadati; phylum Pseudomonadota; class Alphaproteobacteria; order Hyphomicrobiales; family Nitrobacteraceae; genus Bradyrhizobium; species Bradyrhizobium sp. Kon37. Next base: position 483,429 of record NZ_JBVVOY010000002.1, read on the forward strand.
ACCTCGAAGAACGAGCCCTTGTCCACGACCTGTTCGACGATCGGCCGTATCTTGTAGACCTGCTTGCGGTTGCGTGGCACCGCGCTCATCAGCGCCTCTTCGGTGCGCTCCGGATTGTCGGTGCAGGGCAAGGTCGGCGGCAGCCCGTCAACCGACGACGGCAGATAGGACAAGAATCGCCGCGCGCAGGCAAAGGCCTCCTCCTCCGTGTCGACGGCATGATCGACCGCACCGGCGCGGGTCTGGATGTCGGCGCCGCCGAGCTCTTCCTTCGAGAGGTCCTGCCCCAGCGCCTTCACCACCGGCGGGCCTGCGACGAACATCGCCGACTTTCGGGTCATGATGGAATAGTGGCTGGCGGCAAGACGCGCGGCACCGAGCCCTGCGACCGAGCCGAGGCCGAGCGCGACCACGGGCACGCGCGACAAATTCTCCGTTGTGAAGCGATACCAGCGTGTGCCGCCGATGCCGCCCGGCAAGTTCGCCGCGCCCTTGGTCTCGATGGTCTTGACCGAGCCGCCGCCGCCCGAGCCTTCGATGATGCGGATGATGGGCAGGCGGAGATCATGCGCCATCTCCTCCGCCATCAGCGGTTTTGCGGAGATGGACGCGTCCGCCGAGCCGCCGCGCACGGTGAAATCGTCGCCGACCACGACGACGGTGCGGCCTTCGACGCGCGCGCGGCCGAACACGCAGTTCGCCGGCGTCAATTTCTGCAACTCGCCGCTGGAATCGTACTCGCCGACGCCGGCGACGGCGCCGATCTCGTGAAAGCTGCCTTTGTCGGTCAGTCTGTCGATACGTTCCCGAACAGTCAGTCGGCCCTGGTCATGCTGACGCTTGACCTTGTCAACGCCGCCCATCTCCCGCGCGAAGGCTTCGCGCCGGGCGAGCTCGTCGAGTTCCGACTTCCAGTTCATTCACTCCCTCCGAATTGATCGGCTTGTTGTTATTGTGCACGGCCATGGCGACTGGTTTGCGCGGGATGCGGGCGTTGAATACGTCGCCCTCGGCGCCGTCCATCAGGCTGCCGAGCGAGCGGCCGAGCGCGACCATCAACGGGGCGACTTCGGCATGCAGACGCTGCTCGTCATACATCGACGACAGAAGACCGATCGTGATCACCACAAACGTCTGATACTGCGGCGACCAGATCGGCACCGCGAGCCCGTTGATGTGCGGGCTCCACAGACCGCACGCCACGACATAGCCGCGCTCATGCAGCGACTGCCGGTTGGCCTCGATGCGCGGCCGCAAGATTTTCGCGGCCTCGGGAGCTTCCCGCTCCATGTCCGCGATGAAGGCATCGCCGACCTCGGGCGCCAATGCCGCGGTGTAGGCTGCGCCCGCAGCAGTCGAGGCCATCGAGATGCGGCTGCCGGTGCCCTCGTGCAGGCCGAGTGCCGAGGCCGAGCGCGCAAACTGGAGATAGACCAGATGGAAGCGATCGGGGACCACGAAGCCGACCGTGCCGGGCAGTTGCTCGGCGACTTCCTGGAGCCGCTGGCGAATCATGCTGCGCAGCTGCGCGCCCTTCATCATCGAGGCGCTCATCGCCACCGCGCTCGGGCCGATGCGATATTTCTGATCGCGCGGCAGATAGACCAGCTGACCCATTCGCGTCAGCGTGTGCGTGAGCCGCGACACGGTCGAGCGCGGCAGGCCGCAGCGGTTTGAAATTTCGAGATTGCCGAGCCTGCTATCGTGGCCCTCGAAGCATCGCAACACGTCGAACGCGCGCGACACCACTTGGATGACATCACCCTCGCCGGCATCGCCGGCGAGCGCACCTTGTCTACTCAACCGCTCTGAACGTCGTCCCATGATCCCTACCGCTTGTTCCGCTGTGCGGAATTAAATTCCGCTTGCAGAAGAAACTACCTCAGGCATTTTGCGACCACAAGAAGAAGGCGATGGCATGCCAGAGATTAAGATCGTCACGGAGATCGCGGGTCGCATCTGCTCAACTCCCGTGCAAGTTGGAGGAACCGTTGCGGATGGTGATGAGATTGTGGTGGTCGAAGCGATGAAGATGGAGATACCTGTGCTTTCTCCTGCGAGCGGCGAGATCACATCGCTTCTGGTCAAGCTCGACGATGTCGTTGCCGAGGGACAGGCGATCGCGATCGTCGCGAACTGACTGCATTCTCCGTCGTTTCCGCGACATTCTGTCAGCCTCATTGCTGCGTTCGCGGTACGGCGTTGCCATCGCCTGATCGCGATGACATGATCGGAATCAAACAAAACCTGTTTCAAACAAAGAAAGAAAATCGTCGCGGCAAACGCGAGGATCATTGGAGGGAAACATGCGTCGTGGGCTGGTCATGCTCGCGCCTGCCTTAGTGGCAGGCCTTTCTTTTGCGTCTACACGCTATGCAGCCGCCGAAGACATCAAGCTGCCGGCGACATTGACGTTCACCGCCTATGACACCGGCACCGCCGGCTTCAACATCGCGGTCGGCGTCGGCAAGATGATGAAGGACAAATACTCGACCGATGTGCGCGTGCTGCCCGCAGGCAACGACGTCGCGCGTCTGGCGCCGCTGCGCGCCAAGCGCGCGGTCTCCGCGGCGATGGGATCGGGGACCTATTTCGCACAAGAAGGCGTGTTCGAATTCGGCTCCAGGGAATGGGGCCCGCAACCGCTTCAGATCCTGCTCTCATCCGTCGACTGCAATTGCGGCACGCTCGGCGTGGCCGCGGATACAGGCGTGAAGGAGCTCAAGGACCTCAAGGGCAAGCGCGTCGGATTCGTCGTCGGCTCGCCGGCGCTGAACCAGAACTCGCTCGCCGTGCTCGCCTTCGCCGGCCTGACGCAGAAGGACGTCAAGATCGTCGAGTTCGCAAGCTACGGCGCGATGTGGAAGGGCCTGATCAACAACGACACCGACGCGGCCTTCGGCACCACGATCACCGGCCCCGCCAAGGAAGCCGAGACCTCGCCGCGCGGCCTGATCTGGCCGCCGCTGCCCGCCAAGGACAAGGAAGGCTGGGCGCGGATGCAGAAGGTTGGCTCGTTCTTCTTCCCGCAGACCGCGACCTGCGGCGCCGGCATCTCGCCGGACAAACCCATCGAGCTCGGCAACTACCCCTACCCGATTTTCGTCGCCTACGCCTCGCAAGCCCCCGCCCAGGTCTATGCGATCACCAAGGCCATGATCGTGAACTATGATTCCTACAAGGACGCCGCGCCCGGCGCCAGCGGGCTTGCGGCCGATCGCCAGACCAAGAACTGGGTGGTTCCGGTGCATCCCGGCGCGGTGAAGGCGCTGAAGGAAGCCGGGCAATGGAGCGACGCGCAGGACACGCACAACAACAGACTGATCAAGCGGCAAGAGGTGCTTGGTGCCGCGTGGACCGACTACGGAAAGTCCAACCCGCCTGCGGATGACAAGGCGTTCCTCGACGGCTGGATGAAGGCGCGTGCCGCCGCGCTTGCGAAGGCCGACATGCCGAACGGGTTCGAGGACTAGTTCTCAGCGTCAATTGTCCACGCGCGGGGTCGATCATGTCGTCTGCTTCAGTCTCCACCGCCGCGCAGGACGAGGCCAAGCGGATCGTGTTCGACGATCCGCATGGCGCGGCCGGCAACATGCAGGAAGCGGAGGTCACGCGCGTGCGAAGCTTGCGCGGTGCCTGGCGCTGGATGCTCGTCGTCGCGACCGCCGCGACCATCCTGCTCTGCATCAACCAGCAATTCTCGCTGCGCTTCTTCGTCGGCTACACCCAGCTCAACACCGAGTACTTCTATCTCCTGATCGCCCTGATGCTGCCGTTCACGTTCCTGATCTTCCCGGGGACCCCGCGCGCGCCGCTTGACCGCATTCCCTGGTATGACCTTCTCTGCTTTGTCGTGACTTTTGCCGCGGCGCTCGTGTTGATGTCGAACGTCCGCAAGGCCGCGGAAGCGGGCTGGGAATTCGGGGGGGCGCCGAACAGCGTGACCGCCGCGGGTCTCGTGATGTGGGTGATGCTGATGGAGGCGCTGCGCCGGACGGGCGGCTGGAGCCTGCTCCTGAGCGTACTTCCCTTCACCGTCTATCCGCTGTTCGCAGAATCCAGCTGGTTAGGTCCGTTCCGCGGCACGCAGTCGACGCTGGAGCAGGCGACCGCCTATCATGTGCTGTCGGGCGAGAGCCTGCTCGGCATTCCCATCCAGGCCTTTGCCGACACCGTGATCGGATTCCTGGTATTCGGCACCGCGCTGATGATGACCGGCGCCGGAAAGTTCTTCATCAATCTCGCCTTCGCGCTGTGTGGCACCTTCCGCGGCGGCGCGGCGAAGGTCTGCATCTTCGCCAGCGGCCTGCTCGGCATGATGTCGGGCTCGATCATCTCCAACGTGCTCACCGCCGGCACCATGACCATTCCGGTGATGAAGAAGAGCGGATTTCGCGCTTCCTATGCCGGCGCGATCGAGGCCTGTGCCTCGACCGGCGCGGTGCTGGCGCCGCCGGTGATGGGCGCGACCGCCTTCGTGATCGCGCAATTCCTCAATGTCAGCTACGCCGATGTCGCGATCGCCGCCATCATTCCGGCCGCGCTCTATTACGTCGGCCTGTTCATGCAGGTCGATTCCTATGCCGCACGACACGGGCTGAAGGGCATTCCGCGCGCGGAGCTGCCGCGGGTCATGGATACGATCCGGGACGGCTGGTACTACGTCTTCGTGATCGCGCTCCTGATCGTCATGCTGCTCTACTTCAAGCGCGAGAGCCATGCGCCGTTCTACGCCACCGCCCTGCTTCTGGTCCTCAACCAGCTGTTCGCAAAGGACACGCGCTGGACCGTCGCGACCATCGGCAAATTCCTCGAGGTCAACGGCCGCACCTTCGTCGAGCTCGTCGGCATCCTCGCCGGCTGCGGCCTGCTGATCGGCGCCTTCTCGATGACCGGCGTGGTGTCGAGCCTCGCCAACGATTTGCTGCGCATTGCCGGTGACAATCCGTTCCTGCTGCTCGGCATGTGCGCCCTCACCAGCCTGATCCTCGGCCTCGGGTTGACCACGACGGCCTGCTACATCTTCCTCGCCATCCTGGTCGCACCGGCGCTGGAGAAGCTCGGGCTGAACAAGATGGCCGTGCACATGTTCATCTTCTACTGGGGCATGCTGTCGTCGATCACCCCGCCGGTGGCGATCGCCTCGTTCGCGGCGGCAGGTATTGCCGGCTCGCCGGCGATGAAGACGGGCTGGGAATCGATGTGGGTCGGCAGCATCATCTATTTCATCCCGTTCTTCTTCGTGCTCAATCCCGCGCTGGTGCTGCAGGGGCCGAGCCCCTATTTCGCCGGCCTCGGCTTGATGGCGCTTGCGGCGTTCGGCACGCTGTTCATCTGCGGCGGCATCCAGGGCTACCAGCCCTTCGTCGGCGATCTCCGCGGCGCCGGTGCGCTGGAATGGCCGATCCGCGTGCTGCTGGTGATCGGCGGGTTCGTGGTGGCCACCCCCGGCGGCGGCATCATGCCGCTGTCGCAGATGCAGGTGACGGCGCTCGGCCTCGCCATCCTCGTGCCCACGGTTTTGCTCGCCCTGCTGCTGGTCCGGCGGCAATCCATGGTGCCGAACGGGTTGCGCGTGCCCTGATTGCGTTGCACAAAGAGAGGCGATGAAACCGCTTTCGCCTCTCGCCACCGCATGGACCCGTTCGAAGCCGCCTTTGCTGCGGTTTCTGGACAATTGCCTCAACGAATTCTCGGCGGAGACCTCGGGCGCGGTGGCCGACTACATTCCCGAGCTCGGCAAGGCCGATCCTGCCTGTTTTGGGATCAGCCTCGCGACCCTGGACGGTCATGTCTACGAGGTCGGTGACTCCAGGGTGCCCTTCACCATCCAGTCGATGTCAAAGCCGTTCGTGTTCGCACTGGCGCTGGACCTGCTCGGCGCAAACAGGGTCGAGAGCGCGATCGGCGTCGAGCCCTCCGGCGATCCCTTCAACTCGATCCGGCTCAACTCGGAGAACCATCCGTTCAACCCGATGGTCAATGCCGGCGCGATCGCCTGCACCGGGCTGATCCACGACAGCAAGGGTCCGGACGCTTTCGAGCACATTCGCCTCGCGCTCAGTCGTTTTGCCGGCCGCGACCTCGCCGTCGACGAGGCCGTCTACGCTTCCGAAAGCCAGACCGGCGACCGCAATCGCGCCATCGGCTATCTCCTCAAGACCAATGCGGTGATCTCGGACGATGTCGCCGCCGTGCTCGACGTCTATTTCCGGCAATGCGCGGTATTGGTCACCGCGCGCGACATCGCGGTGATGGCGGCAACCCTCGCCAATCGCGGCGTCAACCCCGTCACCGGCGAGCAGGTGCTGACGCCGTATGCGATCTCGCGCACGCTCTCGGTGATGACGTCGTCGGGCATGTACGACTATGCCGGCGAATGGATCTACCGGATCGGCATCCCCGCCAAGAGCGGCGTCGGCGGCGGAATCCTCGCCGCCCTCCCCGCCCGCCTCGGGCTCGGCAGCTATTCGCCAAGGCTCGACAAGCACGGCAACAGCGTGCGCGGCATCAAGGTGTGCGAGGCGCTGTCCTCGCATTACGATTTGCACATGCTCAACCGCAGCGACGACGCGCGCAACGCCGTCATCGCCGATTACGACATCGGCAAGAGCCCGTCGCGGCGCGTGCGCCGCCCGCAGGAGCGCGATATTCTTGCGGCCCACGAGCAAGATGTGCGGATCATCGAGCTTGTCGGCACGCTGTCGCTGTCGGCGGTCGACTATGTCTCGCGCCGGCTTGCGGGCCGGCCGCGGCCGCAATTCGTGATCTTCGATCTCCACCGCGTCACATCCACCACACGCGCCGGGGCGCGGCTGGTAGCCGAAGCGTTCGAGGAACTCGCGGCGCTGAATGTGACCGTCGTCCTGTCAGGCGTCAGGCGCGCCTCCAAGGAATGGGACAGCCTGCGGGAATGGACCGCCGAGCTCAAGAACGTCCGCGACTTCTATTTGCTCGACACAGCGATCGAATGGGCCGAAGACCAGATCATCTATCGGCACGGAGGCTCGATCGATTTCCACGAGACCACCGAGCTTGCCGAGCAGCCGCTGCTGGCCGGCATGAGCGAGGAAGAGCTGACCGACCTCGCCTCGATCTGCACGATCCGGACCTATCAGTCTGGCGCGAAAATCCTCACCACTGGCGCCGCAGCCGATTCCCTGTTCTTCCTGCGCAGCGGCGCGGTGCATGTCACCCTGCCGGACGGCGTGCGGCTGGCAACACTCACCGCCGGCATGGCGTTCGGCGAGATGGCGCTGATCGAGACCACCCGCTCCGCGGACGTCTTCGCCGATATGGCAGCGACGGCGTTCGAGGTGCCGCTGAAGGATTTCGAACGCTTCCGCAAGCAGCACCCGCACGCCAGCGAGCGGGTCATGCGCAATCTTGCGCAGCTTCTCGCCGACCGCCTGATCGTCGCCAACGCCAGGGTGGATATCCTGACGTCGACCTGAGCGGTCTAGCGGCTCGCCGCCTCGCTGATCCGCCGCTTGATCTTGGCGGCACTGGTCTTGAGCAGCTCCGATGGCTGCTGGCCGGTCGCCACGCACAGGCATGCCCAGTAATAGATGACATCACCTAGCTCTTCGACGAGGCCCGCCTGGTCGAGCCAGTCATCGCGGAGCAGCTTCTTGATGTGGTCGGCGACTTCGCCGGATTCGCCGGCGAGACCGAGCCCGAGATAGGACAGCCGTTCGTTGGACGGACGCTCATCGACTTTCGCAATCGTTGCAGCCCAGGCGGCATATTCATCGATCGTCATGAGCGTCCCTCACAGCAATTGCTCGATCAGCCTACCACTTCAGTGACCGGCTGAAGGTCGATCTCAAAGGTCTCCAGAAACTTTGATGTCATGATGTAGAAGCCGACAGAGAGCTGCAGCTCGACGAGCGCGGCCGACGTCAGTTTCGATGAGATCGCCTTGAAGGTCGCATCGGTCGGCTTGTTCAGCTTGACGATCTCGTCGGTGAAGGCGAGTGCGGCGCGTTGCGTCTCGTCGAAACAGCTCGCGGCTTGCCAGTTCTCAAGCGCCTCGTTCTGCTCGTCGGTGACGCCGACATTCTTGCCGATGCGCTTGTGCGCCACGATCTCATACGGCGCCTCGCACAGGATGCCAGTGCGAGTGATCGCGAGCTCACGCACGATCGGATCGAGCTCGCCCTTGTGGCGGATGGCACCGCCAAGACGACAGTATTGCTCAAAGTAGCTCGGCGAATGCGACATCATGCGGAAGATGTTGGCATTGCGATTCTTGTCGAGGATCTCGCGGGTACGGTCGGATGCTTTGGATGGGTCGCTGTAGTTGATGCGGGCCATGATTTTCCTGAAGTTTTTCCCTAAGCCTTTGATGCTTTTTGTCGTTAGCGGCGAAAGTTCCACGAAACTGTATTCTTGCGCGTCCGCAGGAGCAACAACATCGAGTCAAAATGCCGCCGCATTGCTGAACGACCTTGGCACAGTCGATATTCGCCGCGTGGGGACTTGATCGCGGCGGATACTCGCAAGGGGTGTTCCGAGTAAAAACAATTGGCCGTTGGGCGCTAACCGCGCATCGATGAGTCACGCCCAAGTCTAGGGAGAAAACGGCATGAAGGAAGCCACCAAGGGGGCGGCCTCGGAAGCGTTCGCGCATATGCTGGCGGTGATGGCGATGCTCGTCATCGCCAGCATCCTGTTCTACGGGCGCTAGTTAAGAGTCGGGTGAGAGCTTTCGTCATTCCGGGGTGGCCCTCGCACAGGCCAGGCCCAGAATTCCCGTTCCAGGCTCGGTCTCTCAGGACCGCCCCCGAATGACGGATCCCACCGCTCGCGTTGTTGCGGTAGCCCGGATGGAGCGAAGCGCAATCCGGGAAAGTCTATCGGTGAGGTGAAAACCCCGGATTTCGCTGCGCTCCATCCGGGCTACGCTCGAGCATTCAAAGTTCGCTATCTGTCTTTGGCGAAGAACGGCACAATCTTTCCGGCGAACAGCTTGAAGCTCGCATTGACCTCATCGCCGATGGCGAGATCATTCTCACCATGCGCCATCATGCGAAAGCCCTCGGCGCAATCGACCAGCAGGATGTTGTAGGGCACGTGCGCGCGCGTCTCGGGCGTCGCGGCGCGGCAGACCAGCGACGTCGCGTAGACCGTGCCCTTGCCGCTGGCGCGCTGCGCGCGCGGATCGGACGCGCCGCAGGCCGCGCAGAAGGCGCGACGAAAATACTGCACATGGCCGCATGGGGTGCAGGTCTGGAAGGTGATGGCCTCTTCACCCTTGGTCCAGTCGTTGAGATGCTCGCTCATCGCACCCGCTCCAGGAACATGGTCACGTGGGACGACAGCACGCCGCCGTCGCCGTGCAGCAGCGCGATCGAGGCGTCGCGCACCTGGCGATTCGCCGCCCGTCCCGTCATCTGCAGATGGGCCTCGACCAGATGCGCCATGGCGCCACCCACGCCGCAATGACCGTAGCTGAGCAGGCCGCCATGGGTGTTCAGCGGCATTGCGCCGTCGCGGCTGAAATGGCCTGCGCGCACGCGTGCGGCTGCTTCGCCGCGGCCAGCGAGACCAAGGTCTTCCAGCAGCATCGCGAGCGTGATGGTAAAGCTGTCGTAGATCGCCGCGTAGCGCACGTCGGAAATCGCCAGGCCGGTGGCCTCCCTGGCGCGGGCGACGGAGATCTCGGCGCCGAACTCGCTTAAGCGCGGCGCTGCGGTGACATGCTGATGGGTATGGGCCTGGGCACAGCCGCGAATGCGCACGCCGGCCTCTCCTGTCCGCTCGCGGCTGATGACGAAGGCTGCGCCGCCGTCGGACACCGGGCAGCAATCGAGCAGCTTCAGCGGCATTGCCACCGGCTTGGAGGCCATGATTTCGGCGACCGTGATGGGTTCGTGGAATTGCGCACCGGGATGGGTGCAGGCGTGGGCGCGCATCAGCACCGCGAATTCGGCGAGGTCTTCTTCCGTCACGCCGTATTCGTGCATGTATCTGTTCGCGACCAGGCCGTAATAGGCGGGAATGGTCGGGCCAAGCGGCATCTCGTAGTCGGGATGGCCGACCTGCGCCAACGCCTGGATTGAGGCATCGCGGCTCTGCCCGGTGAGGCGGTTCTCGCCGGCGACCACGAGCACATTGCGGGCGACGCCCGCTTCGACGAGATGATGGGCGAGCATCGTCATCGCGAGCCCGGTCGCGCCGCCGACCTGGACGGCATGGGCGTAAGCGGGCCGGATGCCAAAATGCTCGGCAAAGACGGTCGCCAGCATGATGTGCGGCGACACGGTGGAGTAGCCGCAGAGGATGCCGTCGATGTCGGCGCGCTTGAGCCCGGCATCGTCGAGCGCGGTTTGCGCGGCCCTGCTCATCAGGTCGAGCGAGGACGAACCTTCGTGCCTGCCGAAAGGCGTGAGGCCGACACCGGTGATGAAGCTCACGGACGCACCTGTGCATCGTCATTCCGGGGCGGCGAACGGGTGACGCCATCGCGGACCATGGCGTCGATCTCGTCGGCGGAATAGCCGACCTCACGCAGGATTTCCGCGCCGTGCTCGTTGAGCTGCGGCGCGAGCCGCGCCGGTTCGGCTTCGGTCTCGGACCAGGTCGCCGTCACCCTCATGCTCCGGATCGGCCCTTCGGTTGGATGGTTCACCACCGGGAAAAAGCCGGTCGCCTCCAGATGCTCATCGTGCAGCATCGACGCGAGATCGTGCATCGGCATCACAGGCACGTCGGCCTTGGTGAGCAGGTCGATCCATTCCGTTGTGGAACGCGTCTCGAAGATGCGCGCGAGCTCGGCATAGACCACGTCGATATTGGCGGCGCGGCCGGCGAATGTCGCGAACATCGCGTCGGCCCGCAGATCGTCGCGTCCCGTCGCCTTGAAGAAGTTCTCCCACTGCTTGTCGTTGTAGACGATGACGCTGAGATAGCCGTCTGATGTCTTGTAGGGCCGGCGGTCGCGCGAGAGGTGGCGGGCGTAACCACCCTTGTCGAGCGGGGGCTCGTAGGTGAGCCCGCCCATGTGGTCGCCCATGACGAAGCCGGCCATGGTCTCGAACATCGGGATGTCGACGCGCTGGCCGCGGCCGGTGCGGTCGCGGTGCACGAGGCTGGCGCAGATCGCGCCCACGGCGGTGAGGCCGACGATGCGATCGACCAGTGCGTTCGGCACATAGCGCGGCACGCCGTCACCGGTCTGCGCCATCAGAGCCGGCAGCGCGGTGGCGCCCTGGATCAGATCGTCATAGGCGGGCTTTGCAGCATACGGCCCGTCCTGGCCGAAGCCGAACACGCCGGCATAGACCAGACGCGGATTGATCTTCGAGACAACGTCATAGCCGAGCTGAAGCCGCGCCATCGCCTGCGGGCGGACGTTGTAGACGAGAACGTCGGCGTCTTTCAGCAAGCGCAGCACGGCCTCGCGGCCTGCGGGCTTCTTCAGGTCGAGGCAGATCGAGCGCTTACTGCGGTTGGTGTTGAGGAACACCGGGCCCATGCCGGCGTGCCGCATCGGACCGATCAGGCGGGTGACGTCGCCGTCCAGAGATTCCACCTTGATGACGTCTGCGCCGTAGTCGCCGAGCATCTGGGTCGCATAGGGACCCATCAGCACGGTGGTCATGTCGACGACCTTGATGCCCTTCAGCGGCCCCATCGTTCGCTCCCGATTGCGGGCTCAAGTGAGCCCTGCGATTTCGGTCCAGCTAACGGCAGCGGCGGCGCCTGCGCAAGGGCGGCCGGCGTATGGCCGCATGCGCCGGCGGCGAAGGGCCGCTATTTCTTCTGACGGGATTCGCGAATCTTGAGGAGACGGTCGAGCTCCTCATTCTGCTGGTTGATGCGGTCCGCGATCCGCGACTCGTTCTGCTCACCCGAGGCGGCCGCAGCCTGCTCGATGAGCTGGCGGATATTGTCCTCGAGAATCGCGATGCGATCGTTGAGTGCGTCCATCGACAGCGAATCTTCGTAGTCATTGCTCATGATGCATGTCCCGCGAATCAATCAGAGCCGTAGGGTGGGCAAAGCGAAGCGTGCCCACCATGATCTAGCGCAAAGGCCGTAGGGTGGATTAGCCGAAGGCGCAATCCACCAACTTTGTCGCCGAGGAAAGAAAGGTGGTGGGTTACGCCGAGCAGATGCGCGTCGCGCATCTGCAGGGCTAACCCACCCTACGCAGCCTTACTTCAGCGGCTCCAGCACGGAGACGTAGTTGGCAACCGCCGCACCGCCCATGTTGAAGATGCCGCCGAGTTTTGCATTCTTGAGCTGCATGCCCTCGGGCGCTTGGCCGGCGAGCTGCATCGCGGTCATCACGTGCATGGAGACGCCGGTGGCGCCGATCGGATGGCCCTTGGCCTTCAGGCCACCGGATGGATTGACCGGCAGCTTGCCGTCCTTGAGCGTCCAGCCTTCCTTGATGGCGCGGGCGCCCTGCCCCCTCGGCGTCAGGCCCATCGCTTCGTACTCGATCAGCTCGGCGACGGTGAAGCAGTCATGGGTCTCGACGAAGGAGAGATCGGAAAGTGTAACGCCCGCCTTCTCCAGCGCGCGCTGCCAGGCGACCGTGCAGCCCTCGAACTGGAGGATGTCGCGCTTGGACATCGGCAGGAAATCCTGGGCGTGCGCGGTGGCGCGGAAGCCGATCGACTTGCTCATGCCCTTGGCGGTTTCCGCGTCGGCCAGCACCAGGGCAGCGGCACCGTCTGAGACCAGCGAGCAGTCGGTGCGCTTCAGGGGGCCGGCAACGTAGGGGTTCTTCTCGCTCTCGGCGCGGCAGAACTCGAAGCCAAAATCCTTGCGCATCTGGGCGAAGGGATTGGCGACGCCATTCTTGTGGTTCTTGGCCGCGATCAGTGCCAGTGCATCGGACTGGTCGCCGTATTTCTGGAAATAGGAGCTGGCGATCTTGCCGAACACGCCGGCGAAGCCGCCGACGGTGTCGCCGTCCTCAGGCAGATAGGACGCCTTGAGCAAGTTCTTGCCGATCTCCGGCCCCGGCGTGCGCGTCATCTGCTCGACGCCGACAACGAGGACAATCCTGGCCGCGCCGGCCGCGATCGCGCGCACGCCCTGATGGACGGCGGCGGAGCCGGTGGCGCAGGCGTTCTCGACCCGGGTCGCCGGCTTGAAGCGCAGCTTCGGGTCGGCCTGGAGCACCAGCGAGGCGGTAAAATCCTGGGGCGAGAAGCCGGCGTTGAAATGGCCGAGCACGATCTCGTCGACATCGCCAGCCGAAATGCCGGCATCCGCCAGCGCCTCATTGGCGACCTTCACCACGAGGCTTTCCACGGTCTCGGTGTCGAACTTGCCGAACGGCGTATGCGCCCATCCGACGATGCTGGCGGTCATGGTCTTTCTCCCTGGCGGTCTCTTGCTGACCTAAGTCTTAGCCCAGCGATGGCAAGACTTCACGCGGGTTTAAGGGCCTGGAGGGTGCGCTGGCAGATGGCAGTTATGCCGGCCCAGTTCCCGGCCCTGATCTCCGCCGTCGGGCACAGCCAGGAACCGCCGACCGCGACCACATTGGGCTCCGCGAGCCAGGTTGCCGCATTGGCCTCGCCGACCCCGCCGGTCGGGCAGAACCGCACGTTCGGGAACGGCCCACCCAGCGAGCGCAGCCCCTTGATGCCGCCGGCCTGCTCGGCCGGGAAAAATTTTGCAATGTCGAAGCCGTAGGACAGCGCCATCATCAGCTCGGAGGCGGTGGCGATACCCGGCGCAAACGGCAAGGAGCTATGGGTGGCGGCCTTCAACAGGTCCGGGGTCAAGCCCGGGCTGATGCCGAAGGCGACGCCGAGCTTCTCGACACGCGTAAAGTCGGCCGGATTGAGAATCGTGCCGATGCCGACCACCGCCTCGGGCACCTCGGCCATCATCGCCCTCGCAGCCTCGATCGCAACAGGGGTACGCATGGTCACCTCCAGCGTGCGGACGCCGCCGGCCACCAGCGCACGCGCCAGCGGCACAGCATCCTGGATACGCTCGATGGTGAGGACGGGAATGACGGTCGCGGCCTTGAACAGCGCGGCGAGGTGGTTCTGTTGGGCAGTCGTGGTCATCTTGGCTTTCGTTTCACTTGGTCGCTTGACGCGTGGTCGCCGGCCGGTGCCGTTTCTTCGGCGGCATGGCATAACCCGGAATGATGGCGCCGGAATAGCAGATCACGAGGCTGGCGAGGCGGTGCCCGGCCTGGGCGGCCTCGACCGGGTCGGAACCGGCGAGCCGCGCCGCGATATAGGCCGCCGCAAAGCTGTCGCCGGCCGCGGTGGTGTCGACCACGGGTTTGGTCATGGGCTCGGCGCGGACCTCGTAGGGCCCCCCGGGAAAGCGCAACAGGCTGACCGGCTCGGCGAGCCGGAACACCAGCTCGGGGCTCGGGATGCGCGCCATCAACTGCTCGCGGCTCTCGCCGGGATAGAGGGCGAGCAGATCCTCGGTCGAGGTCAGCACGATGTCGGCAGCCGCGAAGGCCGCTGAAAACACCTCGCGCGCGACATCGCGATCCGGCCATCCCCGCGCGCGAAAATTGGTGTCGAACACGAAGCGGGTGCCGAGCAGGCGCGCGCGCTTGATCGCCGCGAACAGGCGCTCGCGCCCGGCCGCGTCGTAGATCGAGAGCGTGATCGCGGAGAGATAAACGATGTCGTAGCTCATCAGGGAGTTGAGGAGATCGTCCGTCTCCGGCAGATTCATCAGCTGGCGTGCCGCCGCACTGTCGCGCCAGTGGAAGAACTGGCGCTCGCCCTTCGCATCCAGCTGGATCATGTAGAGGCCGGGCAGCTTGCCCGGCAGCCGCGCGACGCGCCTCGTGCCGACGCCCTCCGCAGTCCAGGACGCGATCATCTCGTCGCTCAGGGCATCGTCGCCGAGCGCGGTGAAATAATCGACCTTGACCTCGAGCCGCGCGAGGTACACGGCCGTGTTGAGAGTGTCGCCGCCGAATCCGCGCGAGTAGAGGCCCCCGCCCTGCCCGCTGTAATGTCCGGCGGATTGTCCACCCTGGGCCTGCCGGAGCTCGACCATGCATTCGCCGATGCAAGCAACGCTCGCCATCACTTTACCCGCTCAGTCAGAGATCACGCGACGAAATTGCCGCCGAGCTCGTCTTCGATGTGAATGCGGATGATGTCGTCGAATGTCTTCTCGGCCGTGGTGAAGCCGAGCTCGAGCGACCGCTTTGCATTGAAGTTGCGTGGCCAGCCGCCGACGATGCCGACGATGAAGGGATCGGGCTCGCGCTTGATGCGGGCGGCGACCTTGTCGCCGGCAACGCGTTTCAGCGCAGCGATCTGCTCGCCAACCGTCGCCGACAGGCCCGGCATGGTCAAATTACGACGCGGCCCCACCGCGGCGAGGTCCATGGTGCCGGCATGCAGCAGGAAGCCGACGGCGGAGCGCGGCGTGGCATGCCAGTGGCGGACGTCCTCGGACACGGGAAGGACCACTTCCTTGCCGGCCAGCGGCTCGCGCAGGATGTTGGAGAAGAAGCCTGATGCCGCCTTGTTGGGCAGGCCGGGCCTGATGCAGATGGTCGGCAGGCGGATACCGATGCCGTCGAGGAAGCCGCGGCGGGAATAGTCGGCCAGCAGCAATTCGCCGATTGCCTTCTGCGTACCGTAGCTCAGAAGCGGCGTGTGGAAGAACTCGTCGCCGATCGCATCAGGGAACGGCGCGCCGAACACCGCGATCGAGGACGTGAAGACCACGCGCGGCTTGTAGCCGCCGCCTGCGAGCCTGACGGCATCGAGCAGCATCCGCGTGCCGTCGAGATTGATGCGGTAGCCCTTGTCGAAATCGAGCTCTGCTTCGCCCGAGACGATCGCGGCGAGATGAAAGATCACGTCCGGACGGCCGGCGATCAGCTTTTCGGCCGCACCCGGCACGGCGAAATCGCTCGATACGGTCTCGACGGCGAAACCGGCTTTTTCCGGCGCCTTCGGCTCGACCACGTCATGCATCGTCAGCTTGGTGATGTCGCTCTTGCCGAGCCGGCCGTCACGCAACAACCGTTCGCACAATTTGCGGCCGACCATGCCGGCGGCGCCCAGAACCAGAATGTGCAAGAGCCTACTCCTTTTTATTGGCCGGAACGCGCCGATTTCGGCGATTCGTCCTGGCGCGCTCTCAAGGCAGGCCCCGCGATCATTCCTTCACGGCGCCGGTCATCGCCGACACATAATACTCCACGAAGAAGGAATAAAGGATAACTACGGGAACCGAGCCGGTCAGAGCCGCCGCCATCAGCGCACCCCAATGGTAGACGTCGCCATTGACGAGCTCGGTGATCGCGCCGACGGGGATCGTCTTGTTCTCGGACGAGGAGATGAAGGTCAGCGCGTAGATGAACTCGTTCCAGGACAACGTGAAGGCGAAGATGCCCGCCGAGATCACGCCCGGCAGCGACAGCGGCAGCGTGATCTTCATCAGAATCTGCAGCCGCGTCGCCCCGTCGATCAGCGCACACTCCTCCAGCTCATAGGGGATGGTGCGGAAATAGCCCATCAGCAGCCAGGTGCAGAACGGGATCAGGAAGGTCGGATAGGTCAGGATCAGCGCCAGATTGCCATCGAACAGCCCGAGCTGAAACACGATCGCCGCCAGCGGGATGAACAGGATCGAGGGCGGCACGAGATAGCCGAGGAAGATCGCAAGGCCGACATAGCGCGAGCCCTTGTAGCGCAAGCGCTCGATCGCGTAGGCGGCGCAGACGCTGGCGAACAGCGAAATGAAGGTCGACGACACCGAGACGATCACGGTGTTCCACATCCAGAGCGGATAGTCGGTGTCGAAGAACAGCTTCTTGATGTGCTCCAGCGTCGGATGCACGATCCAGAACGGATTGTACTTTTCGTAGTCGTACATTTCCGCGTCCGGCTTGAACGTCGCGACCGCCATCCAGTAGAACGGGAACAGCAGGAAGAAGATGATCAGGCCGAGCGGAAGATAGACCCGAAAAAACTTCCGTGGGAAGCTTTCGAGGTAGTCCATTCCGACGCTTTGGTCGTCTGCCGTAGTCATTGTCAGTCCCTCCCGCCCTGCTGCCAGCGGGAACGCTGAAGCCCAAAGAAGCTGAGCAGGATCGCCGCGACCAGGAACGGAATCATCGCATTCGAGATCGCCGCGCCCTCGCCCAGATTGCCGCCGGTGATGGCACGCTGGAACGACAGCGTCGCCATCAGATGGGTGGAGTTGATCGGCCCACCCCGCGTGATGGTGTAGATCAGCTGGAAGTCGGTGAAGGTCATCAGCACCGAGAACGTCATCACGACCGCGATGATCGGCGACAGCATCGGCAGCGTGATGTGACGGAAGCGCTGCAGATTGGTGGCGCCGTCGAGATTGGCGGCCTCATAGAGCGAGGGCGAGATGGTCTGAAGTCCCGCCAGCAGCGTAATCGCCACGAAGGGGACGCCGCGCCAGATATTGGCGGCGACGACCGACCAGCGCGCATTCCAGGGATCGCCGAGGAAGTCGATATAGCGTGTGATCAGGCCGGCCTTGATCAACACCCAGGAGATGATCGAGAACTGGCTGTCATAGATCCACCAGAACGCGATCGCAGAGAGCACCGTCGGCACGACGAAGGGCAACAGGACGATGGCGCGGACCATCGACTTCATCGGCAGCCGTTCGTTGAGCAGCAGCGCCAAATAGAGGCCGATGGCGAATTTCACCGCGCTGGCGGCGACCGTGTAGAAGATGGTGTTGAACACCGAAAGCCAGAACACCGAGTCCTTCGCCAGCGAGACGAAATTCTGGAAGCCGATGTAGCGCCCGGCGCCACCGATCTTGGTGTCCGTCATGCCGAGCCAGAAGCCCAGCGCCAGCGGGTAGGCCAGAAACAGGATGAGGATGGCGATCGCCGGCACCATGAACATCGCGCCGAGGAAATGCCGGCTCTCGAATGCTCTGGTCCACAAGCTGCTGCGCTTGACCTGCGCGACAGTGGACTCGGCCATAACTGCCATGTCGGATTCCCCTCGACGAAAAGTTGCGGCGTCCGGCGAACCGGACGCCGCGTAGATTGGAGCTGATCAGACCTGGTAGTAGCGCTTGGCGCGCTCGGCTGCGCGTGCGGCTGCCGCCTTCGGCGTCACGGAGCCTGACGCGGCTTCTGCGAACATGTCGACGACGACGAAGTCGCCCATCACGGCGGCGGAGGCATAGCCGAGATCGCCGGCATAGCCGTTGTCGCGGCAGCGCTTCAGGCAGTCGCGATACGGCGTGATCTTCGGATCCGACGTCCACACCGGGTTGTCGTTGTAGGCCGGCAGCGGCGGCGACACGTAGCCGTTGGAGGAGACCTCCCAGGCGTCGTAGTTCGCCTTGTCCATCATGAACTTGATGTATTCCTTGACCGCCTTCGGATACTTCGAGTGCTTGTAACCGTAATAGACGAGTACGTTCTGCTGCTCGGTCGACACGCCCACGGGACCGATCGGCATCGGCGCGTGGTTCATGTCCTTGGCGATTTCCTGCTGCTTCGGATCGGTCGAGTTCTTTCCGACGGTCCAGATCGAGATGCCGTTCAGCGTCAGGCTGAGCTCGCCATTGAGGAACGCCTTGTTGTTGTTCGAGTCGTTCCACGACAGCACGCCGGGGATGAAGGTCTCGTAGAGCTGCTTGACGTATTCGAGCGCGGCGATCGTCTCCGGCGAGTCGATCACGACCTCGTTCTTGTCGTTGACGACCTTGCCGCCGAAGGCCCACAGCGCCCACTGGCACCAGCCGTTGGCGTCGCCCGTGGCATGGCCGAGCGCGAAGCCGGCCGGCGTGTTGTTCTTCTTCAGCGCCTGGCAGAGCTTGAGGAAGCCGGCGGTGTCCTTGGGAAATTCATCGAAGCCGGCGGCCTTCACGTGGCTGACGCGGTAGTTCAGGCAGCCGCCGGTCGCGCCCTGCGGAATGGCGATCCAGCTGTTGCCCTTCTTGCCGTAGCGTTCAGCAACCGGATACCAGCCGCCATACTGCGCGCCGAGATAGTCGGCGACGTCAGTCATGTCGATCAGCTTTTCCGGGAATTTATGGGGATCATCGAGCGTGCCGATGATCAGGTCGGGACCGGCGCCGACATTGGCGGCGACCGCGGCTTTCGGGCGGATGTCCTCCCAGCTCTCGGCCTCGAGCTTGACCTTGACGCCGGTCTTCTCGGAGAACGCCTTGGTCTGCTCGGCGAATTTGTCGAACTCGGCCTGAATGAACTGCTTCCAGCGCAGCACGCGGATGGAAGCGTTCGGCTCGGGCGTGTTGGTCCACTCCGCCGCGCGCACCGGGACGATGCCCGGGCCGGCCAGCAGCGCCGCGCCGCCCAGACCGACTTTAAGCACACTTCGCCTGTCGAAATCGCTCATCGTTCTCTCCCTAAATTTTATATTTGTATTGGGTCGTCTTGTATTGGGCAGTTCTGCTTGGGCAGTTCTTCGGCGCCGCTACACGCGTTTGCCCGTCGCCTCGTCGAACAGATGAATCACGGAGGGATCGGGCTTCAGCTTGACCTTGTCACCCGGGTTGAACTGGTGACGTTCGCGGAAGACCGCGACGACCTGCTCACCACCGAGCTTTGCAAACACCTGCGTTTCCGAACCGGTCGGCTCGACCACGACGATCTCGGCATCGGCACCGTCGTCAGCGATGGTGAAATGCTCGGGACGCACGCCGTAAACGACAGGACGCCCGTCGGACGCCGGCGGCGCGTTCCTGAGCGGCAGCTTGACACCATTCGGCCCCTCGAAGGTCGCAACGCCATTGACGCGCACATGCCCCTTGAGGAAGTTCATGGACGGCGAGCCGATGAAGCCGGCGACGAACTGGTTCTCGGGCTTGTCGTAGAGCTCGAGCGGCGTACCCATCTGCTCGACGATGCCATCGTGCATAACGACGATCTTGTCGGCCATGGTCATGGCCTCGATCTGATCGTGGGTGACGTAGACCGTCGTGGTCTTCAGCCGCTGGTGCAGCTCCTTGATCTCGGTGCGCATCGCGACGCGCAGCTTGGCGTCGAGGTTCGACAAGGGCTCGTCGAACAGGAACACCTGCGGATCGCGCACGATGGCGCGGCCCATGGCGACGCGCTGGCGCTGGCCGCCGGAGAGCTGGCGGGGATAGCGTTCGAGCAGCGGCGACAGCGCAAGGATCTCGGCGGCGCGCTTGACGCGTTTGTTGATCTCTTCGGTGCTCTCGCCCCGCAGCTTCATCGAGAAGCCCATGTTCTCGCCGACCGTCATGTGCGGATAGAGCGCGTAGTTCTGGAACACCATCGCAATGTCCCGCTCCTTGGGCTGGACATTGTTGACGACGCGGTCGCCGATCGAGATTGTGCCTGAGGTGATGTTCTCAAGACCGGCGAGCATGCGCAGAAGCGTCGACTTGCCGCAGCCGGAGGGGCCAACCAGGACGACGAACTGGCCGTCCTCGATCGGAATCGAAACGCCGTGCAGGACTTCAAAATTGCCGAACGATTTCCGCACGTCGCGGATTTGCACAGACGACATCTAGCTCCCTCCTCGAAAGTCCACGACGCATCTCGCGCCGCGACCGTCTTGTTTTTTCAGACTTCACCGACGAAGCCCAACCTTAGCGGGCGACATTGTCGGCAGTTTGTGCGGTTTTGGCAATTTGTCTTTGGTTAGTCTGTGCTGGTAGCGCTGTCAACGTTCCTTTGTTTGCGACAGTGAGTGTGTTAAGAGCAGCAAATGGGTCGAAACCGCACCAAGTCAGGCAAAATCCGGCTGGCGGAAGTCGCCGAGCTCGCCGGCGTAAGCCCGATCACGGCGTCCCGCTTCTTCCGCAATCCCGAGGCGCTATCGGTCGCCAAGCGGACCCGGGTCGAGAGTGCGGCCAGGGAGCTCGGCTATGTGCCGAACCTGGCGGCACGTGCGTTGGCCTCGCAGCGCACCGAGGTGATCGGTGTCTTGATTCCGTCACTGACCAATAATGTGTTCTCCGACGTGCTGCGCGGCATCTACGACGCCTCCGAAAACAGCCGTTACTCGATCCAGCTGTCCAACACACGCTACAGTATTCTCCAGGAGGAGAAGCTGCTGCGGCTGTTTCTTGCGCAGAAGCCGGCCGGGCTGATTGTCACCGGCATCGACCAGACCACGGAATCGCGCGCGATGCTCGATGCCGCCGACTGCCCGATCGTGCAAATCATGGAGATCGGACCCCATCCGGTCGACATGATGATTGGCTTTTCGCACTATGACGCAGCCCGTGCGGCGGTTGCGCATCTGTTCGCGCAAGGTCACCGCAAGATCGGCTTCGTCGGCGCGCGGATGGATCCGCGGGTGCAGCGGCGGCTCGACGGATACGTCTCGGCCATGAAGGACGCCGGACTGTTCGAGCAACGCCTCGTCGTCACGACGGCGACTCCGACCTCGGTAACGCTCGGAGGCGCCCTGTTCACCGATCTCCTGGCGCGGGAGCCCGGCATGGACGCGGTGTTCTGCGCCAATGACGACCTCGCGCTGGGTGTGCTGTTCGAATGCAGGCGCCGCGAGATCGCCATCCCCGAACAGATCGCGATCGTCGGCTTCAACGATCTCGAATTCATGGCCTCCGCCGTCCCGACTCTCACGAGCGTGCGCACCAACCGCTACGAGATGGGCAACACGGCCGCCAGCATGCTGATTGACGCGATCGACGGACGGCGCCCGGAGCATCCGGTGCTCGATCTCGGCTTCAAGGTGATCGAGCGGCAAAGCTCGTTGGCCCGGCGGTCGGACAACCGGCCAGCCGCTTCGGGCATAGGCGCTGCGAACAAAATGGTAGCGTTACCAAGCGGCCATGATTAGTATCGGATTTGTGAGGAAACGACCCGCCAGCGGGCAGGCAAATCGTCGCTCGCGCCGTTGGGCATCGCACAAGCCGATACCCTAAAACGGAGGCCAGTGCGTTTGCATTGCAGGAGAAACCAATGACAAAAAAACCGACCAATGGGCATGCCCCCGCCGGCAACGGCGCTCGCCGCCACCTCCGCTCGCAGGAATGGTTCAACAATCCGCATAATCCGGGCATGACCGCGCTCTATATGGAGCGCTATTTGAACTATGGTCTCACCCGCTCCGAGCTCCAGTCCGGCAAACCGATCATCGGCATCGCGCAGACCGGCAACGACCTCTCTCCCTGCAACCGCCACCATATCGAGCTTGCCCATCGCGTCCGCGAAGGCATCCGCGAGGCCGGCGGCATTGCGATGGAATTCCCGACCCATCCGATCCAGGAGACTGGCAAGCGCCCGACCGCCGCGCTCGACCGCAACCTCGCTTATCTCGGCCTCGTTGAAATCCTCTACGGCTATCCGCTCGACGGCGTGGTGCTGACCACCGGCTGCGACAAGACCACCCCGGCCTGCATGATGGCGGCGGCGACCGTCAACCTGCCTGCGATCGTGCTGTCGGGCGGGCCGATGCTGAACGGCTGGCACAATGGCGAGCGCACCGGCTCCGGCACCATCGTCTGGAAGTCGCGCGAGCGACTCGCCGCCGGCGAAATCGACTATGAAGAGTTCATGGAGATCGTGGCGTCCTCGGCGCCCTCGGTCGGCCATTGCAACACCATGGGCACCGCCTCCACCATGAACGGGCTCGCGGAAGCGCTCGGCTTCTCCCTGCCGGGCTGTGCGGCGATCCCCGCTCCCTACCGCGAGCGCGGCCAGATCGCCTACGAGACGGGAAAGCGTATCGTCGACATGGTCTGGGAAGACCTCAAGCCTTCGGACATCCTGACCCGCGAGGCGTTCGAGAACTGCATCGTGATCAACTCGGCGATCGGCGGCTCGACCAACGCGCCGATCCACATCAACGCGCTGGCGCGCCACATCGGCGTCGAGCTCTCGATCGACGACTGGCAGAAGGTCGGTCACGACGTGCCGCTCCTGGTCAACATGCAGCCTGCCGGCTTCTATCTCGGCGAGGAATTCCACCGCGCCGGCGGCGTGCCAGCCGTGGTGCGCGAATTGATGAAGCACAAGCGGATCCACGAGAACGCTGTCACGGTCAACGGCCGCGGCATCGGCGAGAACTGCGCCAATGCGCCAAAGCCGGACAACGACGTGATCTGGGCTTACGACAAGCCGCTGGTGAAGGACGCCGGCTTCCTGGTGCTGAAGGGCAATCTGTTCGATTCCGCGATTATGAAGACCAGCGTGATCTCCAAGGAATTCCGCGAGCGCTACCTCAGCAACCCCACCGATCTCAATGCCTTCGAAGGCCGCGCCGTCGTGTTCGAGGGGCCTGAGGACTATCACGAGCGGATCGACGATCCCTCGCTCGAGATCGACGAGCGCTGCGTGCTGTTCATCCGCGGCACCGGCCCGATCGGCTATCCCGGCGGCGCCGAGGTCGTGAACATGCAGCCGCCTGCGGCGCTGATCAAACGCGGCATCATGTCCCTGCCCTGCATCGGCGACGGCCGGCAGTCGGGCACCTCGGGCTCGCCTTCGATCCTCAATGCTTCGCCGGAAGCCGCCGCCAATGGCGGGCTCGCGATCCTCAGGAACGGCGACAAGGTGCGCGTCGATCTGAACAAGGGCAGCGCCAACATTCTCATCTCCGACGACGAGGTGAAGAAGCGCCATGCCGAGCTCAAGGCCAATGGCGGCTTCAAGCATCCGCCGAACCAGACGCCGTGGCAGGAGCTTTATCGCAACACCGTCGGCCAGCACGCGACCGGCGCCTGCATGGAGCTCGCCACGCATTACCAGAACGTCGCCGGCAGCTTTGGTGTGGCGCGGGATAATCACTGAGTTAGGAACACGTAGCCCGGGTGAGCGAAGCGACACCCGGGACATCCGCTCCCGGATATCGCGCTCGCGCGCTCATCCGGGCTACGGCACTGAGTATCAAGGAGAACAACAAATGGCAGACCGCCTCAAGGGAAAGCGCGCCGTCATCACGGCTGCAGCAGCAGGCATCGGACGCGCATGCGCCATCGCATTTGCGCGTGAAGGCGCAACCGTCATCGCCACCGACATCAACGAGAGCGGCATCGCGGGCCTGACCAAGGAAGGCATCGCCGAGGTCGCCAAGCTCGACGTCCGCAACACCGCCGACGTCAACGCCTTCGCCAAGCGCGTCGGCAAGGTCGACATCCTGCTCAACGCGGCCGGCTTCGTGCACCACGGCACGATCCTCGAATGCTCGGAAGAAGATTTTGATTTCTCGTTCGACCTCAACGTCAAGTCGATGCACCGGACCATCCGGGCCTTCCTGCCGGACATGCTCGCGGGTGGCGGCGGCAGCATCGTCAACATCTCCTCCTGCGCGGCGCTGCGGCCGCCGGCCAACCGCTACGTCTACAGCTCCTCGAAGGCCGCGGTGTCGCTGCTGACGCGCGCGGTCGCGCTCGACTTCATCACCAAGGGCATCCGCTGCAACAGCATCTGCCCCGGCACCGTCGAGACGCCTTCGATGCTCGACCGCGCCGCGGCGCAAGGGCCGCAGGGCAAGGAGATGTTCGTCTCCCGCCAGAAGATGGGCCGGCTCGGCACCGCCGACGAGATCGCGTCCATGGCGGTCTATCTCGGCAGTGACGAGAGCGCCTTCACCACCGGCGTCGACCTCGTCGTCGACGGCGGCTACATGCTCTGACGCCAAGGCATCCAGAAGGCATCCAGAAGGCATCCAGCATGAACAAGATCGATCTCAACGGCCGTGTCGCCATCGTCACCGGCGGCGCGCAGGGCTTTGGCCGCGCCATCGTTCAGCGCTTCGTCGCCTCCGGCGCCAACGTCGCGATCTGGGATTTTGATGCAGCGCTGGCCGAGAAGACGGCGAAGGAAATCGGCGACAATGCCCGCGTCTTCAAGGTCGACGTCACCGATACCGCGGCCGTCGAGCAGGCCCGCAACGCGACGCTGGCCGCCTTCGGCAAGATCGACATCCTCGTCAACAATGCCGGCATCGCCGGGGTCAACAAGCCGGTCTGGGAGACCGATCTCGAGGAATGGCGGAAAGTTCTGCGCATCAACCTCGACGGCCCCTTCATCGTCTGCAAGGCGATCGTGCCCGCGATGCTCAAGCAAAAATACGGGCGCATCGTCAACATCGCCTCGATCGCCGGCAAGGAAGGCAATCCCAACGCCTCGCACTATTCGGCGTCCAAGGCCGGCCTGATCGCGCTGACGAAGTCGCTCGGCAAGGAACTGGCGGCACATGACATTCTCGTCAATGCGGTGACGCCCGCGGCTGCGAAGACCGCGATCTTCGACCAGATGACGCAGCAGCATATCGACTTCATGCTGTCGAAGATTCCAAAAGGCCGCTTCGTGCTGGTGGAGGAGCTCGCCGCGATGGTGAGCTGGCTCGCATCCGAGGACTGCGGGTTTTCGACGGGCGCCGTGTTCGACATCTCCGGCGGGCGCGCAACTTACTGAGGGCGCCATGATCAGAGAAGGCGGATGCCTGTGCGGCGCGGTGCGGTTCAAGGCGGAAGGTGAGCCGCTCAATGTTCGCGTCTGCCATTGCCGGATGTGCCAAAAGGCAATGGGCTCGCCCTATTTCGCCCGCGCGCAGTTCGACCAGCGCGCGCTGACCGTCGAGGGCGACACCGAGCGCTATGCGTCGTCCGAGCACATCGATCGCGTGTTCTGCAGGCGCTGCGGCACGCGGCTGTTCGCCTGGCGCCGCAATGGCACGCTGGCGGGCGTCGCGCTGGCGACCTTCGACGATCGCAACGCCTTCGCGCCGACCGAGCACATCTGGGTCTCGGAGAAGCTCGCCTGGCTGAAGCTCGACGACGGGCTGACGCAATATCCGGGGACGATTCCTGCATGAATTGCACGACTGCACGGCGGGTTCGGGGCACCGATCATTTGCAGCGTGGCATTTCGGAACCGGCCACCCTATGTTGAGGTGAAGCGTTGCTGCACCACCGGTTGGCTGGGTCGGCTGCAAGACCGCAGGCAAACCGGGACGGACGAGCCGTGAACATTTCCTTGTATGACCTTTCGGTGTGGGTGCTGCCGCTGGTGCTCGCCATCACCTTCCACGAGGCTGCGCACGCCTTCGTCGCATATCGTCTCGGTGACGACACCGCATGGCAGCTCGGCCGCGTCAGCTTCAACCCGCTCCGCCACATCGACCCGTTCGGCACGCTGATATTGCCGGCGATGCTGCTGTTCGCGCATTCGCCGTTCCTGTTCGGCTATGCCAAGCCTGTGCCGGTGAATTTCCGCAAGCTCAACGACCCCAGGCTCGGCATGGTGTGGGTGGCGCTGGCCGGGCCCGCCACCAACATCCTGCTGGCGTTGGCCGCAGCTCTTGCCCTGCACGCCCTCCCCTGGGCTCCGGCCAACTTGGCGCAATGGATCTTCGATAATCTCAAGAACGCACTGCTGATCAACGCGGTGCTGGCGGTGTTCAACATGATGCCCATCCCGCCGCTCGACGGCGGGCGCGTCGCGGTGGGGCTGTTGCCCCGCGCGCTCGCCTTGCCGCTGGCCCGCCTCGAACCGTTCGGGATGCTGATCCTGATCGGCTTGCTGATCCTGCTACCGCTGGCGGGCTCCCAGTTCGGTCTAAATCTTGATGTTATTTCAGCAATACTGCGAACGTTGACCGGTTATGTGATTCAGGGTGTTCTCATTCTGACCGGCAATGCGTAGTTGAACAGCGACACACCCGAACACAAGCCGAAGGGCTCGAGGCCGACTTGGTCAAAGCTGCCGATATGCTGATCGCGCGACGCGCCGACACCCGCGCTCGCGCCGATTTCGCCACCTGGAAGATGATGGCCAAGCTCAACGGGTCGTCCGCGCTGCCTCCGGGGGCGCAGGAGTTCCTGGTGAGCTACAAGAACCTGCAGGCGCAGATGAACGAGGGCGAGGCTACCGAGGCCACCATCGGCGCCATCTACAAGGCCTACTATGCCGAGATGGGCGGCGCGGGAACCCCGCCTGACGTCCGCCCCCGGGCGGCCGAACCGGCGGCGGACAATGTTACCGCTTTCCGTCGCCCAGACCCGAAGCCGAAGAAGACCAGTTTCTTCGGGGCAGCGACCGCTGGCGCAACCCAGAAACGGCCGCTCCCTGTGGCTTTGATCTTCGCCTGCCTGGTCGTGGTCTATGTCGGGATCAGGCTTTACTGGCGCTGAGCCGTCTTCTTCTTTTTCTTTGCGTCCGGCGGCGTGAAGATGATGTCGACGGTACGCTCGAACCGGTCGTCGGTCAGGCTGGCAGGCGGCTGCGGGATGGGATCCGACTTGCGGACAATCGAGATCGCGGCCGCATCGTAAGCTGCATCCCCGGACGACTCGACAACGTCGACTGAAAGCACGTTGCCCCGTCGGTTGATCGCGAAGCTGACTTTGACCTTCTGATTGTTGGGCTCCTTGCCCTCCGGATTGACCTTGTGGGCCGTAAGGTGCGCACTGATCTTGCGATTCCAGTCCGCCGTAAGCTTGAGAATGTCCTTGCCGATGCCCAGCACGGGCGCCAGCGCCTTCTCGGCCTCGCGCGCGTCCTCATCGAGCGTCTGCCGCGCCGTCGCGACGGACTTCGGCGAGGCCTCCGCAGCGGGCGTCTCGACGGCCGCGATCTTCGGATCCTCGTCCTGTGGCTTCTTCGAGATGTTCTCGGTGACGACCCGATCGGGATCGTCGACCTGTTGCGACTGATCCTTTGGAAGCTCGGTTTCCTTGGTCTCGGCCTTTTGCTCGGGAAGCGCCTGCTGTTCCTGCATCGCTTCACTATCCGGTCCCGGCGGAAGGTCGGTGTCGGGCGCCTTCGGCGAGGCCATCTCGACAGCGAACTCCGCGCCGGCCGCGCCGAGGCCATCGTCGCCGTCATCGGCCCGCAGGTGCGCCAGCGCGAGCGCAGCGCCACCGAGATGGAGCGCGAGCGCCGCCATCGCTGCCAAAATCCAAAGCGTCCGGGCTGGTCTGGACTCGTCCGACATCGCGGGCCTCTAAGGCTGAGCGGCGCCTGCCGCAGGCGCTCCCGGAGCGCCTTCCAGCGCAACCAGCTTCACCCGCGAATAGCCGCCTGAGCGCAACAGCTCCATGACGCCCATCAATTCGCCATACGGCACCGAGCGATCGGCGCGCAGGAAGACATACTTGTCCTTGCTCATGTCGGACAGACCGTCCAGCGTGCCGATCAACTCGGCGCGGTGAACCGGGTTCTCTCCGATGGCAAGCGTCAAATCGGGCTTGATGCTGAGATAGGTCGGCTTGTCCGGCTTCTTCTGCGGCGTCGCACTCGACGTCGGCAGATCGATCGGCAGGTCGACGGTCGACAGCGGCGCTGCGACCATGAAGATGATCAGCAGCACCAGGATGACGTCGATGAACGGCGTGACGTTGATTTCATGCGTTTCGCCGAAATCGTCGTCGTCATCATTGTCTGCGAGCGAAACGCCCATGGTTCACTCCGCCGCGCGCGAATGCACGCTGCCGTGGCTACGGTCGAGATCGCGCGAGAGCAACCGCCCCGCCGCGCCCGAAGCACGGCTGACGAGCTCGAGATAGCTCTTCGTCACGCGCGAGAAGTAATTGTAGATGATGACGGCGGGAATGGCGGCGACCAGACCGATCGCGGTGGCGAGCAGCGCCTCGGCGATGCCGGGCGCGACGACGGCAAGGTTCGTGGTCTGCGACTTCGAGATGCCGATGAAGCTGTTCATGATGCCCCACACCGTGCCGAACAGGCCGACGAAGGGCGAGGTCGAGCCGATCGTTGCGAGCACGCCCATGCCGACGCGGATGCGCCGCGCCTCCGCGCGCATGATCTCGGAGAAGCTCGAAGCCGCCCGCTCCTTGATGCCGGTGTCACTGGAAAGGCCGGCCGACATCCGCGCCTCGCGCAGCGCCGCGGCCAGGAAGGACGGCAGGATGCCCGCTTTGGCGCCGAGCGCCATCTGCGCTTCCGCGAGCGAGCGCGCCTCCGCGATCTTCTTCAGCGCCGAGCGAAGCTTGGTCGCGGCGATCGACAGCTCGATCGACTTGGCGATCAGCACCGTCCAGGTCATCAGCGATGCAAACGCGAGCCCGATCATCACCGCCTTCACGATGATGTCCGCCGACTGGAACATCACCCAGGGCGACAATTCCTTCATGGCAGGCGCGATGCCGGCCGCCGTATCGGACTTTGCAACCGCAGGCGCGGCAGCTTGGGGCGCCGCAGGCGGAGCAACAACCGGGGCCGGGCCGACCGCAGACGGCTGAGCCGCCGACTGGACCGGTGCCGCGGGCGCGGCTTGTGCCTGGGCAGAAACAGGGGATGCAAGCCAGGCGGCCGCCAGCACCAGAGCTGCGGCAAGACTTGCTTGGAAGGACATGATCTTCATACTTCGGCCCAGTAGCGAATGAGGTTGTGATAGATACCCGTCAATTTGACCGTTTCGGGATCGTCACGCCCGAGCCGTTCCACCAGCGCCTGTATCGCGGTGTCGAGGTCAAAGATCATGCTCCGGGCTTGATCGTCCCGTATCATGCTCTGAAGCCAGAAGAAAGACGCAACCCGCGTTCCCCTCGTCACCGGGGTGACCAGATGGAGGCTGGTCGAGGGATAGAGCACGCAGTCCCCGGCCTGCAACTTGACTTCGTGCGAACCGTAACTGTCCTCGATCACAAGTTCGCCACCGTCGTACTCCTCCGGCTCGGCCAGGAACAGCGTGACCGAGAGGTCTGTGCGGATGCGAAGGCCGGTCAGGCGGTCGCCGCGGATGGCATTGTCGACGTGCAGGCCGAAATGGTGGCCGCTGCTAGCCGCATAGCGGTTGAACAGCGGCGGGAAGATCTGGAGCGGGATCGCCGCCGCGATGAAGCGCGGGTTCGACGTCAGCGCCGAAATGATGCGGTTGCCGAGTTTTCGCGCGACTTCGCTATCGGGCGGCAGTTGCTCGTTGCGCTTGACCATGGCGGACTGCGAGCCGGCGGTGGAACGGCCGTCCTCCCATTCGCTGGCGTCCATGATGCGGCGGAAATCCGCCACATCATCCTTGCTCAGGACGCCAGGAAGGCACGTCAACATGATCAGAACTTCGCCGTCGTGATGAGGTAGAACGCCCGCCCCGGCGCGACCGCGACGAAGGGAACCGCGCTGCGATAGAGCGTATCGTAGTAGAGCTTGTTGGTGAGATTCTGGGCGTAGAACTTCATCGTCCAGTTCTTGTCGATCTTCTTCTCGACGAACGCGTCGAAGCGCCAGTAGCTCGGCAGCTCGTTGCCGGTATTGGCCGCGAACGTGCCGCCATACACCTTCGAACGGTACACCGCCTGACCGCCCAGCTCCCAGCCGTCGTCGAATTTGTACTTGGTCAGCATGCTGAACGATTGATGAGCCACGTTGGCAAGCTGCAGGCCGAGATTTGAGGCGACACCGCTCTGCGTGACCTTCGATTGCATCAACACCAGGCCGCCGAAGATGCTCCAGCGATCGGTGATCTTGCCTTCGGCCTCGATATCGATGCCCTGGATCCTGTAGGCAGCGCCCGAAGTCAGCAGGCCGCTGACGGTTTCGCGCGCATTGTCCTTCGTGGTCTGGAACAACGCGGCGCTGACCAGCAAATGGCGATCAGCCAGCTCCCATTTGGTGCCGAGCTCGGCTGCCTTGTTGCGCTCCGGCCCGAGCAAGATAGCCGTGTTGGCAGGAATGCCGCCGTAGTCGGTGGCGGTTGCGTCAAGCTCCGATCCGAACGGATTGGCCGAGGTCGCATAGGCCGCATAGAGGCTGCCGATCGACATCGGCTTGTAGACCAGGCCGACGTTGTAATTGACGAGATCGGCGTTCTGCTTGAGATGGTCCGCGTTGGTCGATGAACTCTGGCTGTAGCCATCGTAGCGCACGCCACCATTGACGATGATCGTGTCCTGCCAGTTCGCGGTGTCCATGACGTAGACGCTGCTGGTGTTGACGCCATAGCGCGTCGGATTTCCAACCAGCGACGGCGTGTTGCTGAAGGGAATGTAGGTGTACTGCGGCGAGTAAAGGTTGACCCCCGTGACCGCCCCGCTGCTGGTCGAGCCGCCGCCGAACAGTTCCGACGAGAGGCCGGTGTAACGGTCGATCGAGATGTTCTCGTTCGAATATTCGACGCCGAACACCGCGGTGTGCTTGACCCCGCCGGTGTCGAGCTTGAAGGTGGCCTCGTTCTGGTTAGCCCACACGTCCACGTTCTGGTAACGGCTCTGCGCGCTCGCCGTCGTCGTCCAGAGCAGCGGATTGGGGCTCGTCGTAACCGGGTTCTGCGGCAGCGTGCCGATATAA
The DNA here is from genome assembly GCF_055807535.1 of Bradyrhizobium sp. Kon37. Classification (NCBI taxonomy): domain Bacteria; kingdom Pseudomonadati; phylum Pseudomonadota; class Alphaproteobacteria; order Hyphomicrobiales; family Nitrobacteraceae; genus Bradyrhizobium; species Bradyrhizobium sp. Kon37. The sequence goes on from NZ_JBVVOY010000002.1 coordinate 514,615, forward strand.
TTCAACAGCGAGTGCTCGCCGCGCACCTTGCTGCTCAGCGTGATGGCCTCGTTGACCTTGTACTCGATCGTGCCGGTGCCGAAATCCTGCCGCGCGGTCTGGAAGTCGCGGTTGAGGAAGCCGTACCAGTTACCACGCGGAATGCCCGCCGATGTCACCGGGACGTTGCCCTGCTTGTAATAGGGCACGCCGAAATCCGGATAGCCGCTGAGGTCGGTGTGGACGTAGTTCGTCGTGATCTTGATGTCGTTGGTCGGGGTATACTTGGACGAGATGAACGAACCCCAGCGATTGTCGGTGACGTAATCGCGACCGGCGACGTTGGCGTCCTGGAACAGGCCGCCGGCGCGCACCGAGAAAGTGGGATCGATGACCTGGTTGACGTCGAGCGTGACCCGCTTGGTCCGGTCGGTGCCGAACTCGGTGTCCATTCGCTTGAAATTGACGTCGCCGGCCTGCTTGGTGACGATGTTGATGGCGCCGCCGGCGGTGCCGCGGCCGGCGTAGGACGAGGCCGGCCCGCGCAGAATCTCGATCTGCTCGGTGAAGAAGTTCTCGCGGATCGAGACCGCGGGATCGCGGATACCGTCGATGAAGACGTCGTTGCGCGCATCGAAGCCGCGGATGAAGAAGCGATCCCCGAACGCGTTGCCGCCTTCCCCCGATCCCAGCGTCACGCCGGCGGTGGAGCGCCCGATCTCCTTCAGCGTCGTGGCGTTCTTGTCCTCGAGCACTTCCTTGCTGAGCACGGTGATGGTCTTCGGCGTGTTCAGCATCGGCTCGGGGAACTTGCCGGAGGCCTGGACGTGATCGACCTTGTAGGGTGCAGCCGGATCGGAATACGGATTGCGGTCGACTTCGCCGGACGGCGTGGTGGGAGCGGTCTGCTGCGCCGCCTGCTGCCGCTGCGTGGCGCGGCGAAGCGCATTGCGCGCGCGGACCTGGTCCGCCGTCGGCTTCGAAGCCACCGGGCGCGGACGCGCGACCGGTGCGTCGACCGTCACCGGCGGCAGGTTCGACTGCTGCGCCTCCGCGCCGCTCGACACCGATGCTGCTGCGATCAGGCCCGCGACAGCCGAGACCTTCTTGCCGGAAACGCCCGTGAACTTTTCATCGAATGCTGCGACCGAACGCAACGACTTCGGTGCGACCACCTGCCCCATTACCAAACACGCCCCATATTCCTGTTCGCTCATTCACTTCGATGAGCGATTGGAGTGTTGGTATCGGCCGCAAAATAGCGGGTCAATGCGAGTAAGCTGCGAGAACGCTTGAATAAGTCCAGATCAAAGCGATTCTAAACTGCAGTTTGAAATCGTTCTAAATCGACATTGGATTCGTTCTAAAGAAAGCACGAAAATGCCGCGAGATTGGCGGTCGCGCGCGCATCGTCAATCGCTGCTTGGCGGCTTCATCAACGAGAATAATTCATCGACGGTCTTCTGCGCCACCGCGCGCACGCGATCGCTGTCGTCCATGCCGGCAATGTTGACGCCGCCCACGACGGCTCTGATCTCGTCGCGGAAGTCGGTGAGAAAGCGCAAGGGATCACGCTGCTCGTTGGCGACGCGTGCGATCAGTCCCGTGATCAGGATCTGACACGCGATCAGTTTGCCGTTCAGTTCGTCCATGCTGCGCTCCCGTTGTGGAGCGCCGATATGACTGATGCCGATTTTCCTGACAACCGAAACGGCCTCTGCGCGACTTAGAACCGTTCTTGGGAGCCGCCCCGCGTAGCGCATCCCCATCCCGCGCACACCGCTTCCGAGCATTGCACAAGATTTGCTCGCAGATCGTTCGTGGCGGGACAATGCAGCACTGCACACCGTAGTGACACGGAGCTGCCTAAGCAGTGCAAAGCTTTCCAATTGTTTAGGATTCTCAGCCGATAGTGCTGTTTACACTGGAACTTGGCGTGTATTATACAAGCGCGCCGGAACCCTACGATTGCCTCACAATTCGTAGCTTAAGGCATAAGAGCCGACACGAGACGATATGAAAAAGTCCCGGCCGATCCTCTGGATTCTGATCATCGCGGCCGTGGCCTCCGCGGGTTACTATGGTTGGCAGAAATTCGGCGCGCCCGACGCCGGAAAAACCCAGACCGCACAGAAGGGCCTGCAACGCCCGCCCGCCGTCCCCGTGAGCGTTTCGCCAGTCCAGAAGGTGGACTTTCCGGTTTATCTGACCGGTCTCGGCACGGTTGCGGGCTTCAACACCGTCCAAGTCCGGACCAGGGTGGATGGCCAGATCGACAAGATTGCCTTCACCGAAGGCCAGATCGTCAAGGAAGGCGAGCTCCTGGCCTCGATCGATCCCCGCCCCTATCAGGCCACGCTCGACCAGGCCAAGGCCAAGAAGGCGCAGGACGAGGCAAATCTGGCCAACGCCAATCTCGAGCTCCAGCGCGCCATGAAGCTCGGCGAATTCGCTACCGCACAACGGGTCGACACCCAGCGCTCCACGGTCGCCCAGCTCACCGCGCAGATCGCCGCCGACGAAGCTTCGATCTCCAACGCGCAGACCCAGCTCGACTACACCCAGGTCAAGGCGCCGATCACCGGCGTCGCGGGCCTGCGCCAGGTCGACGTCGGCAACATCGTCAACGCCTCGACGCAGACCGGCATCGTCACGATCTCGCAGGTCGAGCCGATCTCGGTGATCTTCACGGCGCCGGAAGATCAGTTGCCTTATATCAGCGAGGGCCAGAAGGCCGGCGCGCTCAGGGTGATCGCCTTCACCACCGACGGCAAGAAGACGCTGGCCGAGGGCAAGCTCGCCGTCATCAACAACCAGGTCGACACCAGCAGCGGCACGATCCGGCTCAAGGCGGTGTTCGACAATAAGGACCACGCGCTGTGGCCCGGTCAATCGGTGTCGACACGCCTTCTGGTGCGCACCCTGAAGGATGCGACTGTTGTCCCAGATGACGCCGTCCAGCACTCCACCAACGGCCTCTACGCCTATACCGTCAATCAGGACAGCAAGGCCGAGGTGCACAAGATCAAGGTCAGCTACGCCATCGACGGACGTTCGGTCGTCGACGAAGGGCTGACGCCCGGGCAGCAGGTGATCACCGGGGGCCAATTCAAGGTCCAGCCCGGAAGCCTCGTCTCCACGGCCGTGGCGAGTACGGATCCGGCGCAGAACAAGGTTCGACAGGAATGAACGCGGGCGGGATTTCGGCACCTTTCATCCGTTATCCCATCGGCACCTCGCTGCTGATGGCCGGCATTCTCTTCGTCGGTCTCGTCGCCTATCCCCTGCTGCCGGTCGCGCCCCTGCCGCAGGTGGACTTCCCGACCATCCAGATCACCGCCAATCTGCCGGGCGGCAGCCCGGAGACCATGGCCTCGTCGGTGGCCCAGCCGCTCGAACGGCAATTCGCCCAGATCCCGGGCATCGCCCAGATGACCTCGACGAGCTATCTGGGCACCGCGTCGATCACCATCCAGTTCGACCTCAACCGCAGCATCGACGGCGCCGCCAACGACGTGCAGGGCGCCATCAACGCCGCGAGCGGTCAGCTGCCGAAGAACCTGCCCTCGCCACCGACCTACCGCAAGGTCAACCCGGCCGACGCCCCGATCCTGCTGCTGTCGGCGACCTCCGAGACATTGCCGCTGACCAGTGTGAGCGACGCGGTCGACGCCCAGCTCGCTCAGCAGATCAGCCAGCTCTCCGGCGTGGCGCAGGTCTTCATCGGCGGCCAGCAGAAACCGTCCATCCGCATCCAGATCGACCCGGCGAAACTCGTCGCCAAGGGCCTGTCGATGGAGGACGTGCGCAGCCAGATCGCGATCACCACGGTCGACAGCCCGAAGGGTAACATCGACGGTCCGAAGCGCGCCTACACGATCTACGCCAACGACCAGCTCACCCAGGCCAGGGACTGGAACGACGTCATCATCGCTTACCGCAATGGCGGTCCCTTGCGAATCCGCGATGTCGGCCAGGCGGTCAGCGGCGCCGAGGACGCCAAGCAGGCGGCCTGGGCCAACGGCAAGCGCGGCGTGTTCCTGGTGATATTCAAGCAGCCGGGCGCCAACGTCATCGAGACTGTCGACCGGATCAAGGCCACCCTGCCTCGCCTCGTCGCCGCGATCCCGCCCGCGATCAAGATCGAGCTCATCAGCGACCGCACCACGACAATCCGCGCCGCGGTCGAGGACGTCCAGTTCACGCTGCTGCTGACCATTGCGCTGGTGGTCATGGTCATCTTCATTTTCCTGCGCAGTTTCTGGGCGACCGTCATTCCCACCATCACGGTGCCGCTGGCGCTGCTGGGCGCGTGCGCCTTGATGTGGGTCGTTGGCTATTCGCTAGACAATCTGTCGCTGATGGCCCTCACCATCGCGGTCGGATTCGTGGTCGACGACGCCATCGTGATGCTCGAGAACATCACGCGCTACATCGAGGAAGGCGAATCGCCGATGGCGGCCGCCTTCAAGGGCTCGAAGGAAATCGGCTTCACCATCGTGTCGATCAGCATCTCGCTGGTCGCGGTGCTGATTCCGCTGCTGCTGATGGGCGGCATCATCGGACGCCTGTTCCGCGAATTCGCCGTCGTCCTGGCGATGACGATCTTCGTCTCGATGTTCGTGTCGCTGACCCTGACCCCGATGATGGCCTCGCGCTTCCTGCGCGCCCATGGCGAGGTCACCCATGGCAAGTTCTACCAGTGGAGCGAGCGCGGCTTCGATGCGATGCTGCGCGGCTATGAATGGGTGCTCGACCATGCCCTGAGCTGGCGCCGCACGACGCTCACGATCTTCTTCGCGACCCTTGCCCTGTCGATCTATCTGTTCGTCCTGATCCCGAAAGGGTTCTTCCCGCAACAGGACGTCGGCCTGATCACCGCGACCTCGGAAGCCTCCCAGGACATCTCGTTCGCGGAGATGCAGCGTCGCCAGGTCGAACTTGGCAAGATCGTGATGGACGATCCCGACGTCGCAACGATCGCAATGAACATCGGCGGCAGCGGCCGCGCCGGCAACAACGGCAACATGTTCATTACGTTGAAGCCGCTCAGCGTCCGCAATGCCTCTGCGCAGCAGATCATCGCCCGGCTGCGTCCCAAGCTCGAGAAGGTGTCCGGCGCCCGCCTCTACATGCAGGCGGCCCAGGACGTCCGGCTCGGCGGCCGGCCGACGCGTACGCAGTTCGAGTTCACCCTGCAGGACGCCGATCTCGCCGAGCTCAATGACTGGGCGCCGAAGATCCTCGCCAAGATGCAGACCCTGCCGCAACTGCGCGACGTTGCGACAGACCAGCAGACCCAGGGCACCACGGTTCAGCTCAAGATCAACCGCGATACTGCAGCGCGTTACGGAATCCAGCCGCAGCTGATCGACGACACGCTGTACGACGCCTTCGGACAGCGCCAGGTCACGCAGTATTTCACCCAGCTCAACACCTACAAGGTGATCCTCGAGATCCTGCCGGAGATGCAGGGCAGCCTCGAGAGCCTGAACAAGCTCTACCTGAAATCTCCGCTGACCGGCGACCAGGTGCCGCTGTCGACCTTCGCGACCTGGAGCACCGATCCGGTGCGCCCGCTCTCGATCAGCCACCAGGGCCAGTTTCCGGCAATCACGATCAGCTTCAACCTCGCCCAGGGGGTCGCGCTCGGCCAGGCCACCGAGGCCGTACAGAAGGCGATGGCCGATCTCGGCGCGCCGCCGACGCTCAATTCGAGCTTCCAGGGCACGGCACAGGCGTTCCAGCAGTCGCTCGGCACCGTGCCGCTCCTCATCCTCGCCGCGCTGGTCGTGGTCTATCTGATCCTCGGCATCCTCTACGAGAGCTACATCCATCCGATCACGATTCTGTCGACCCTGCCCTCGGCCGGCGTCGGCGCGCTCGCGATCCTGATGGCGGCGGGCTTCGAGTTCAGCCTGATTGCTTTGATCGGAGTCATTCTGCTGATCGGCATCGTGAAGAAGAACGGCATCATGATGGTGGACTTCGCCATCGCCGCGGAGCGCGACGAGCACAAGACGCCGGCGGAATCGATCCGGCAGGCGGCGCTGTTGCGCTTCCGTCCGATCATGATGACCACGATGGCTGCCCTGCTCGGCGGCGTGCCGCTGATGCTCGGCCACGGCACCGGCGCCGAGATTCGCCAGCCGCTCGGCTACGCCATGGTCGGCGGTCTGATCGTCAGCCAGGCGCTGACGCTGTTCACCACGCCGGTCGTCTATCTCTATCTCGACGAGCTCAACAACTGGTTCTCGGGCTGGGGCCGTAAGGGTGACGGCGAAGGCGACGAGACGGTCGAGCACGGCACCGTTAAGGAAGCTGCCGAGTAGCAGCTTGCACCGCGCGCCTCGCGACGTTACAGCGAGGCCCTCGGTTCACGTCAACGCGGTTTTGCCATGCCCATGCAATCCAGACTTGCCGCCCTTGCCGCCGCTGTCCTGTTGTCGGCGAGTGCTGCGCATGCCCAGCAAGGCGCCAAGAAGAGCGCGGCTCCCTCTGCCCCGGCGGCACAGCCCGCGCCGGCTCCGACGCAGCCGCAGGCTGACGGCGCTGCGGCGCAGCAGCCCGGCTGGGTCGTGCGCTGCACCAGCGTCAGCCGCGACGCACCGCTCGAATGCGCGATGGAGCAGAACGCGGTGCTCACCAAGACCGGCCAGACCATCGTCCTGATCAACATCCGCATCGCGCCCGACACCCGCACACCCGTGGCGCTGCTGCAATTGCCGCTTGGCCTCAACCTTCCCATCGGCGCCAAGCTCCAGGTCGACGACGGCAAGGCGGTCGATCTCCCAATCCAGACCTGCGAGAACCGCGGCTGCTACGCATCGACGCCGATCGCGCCAGACCTGCTTGCGACCTTGCGGTCGGGCAAGCAGCTCAAGGTCTCCTTCCAGAACATGGCGAAGGAAACGATCGCGATCCCGATGCCGCTGGGCGATTTCGCGGCGGCCTACGACAAGATCAAGTAGCTCTTTCGCGCGTTCACTGCCGCGCCATCTGCGCGTTGCCGACGGAGTCGCCGTCGAGCTTCTGGTCGTCGTGCATGATGACAGTGACGCGCGAAAGCAAGTGAAACGGCTAGCCACGATGCTGCTGCATGGGCAAGCACCGATGTGTAGGCCGGGTCGGCGCCCTCACTCCACGGGATCGCTCGCCCTCAGCAGCGTCGTGAAGCCGCCATAGATCATGCGCTTGCCGTCGAACGGCATGCCCTCCAACTTCAGCCGCGGGTCCGCCATCACCTTCTTGTTGACGGCGTCGCGAGTCTCCCGGTCGCGATAGACGATCCATGAGAACACCACGATCTCGTCCTCCTTCGCCATCACCGCGCGCGGAAACGAGGTCAGCTCGCCATAGGGCACGTCGTCGCCAATGCATTCGACACAATCGAGCGCACCGTGCTCCATCCAGATCGCGCAGGCCGTTGTCGCCAGCGCCTTGTAGGCCTCGATGTTGTCCTTCGGCACGGCCAGCACGAAACCATCGACATAGGGCATCACGGATCTCCTTGGGTTGTGTGTCCGGAGGACGATCCAGCGCGCGGCGGCCCGACTCGTCGTGGCACCCACAAGGTGAGGCAAACTGTCGCGAGCAATTCGTGCGCTACTTCACATTCGTCCGTCGCGGCTCCGTGACATCATCCCTGACGTTTGCATCCGCACAGCCGCTATTTCAGATTGTATTTGGGGAGGCCGCTTTCATGAGCACCCGCCTGTCGTTGCTTTGCGTCCACGGCGTCGGTCACGCGGAGATCGATGCCGGGTTTCAGCAGTCCTGGTCCGAAGTCATCACGCGTGCCGTCGAGCAGGTCGACCAGGGAGTCCAGCTCGATATTGATTTCGTTCGCTATGACGATCTGTTCGAGAAGGCCCCGCTCAATTCCCTCACCTACGCCGCGGCCGCGGCCAAGCTGCTGGCGAGCGCGGTCGTTCACGGCATCGGCGGCCTCCTGACCGGCGCACGCGGCATTGGCGACATCCCCGTCGTCATCAAATGGACCGCAGGCATGATCGCCCAGTGGTCAACCGACGAGCAACTTCGCAAGGACCTGCGCCAGCTCATTCTCGACAAGATCGAGGGCAAGACCTACGACATGGTCCTGGCGCACAGCCTCGGCTCGCTGATCTGCTACGACACCTTCCTGCACGACAGCGACGCGATCAAGGACGCGATCTTCGTCAGCTTCGGATCGCAGATCGGCAACCCCGCGGTGCGCGACGTCTTTGCCGGCCGCATTCAGCCCCTGACCTGCCGGAAATGGTATCACCTCTATAATCCCGGCGATCACGTGCTGACCTATCCGCTCGACATTCGTGCGGATAATTACCAGCAGGTCATCGTGTCCTTCGACGTTCCCAACGACGCGCTCAATCACGATGCGACGTGGTACCTGTCGCACACCAGCACAATTGCGACCGTCTGGCATGACGGCGTTCCGACGCCTGCCCCGCGTGCGATCGTGAGCGCCGCGCGCGAGATGGCGAGCCTTGCGGTCAAACCCGGCCGCCGCGCGCTGCTGATCGGCATCAACGACTACCCCGATCCGGCCAGCAGGCTCGAGGGCTGCGTCAACGACGTGTTCCTGATGAGCTCGGTGCTTCAGGAGAGCGGTTTCGAGCCGGAGGATATCCGCATCGTCCTCAACGACCGCGCGACGACGCAAGGGATCATGGACCGGTTGCATTGGCTGCTCGACGGCGTTCGTGACGGTGACGAGCGCATGCAGTTCTATTCGGGACACGGCGCCCAGATTCCGCGCTACAACATCCAGGGCGAGCCGGATCACGTTGACGAATGTCTCGTTCCCTATGATTTCGACTGGTCGCCGGCTCACGCCATTCTGGACCGCCAGTTCGCCGAGCTGTACTCGCAACTGCCCTATGACAGCTATTTCGTGGCGATGTTCGATTGCTGCCATTCGGGCGGGTTGACGCGCGACGGCGGTCCCCGTGTCCGGGGCTTGAGCCCGCCGGACGACATCCGCCACCGTGCGCTGAAGTGGGATGCGGCCGAGCGGATGTGGGTGCCGCGCGACTTCACGCCTCTGAACAGGAGCCTGAACGACAGGAAGAATGGCGCCGACTTCCTCGGGGAGAACGGGGCAACACAACGGCTGGGGCGCGCCATGATGCTGCGAACCAAGCCGGACAAGGACTACGACAAGACGCGCAAGGAGCTCGACCATCTCGGGCCGTACATGCCGATCCTGCTCGAGGCCTGTCAGGAGCAGCAGCTCTCCTACGAATACCGGGACGGCGCGACGTCTTACGGCGTCTACACCTACTCGATGGCCGGCACGCTGCGCGAGCTGAGGGCCAGGGGCGAAAATCCCTCGTTCAAGACGCTCAATGAGCTCGTCACGGAGAAACTGAGGCGGATGCGATACAGCCAGACGCCGAATCTGGTCGGCGCCAAGGTGCGCTGTGCGGCTCCTGTGCCGTGGGGCAATTCGCAAGGCGCGACGTCCGCCAAGCCTGCTGCGAAAACACCGTCCAGGCGGCCGCGTAAGACGGGGCGCAAGCAGGCGCCGGCGACAAAGAAGGCGACGAGAAAGAAGAGATAGCAAAGCATCGCGCGATCAGGCTAGGGCACGCACCGTCCCCGGCACCATCTATCGTGCGATGCCGGACGAGATGGCGCTGCGCGTCTACCAGGCCAACAGGAAGACCTATGATCCGATCCTGAAGCGGCGCGACCTTTCCGAGGCCTTCTCCAAGATCAAGGCGTCGGTGCTGCTGATCTCCGGCTGCCAGGACAACCAGCTCTCGCAGGACGGCACATTCAACGGCCTGTTCACGGGAACGCTGAAGGCGGTCTGGAACGGCGGGACATTCAAGGGATCTTACCGGCGCTTCCACACCGCCATCGGCGCCAAGATGCCGCCGGATCAGTCACCCAAACTGTCGCTGGTGGGCGCCAGCAATCCGGCCTTCATGGCCGCCCGCCCCTTCACCCTGGCCAAGACGAAGAAGGCCGTAGCGAAGAAAAAGAAATCAGTAGCGAAAAAAGCAAAGAATCCGGAGCGGAGAAATTCGAGGTAGCGCCGAGACGGCGCAGCGGACGAAACAGAAAGGCGCCGGAATTGGCTGGGGAACTAGGATTCGAACCTAGACAAACAGAGTCAGAGTCTGTTGTGCTACCGTTACACCATTCCCCAACGGAATAGCCGAACAAATTCAATGGCTTATTGAACAGCCCGGCTGGGGCCGGAAGCGCATTCGGCGCAAATCACGGCTCAGGCGTGGCAGCGTTCTACCCGCTCGGCCGTGGGCTGGCAAGCGCTGCAGTGGATGGGCTGCGTGCCTCCCCCGGAGATCCCGCGGACACCTACTCCAGCTTGATGTTCGCGGCTCCGATCACCTTTTTCCAGCGCGCCGTTTCCGCGGCGATATAGGCCGCGAACGGTTCGGAATCCACCGCAGCCGCGGTTGCGCCGAGCTCGGCCATCTTCTGCACCGTCTCCGGCTGCTGCATGAAGGCGCGGATCTCGGCCGAGAGCTTTTCGACGATCGGCTTCGGCGTCGCGGCGGGAACGAAGAAGCCATGCCAGGCGACGGCCTCGAAGCCGGGCAGGAATTCGGCGACCGCGGGCGTTTCCGGATCGAAGGCGGCGCGCTTGGGCGTTGCGGTCGCAAGCATCGCGAGCTGGCCGGTTTTCACCTGCGGCAGCAGCAACGGCACGTTGTCGAAGGCCAGATCGATCTGGCCACTGAGCAGATCCGTCAGCATCTGGCTCGAGCCCTTGTAGGGCACGTGTACCATCCTGGTGCCGGTCATCTGCTGAAACAACTCGCCGGCAAGATGCTGCGAAGTGCCGACACCGGCCGAGCCGAACGAGACCTTGTCCGGGTTCGCCTTGAGATAGGCGATCAACTCCGGCACGGTGCGCGCCTTGATCTTGTCGGGGTTGACGACGAGAACGTTGGGCACCACGCTGATCTGGGCAACCGGCGCCAGATCCTTGTCCGGTTGGTAACTGAGCTTCGGTCCGTAGAGAGTGGGGTTGATGGCGAGCGCGGACGTGCTGGCAAGCCCGAGCGTGATGCCGTCAGGCGCCGACTTCGCCAACCGCGTCACGCCAAGGATCGAACCGGCGCCGCCGACATTCTCGACCACGAACGGCTTGCCGAACTTCAGTTGCAGATGGTTCGAGACCATACGTGCGAAAATGTCCGCGGTGCCGCCGGCGGCGAAGGGAACGATCACCGTCACCTGCTTGGACGGATAGCCGTCCTGGGCCTTCGCCGGCGAGGTCGCCAGCAGCACGACCGAGACAAGAACAAGCCATATCGATCTCATCGAAGTTTCCTCTGCATTCCTGTTGTTGATTGGCCGCCGCGCGTGCGCGGAGATGGCTAGAACGCGACCTCGTACATGCTCAGGATCGCATCACGGCCGAGGTCGCGCGGATTGTTGTCGAGCAGGCGGCGAATTGCGTGCGCCTCGCCGGCCATCACGCCGAGATCGTCCCGGGGCACGCCGAGTGCGGACAGCCGCATCTCGATTCCGAGATTCCTGCAGAACCCATAAGTCGCCTCGAATGCAACCTTCGCATCACCCTGCGCCGGCAGTCCGAGTGCCGCCAGCACCGCCACCGTCTTCGTCTCTGCCGCCGGCATGTTGAACGCCAGCGTATGCGGGAAGATCACCGCGCAGGCGAGCCCATGCGCCACATGATGGCGCGTGCCGAGCGGATAGGCCACCGCATGGCCAGCGGTCGTGTTCACCGGCCCGAGGCAATAGCCGCCGTACAGCGAGGCCAGCGCCAGACCCGCGCGCGCCTCGCGATCGCCGCCGTCGGCGACCGCGCGCTTGAGATATTGGCCGACCAGCCGGGCGCCTTCGAGCGCGTAGAGGTCGATCGCCGGATGGGCCTTGCGGCTGGTATAGGCCTCGACGCAATGCGCCAGAGCATCGACGCCGGTGGCGGCAGTGACGTCCTTCGGCACTGTCATCGTCAGGTCCGGATCGACGATGGCGATATCTGCCAGCATGAAGCGGCTCTGCACCGCCTGCTTGTTCTGGCTGACAGGATCGGTGACGAGCGCGCGGGTGCCGGCCTCGCTGCCGGTGCCCGACGTCGTCGGAATCTGCATCAGCGCCACGTTACGGCCGGTCACCTTCTCGGGACCGACGATATCGGCAAAGGCCACCTCGGAGGTACACAGCACCGCGACCAGCTTGGCGAGATCCATCGCACTGCCGCCACCGAAGCCGATGACGAGATCGGGTTTGACGTCGCGCGCCATCGCCACGGCCTTGTCGAGATTGGGCAGGTCCGGCTCGGGCTTGACCTCGCCGAACACCTTCACTGCACCCGGCAGCGCCAGCGTGTCGACACGGCGCGCGTTGAACGGATCGGAAATCACGAGCGGTCGTTTGGCGCCAATGCGCTCGGCGAAGCGCGCCGCTGCGGTGATCGTGCCGCAGCCGAACTCGAGGACGGTCGGACGAAGGATTTCGATGGGTGTGAAAGCGTTGGTCATCGTCGCGCTGGATCTCATGATTTGGATGCGGAGGCGCCAGCGGCCAGCCGTTCGGCATAGTCGATGGCCTCGATCAGGCTGTGCTCGTTGGCGATGCCCTTGCCGGCGATATCAAAGGCGGTGCCATGATCGACGGAGGTGCGGATGATCGGCAGGCCCAGCGTGATGTTGACGCCGGAGAGTTCCTGCCAGCGCCCGGTCGCAGGATCGATCTGGAAGCCGAGCAGTTTGACGGGGATGTGCCCTTGGTCGTGATACATCGCCACCACAGCATCGTACTGGCCAGCCCGCAGCTTAACGAAGACGGTGTCGCCGGGCACGGGACCGACGACATCAAGGCCGTCGGCGACCGCTTTCGCAATCGTTGGCGCGGACACGTCGATGTCCTGCCGGCCGAACAGGCCGCCCTCGCCGGCGTGCGGATTGAGCGCGGCGACGGCGATCTTCGGCTTGGCGATGCCGAGCCTGAGCAGCGCATCGTTGGTGAGGTCGATGACCATGCGCAGGCGCTCCGGCGTCAGACGCTTCGGCACGTCCTCGAGCGCCACGTGGGTCGAGACATGGCTGACGCGCATGTTGCCATGGGCGAGCAGCATCACCGAGCCGCGGACACCGGTGAGATGCGCCAGCATCTCGGTATGACCGGGGAAATGATAGCCAGCCTTGTTGAGCGCTTCCTTGTTGAGCGGTGCCGTGACGATGGCCGCGGTCCGTCCCGCCTGTGTCAGGCGGACGCCCTGCTCGATCGCCTTGTAGGCAAAACGGCCGCCATCGGCCGAGAGCACGCCGGGCTTGATCGGGTCGCCTTCGACGTCGGCCTGGAGGAAGCACAAGTTTGGCCACTCGCGATCGTCGGGCGTAACCTCCGGGATCGCAATGCCCACACCGAGCGCGGCTTTCGCACCATCGAGCGCCGCGCCGCTGCCGATGATCAACAGACGCAGATCGCCCGTCGCGATCCGGTCCTTCAGGCCGACGCAGGCCTTGACGATGATCTCCGGCCCGATTCCGGCCGGATCGCCCATGGTGATGGCAAGGTGGCGAGAGGTCATGTCGGACTCTCCAAGTTGAGCAAATGATTGGTCCGGAGCAGATCGCGCCACAGCTCGATGGGGCCGAACGCGCCGGCTTTCGAGATCACATCGACGCCGGCCCAGCGGCCGCCCTGCAAGATCGAGCGCGGCAATCCCGGTACGATACGTCCTGTCACCTGCAGCGCTTGCGCACCGAGGGCAACGCATGCGGCCTTCAAAGTCTCTCCGCCGGCAACGATCAGCGTGCCCGGCCGCTCAAGTGTCGCAATCACCGCCGTCATCTCGCGCGCGATCCGTCGCGCCGCATCGGCACGGGTCAGACCGTCGGCGAGGGAGAACCTGACCAGCGCAACGCCGTCGGCGGCCAGTTTGCGCTGGACGCGCGGCGCGCCCTCGGCTTCTGCAAGCGTGATGGTTGCCTCACCGCATGCTGCAAGTTGGGAGGCGGTGGCAACCTGGTCGGAGCCGAACAGCCCCAACACCGGCAGCTTCAACTGGTCCGGCGCGTCGGCGCGATGACTGCGGGCGAGCGCACCGGCCAGTCCGCCGCTTCCGCACCAGAGCACGGGCCCCGGCATGCGCCGTCCCATCTCGACCACCCGATCGAGCTCGATATCGCTCTCGGCGTCGAAGACCTGAACGCCGCCCCACGAGAGCGTATCCGCCCCGCCCTGCCGTGCCTCGATGCCCTCCACCTGCAACTGGGTCAGGAGATTCTCTCCGACACGATACCAGTCGCCTTGCACCGTACGCGCAAATTGCTGTCCACCCATGGTGCGGCGCCCCTGATAGTCGAAGGCAGGTGCGACAACGCACGACACCCAATGGCCGCTGCGCAGGCAGGCCCCGAGCTCGGCGGTCCATGAGCCACGCAGCAGGCTGTCAACCTTCTTGTAGGCGATCGTCCCACCCTGAAGCTGCGGCGCCAGCCGTCCGACGATCTCGGTGCTCTCGGCCTTCGACCGCTCGCGGCTGCCACTGTCGATGGCGAGGCTTCCGGAATCCTGCGACGCAGACGCTTCCGGCCATGTGACGTTGAACGGTCCGCACAGGCCGACAAACTCCGCCGCGGTGTCGAGCGCACCGGTGAGATCATCGGCAAGCAGGCGGACGCTCGTCATCGTCGCGCGCCTCCGGCATTGAAGATCTTACCCGGGTTCATCAGGCCCTTGGGATCGAGCAATTGCTTGATATCGCGCATCAGCTCGATATCGAGGGGATCGGTGATGCGGGCGAGCCGGCTGCGATTGGTGATCCCGATGCCATGTTCGGCACTGATCGCCCCGCCCTGCGCCGCGGTCTCGTCGTCAACGATCTCGTTGATCTCAGCGACAAGCGCGGCCGTGGCGTCCGGATCCCGGCAATGCGCGCGGTCGATCAGGGCGATCACGTGGATGTTGCCGTCGCCGATATGGCCGTGCATCACGACGCGCGCATGCGGCACGGCGGCGTTGATCCGGGCCTCGACATTGGTGACAAAGCTGGCCTGCCGCTCCAGCGGCACCACGCTGTCGTGCGACACGACATAACCGCTGCGCTTGTTGCCCTCGGATACGCTGTGCCTGACGGCCCAAATCGCCTTCGCCTGCGCAAGGTTGGACGCCAGGATGACGTCCTCGGCGAGCCCCGCCTCCATCGCATCCACGAGCACCGTGCCGAGCGGCTCATCGAGGTCGACGCCCGCAAGCGTGTCGGTCAGCTCGACGATCAGATACCACGGCGTAGTCAGCTCGAACGGGATCGTGACATGCGGCACGGTCTCCGCGATCGCCTCGATCTGTGATCGTGACATGATCTCGAGGCTGCCGAGCCGGTCGCCGACCGCACCGCGCAGGCGTTGCATGATCTCCAGCGCCTGCTCGACGCCTTGCAATTTGAGCAGCGCCAATGCCGAGCTGCGCGGCGGCGAGAACAATTTCAACACGGCAGCGGTGACAATGCCGAGCGTCCCCTCTGCGCCGATGAAGAGCTGCTTGAGCGCGTAACCTGTGTTGTCCTTGCGAAGCGCACGCAGGCCGTTGAAAATTCTCCCGTCGGGCAGCACGACCTCCAGCCCGAGCACGAGATCGCGCGTCGGCCCGTAGCGCAGCACGGCCGTGCCGCCGGCATTGGTCGAGATGTTGCCGCCGATCTGGCAGGAGCCCTCGGCACCCAGGCTCAGGGGAAAATAGCGATCGACGTCCCGGGCTGCATTCTGCACCTCGGCGAGAATGCATCCGGCCTCGACCGTGATGGTGTTGGCAAGCGGGCAGACGTCGCGCACGGCCCGCATCCGGTCGAGCCGGATCACGACATTGCCTGCACGATCATCCGGGGTCGCGGCGCCGCACATCCCGGTGTTGCCACCTTGCGGTACGATCGCGAGCTGCCTTTCAGCACAGAACTCGACGACGGAGGCGACCTCCGCGGTCGAGCCGGGTTTCACCACGGCGGCGGCGCGACCGTGATAACGCCCGCGCCAGTCCACAACGTACGGCTCCTGATCGGGCCCGGACGCAATGACGTGCTTGTCGCCGACGATGGCGGCAAGCCCGGTCAACGCATCACGGAAAGGGTCGGACATCGGATCGCCTCGTCGCGCGCCGCGCTAGGCAGCGATTGCCGTCGCGTTCGCGAGCAGCTGTTTGACCTGCTCCGGCGGCAAGGATTCCAGCGGCGGCCGCAGGCGCTGCCATCCGGCATGGCCGGTGCGCTCGGCCACCAGCGCCTTCAGGGAGGCCATCTGGGGGAAACGCGAGACCAATTCGCGCGCCTTCGCGATGCGCGCCTGCGCAGCCTTGAGTGCCGCGTCGTCGTCGCTATCGCGAAAATGCTTGTAGACATAGGCGAGATCGCGCGCGACGAGATTGGAAGTGGCGGTGATGCAGCCGGCGCCGCCCTTGCGCAGCAACGGCAACAGCAGCGGATCGGCCCCGACCAGGACCGAAAAGCCCGGGAAGCGCTCGACCATCGCGGTCATGTTGGCGAAGTCGCCGGAGGAATCCTTGATGCCCGTGAAGGTGGACGGATAAGCCGCGCGCAGCCGCTCAATCAGGGCATGCGAGATCGGCTGCGCCGACATCTGCGGGATGTGATAGAGCACGACCTTGAGCCTGGCATCGCCGATGCGCTGCACGACTTCACTGTAGGAGGCGAAGATGCCGTCATCGGTGACGCCCTTGTAGTAGAACGGCGGCAACATCACGACGGTATCGACGCCGACCGAAAGCGCGTGGCGCGTCAGGGCAATGGTCTCGCTGAGCGCGGCAACGCCGGTGCCCGGCAGCAGCCGCTGCGGTGCGTTGCCGGCGGCGACCACCGCCTCGAGCAGTGCCATGCGCTCGGCTGCCGAGAAGGAGTTCGCCTCGCCTGTCGTGCCCAGCAACGCGATGCCATCGCAGCCCTCGTCCAGAAGATGGCGGCAATGCGCGATGAAGCGCGCATGATCGGGGGCGAGCTCGGCGTCGAGCGGCGTCAGCGCGGCGGAGAACACGCCATGAGGGTGCAGCGATGATGTCGACAAACTTCCTCCGATCGTCAAATCAATATTGTTCGGAATGCGAACATTTGTTATTGGCTTGACCTGTCGTAAAATCAGCTTGGCGCCACGTCAAGGGCGACATGTCATGGCGAGACATTAGAGCATGGCCAAGATCGAAAAGAAGGCCACGAAGCGCGCACCGGAAACCACCCCGAAGAATCCCAAGAATTATGTCGCTTCCGTCGGCAAGGCCTTCGCTGTGCTCAAGGGCTTCACCAGCGAGGCCTTCGAGTTGACCCTGAGTGAGATTGCCGCACGCGCCGATCTCGATCGCGGGACGGCATTCCGGCTGATCCAGACCCTGGTCGAGCTCGGCTATGTCCAGGCGGTTCCGCAAAGCCGCCGGTTCCGCCTCGGGGTTGCCTGTCTCGACCTTGGCTACACCGTGCTGTCGCACGGATCGTTGCGGCCGATCGTCGAGCCGCTGCTGCGCGATCTCGTGCCTGATGTCGGCGATGCGGCCTCGCTCGGGATCCTCGACGGCGGCGACGTGATCTATCTCGCGCGCATCGGCGCGGGCCTCGACCGCCACAAGATGGATCGCCGGCCGGGCACGCGCATTCCCGCCTACAGCGCCGCGCTCGGCCATGCCATGCTGGCGCATCTGGCGCGGCACGAGCAGATCGAGCGACTAGAAGCGCGCCCTCGCGTCAAGTTGTCGGAGCGAACGCTGACCGATCTCGATGCCCTGCTCGCCCGGCTCGATCAGGTGAAGAAGAAGGGCCATGCCGTCTCCGACGGCGAGAACGCCTATGGCCTGCGCACGCTGGCAACGCCGATCTTCGATGCCCGGGGTCTCGTGATCGGGGGATTGAGCGTCACGGTCGATGCGATGCGCATGGACATGCAGACCTTCCGCGACCAGGCACTGCCAAGGCTGATGCAGGCGACGCGAGAGGTGCAGGACCTCGCGATCAAGTCGGGATTGACGAGCTGAGGGCGGCGTTCAAATCACGATGTGATCGAAGTCGGCGGCGATCCGCGTGTTTGGAAAAACCCCTATCGCTTCGGCCAGAATTTCTTCGTCCCGATAACGCCCCGACATGTGATTCAGCACGAGTTGCCCGACGTTGTTCGCGGCGGCAAATGAAGCCGCCTCGCGGGCGGTGAGGTGGCCATAGTCCCGTGCGGTCGCAGCGTCGCGATCGAGGAAGGTCGCCTCGACCACCAGTAGATCGGCATCGACGACATGTTTGGATAGCCCGTCGGTGGTTTCGGTGTCGCCGATTACCACGAGCTTCCTGCCGCCGCTCGGCGGCCCCAGAACGTCTTCCGGATCAATCGTGCGGCCGGCGATCACGACCGGTCGTCCCGCGGCCAGTTCTCCGCGCATGGGCCCATCGGGAACACCGAGCTCGGCGAGGCGCTCCCGCTCCAGATGGCGACGTGCGGGGCTCCGGAAGGAAAAACCAAAGCTGTCGGTGTCCCGGTGGCGGACCGGAAAGCAGTCGATGGTGAAGTCACCGGCGTCGATAACCTGTCCTTCAATCAGCGGCGCGAACTCCGCAGGGATCGGCGCCCTGCCCGCGCCCCACAGGCCGGCAAGCATGCGGATGACGATGTCGAGTGTCCCCTGCCCTCCATGGACGGTCATCACGTCCGATTGCTGGCGCAACCCCAGCGTCGAGAAGAGACCTGGAATGCCGAGCACGTGATCGAGATGGGCATGCGTCAGCAGAATGCGGTCAAGCCGCCGAAACCCCGCACCGCTGCGCAGCAACTGACGCTGCGTACCCTCGCCGCAATCGATGAGGACGCGCTTGCCCGCTGCCTCCACGAGGAGAGCCGGATGGTTGCGCTCCGTCGACGGAACGCTTGCCGAGGTCCCAAGGAATGTCAGGGCGAACATGCTGTCAGTATCCAGGCTTCACCACCCCCAATGCCACGCGAGCAGCAGCGCGTACAGAGCCCATCGATCGCGCATAGACCGCGGCAAGAAGTGCGTATCCCGCGATCTGGCGGTCGGACGCCGCCTTCGGCCCCCGACCGGCGGACAGATCTGGTTCCCGTTGCGCGGCCTCCTCAGTACATCTGCCAAATTGCATGCTCGATGCTCGGATAGGTTTGCAGCCGAGACATCGACGCGGCGAGGCGAGACAATGGAGATCGTGATGCCGCCCGGACTGACCGCAAGCGACTGGGACTACGGTTCGATCAGCACAATGCTGAGCGCCCTGCACGCGCGCAAGGTTTCCGCGTCGGAGTTGATCGAGCATACGATCGCGCGCATCGAGGCGCTGGACGGGCGGATCAATGCCGTCGTCGTTCGCGATTTCGATGGCGCAAGAGACGCCGCACGCGCCGCCGATGCCGCACTTGGCCGCGGCGAGCGGCTGCCATTGCTCGGCATCCCCGTGACATTGAAAGAACCGTTCAACGTCGCCCGCCTGCCGACGACATGGGGCTTTCCGCATTCCAGGGATTTCCAGCCGGCGGAGGACGCCCTTGTCGTCTCGCGGTTGAAGGCAGCGGGCGCTGTCATCATCGGCAAGACCAACATCCCGATCGGTCTCAGAGATTTCCAGAGCTACAATGAGATCTACGGGACGACGAACAATCCATGGGATCTCGGCCGATCGCCCGGCGGCTCCTCAGGCGGATCCGGCGCGGCGCTGGCCGCAGGGTTCGGACCGCTCTCGATCGGCTCGGATATCGGCGGCTCGATCCGGGTGCCCGCGCATTTCTGCGGTGTGTTCGGACACAAGCCGAGCCTCGGCCTGGTCCCGCTGCGCGGATACAGCCTGCCGCCGGCGCCGCCTGTGCCTGGCCAGGGTGATCTCGCCGTCGTCGGGCCGATGACGCGCACCGCCTCGGACCTCGCGCTCGCCCTCGACGTGATCGCCGGCCCCGACGAGACGCGCGAGGGGATCGGCTATCGTCTTGCGTTGCCGGCCCCGCGCCACGACCAGCTCAGGGATTTCAGGATTCTCGTGATCGATACGCATCCGTTGATGCCGACAGGCGATGCCGTGCGTTCCGCCATCGGGCGGTTGGCGGAACGGCTCGAACGATCAGGCGCGCGGGTTTCGCGATCGAGTGCGTCGCTGCCCGACCTCGCCGAATCCGCGCGGCTCTACATGAAGCTGCTCAACGCGGCGCGAAGTCCACGCCTGACACCGGCCGCCCTCGCAGAGGCGCAAGGAGTTGCCGCGGCACTTTCGCCCGACGACCGCAGCCTGCAGGCCGAGCGCGCGCGCGGCTGGGCGATGGTCCATCGCGAATGGCTGGCGACCGATGCGGCGCGCTTGCGGCTGCAACAACGGTGGCAGGAGCTGTTCCGAGATTTCGACGCAGTGATCTATCCGGCCGCGGCCGTGCCGGCGTTTCCACAGGACCAGTCCGAGCCGTTCGACGCGCGGCAACTCGATATCGACGGACAGCTCTACAACTATGCCGATGCATGCTTCATCTGGGCAGACCCCGCTTCGACCTGCGGACTGCCTGCGACCGCCGTTCCGATCGAGCGCACGCCGTCGGGCCTGCCGATCGGCGTCCAGATCATCGGGCCTTATCTCGAGGATCGCACCACGATTGCGCTCGCCGGATTGATCGAACGCGCGTTCGGCGGCTTCGTTCCGCCGCCGTCGTTGGCTGCCACGCAATCGGTGAGTTGAGAGAGGAAGGCGGCAACGGTCGTCAGGTTCTTTCAGTCGACTGCGCCTCGACCGCCTGCACGGCGACGCTCGCGACCTGCTGCAACGCTTCGCGATCGGAGCCTGAGGACGCCATCACGCCCATGCCGACCGCGACGGCCGAGACATAGCGCGCAAGTGCTGCGGGATCCGAGCCCGGCTTGAGATCGCCTTCGGTCTTGGCGTGGATGAAACGGTCGCGAAGCTGGTCCTCGTTCTGGGCGCGACGGGCGGCGAGCTCGAAGGGGACGCTCTCTGATCCGGTGCCGCACGCAATACCGCCCTGCACGAGCAGGCAGCCGGGCGGGTTGGCCGGATCGGTTTGCTTGTCGGCGATGCCCATCAGCATCCGCTCGGCGACCTCGCGGGCGGTGGGTGCCGCCACCACCTCGTCCATCCAGACGTTGCGCAGTTTGGTATAGCGGTCGAGTGCGGCCTTCAGCAGCCCTTCCTTGTTGCCGAAACAGGCATAGAGGCTGGGCGGATTGATCCCCATGGCCTCGGTCAACTGAGCGATCGTGGCACCCTCGTAGCCATGGCGCCAAAACACTTCCATCGCCTGGTCCAACGCCGTTTCGGCGTCGAATTCGCGGGGGCGTCCCATGCCCATGTGCCTGTTCTCCTCGAAATCGGCGTCGTCTCTCAACCTAACGCCTGATCCTATCTCTTTGTTCTCGCTTTATTTTCTCTTCCACTTGCCAACTCTTGCGGTAAGCGGCTACAATTTTCTTAGCGGACGGTACATAAGTATCTTGCGCTGCGGTATCCAGCTCCACATCTGTAGTGAACACTACATATCTGGAGCGCGCAAATGCCCCCCTCCCAAAATACCTCTCGCCCTGGCCGTGTCCGCCGCCTTCTCGGCGGCGTCGCCATCGTGGGCGCTCTCGTCGCAGCCGGCTCGATCGCGACCGGCCATTACTTTCGTGCCGCGCAGGCGACCGCGACCGCCGCGGCCGAGCAAGCCGTCCCCGTCACTGTCGCTCTGATCGAACCAAAGCAGACGGTGCTGTGGGACGATTTCTCCGGCCGGCTCGAGGCCATCCAACGCGTCGAGCTTCGCCCGCGCGTGGCCGGTGCGATCCTGTCGACCAACTTCACCGAAGGTGCGCTGGTGAAGGCAGGCGACGTCCTGTTCAAGATCGACCCAGCGCCCTACGCGGCCGAGGTCGACAAGGCCGCGGCCCAACTCGAAGCCGCGAAAGCGCGCGTCGTGTTCACGCAGAATGAGCTCGAGCGCGGCGCGCAACTGGTGGGCAACGCGGTGGTCACGCGGCGCGACTACGACCAGCGCGACAACGCCAACCGCGAGGCCATCGCCAACGTGAAGGCGGCCGAGGCGACGCTCCAGACCGCAAAACTCAATCTCGATTACACCGAGGTACGTGCGCCCGTGGACGGCCGCGTCGGCAAGATCGAAATCACCGTCGGCAATCTCGTCGCCGCCGGCACCGCCTCTCCGGTGCTGACCTCGCTGGTCTCCGTCAATCCGATCTATGCGTCATTCGATGCGGATGAAGAGCTGGTGGTGCGGGCGTTGAACTCGATTTCCGAGGACTCCGGCAAGCGCGGCAATCTCGACCAGATCCCGGTCGCGATGGCGACCT
This sequence comes from Bradyrhizobium sp. Kon37, assembly GCF_055807535.1. Lineage (NCBI taxonomy): Bacteria > Pseudomonadati > Pseudomonadota > Alphaproteobacteria > Hyphomicrobiales > Nitrobacteraceae > Bradyrhizobium > Bradyrhizobium sp. Kon37. The sequence continues at coordinate 536,875 of NZ_JBVVOY010000002.1, forward strand.
CCGGCGGTCTCTCGGCGAAGGGGCACATCCAGCTCATCGACAACCAGGTCAACGGCCAGAGCGGCACCATCCGTGTCCGCGCGGTGTTCGACAACGAGGACGGGCGTCTCATCCCCGGTCAGTTTGCCCGCGTGCGCATGGGCCAGCCCAAGCAGCAATCGCTGGTCATGATCGACGAGCGCGCGATCGGCACCGATCAGGACAAGAAGTTCGTAATGGCGGTCGGCGACGATAGCCGCGCGGTCTACCGGTCGATCACGCTCGGCGGCTCGGTGGACGGGTTGCGTATCGTGACGGCGGGGCTGAAGACCGGCGACCGCATCATCGTCAACGGCCTCCAGCGCGTGCGCCCGGGTGCCCTGCTCAAGACGGAGATCGCGGCAATGGGCGCGCGCGGGCCGCAGCAGGCATCCAACCACAGCAATCAGGACGTCGTGCAGCGTTAGCGTCTCCGCCATGCCGGAGCGCGCGGGCAGCGCGAACCGGAATGTCGAAATCGTTGAACTACCTAGACATACTTCTGGATTCCGGGTTCGCGGCTTTGTCCGCGCCCCGGAATGACGGGAGAATCGTCTCTCGCGCAGGGGCAAGGCCATGAACCTTTCAAAATTCTTCATCGATCGTCCGATTTTCGCCGGCGTGCTGTCGGTCCTGATCTTTCTCGCGGGCCTGATCTCGCTGTTCGCGATGCCGATCTCGGAATATCCCGACGTCGTGCCGCCCTCGGTGGTGGTGCGCGCGACCTATCCTGGCGCCAATCCGAAGGTGATCGCGGAAACGGTGGCGACGCCGATCGAGGAGCAGATCAACGGCGTCGAAAACATGCTCTACATGTCGAGCCAGGCGACCACCGACGGCGCGATGACGCTGACGGTGACGTTCCGGCTCGGCACCGATCCTGACAAGGCGACGCAGCTGGTGCAGAACCGCGTGCAGCAGGCTGAGCCGCGCCTGCCCGCCGTGGTGCGGCAGCTCGGCATCATCACCAAGAAGTCCTCGCCCGACCTCACCATGGTCGTGCATCTGCTGTCGCCGAACAATCGCTACGACATGACGTATTTGCGCAACTACGCCGTGCTCAACGTCAAGGACCGGCTGGCGCGGATCGACGGCGTCGGCGACGTTCAACTCTATGGCGCCGGCGACTATTCGATGCGGGTGTGGGTCGATCCGCAGAAGGCCGCCGAGCACGGCCTCACCGCAAGCGACATCGTCAAGTCGATCCAGGCGCAGAACGTCGAAGCCGCCGCCGGCGTGGTCGGCTCCTCGCCGAACGTCAAGGGCATCGACCTGCAACTGTCCGTCAACGCCGAGGGACGGCTTGCGAACGAGGAGCAGTTCGGCGACATCGTGGTCAAGACCGGCACGCGTGGCGAGGTGGTGCGGCTGCGCGATGTCGCACGCATCGAGCTCGGCGCCTCGCAATACGGCCTGCGTTCGCTGCTCGACAACAAGCAGGCGGTTGCGATCCCGATCTTCCAGGCGCCCGGTTCCAATGCGCTCGAGATTTCCGACCACGTTCGCGCCACCATGGCCGAAATCAAGAAGAACATGCCGGAAGGCGTGTCCTACCAGATCGTCTACGACCCGACCCAATTCGTCCGCTCGTCGATCGAGGCCGTGATCCACACGCTGCTGGAGGCGATCGCGCTGGTGGTGCTGGTGGTGATCCTGTTCCTCCAGACCTGGCGCGCCTCAATCATTCCGCTGCTGGCGGTGCCCGTGTCGATCGTCGGCACCTTCGCGGTCATGCACGTCTTCGGCTTCTCCATCAACGCGCTCAGCCTGTTCGGCCTGGTGCTTGCGATCGGAATCGTGGTCGACGACGCCATCGTCGTGGTCGAGAACGTCGAGCGCAACATCGAGGGCGGGCTGTCGCCGCGCGATGCGACCTACCAGGCGATGCGCGAGGTGTCGGGGCCGATCATCGCGATCGCCATGGTTCTGATCGCCGTGTTCGTGCCGCTCGCCTTCATCTCCGGCCTCACTGGGCAATTCTACAAGCAGTTCGCGCTGACGATCGCGATTTCGACCGTGATCTCGGCCGTCAACTCGCTGACGCTGTCGCCGGCGTTGTCGGCCCTGCTGCTCAAGGGACACAACGAGCCGAAGGACCGGCTGACGATCATCATGGAAAAGAGCCTCGGCTGGTTCTTCCGCGGCTTCAACAAGGTGTTCACACGCTCGTCGGAGAATTACAGCGGCACCGTCACCAAGGTGATTTCGGGCAAGGCGGTCGTCATGGGCCTCTATGTGGTCCTGGTCGGCCTCACCGCCTTCCTGTTCCAGCAGGTCCCGAGCGGCTTCGTGCCGGGTCAGGACAAGCAATATCTGGTCGGGTTCTCACGACTGCCTGATGGCGCAACGCTGGACCGCACCGAAGACGTCATCCGCAAGATGAGCGACATCGCGCTGACCCAGCCCGGTGTCGAGAGCTCGGTTGCATTCCCGGGCCTGTCGATCTCGGGCTTCACCAACTCCTCCAACGCCGGCATCGTGTTCTCGACGCTGAAGCCGTTCGACGAGCGCAAGAGCCCCGCGCTGAGCGGCAATGCAATCGCGGCCGACCTCAACAAGAAATACTCCGGGATTCAGGAAGCCTTCATCGCCATGTTCCCGCCGCCGCCGGTCAACGGTCTCGGCACCATCGGCGGCTTCAAGCTGCAGATCGAGGATCGCGCCGGCCTCGGCTATGAAGCGCTGAACCAGGCGACGAATGCGTTCATGGCGGCGATGCAGAAGGCACCGGAGATCGCCGGCGTGTTCTCGAGCTTCCAGGTCAACGTGCCCCAGCTCTTTGCCGACATCGACCGCACCAAGGCGCTCCAGCTCGGCGTCCCCGTGACGGAGGTGTTCAACACGCTCCAGATCTATCTCGGTTCCTACTACGTCAACGACTTCAACAAGTTTGGCCGCACCTACTCCGTCTACGTGCAGGCCGACGCACCGTTCCGCGCGCGTGCCGACGACATCAGGCAGTTGAAGGTGCGCTCGTCCTCCGGCGACATGGTGCCGCTGTCGGCGTTGCTCACGATCCGCCAGAGCGCGGGCCCCGAGCGCGCGATCCGCTACAACGGCTTTCTGTCCTCCGACATTAACGCGGCGGCTGCGCCCGGCTTTTCCTCCGGCCAGGCACAGGAGGTCGCGACGCGGATCGCGGCGGAGACATTGCCGCCCGGCTTCGCCTTCGAATGGACCGACCTGACCTATCAGGAGTTCATCGCCGGCAATTCCGGTCTTTGGGTGTTCCCGCTGGCGATCCTGCTGGTGTTCCTGGTGCTGGCCGCACTCTATGAAAGCCTGACCTTGCCGCTCTCGATCCTCATGATCGTGCCGATGGGTCTGCTGGCCGCGATGTTCGGCGTCTGGATCTCCAAGGGCGACAACAACGTCTTCACCCAGATCGGCTTGATCGTGCTGGTGGGACTCTCGGCCAAGAACGCGATCCTGATCGTCGAATTCGCGCGCGAGCTCGAGTTCGCAGGCCGCACGCCGATCCGGGCAGCGATCGAGGCGAGCCGACTGCGGTTGCGCCCGATCCTGATGACGTCGATGGCGTTCATCATGGGCGTGCTGCCGCTGGTGCTCTCGACCGGTGCCGGCTCGGAGATGCGGCGCGCCATGGGCGTCGCCGTGTTCTCCGGCATGATCGGCGTCACCGTATTCGGCCTGTTCCTGACGCCGGTGTTCTATGTGCTGCTGCGGACCGTCACCGGCATGAAGCCGCTGACGCATCACGGCAGCGACACCAGCGCGGCGCCGGTGCAACCCGTCGGGCACTAGATCAGGGAAATCCCCGACAGCAACAACAGAACGAGCACGGTCTTGCGAAAGACCGTCTCGTTGACCCTGTGGAAGGCGATCACGCCGAGCGCGGAGCCTGCGAACAACGCCGGCAGGCTGACCGCGAGATCGACGAAGACTTTTGACGACAGATCCTGATGTCCGACCAGCAGCGCGATCGCGAACAGCTGCATCGCGGCGATGAAGGGCTGCACCAGGCCGCGCTGCTCGCTCTTGGGCATGCCGCGCATGTCGCACCAGATCGTCGGGATCGCGCCGGGCATCGCGGTCAGCCCGCCGACCAGCCCTCCCCCGAACCCGATCAAGGCAACCCAATGCCGCCCGACCGCCTCGCCGGCCGTCACCAGCGTCGGCCGCAGCAGCATGTAGGCGGCATAGAGTGCAACGATGATGCCGAAGCCGCGCCGGAGCAGATGCGTATCGGTGCTCTGGAGCAGTGATACCGCAATGGGAACGCCGATCAAGCCACCGACGATCAGCAGCAGACTGCCTTCCCAGCGGATATTGCGTCGAAGCGCCCACAGATTGGTGGCCTGCACGCCGATGCTGCACGCCATCATCAGCGGCACGGCTTCGAGCGGCTGAAACACCCGGAGCAGGATGGCGCCCGCCACCGCCGAGAAGGCAAATCCCGAGAGCCCGGAGACGAAGGCACCGGCGAACACGGCAACGCTGAGCAGCATCAGAGTCGTGACATCAGGCACAATCCGCCCTCCGGGTCAGTCGTAGGGAATTTGCGAGACAGGGACCTCGGCGCTCTCCGTGCAAGCGGCCGGCTCGAATGGAGCCGACGGATGCATCGCGTAAGCGTGAGATCGCTCCACCATCGCGAGGCCGACCAGTTGGAGCGTGACGAGCGCCGCGGTCAGCGCGATCGCGACGACGTTGACGTTACGCACGTTCGAATTTGGGCTGTCCGGCGGCGCGCTCGCACCCATCAGATCCGTGGGCATTTTCTGCAATATCCTCTTCGTTGCTGACCGGAATGATTTCATTCAAACGCAATGTTTCGTGCGGCTGCTCCAGCAGATGGCGATAGCGATGCAACACGCGTTGCGCGTCGATTTCCCGCTGCGCGCGGAGCACCGCGCCTATGCGGGCGACGATGTCGCGGAACCTGCCTGCCAAAACCGGTGACGCCGTTCGCATGACAATCTCCTCTCAACCCGTTCGAGAGGTTGACGGGATCCACTTCCGCCTGCAGTGAATTGCTTCACACAAATGCCCGATACGTCGAACAACAGACCGTGTGATGTTCAGTAGAATAGAGCGCGGAAAATCGCGTCATTCGATCGAACGACGCGCGATAACTTTCTAATGATGCTTCTGATTGAACCTATTGCGAGCTGCAGCGACTCGCCTGCGTTTTTGAACGCGTCTCAGTGCACGAGCGGATTGGAGAATCCAGCTGCGAGCTTGACGAGATCGGCTTGACGAGACACGCCCGTCTTGGCGAACACGCGATGCAGATGCGTCTTCACCGTCGTCTCCGCGATACCGAGCGCAACCGCGGTCTCCGGCACGCCGCCGATATCGACGATCGACTGCAAGACCCTCAGTTCCGCAGGCGTAAGTTCGAAGGTGCGGTCAATGAGACCGGCACTCGAACGACCGTCGAGTTCCGCTTTCCAGATGAACAAGGCTCCGACGGCCGAACTGCGCTCGGCCGTCCCCTCGCGCAGCAATGATGGCAGCGCGATGATTTGCGCGACGTAGTAGGAACCGTCACGCGACGTCAGCGGAATTTTCCGACCCGAAGATGCCGCCAACGCAACTTCGCCTGTGTCGCGGAAAATATCGCGCAACGCCGAATTTACAGTGGAGGAGCTTGCCACCAACCGGCCCGAGACAGACCGCAGGACATCATCGACGGCCAGGATCGTCTCCGCGGCCGGATTGCTGTGGACGATATGACAGGTCGAATCGAGCAGGATGACACCCGCATTCAACTGGTCCACGACGTCGGCGAGCGCGATCGCACGCTGCTGCTTCCGGTCGATCGCCCGGTTGATCAGCAACGCCCGGCTCGCATGCGGAACCAGGAACTGCATCCGCGCCCGTTGCTCGGCGTCGAGCATCCCCCTGCCCGGGATCACCGTCATCAGCATCGGACAGGGCGACTTCGACTGCTCCAGCACCACGTTGGCGACGTCGACGCAGCCCTGGGGGCGCAGCCATTCCTGGTAGAAGCGGCCGCGGCGATATTCGTCGAAATCCACGAGATCGGGAATGTTGCGCACCTCACCAAAGCGCGGAAGCCGAGCAAGTGGGTCGTACCGGGAGTAGGTCTCCGCATAGAGCTGAATGTAGTGCGGATCGACTCCGCAGTAATAATGCGTCGCGCCTGATTTGCTGACCGGGTCCTTCGAAATCAGACCACAGGCGTGGCTGCCGATGAAGGCATTGAGCTTGACAACGACCTCGCTCCACAACTCCGGGTGGAGGCCCGCGTCATAGATAGTCTCGATCAACTCGGACGGCTTTGGAGGTCGGGGCATCGGAAGAGCCAATACTGACACATGGAGATGGCGACATGTTCTTCATGCCTGGCGGCTTCCGTGAGTCTTTCGCGGGAGCGAAAGGTTCAATCGCGATGGCAAAATCAACGGTCTAGTTGACGAGCGGATTGGAGAATCCTGCAGCAAGCTTGACGAGCTCGGCCTGACGCGAAACGCCCGTCTTGGCGAACACGCGATGCAGATGCGTCTTCGCCGTCGTTTCCGCGATACCGAGCGCGACCGCCGTCTCCGGGACGCCGCCAACCTCGACGATCGACAGGAACACGCGCAGCTCGGCCGGTGTAAGGTCGAATGTCCGCGCAATCAATTCGCCGTAGGACTGTCCGCCGGGCGATACCTTGCGCAGGAGCAGCGCACCGACGGCATCGACCACCCGCTCGCTGCGGTCCCGCAGGACGGACGACAGCGGCAGGATGTGCGCGACATAGCGCTCGCCCGAAGGCGAAAGCAGCGAAAACGCATGCCCCTTTGTGGCAAGCAGGGTAATTTCATTGCGGGTCGCGAACGCTTCCCGCAGCGTCTGATTGGCCTCCGCACTGCTGGTCACCAATTGCCCCGCAACGGACCGAACCAGATCGTCGGCCGCAAGCATATCGTGCCCCGCGGAATTCGCGTGCACCACCCGGCAGAAACCATCGAGCAGGAAGATGCCGCATGCAAGGTTGTCCAGAACCTCCGCCAGCGCCGTCGCCAGCGTCAGTTGCGAGGTCATGGCACGGTTGATCAGCAACGCGCGGCTGGCGTGCGGGACGACCAGCGAGAGGCGGTGCTTCATCACGGAATCCACCATCCGGCGGCCCGACAGCACCGTCATCATCACCGGGCAGTTCGCATTCGAATTCTCGAGCACGACGTTGGCCGCATCGCTGCAACCCTGCGGCCGCATCCATTCCTGGTAAAAGCGTCCGCCCCGGTATTGATCGAAATTGACGAGATCGGGAATGCTGACGATCTGGCCGTGCGGCGGCAGGACCGTCAGCGGATCGAACTTCGAATGCGTCTCGGAATAGAGCTGGATGTAGTGCGGGTCCGCCCCGCAATAATAGTGCGTGACGCCGAATTTGCTGATCGAATCCTTGGAAAACAGCCCGCAGGCCTGGCCGCCGACGAAGTCGCGGATGCCGGTGACGACGTTATTCCACAGCGAGGGATCGAGCCCGGCATCGTAGATGGCCTCGACCAGGTCGGGCAGTTTCCGTGGTCCGTGCATGGCTATAAATGGCCTGGGTGATCAATATCACCAAGCATACCACAACCACAGCATGCGGCATCCTCCGATCGGAGGACGTCGGCCGGGCGGATGGAGCCGGGCCGGAACGAGCGGACATCCGTTTCGGGCGCTACCGATGCGCAGTTGCGAGACCGCACCGGGACGCTCACGTCGCGTCCCAGCCGACCTTCTCCACATTCTCCGACCAGACCGCGGCGCGATAGATCTCGCGCCCGTCGGTGTCTCTGACCCGGATGCAGGCATCGCGGCCGCGCAAATCGTCGCGCCAGACGAACAGGTGGCTTGCCATCTCGTTGGCCACCACGAATGTCGCTTCGGGGCATTCGAACACCATGCCACCCGGATCGATCTTCACGATATTGCCGAGCATAAGATCAAAGAAAAAACGGCGCATGCAACACAACACTCCAACTGCGGGCGGCGCACGCCCGTGCCGTCTCCAATCGGCATTTGACCTGACATTCAATCGCGCGCGGTCACGACATCTCGCGGCTCCTGACGTCACTGGGCGTGGCGCCATAAGTCCGGCGGAAGCAGCGGTTGAAATAGGAGAGATCGCCGAAACCGACATCGTAGGCGATCGAGCTGACCGTCCGCTCGGCGTATCCGGGTTCGCGCAACATGCGATGCGCACGCTTGACGCGTTGTTCGATCAGGAAGGACGAGAACGTCTTGCCGTCGGCCTCGAACAGGCGCTGGAGATAACGCGGCGTCACGCCGAGCTCCTGGGCAACCGTGGCCACCGACAGGTCCTGCCGCCAGCAATTGTTGGCGATGGAGACTTTGGCCTTCTGCAGCCGTGCCGCCTTGACGCCGCGCCGCCCGGCCAGCTCCCGCGGCTCGTTGGTGGCACCGAGGACGATTGCCAGAAGATCGTGCAGATGCCCGACCCCGAGCTTGCGCAAATTGGGCATCACGAACGCATTCTCCCGCACCAGCGTCACCGCGTAATCGACCAGCAATCGAAGTCCCGTCGAGCTCTCGGGCATGACCCGCATCACGGCGTCATCGACATCCACGATCATCGGCGCCAGCACGCGTCTCGGCACGCGGAGCGAGAAACAGCTACCCAGGGACAATCGCTCGAACGTCGTGACGTCCTCCGCGCTGGTCAGGACGGCCTCTCCCGCACGAAGGCTCAGATCGTGTCCCCGCTCGGATATCCCCAGCACGCCAGATCGATTCACGATCAGGGCCAGACTGTCGTCGCCGTCGGCAACCAGGTGCTTGGTGCGAATGACCCGCGCTCCGCACAATCCTCCCATCAGCAATTGGGCTTCCGGCAAGACGTGGGACGTGAAGCTCGCCGCGAACGGCTTTCCTTCCCTCACCTCGACCTCCGCCTTCAACACCCCGCGGCAGTAGAAATCGCGAAGCAGCGGGATACGCTCGTTTTCGGGAATTTCGTTCGTTGAAACATTGATAACGGAAAAATCAAATTGGCTCACTGCAATCCTCCAACCGACGAGCAGGTCCGGCCGTGCGCTGTCGTTTCCTCACACTCGCGTTCGACGCCGTCGCGGCATCGCTTCGCGGCGCTTGCTGCTCTTCACTTTTCTGGATCGCGATATACGAAAGTATCAAATGACTCGCGTCCTGCATTCGGAGGACACGGGAGCTCGGCTCATCACAATGGATTGAGATCGCGGCACATACCGGCGAACCATGTGAAATGGATCACATCGCGTCGCCACCACCGTTCGTTCGCCGCGCGAACGGAACGGCAAAACCGGTGGCGATCTTGACCAGGTCGGCCTGCCTGCCGGCGCCGGTCTTCTCGAACAGGCGGCCGAGATGCGTCTTCACCGTCGTTTCAGCGATGCCGAGCTTTGCAGCGATGTCGGGAACGCCGCCAATCTCGATAATGGCCATCAATACGCGCAGTTCGGACGGTGTCAGCCTGAAGGCCGCAGCGATCGCATCGGCTGCGAGCCATGTCGCCGCCGAGGCCTTCTGAACGAACAGCACCGTGGCTGCGGCATCTCGCGATGGAGTGCGATCGCGCTTCAAGGGAAAAGCGTGGAGCAGATAGTGCTGCCCATCAACCGACGTCGCAAGCTCGATCTGGCGGCTGGCAGCGGAACCAGTTTCGCTGCCCCCATCGATTTCGCACAAGCCGCGGAATATTTTGTCGGTCTGGGTGTTGCGCGCCACGATCCGGTCGCCGACCATTGCGAGCAGGCTGCCATCGGCGAACAGCCCGCGGCATGCTGCGTTGGCATGCACGACCCGGCCATCTGCGTCGAGCAGGCAGATCGCCGTGCTCAGCCCATCCAGGACATCGGCAAGGTCGTCCACGGTATGCGAGCGCGCCCTGATCTGCCGGCCCATGATCCTGGAGCGCTGGAGGTGCGGAGCAAGCAGCCGCATGCGCTCACGCATCGGCTCGTCAACGAGTCCGCGCGACCGGTGGCGCAACACCTGCAGGATCGTGGTGCGCGTCTCCGACTTCTCGAGGGCAACGGTTGCAAGGTCTATTGCTCCTTGCGGTTCCACCCACTCGCGATAGAAGCTTGTTGCCAGGAAATCCGCTTGAGACATGATGTCGGCGACGCCGATCGTCTGTTCCGCCGCGAGCGTGAGATGACGATCGAGCAGAGGGTCGAGCTCCACATATCGGTCGCGATAAAGCTGGCGGAAGCGGGATTCGCTGCCAAAATGCTCGTGGATCTCGATCGAGAGTCTGGCTCTGTCCCTGGACAGGATGGTCACGGCACATCCGCCGACGAAATGCGAAACCTGTTCCAGCACCGCGCTACGCAGCGCGGGATCGACCGCCGCGTCGTAGATCTCGCCGACGAGGGACGAGAACCGATTTGCGTGGAGGATTGTCATCGGCCGGACGACGCAATCGACGCCGAGAAAACGTTGCAACAAAATGCTGGAATATCGAACATCGTCCTTGCGTAACGTCAACCGCAGGATGCGGCTTGGACGTTTTCGCCAAAGACTAGGATTAAAGCGAACAGCGCGCGGACTGTGTGCGATGAGTCACGCGTGCGATGCGTCAGGCACCGTTCGCGCTGCAGAACCCTGTCACCACCGATGCCGCCGGCCTCGCATCCGGCTCCGGCAATCTACTTGCGATTCTCCTCGCAAAATTTCAGCGCTGCCAGCGCTTCACCGGCACGCGGCACCTGCATCTCGATGCTGTCGTCGTCATCGTCCTCGAAATCGAGCGAGAGACGCTTGGCCTTGGACAGCCGGTCCATCATGGACTGATCGTATTCAAAGATGCCGCGCACGGTGGTCTTGTCCATGACCTCCCACTTCGCCTTCTTCATAATATCGGCGTCATCGGTGCCGACATCCGCCCGGAGGATCTCGCCAACCTTGTCCCACTCCCAGCCGTCATAGATCATCACGATCACGATAGCCTTCTCGGAATAGGTGATGACGATGACGTAGTCCCGGTTCTCGTCTTCCTTGTCCTTGTAGCCGCGGCTCGCATTGCAATGTGCGTCCTGCGTACGCTTTTCGATGGTCCAGTCGCCGACCTTGGATTGTTGCGCCTGCACCGGCCTCGCGGTCAAAGCGACGGCGCTCAAGGCGCCGGCCAGCAACCCGGCGGCGAGAAGAAATCGTTTCATGTCAGCCTCCAGCGTGTTCCCCGGACCGAGATGACCACCTCTGCCGGTGACCCGCAAGGGCTTCAGGGGGTTCGTAGGGCGCCGACCTTGCCCTACTCCCGCCGCGGCACGATCGCGATCGGGGTGAAGGTGTAAACCTCCTCGCCGTTCTGGTTGAACATCGTCCATTTCACCAATGCGATGCCCTGGGGCTTCGACTTCGACGGCGTCAGGCTCATGACCTCCCCGACCAGATGCAGGCGGTCATCGGGCCGCACCGGGATGGTCCAGCGCAGCCCGTCGACGCCGGCGCCGATCAGTGGATGCGGGCCGAAGGGGCGGGTCTGGATCGCGAGGCTCATGGCAATAGCGGCGGTGTGCCATCCCGAGGCAGCGAGACCCCTGAACAGCGTCTGCTTGGCGGCTTCGTGGTCGAGATGCATCGGCTGCGGATCGAACTCGGCCGCGAACCGCTTGATGTCGGCCTCGGTGACGTGAACTTCGGGGGATTTGAACTGCATTCCAATGGTGAGATCGTCGAACCACTCGACCTGCGCCATGATTTCGCCTCGCAATGTGATGCGCCGCCTCGCGGCTAACAGGGTTGAGCAAGAGCGGGATGTAGCGGCTCCGCAGCGCACAAACCAGCCCGGGGTTCCCCAAGAAACCCGTTTCCAGATGCGACGAAACACGCCTGAAACAGATGGTCGGTTATCTGGTTGTCAAAATCATACAGGGACGGCCACCATGCAATTCTTCCTCGACCTGATCTGGGATTATTCCTGCTGTCAGCACCTCGTCGCCCTGCCGCCGCAGGAGGACGAGCTATGATCGAGCTGATCTCGGCCTTGCTCGCGCTTTGCAGCGTCGGCGTTTTTGCAGCGCACGCGGTGGATGCCTATCGCACCACACATTAGTGATAGCCTTGCGCTGATAGCCTTGCTCTAGGCTGATAGCCTTGCCCTAGAACGGCCGCCGGTAGAAATGCTCCGAATGCGTTGCCGGCGGAAACCTGTTGGCGAGCGCGAGAGCTCCCCTTTCGTCAGTTTCGAGCGCGATCTTCTGTGCGAGCATGACGTCGCCGGGGACGAGAAAGCCTGACGGGACAAAGCACCACCCCATCGTCGCGTTTCCGGCGGCGTCGATCTCATGGACATTGGCGGCGGTGCCATAATGGATGCGATAGGTCTTGCCGGTATCGCAGCCGACGACATCGAAATGCCGGTACTGCTCGAATTGGACGCGCTGCGCCGGCGACAGCCATTCGGCCAGGAGCCGGCGGCCGCGGGCATCCGGCGTGTTCTCGCCGAAGAAGCGCCGATAGAGTTCGCGTAGCGCATGCAGACGCGCACGCGCCGGCGCGCGGAGCCAAACTGCCGCGATCATGAGCAGCTCAGATCAACCGCCGACCAGGCGGGGATAGAACAGCGTTTCCTGCGCGGTCGGGTCGAACGATCGGATCCGAGTGACCTCGCCAGGTCCGTTTCGCAGCGCGGCGGTGAAGCCCGCTTCGGTCAGCTCCCGAAAGCGCCGTTCGGCCCGCGCCAGCGCTTCGGCATTGCCAGGATCAAACTCGTGGCGCGTGTCGCCAGTCTGGTCCATCACGATCTGGGTTGCCATGTTGAGTCTCCTCATGCCCAGCCCTGTTCGATCAAAGCAAACCTCGTGCCGTCGGTTCCTGATGGCAACAACTTTCTCTTGTCGGCCCATCACGCCTTGCTGAGCAAGAGCGTTTTCAAGCGAAGTGGATGCCGGTTCGGACACAGAAAACGCGTCCAAACAAGAAGCTAGAGCCCCGTTCTCAACGGGGCTCTAGTCAGCGCGAGGCGGCCGTACCTCCGCCCTCGTCGATCTGCCGTCCCATCAGGGCGATCGCCTTCTGATAAACACCGGCGGCATTCCAGGCTTCGATGGCGACGAAATTCGGCTCGCCCGGCTGGTAACCGGCTCCTGCACGCCAGCCATGGGCCTTGAGGAAATTCGCCGTCGAGTTCAGCGCATTGGCGGCAACTTCGAGATTGCCGGTGCCATAGGCCAGGATGTTTTTGGGCATGAACTGGGTCTGGCCGACTTCGCCGTGCATCGAGCCGCGGGTTGCCCCCGACAGCGTGCCGCGATCGATCAGCTTCAGCGCCGCATAGAGCTGGTCGGTGAAGAATTCGGGACGGCGGCAGTCATAGGCGAGCGTCGCGATCGAGGAGAGCATGTTCTGGTTGCCGCGCTGGCTGCCGAATCCGGTTTCCATGCCCCAGATCGCGATCAACGGGCCCGGCGGAACGCCATAGCGCTGCTGGATCGAGGCGAACAAGGCAGCCTGTGACTGCTTGAGCTGGCGGCCCTTGGCCACGATGGTTGTGGCGCCGCGCTTGGCGAGGAACTGGTCGAGCGACAGCGAGAAGCTGCGCTGGCCGCGGTCGGCCGCGATGGTGGCACTCGCGTAATTGGTCTGCATCAGCGCCGAGAGCGCGGTCTGGCCAACACCCTTGCCCTGCGCCTCCGCGCTGAACTCGCGCTTCCAGGCCTCGAAGCCGGCCGACGAGCTGCCGCATTGCGCGGCGTGGGCGGCGGGCGCCAGGCAGCTGAGCAGCGTCATCGCCCCAAAAACCGCCGCAGCTACAGTTCTGCCCCTGATCATGTCCGATGTCCTCTCTCTGGCGCGATCCGATGCCCAAGCTTACCCGGACGAAGGCGCCGACTCCATGGCATGATCATACGACAGTTCCAGTCCAACTAAATTGCCCTCCTTGCGCCACTTGTCGAGCAGCCGCAGGAATGCCACCGGCCCGCGCCAATACTGGCTGTTTCTCGCCGCGATCGGATCGAACACGCCTTCATTGTTGTAGTAGCCGGGCGTGCATTCGGCGAGATAGGTCTGGCGGCCGAGCGCGGCTTTGACCACCTCCTCGACCCAGGCGTTTTCGGCCGCCAGCGTCGGCTCGAGGGTTCGCGCCTTGCGCTTGCGCGCTTCGGCGATCACGTAGGCGATGTGCTGCGACTGCTCGTCGATGATGTGCGGGAAGTTGGCGCTCTGGCCGGCCTGCACCATGACGATCAGGAAGCAGTTCGGGAAGCCGCGGCTGTAGAAGCCATGCATCGTCTTGACGCCGTCGCGCCAGCGCTCGGACAGGCTCGTGCCATCGCGTCCATAGATCTCGAAGCCCATACGACGGGCGTAATCGGTACCGACTTCGAAACCGCTGGCATAGATCAGGCAGTCGAGTTCGTAGGCGTGGCCGTCGACCACGACGGCATTCTCGGTGATGCGATCGACGCCCTGTCCCCTGGTGTCGACCAGATGCACGTTGGGGCGATTGAAGGTGTCGAGATATTCGTCGTGGAAACACGGCCGCTTGCAGAAGGCCTTGTACCAGGGTTTCAACGCCGAAGCCGTCGCCTCGTCCTTGACGATCGCATCGACGCGCGCCCGGATCTCTTCCATCTTGCGATAATCGGCCTGCTCGATGACCTTGAGCGCCTCCTCGATCGAGGTCACCGGCTGGGGCTGGCGGCGCGGTGCCAGCAGTATCTCGCCGAGCAGGCCGGTCCAGCCGTCCTGCACCAGATCCTGTTCGAATGGCTCGCCCGAGATCACGGCGGTGAAATTGTCCATGCGTTCGCGCTGCCAGCCAGGCCTGAGCCCCTGCGCCCAGCTCTGATCCGTCGGGCGGTCGTCGCGCACACCAATCGCCGATGGCGTACGTTGGAAGACGTAGAGCTCCTTGGCCGAGCGGCCGAGATGCGGCACGCATTGCACGGCGGTGGCACCGGTGCCGATGATCCCGACGCGTTTGTCGCCAAGACCACTAAGATCACCTTCGGCCGTGCCGCCGGTGTAGGCGTAATCCCAGCGGCTGGTGTGGAAGCTGTGTCCCTTGAAGCTTTCGATACCGGGAATGCCCGGCAGCTTCGGACGGCTCAGCGGGCCTCCAGCAAGGATGACGAAGCGCGCGCGGATGCAATCACCGCGATCGGTCTCGACCAGCCAAATTGCCTCCTGCTCTTGCCATTTCATGCGCGTGATGACGGTCTGAAACAGCGCGCGCTCATAGAGACCGAAGTGACGGCCGATGCGGCGCGAATGTTCGTAGATCTCGGGTGCTCGCGCATATTTGCGCACGGGCATGTAGCCGGTCTCTTCCAGCAACGGCAGGTAGATGTAGCTCTCGGTATCGCAGGCCGCGCCAGGGTAGCGATTCCAGTACCAGGTGCCGCCGAAATCGGCGGCCTTTTCCACGACCCGGAAATCATCGATGCCGGCCGCGCGCAGTCGCGCGCCACACAGAAGGCCGCCGAAGCCGCCGCCGACGATGAGCACCTCGGTCTGTTCGCTGACGGCCTCGCGCGCAAATCCGGAATTGGCCCAGGGATCGTCGAGATAGCGCCCGAACTCGCCGGTCACTTCGACATATTGCGCCTTGCCTTCGGTGCGCAGGCGACGGTCGCGCTCGTCGCGATAGCGCGCACGGAGTGCGTCAATGTCGATTGTAGATTCGCCGGCTGCGCCGGTCTTGTGTCTTTGCGCTGACATCCGTTTCCTCCCCGGCGGAAACTGCTTCGCCGGCAGCTCGCATCACTTAGCCCTGAAAAAGTGACGCATGCAATCACGTCCCTCGCTTTTTGGCGTGAACGTCGCCTGGCGTTCCGCTAACCTCAAGCGCACATCACAAGCGTACGTCATACAACGACATGGCGGTCCGGAGGAGACGATGCAGGGATTGATGATGGACATGCCGCTCCTGATCAGCGGCCTGATCCAGTATGCCGCCGATTATCACGGCGAGGCCGAGGTCGTGGCCCGCGAGATCGAAGGCGACATCCATCGCTACACCTATGCCGACGCCCATCCGCGCATCAAGCGCATGGCATTAGCGCTCAAGAGGTTCGGCATGATGCCCGGCGACAGGGTCGGCACGCTGGCCTGGAATACGCACCGGCATTTCGAGATGTTCTACGCCGCGCCCGGCATGGGCTATGTGCTGCACACCATCAACCCGCGGCTGTTCCCCGAACAACTCGTCTACATCGTCAATCACGCCGAGGACCGCCTGCTGTTCATCGACCGCGCCACGCTGCCGATCGTGGAGGCAATCGCGCCGCAGCTCAAATCGATCGAAGCCTATGTCGTGATGTGCTCGCGCGAGCGGATGCCCGAGACCAAGCTTGCCAACGTGCATTGCTACGAGGAGCTGCTGGAGAACGAGAACGACGCCGGATTTGCCTGGCCGGAATTCGACGAAAAATCGGCGTCCACGATCTGCTACACCTCCGGCACGACGGGAAATCCGAAGGGCGTGATCTATTCGCACCGCGCCGCGATCCTGCAGACCATGGTCTCCTGCAATTTCGACTTCCTGCCCGGGCACCTGGAAGGCGTGCGCGAGGTGATGATGCCGATGGCGCCGCTGTTCCACGGCAATGGCTGGAACATGCCGTTCACGGCGCCCTATACCGGATCGAAGCTGGTGCTGCCCGGCCGCAATTACGAGCCCGACAAGCTCTACGAGCTGCTCGAAGGCGAGAAGGTGACGCTGTCCGCGGGCGTGCCGAGCTTCTGGCTGATCCTGCTCGACTGGTTGGGCCGCACCGGCAACCGGTTCTCGACTCTTCGTGCAACATTGTCGTCGGGCTCGGCGCCGCCGCGTGCCATGGTCGAGAAGCTCAAGCGCGAGTACGACGTCGACTACGTCCAGGCCTGGGGCATGACCGAGGCGCTCGGCTGCTCGATGCCTGGCTTGCGGCCGGGCTCCGAGCATCTCGACGACAAGGAGAAGTTCGACCGCCGCCAGGTGTCCGGCCGCGCCTGTTTCGGCACCGCCTTGCGCATCGTCGACGACGGCGGCAACGAGCTGCCGCGCGACGGCAAGAGCGTCGGCCATCTGCGCGCGCGGGGACCGTGGGTTGCGTCCGGCTACATGAAGCTCGACGAAGGCCTCGACCGCGACGGCTGGCTGATCACCGGCGACATGGCCGTGATCGATCCCCAGGGCCACGTCACGCTGACGGACCGCTCCAAGGACGTGATCAAGTCCGGCGGCGAATGGATCTCCTCGATCCAGCTCGAGGACGTCGCCTTGTCTCACCCCGATGTGCTGCAAGCCGCCGTGGTCGCGATCAACCACGAGAAATGGCAGGAGCGGCCTCTGCTCCTCGTCGTCCGCAAGAAAGGCGCGACCGTCGACGGCAAGACGCTGCTCGAGCACATGCGTCCGAAGATCGCGAGCTGGTGGATGCCCGACGCCGTCGAGTTCATGGACGAGTTCCCGATGACCGGCACCGGCAAGGTGCTCAAATCGGCGCTGCGCGAGAAATTCAAAGGGTATCGCGTCGCCTGAGCCAATTGCGCCCGGCCTGTCCATTGATCAAGGAGACAAAGATGCTCTACCCGATGTCGCCCAAAGTCGTCGAGCTCAAGCGCAAGCTCGAAAATTTCATGGACCGGCACATCTATCCGCACGAGGAACGCTTTTATCGCGAGGCGGAGGAGCTGGGTCCCTGGAAAGTCTATCCGGTCGTCGAGGAGCTGAAGCCGCTGGCGCGCGCCGAAGGCCTCTGGAATCTGTTCCTGCCGGACTCCGGCCACGGTGCAGGCCTGACCAATCTCGAATATGCGCCGCTCTGCGAGGTCATGGGCCGCTCGCATCTCGCACCCGAAGTCTTCAACTGTTCGGCGCCCGACACCGGCAACATGGAGGTGCTGGAGCGCTATGGCACGAACGAGGATAAGGAGCGCTGGCTAAAGCCGCTGCTCGCAGGCGAAATCCGCTCCTGCTTCGCCATGACCGAGCCTGCCGTCGCCTCGTCCGATGCGACCAACATCGAAAGCTCGATCGTCCGCGACGGCGACCATTACGTCATCAACGGTCGCAAATGGTACACCACCAACGCGACCGACCCGCGCTGCAAGATCTGCATCTTCATGGGCAAGACCGATCCTGATAATGCGGACCGCCACAAGCAGCAATCCATGATCCTGGTGCCGATGGACACAGCGGGCGTCGAGGTCAAGCGTGCCCTGCCCGTGTTCGGCTTCTACGGCGTGCCCGACCGTGCCTCCGAGGTCGTCTTCACCAACGTGCGTGTCCCCAAGGAGAACATGCTGCTGGGCGAAGGCCGAGGTTTCGAGATCGCGCAGGGACGCCTCGGCCCCGGCCGTATCCACCACTGCATGCGGCTGATCGGGCTCTCGGAACGCACGCTGGAGAAGATGTGCCGGAGGGTGCGCAGCCGCGTCGCCTTCGGCAAGCCGGTTTCCGAGCAGACTGTGACGCAGGAACGCATCGCAGAGGCCCGCATCATGATCGAGCAGGCCCGGCTGCTGACACTCAACGCCGCCTACGCGATGGACACCGTCGGCAACAAGGTGGCGAAAGCCGAGATCGCGATGATCAAGGTCGCCGTGCCCAACATGGCCTGCCAGATCATCGACTGGGCGATCCAGGCCCATGGCGGCGGCGGCACGTCGAACGACTTTGGATTGACGCAGGCCTACGCGACAGCGCGTTTGCTGCGTCTCGCCGACGGCCCGGACGAGGTCCACAGGAACCAGATCGCGCGGTTCGAGCTGAAGAAATATTCCAACGCGTAAAACATTGCACTCGCCGGAAGCACAGTGCCATCTTCCCTTCTCCCCTTGCGGGAGAAGGTGGCGCGAAGCGCCGGATGAGGGGTATCTCTCCGCGGAGACAAACCCCTCACCCAAGTGAGTCTGCGTCCACCAGCGGAGCTACCCTCTCCCGCAAGGGGAGAGGGCGCAACAATGCGGAGCGTAATCCCTTTGCGCCCGCGGATGCGTCAGGGCTCGCTCAGTTGACCACGTAGACGTCAGGATCGAAGCTGGAGCTCGGCTTCTTGAAGGCATTGCGCAAGGCGCCCGCCATCGGGACGTTGTAGTTGAGGCCGTTCGGTGGCGTCGGCGATTCCAGCCACTTCTTGTAGAGGACCTCGATCTCCTGGCTGGCGTACAGCTCCGCGGTCGCGCGGTCGGCGAGCGCTTTGAACGGCGCGTCCTCCCGCCGCAGCATGATCCCGTAAGGCTCCGGCTTCGAGAACGTCTCCTCGCTGATCATGAACAGCTGCGGCTCTTTCGAGCGCGCGATCGCGACCGCGAGCTGCACGTCGTCGAGCGCGTAGGCCTGGGCGCGGTCGGTTTCCAGCAACAGGAAGGCCTCGGCCTGGTCCTTGGCCGGCATCACGTTGATGCCGAGATTGCGCTCCGTGTTGACCTTGGCGAGCTGCGTCAGATTGACCGAGCCGGCCACCGCCGTCACCGCTTTGCCCTTGAGATCGTCGATGGTGTTGATCTTCGCGGCTTTCTTGGCTGCAAATCGCGTTGCGCTGAGGAAGTGCGTGTTGGTGAAAGCGACCTGCTTCTGGCGATCGGCATTGTTGGTGGTCGCCGAGCAATGCAGGTCGAGCGTCCCGTTGACCATCAGCGGAATCCGGTTCGACGACGTCACGGCGAGAGTGTCGACCGCGATGTCGGGCATGCCGAGCTGCTTCTTCACGGCATCCACGATCCTGAGGCAGATATCCATGGCAAAGCCGACCGGCTTCTGGTTGCCGTCGAGATAGCTGAATGGGACCGAGGCCTCCTGATAGCCCAGCGTGATCTTCTTGGTCTCTTTGACTTTCTGAAGCGTACCCGACAGGTCTTCGGCGGAGGCGGCAGTTGCAAGGCATGTGAAGGCCAGGACAACAGTGGGTAAACGCATTGGGAACTCCTCGAGGAGGCTCGCGCCTCCATGCCGGGCGCAGCAATCGCACCGTTGATAGCGCAGGCCCGCGACAGCCGCCACACGAGCTTGCATCTATCAGCTATCGCGGCTTGCGATATGTTGACCGGCCCTTTTGTCCGCCTGGAGTCGAGGCGCCTCAAGCGCCAGGATGGCTGTTACGCGTCGATGCCGCGCTGGACCAGGATCCGCTCGGCGCTGTCGTTCCAGACGTCCATCTTGGTGATCTGGCCATTCCGGACCAGGAAGCGGTCGACGTAGCGGTTGCCCTCGAACGCGGTCCCATCCATCCATTCGCCGTAGAGCGTGCCGACGCTATAGACCACGGTCTCGCCGTCGCCGGGGCAGACGTCGAACCGATCCATCTTCTTCTTGACCCAGCGGTAGCGCTTGGCGTTGAACCCGGTCGGGCCCCGCGGATGATCGAACTCGCGCCCGCCGGTAAAGGTGATCACCGTGCCCGGCGCCATATAGGCCGCCGCGGCGTCCGGATCGGGGATCATCGACGCCGTGAGATAGGCTTCAACGATCTCGGCGTCGGACGACGGACCGGCTTCGGCTTTTGCGGCAGCGGACATGGCTCATTCTCCCGGGCTTGCGGAATACTAACGCCGCTGTCGGAGAATACGTGCATATATTTTGAACGTTTCCATCGCTACACTGCCGACAATCTGGAGCCGCCAAACGCGGCCGAATGCACTAAATTCCTTCCGCAAGAGCCATGACCGCGCAACCCGCCTTTGACCTCATCTTTCGCAACGCCTTGCTGCGTGGTGCCGCCGACCCGATGGATATCGGCGTCACGCGTGGCCGGATCACCGCCATCGAACCCACGCTCGCCTGCGAGGCCGTCGAAGTCGATGTCGGCGGGCGTCTCGCCCTGCCCGGCTTCGTCGACAGCCACATCCATCTCGACAAGGCCTGCCTGCTCGGCCGCTGCGGGCATGATCACGGCAGCGTCTCGGAAGCGATCCGCGCCGTCTCCGGGATGAAGAAGGATTTCTCGGTCGAGGACGTCTACGCGCGCGGCGCCCGGGTGCTCGAACGTGCCATCGTCCACGGCACCACGCGCATGCGAACCCACGTCGAGATCGATCCGCGCATCGGCTTGCGCGGCTTCGAGGCGGTGAAGGCGCTGAAGCGTGACTTTGCCTGGGCGATCGACCTGTCGCTCTGTGTCTTTCCGCAGGAAGGCCTCACCAACGATCCCGGCAGCGGGGAGCTGCTGATCCAGGCGCTGCGCGACGGCGGCGAGGTGATCGGCGGCTGTCCCTATACGGACACGGACCCGAACGCCCATCTCACACGCATCTTCGACCTCGCCGAGGCGTTCGACGTGGACGTCGATCTCCATCTCGATTTCGATCTCGATCCGTCCTGGTGGCACCTCGACGAGGTCTGCCGGCAGACCGAGCGGCGCAACTACGGGGGGCGCGTGGCAATCGGCCATGCGACGAAACTCTCCGCACTGCCACCGGAGCGGCTGAAGGCCGCCACCGCGCAGCTGGTGAAGGCCGGCGTTGCCGTCACCGTGCTGCCGGCAACCGATCTCTATCTGATGGGGCGCGAGGCGACCCACAACGCGCCGCGCGGGCTGACGCTCGCCCACAAGCTCGCCGGCGAAGGCGTGGTGTGCTCGATCGCGACCAACAACGTGCTCAATCCCTTCACGCCGTTCGGTGATGCCTCACTGCTGCGAATGGCGAATTTCTACGCCAACGTCGCGCATGCCTCGGTCAACGACTTCGATACCTGCCTTGATCTCGTGACCGAGCTGCCGGCGCGGCTGATGAACCTTCTGGATTACGGCATCGAGGTTGGGAATCCAGCCGATCTCGTCGTGCTCGACACGCAAGACAGCCGCTTCGCCATCGCCGAGCTGCCGGATATCGTGATGGGCTTCAAGAGCGGCCGGCAGACTTTTGCGCGTCAACGGCCCACTCTGTTCAGTCCTGGCTGATCCGCTCTCGATGCATATCTGCATTGAAGGGCGGCTTATTTCCGAGCAGCTTCCGTTCGATGTTACCGCTCATCGTTCCGCAATTCCAAATCCGGTAGATTCCCGGATAGTAGATTCTTGCTGATTCTCGATAGCTGCGCGCATTGCAAGTCCCGCGGTGCCGGTCATAGTAGGACCGGCACTGATGTCTGCATTCAACGGGGAAGCATCGACATGTTCAGCGCATTCAGCGGCATCGACACTCACTCCATTCGAGCAAGAACGCCCGGCGAGGCCGCCGTGAAGCGGCTCGACGGCATCGGGCACGTCCTGTCGGACCTCGATCTGGCGGGCGTCCGGACACAGGATGACCTGACGCGCATGCTCCTGACGCTCGATACCGCCGACAAGTGTATTCGGTCGATCCGCGCTGAATTCCGGACCGAAGTCGCGAACGATCGGCTAGCCCGCAAGGCCGAAGACTTGATGGAGTTGATCGAACGCGCCCGCGACGAGCTCACAGGCTCTCGCACGGCAAAGTCCTGAGCAGGAGCCACCCTATTTCTCGCGATTGATCTTCGCCAGGATTCGGTCCGCCTCGGTGCGCCAATCAGCGCTTCGGGCGAACTCCTCGGTACCTTTCATTCCGAACAGACCCTCATCGGCAAGGTCCGCCACCCAGGCCTGCCGCTCGGCGGTGCCCTGCGCGGACCACGGCGTCAGCCCCGCTTCACGCACGGTCTCGGCGACCTCGCGGACTTCCTCGGCGCGGCGGCGGCCATGCTCGATCACGCGCTGGAAGCAATAAGCGCCCTGCTTCTCCCAATCGATCGTGGGAAAGGTTTCCGCCAGCGAAGCCAATACCGCATCCTCGACGCCATAGGCGCGCGCGGTGGTGAAGCTTTCGATGACCATGGCCTCCAGGCCCTTGATCATGATACTGCGACACATCTTCACCGCCGATGAAACACCGAGCTTGTCGCTCGCAACCTTTGCCGCAAAACCGATCGCGTTCAAGAGCGGCTCCAGCTCCCTGGCGCCGGGACCGCCGAGCAGCAGCGGCACCTTGATGCGATAAGGCGGCACCGACGTCATCACCGCGCCCTCGACATAGCGTCCGGCGGCGCCATCGATCAGCGCGGCGGCGCGCTGCTTGGCGCCGGGAGACGCCGAATTGAAATCCAGGAACCAGGTGCCCTGATTGATTGCGGCCGCGCAGGCCTTTGCCACCGGCACGTCCTGGCTCGCCGTGACCGCGGAGATGATGAAATCGGATTTGGCGGTGAGCTCGGCGTGAGACGCTGCCAGCGCCACACCGAATTTCGCCGCATGCTCCACCAGCGGTGCGCCCTGCTCGCCGCCGAGTTTGATGTCAAAGGCTGAAACCTTGATGTCCTGCTGGCGCAAATCCTCGGCCAGGATCCTGCCGACCTCGCCGTAACCGACCAATCCGATCTGCCATCGCTTGGGATCGCCCGCCATTAGTTCAGTCCTCGCATTGTCTCGTCGAACAGCTCCTCGACCGCATAACGGCGCGGGATCAGCGCCTGCTGGAAGGCGTAGTCGACGATCAGCTCCAGCGGCTTCCTGTTCGCCTCGATTCCGAACGGAACGAGATCGGGCGTCGCCGCAGGCCCCATCCGGGTCTTGTTCCGCTTGAGCAGATCATAGACGCCCGCGACCACGTCAGGACGCGATTTCGCCAGCTGCTCGGTCACGACCACGAGATGGTTGACCGGCACGACACCGCGACGCGCGTACCATTTGGCGGCTTCCGCGGCCGGATCGGGGAATAGCGTCTTCAGCTTGGGATCATTGGAGGCCTCGCCGAGGACGGCGTCGAGCTCGCCGTCGAGCAGCATCTGGAGGATCTTCTTGTCCTTCGGCGCGCGCTCGGTGGTGTCGACATATTCGGCGACATGCGGATCTTCGAACGTGACCCAGCGGATCTTGTCGAGATTGACGCCGTGGTCGTTGGCGAGGATGCCCCTGATCCAGGCTCCGGTGGTGGTCGTGAAGGAGCGGATGCCGACGCGCTTGCCTTCCAGATCGGACGGCCCAAGCGTTCCACGCGCAGGATTATAGAGCGCGTAGGAATGCTGGAAACGGCCGAGCATGGCGGCAGGCAGCAGCACGAGCGGCTTGCCATGCGCCTTCGCCATCAGATAGGTCACGATCGCCATCTCGCAGACGTCGAAGGCCTGCTCGCGCACCATCGGCTTGAACGCCGTGTTGGTCGGCGTGTACGCGATGAAATCGAGATCGAAGAGGTCGGAACGGAGCTCGCCGCTCTTCACCGCCTGGACATGGGGGTGACTGCCGAGCACGGTCTTCAGCTTGAGACGATCCATCGGCCCGCTCCGCTTCTCTTCACACATCCTCGGGATTGTCGACATAGACGAGCCCGGCTTTCGCCAAGGCCTCACGCATGCCGTACATGTCGAGGCCCAGCTCGCCCGAAGCCAGCCGCTTGCGCTTGCCGCCTTCGTCCGCGTTGCGCTTCTTCGCCTTCTCGGCGACCTCGGCGGCGTAGCGCTTCGGCACCACCACGACGCCGTCGTCATCGGCCACGATGATGTCGCCGGGATCGACATTGACGCCGGCGCAGACCACGGGGACGTTAACCGAGCCGAGCGTGGCCTTGACCGTGCCCTTGGCCGAAACCGCGCGCGACCAGACCGGAAACTTCATCTCGTGCAGCGCCCTGACGTCGCGGCAGCCGGCATCTATGATCAGCCCCTGCACGCCACGCGCCTGCAGCGAGGTCGCGAGCAGCTCGCCGAACATGCCGTCGGTGTTGTCGGCGGTACAGCCGACGACGAGGATGTCGCCCTTTCTGCACTGCTCGACCGCGACATGGATCATCCAGTTGTCGCCCGGCTGCGCCAGCACGGTGACGGCGGGACCGGCAATCGCGGCGCCAGCCCAGACCGGCCGCAGATACGGCTTCATCAGGCCGATGCGGCCATAGGCCTCGTGCACGGTCGAGACGCCGTACTCCGCCATGGCGGCGGGATCGGCACGCTCAATGTTGCGAACGACGACCGGCTTCATGCCAGCTCCTCCGCAACCGTCGGAAACAGGCGCTGATAGGCCTCGCCATACGTCATGGGCACGCCGGTGTTGCGGCTGCCCTGAATGCCGCGATTGAGCGCGACGCGCTCGTAATAGCCCCACAGATGCTTCTGCGCGGCGAGGATCTGGAATGCCTCATACTTCTCCTTCCAGACCTCGTCGATCTTGAGCAGCAAGTCCGGCTTGTAATTGCACTGCTCGGGCTGGTGTGGCTCGAACAGGAAGACCGGGGGTGCGGAGTATTTGTACTGCGCACCGGGCTTGTGGCCCATGGCCTGCGCGACCACGCGGGTTTCCTGCGCGAAATGCGCCGCGTTCGGATGGTCGAAATTATAGGGATCCTCCAGCGCATGCGTCAGCACGAAGCTCGGATTGAGCTCGCGGTAGATGTCGACCATGCGGTCGAAATGCGCTTCCGTCAGTTTCAGCGGATAGTCGCCGCAATCGAAGAACTCGATCTCGGCGCCGAGCAGCTTGGCCGCGCGCTCCGCCTCATCCTTGCGGCCGGCCTTGACTGACTCCAGCGTCGGACCCTTTTCCTTCCAGGCGAACTGGCTCTCGCCACGTTCGCCGAAGGACAAGCAGACAATCTTCATGCGATAGCCCTTCTTCGCATGAAGCGCGATGGCGCCGCCGGCGCGCCAGACGAAATCGCCCGGATGGGCCGTGATCACGAGACCTGTTTTCATGGGACAAATTCCCCTCTTTCGTTCGTCAACGTCATCGGTTCATCGAGTCGCGACAGCGGAGTCCTCGCCGTCGAGCACGCGCTTCAGGCGGTCGGCATCAAGCGCGCCTTCCCATTTGGCAATCGCGATCGTCGCGACAGCGTTCCCGATCAGATTGGTCGGCGTCAGTCCCTGCGACATCAGGCGGTGGATGCCGAGCACGAGCGCCACGCTCGTCACCGGAATGCTGCCAGTGGCGGACAGCGTTGCCGCCAGCACGACGAAGGCGGCGCCCGCGATTCCCGCCGCGCCCTTGGAGGTCACGAGCAGGATCAAAAGCAGCTCGATCTGCTCGGCGAGCCCGAACGGCGTGTTGGTCGCCTGCGCCAGGAACACCGAGGCGGCGGCAAGGTAGAGGCAGGTGCCGTCGAGATTGAAGGAATAGCCGGTCGGGATCACCAGCCCAACGACGCTGCGCTCGCAGCCGGCCTGCTCCAGCTTGGTCAGCATGCGCGGCAGCACCGTCTCGGACGATGTCGTGGCGATGCAGATGAGGAGCTCTTCCCAGATGTAGCGGATCAGCTTGAGCAGCGAGAAGCCGCACAGCCGCGCGACCGGGCCGAGCGCCACGATGATAAAGATCACGCAGGTGAGATAGAAGCCGCCGAGCAGCTTGCCGAGCGAGGCCAGCGAGCCCACGCCGAACTTGCCGACCGTGAAGGCGATGGCACCGAAGGCGCCGATCGGCGCGGCCCACATCACGAATCCGACGACGGTGAATACCATCTTGGCGGCGATATCGATGAGATTGACCAACGGCGCGGCGCGCTCGCCGAGCTGCACCAGCGCAAACCCGCACAGGACGGCGATGAAGAGCACCTGGAGGATGTTGCCCTCGGCAAAGGCGCCGACGAACGTCACGGGCACGATGTTCATCAGGAACGGCACGAAGCCGATCACGCCGGTCTGCTTGACATAGGGCTCGATCGCGCTGGCGTTGATGCTGGCGGGATCGATGTTCATGCCGACGCCGGGCTTGAGCACGTTCACCGCGATGAGGCCGATGATCAGCGCGATCGTGGTCATGATCTCGAAATAGACGATTGCCTTGACGGCGACGCGCCCCACCCGCGCCATGTCGGCCATATGCGCGATGCCATGGACGACCGTGCAGAAGATGATCGGCGCGATGAGCATCCGAATCGCCTTGATGAAGGCGTCGCCAAGCGGCTGCATCCTGGCGCCCGCCTCGGGATTGACGATCCCAAGCGCGACGCCGGCCGCCATGGCGATGAGCACCTGGATCCAGAGCTCCTTCCACCAGGCGCGGCCGCGTGGCTTGTCGATCGCAAGCGCCGTCATTGATCGAACTCGAACAGGCGCGCCGGATTATCGACGAGGATCTTCTGCTGATACTCCGGCTCCGGCGCGAACAGCGGGATCAGGTCGACGAGATCGCCGTCATTCGGCATCGCCTTGACGTTGGGGTGCGGCCAATCTGTGCCCCAGATGACCCGGTCGGGCGCGGTCTCGACGATCTTTCGTGCGAACGGCACGGCGTCGGTGAACGGCGGACCGCTGGAGGACACCCGCTCTGAGCCGCAGATCTTGACCCAGCACTTCTCGTCGCGCTGCATCAGCTCGATCAGGATCTTGAACGGCAATTGATCGAGCCCTTCGGACGCCTTCACCCGTCCCATATGGTCGATCGTGTAGCTCAGCGGCAGCCTTGTCAGCGTGTCGGCATATTCGGGCAGGTCGATCGCGTCGAAATGCAGGTCGATGTGCCAGCCGAGCGGCGCGACCATCGCGACGATACGGTCGAACCCCCGCTTATCGGGAACGCCGCCGAGATGGCGGACGAAATTGAAGCGGCAACCGCGGAAGCCGCCCTCGTGCAGCACGCGGAGCGCGGGCTCGGTGATGGTGTCGTCGATATTGGCAACCGCGCGATAGGCGCCGTTGCTCTGCGCGATGGCATCGAGCGCCACCATATTATCGGTGCCGTGCACACTGGCATTGACGATGACGGCACGTCCGACGCCGAGCTTGGCATGTAGCGTGCGGAAATCCGCGAGCGGCGCATCCGGCGGCGTGTAAGAACGGTCCGGCGCGTAAGGGTATTTCGCGCCGGGCCCGAAGATGTGGCAATGCGAATCGCAAGCCAGCTTCGGCAGCTTGAACTTCGGCGTGCGCGTGTTTGGATCGGGCGGCGGGATGGTCGGCGTGTACATCATTGCCATCAGATAAAACCGCCGAACGAGACCGCTTGTTCAAGTCTTGCTGCTGACGACCGGTCGTCGCCGTGCCGGCGCGGCCTGATCGAGTGCCGGCGCCTGGAACGCGGCCACGGTGGCTTGCACCAATTGCTCGATGGCGCTTGCGGCATCGCTACCGTCGGCCTCGCCGCGCGACAGGCGCGAGACGCGATCCGGCGTCACCAGCGAATAATAGAGTGCGCCAAGCAGGAAGTGGCTGCGCCAGACGATATCAGTGCGCGGAACGTGCGGCAGGCTTTCGTGAACAGCATCGATGAAGGCATGGCTGGTGTCGTCAAAAGTCTGCGCGATAATTTTCCGCGCGACCTCATTGCCCTCCGCAGACATCACCGCGCGCAGCCGTGTGAACCGCGCCCCGCCGCCGGCAAGATCACTGCCCGAGGTGAAGGCCGGCACGACATAGGCCCGCACCACCGCTTCGAGCCGGTCCTGGAGATCACGCACGCGCTTGGCGGCCGTGAGCAGCTCGGAACGGCGCAAATTCATTGGCCCGCAATGGCGCCGGTAGATCTCCAGCAGCAGGCCGTCCTTGGTCTTGAAATGATAGGTGACGCTACCAGGATTGGCGCCCGCAGCCTGTGCAATATCGCGCACCGACACGGCGTTGAAGCCATTGGTGGCGAACAGCTCCTCGGCCGCGGCGAGGATAGCCTCGCGCATGTTCGGCTTGCGGGCTGTTTCCTTGCTGGCGGGGTTGCGCGTCATGTGATTTGTACTATCGTACAAAAGATCAGGTCTCGTCAACAAGAACCATGGGCGGCGTCCGGACGGCTCGAAAGACCGACGGTCCACACGCAATGCTCGCAAGGAGTGCTGGAAAATGCTGGGTTTGAACAAGAAGATCGGCGGTTTGATGCTGGGTGCCGGTCTGCTGCTGGGAGGCGGCGCCGCGCAGGCGGCCGACAGCTATCCGAGCAAGCCGGTTCACATCCTGGTGCCCTACGCTGCCGGCGGCGCGGTCGACGTGCTCGCGCGCACGCTCGGACAGGCATTGGCGAAAACCTGGGGCCAGCAGCCGGTGATCGACAACCGTCCCGGCGCCGGCGGCATCGTCGCCTCGCAGGCACTGACGCAAGCCGCCCCCGACGGCTACACGCTGATCCTGGTTGCGAGCGGTCATCCCCTCAACCAGTTCATCTATCCGAGCGTGCCCTACGATACGTTTAGGGATTTTACCGCGATCACCGAAGTCGCCTCCTCGCCGCTGGCGATCGTCGTCGCCAAGGACAGCCCTTACAAGACGCTCGGCGATCTCCTCGCTGCGGCGAAGAAGGAGCCGGACAAGCTCTCCTACGGCATGTCCGGCAACGGCACCTCGGCGCATCTCGCCGGTGAGCTGTTGAAATACATGTCCGGCACCAAGATTGTGGCGATCCCCTACAAGGGCGGCGCCCCCGCGCTGACCGCTGTGATCGCCGGCGACATCCCGCTCAGCATCAATCCACTTGCGGAAGCCATCAGCCAGATCGAAGGCGGCCCGGTGCGCGCGCTCGCGGTGACCTCGGCCGAACGCTCCAAGGCGCTGCCCAATGTTCCGACCGTCGCCGAGTCCGGCGTGCCGGGTTACGACGTCTCCGTCTGGTGGGGCGTTCTCGGCCCGGCAAAAATGCCGCCGGAGATCGTGGCGAAGCTCGAAAGCGATCTGAAGGCGGCGTTGCAGGACCCGAACGTACTGTCGACACTCGGCAAGATCGGCGCGGCCCCGGTCGGTTCTTCGTCGAGGGAATTCGACGCCTATATGCATGCCGAGGCGACCAAATGGGCGCCGGTGCTGAAGGCTGCGGACATCCGCGCGCAGTGAGGTGCTTCACATGAGAACCGGCGCGCTGGACACGATCCAGCGCCAGGCCGGCTTGCGCGGCGCCACGAAGGCGACGTAGGTCAATTGCGTGCGCTCGCCCGCATCTTCTCCGGCGGCGCGGCACGCGGCACGAAATCGGCGTCATCGTCGCCTCCTCCCGACGGGATCAGGATCGCGCGCTCGCGCGGCAGCGCTTCCGGCATCTCGTCGCGGATGAAGGCGATGAGCTTCTCTCTCATCTCGCAGCGCAGGTCCCAGGACTGCGGCGCATTCCTGGCGCTGACGAGGGCGCGGAGCTCGATGGTGCGCGAATCCGCGTCAACCACCTGGAGATTGACCACCTCGCCGTCCCAGAGCTTGGACTCCTTCACTGCTTCTTCCAGCCAGCGCCGGATCCGCGGCACGTCGGCACGATAATCGACATGGAACGCAATCACGCCGATCAGGGACGCGGTGTCGCGGGTCCAGTTCTGGAATGGCTTTTCGATAAAATAAGACAGCGGCACCACCATGCGGCGCCAGTCCCACAGCCGGATCACCACATAGGTCGAGGCGATGTCCTCGACCCAGCCCCACTCGTTCTCGATGATGACGGCATCCTCGATGCGGATCGGCTGGGTGATTGCGATCTGCATGCCCGCGATCAGATTGCTCAGCAGCGGCCGGGCGGCAAGACCAACGATGATACCCGCGGCACCGGCGGAGGCGAACAGGCTGACGCCATATTGCCTGACCGAGTCGAATGTCATCAGCGCGGTCGACACCGTGATGATGACAATGATGATATCGGTGACGCGCTTGAAGACGCGGACCTGGGTGACGTGCTTGCGCGCGACGAAATTCTCGGTGACGTCGCGAAAGTTCAGGAGATACCGTGCCGCGCTCATATCGACGATCCGGATCGAGATCCAGCCGATCAGCGCGATGAAGGCGACGACGAACAGGCGCGTCAGCGGCGTGCGGAAGGCATCGTCCAGCGGCGCGAGCGGCAGCACCAAGGCTACGGCGGCAAGACTGAGGGCCAACTGAGCAGGGCCAGCCGTGCGCTCGATGAACACGCTCACGAGCGGGAGACGGGTTCCGAAGGCGCGGTTGAACAGCCAAACCGAGAGGCGATAGATCGACAGGGCAATCAGGATCGCGCCAGCGACCAGACAGAGGCCGACGAACCACGACGGTATCCACCCGAACATCCTGTCGATGTCGGCCAAAAGGGTCTGCCGGTTCATTAAAGTCCCCGCATTTGCATTCGCGCTTGCCGTTCAACGCGTCGCAGCGTGGTTCGCTCCCCCGCTCAGTGCAATGCAGCATCCCTCTGGTGCAATCATCGCCGAACTGCGCTATTTCTGGTCAATCATGACTCGACGGACCGGCAGCGCCGATCTCCCCCTTCACACCGGCCGGGTTCCACCCTGGCTGGCGACCCGCATGTCGTCGCTGGGCGCGATCGTCACGCAAGCGATCGTGCATCACTACGGACGAGATGCATTCCTCCAGCGGCTCTCGCACCCGTTCTGGTTCCAGTCATTCGGGGCCGTGATGGGGATGGACTGGCACTCCTCGGGCATCACGACCTCCGTGATAGGCGCGTTGAAGCGGGGGTTAGGCCCGCTCCAGGATGAGCTCGGAATTTACGTCTGCGGCGGACGTGGCCAGCACTCGCGCAAGACCCCGGACGAACTGATGCAGCTCGGCGACCGCGTCGGCTTCGACGGCGCAAAGCTCACGCGTGCGAGTCGCCTCGTCGCGAAGGTCGACAGCGCCGCGGTCCAGGACGGCTTTGACCTTTACCTCCACGGCTTCTTCGTCACCGCCGATGCCAAATGGACCGTGGTGCAGCAGGGCATGAACGGCGACAAGCGACAGGCCCGCCGCTATCACTGGCATTCCGAGGCGCTGAAGAGTTTTGTCGATACCCCGCACAGCGCGATCGACGGGCCGCTGCAAGGCGAGATCGTCAATCTCACCGACCATCGCGCCGGTCTCTCGCGGAGCGCGCAGCTTGAGCTTCTGAGCGATCTCGGCCCGGATCGCATCCTTTCCGAATTCGAGCGGCTCACCGGGACTACGCCCGAGCCCGCGCAGGCGATGCTGCCGCACCTGATCATGCCGGCACATCACGACGTCCGGCCAAAAGATGTGTTCGCGCGGCGCCTGCACGGTACACTTGCCGCGGCGGCCGAGCGCGGCCCAGTCGACTTTCCGGAGCTGCTGCTGACGCCCGGCGTTGGCGCGCGTACCGTCCGCTCGCTGGCGATGGTCGCCGAAGTGGTGCACGGCGCGCCCTACCGCTTCAACGATCCCGCCCGCTTCTCGCTCGCCCACGGCGGCAAGGACCGGCATCCCTACCCTGTTCCAATCAAGGTCTATGACGAAACCATTCGCGTGCTGAAAGGGGCGATTCAGAACGCAAAGCTCGGACGCGAGGAAGAGATGCAAGCCGTCAAGCGCCTCGACGACCAGGCGCGGCGGCTGGAGCGCACCGCGCACGGACCATCTGTCGATGCGTTCATCGCCGGTGAGCGTGCGGCCTCACCCGATCTCGACGGCCGCTCAGTGTTCGGCTGGGAACGCGACCTGGCATCGACAAAAAAGCGGACCGGCTGAACACCGGTCCGCGAGTTGGTCGGGAGGAACGCCTCTCTCAGGTCTCGTCGGTGCCCGGCTCCTCGTCGAGCCGGTTGGCCGAGTGGTCCTGATATTGGTCGGTCTGGATCGACTTGCCGTCCATGCCGCGAATGTCCGAATGCTGCTTCTTGTCGCGGTTGGACAGGACCATGTTGTCGCCGATCTTGTCCTTGGGCACGTCCGTCATGGCGCCGGTGCCATCGCCCTTGCCGTGCATGCCCGATCTGAAATGCGTCTTGCTGCCATGACCACCTGGCATCTTTTTCTCCTCTTGCTTTGATCGCCCGTGAAGCTCAGTGCTTCTGCTGTGCCGGCGTCGGTTTCGGGGGCTTGTGTCCGCTTTGGCCGGAATCATTGTGCTTGTTGTGGTCGCTTTCCTGGTTGAGGCCGCCTCGGCTCACCGGAAATTCACTCTGCCGCGCCTCAGGTCGCGCGCGATGAACGGCCGTGTCCTCCGGATTGTGGCCGATCGCCTGGTCGAGCTCTCGCGCGTCTGGAACATCCGGCTTGCGCTCGAGGATGCGCACCTGTTGCTCGTGGGTCTTCTTGCCTTGCATGCTCGTCCTCCGGAGCTATCGGCCTCTTCGGTGCGCGCCACTGCGTGCGACGTCCTTGTCGATGCCACCAGTGGCGTTCACGTCGTTCTCGACGTCGCCTTCGATCGTGTTCTCGCCCAAGGCGTCCTCGAGGTCGTCAGGGGTGACACCGGCCATCGTTGCGCCCTTCGATCCGCCGATCATGGGGTTGTCGTGCAGATCCTTTTCGGTCGGTGCGTAGAGTTTGGGTTGCTTATTGGTCATGCCTCACCTGCCTCCGCCTTTTCCGGCCTCGTCATGCCTCTGATGTGAATCGTGCTCGCCACCCCCGCCAGACACGCGGCTGTGGTCGCGCTGCGGGTCGTCCGCCGGTGGCGTCTTCACTTCGAGCGGTGCCTTCGCATTCTCATGCGATACGCTAGGTCCGCCCTGACGGATGCTGTTCGGTGTCTTGCTGGATGTCGACATGTCACCTCCTCAGCGATCTTGCTGATAGCCTTGGTTGGTGGTGTTCTGCTTGATGTTGCCCTGCTGCCCTTGCTGGTCTGGATTTTGCGCACGCTGCTGGCCGTGCGGGGCAGTCGAGGACACTTGCTTGCTGTCGCCGGTTCCCTTCGGGCTTTGGTTCTCGGCGGGAACAGGTGGCATCTTGCCGGTCATGATGCTGTCTCCTGTTGTTGACACGACATCGACCGGAGGAACTCATCCGGCTTTCGATGTCGCAAAAACAACTAGAGCAACGGCATGCCGTTCCTACCGACGAGTCCAGAGAAATTCCGCAAGCGTGTAAGTCTCAGCAGGCCGCTGGCTGGGAACGAACCATCATCGATCCAGCTGCTCCGTGGCCGTCGGGCGCAACGGGGAGGTTCGCAATCGCACGCATGCCCGGTCGCTTGCGCCAGCGGATCTGAGACACGTCCACAGCAAAGCCAAGTTTCGGCCATCGTACAAACAGCGCTTCCAGGGCACACGCTGCCTCGATCCGGGCAAGTTGATGACCGAGGCAGAAATGGATTCCCGTTCCGAAGGACATGTGACGGTTCGGCTTGCGCGCGAGATCGAGGCTGTCGGGACGATCATGCGCCGCCGGGTCCATGTTCGCCGCGGCGAGCATCACCATGACGCGATCGCCCTTCTTGAGACGCACGCCCGCGAGCTCG
Source organism: Bradyrhizobium sp. Kon37 (assembly GCF_055807535.1). NCBI lineage: Bacteria > Pseudomonadati > Pseudomonadota > Alphaproteobacteria > Hyphomicrobiales > Nitrobacteraceae > Bradyrhizobium > Bradyrhizobium sp. Kon37. The sequence goes on from NZ_JBVVOY010000002.1 coordinate 570,816, forward strand.
ATATCCCGCCTCACATAGCGCGGCTTGGAGAACTGCACCGGCGACACGAAGCGCAGGAATTCCTCCACCGCAAGCCCGACGCGGCTCCAGTCCTGTGCCAGCCAGTCGCGGACGCCAGGATTTCTGAGGAGCTCGTAGACGGAACCGCTGATGAGATGCGTGGTGGTCTCGGAGCCCGCCGCGAGCAGCAGGAACACCATCGACACCATTTCGTCCGGCGTGATCTGGCCGCCCTCGCGCTCGACCTGGACCAGCTCCGAGATCAAGCCGTCGCCGCCCCGCACGCGCGCAATCTGCAACTGCCGTTCGAGGTAGGCTCGCATCTTTCGGAACGCGAACAGCAGGCGGAAGAAGCTGGCGACGTTCGTGAGCGAGGACATCGTATTGGCCCAGGCGATGAAGCGAGGGCGATCGGCCAACGGCAACCCAAGCAGCTCGGAGATCACCGCGAGCGGCAGGATGCCGGCATAGCGCTGGACGAGATCGGCCGGGCTTCCTGCCAGGAACAGCTCGTCGGCGAGACCGTCCGCGATGGCGCGGATACGCGGCTCCATCGCGACGATCGCGCGGCGCCGGAAGGCCTCGTCCACGATGCTGCGCAGCCTTGTATGGTCCGGCTCGTCCATCGTCAGCATGTTGTTGGCGATGGTTCTGACGTAGTTCGGCATCCATCAGCGCAGACCTGCGACGTCGCCATCCTCCTTGCGCAACGTGAAATTGGTGCCGTCCTTCAGGACCTGCGCCGTGGCATCGTGGGTCGTGGTGATCCAGACATCGCCGACGAGAGGAAATCGCGTCGCGACCACAGGACCGGACATGCGCAACGTTGCGATCGCCTTGGGCGGATCGCGAAAGAAGGCCTCGCTGGTGAAATCGAGGCGCGGTGCCATGTGATCACCGAGTGGCTGGTGGCGCCTCAACCAGATGGTGCGCACACGGCGGCCCGCAAGGGCCGGAAGCGGCGCGATGAGCTGAGTGCCTACCCCCGCCCGGGCGAACGCGGGCCGATCTTGCGCTGCTGCTGGTTGGTGTAGGCGTCCCAATTGCTCCAGCTGCCGTTGCTGAGGCTTCGCAGGTCGGTGGTGAGCGGACGGCGCGTGCGCTTGTCGTGATCGGCGATCACGCGCTCGGATTGCACGATCTTGCGCTTGAGTTCCCCGACCGCCTTCTGGGTCTGGCCGTTCCGCTTCGAAGACGCGATCTCGCCCATGGTGAAGCGCGCGGTCTCAAGCGCCTTCAACTCGGCGCGGTTCTTCTTCAACTGAACCCGGTGCCAGGCGATGTTGCTGTCGCTGTCCGCAACCATGTGGGAACTCCGCTGATTCGTTCCCACAGTGTATCGCGTGCCGAATCGGCGCCGCAACGGGCGCCCGGCGGCGAAAATACGGTCTTCTTGCGCGGGAGTTCCCGGCCTAGCGCTCGGCGAAGGCCTTTTCGACCACGAATTGAGCCGGCTCGCCGTGATTGCCCTCGACAAGACCCCGCTCGCCGAGGAGCACGCGGGTATCCGCCACCAGCGCCGGGCTGCCGCAGATCATGACGCGGTCGTGGGCGGCTTCCAGGGCCGGCAGGCCGATATCGGAAAACAGCTTGCCCGAGGTGATGAGGTCGGTGATGCGGCCGCGATTGCGGAAGGGATCGCGCGTCACGGTCGGATAGTAGATCAACTGGTTGCGGATGTACTCGCCGATCAGCTCGTCCTTGGGCAGCGTCTCGGTGATCATCTCGCCATAGGCGAGCTCCTTCACGTGCCGGCAACCGTGCAGCAGCACGACCTTCTCGAACCGCTCGTAGGTCTCGGGGTCCTTGATCACGCTCAGGAACGGCGCAAGGCCCGTACCGGTGCCGATGAGGTAGAGGTTGCGGCCGTCCTCCAGATTGTCGATCACCAGCGTGCCGGTGGCCTTGCGGCTGACGATGATCTCGTCGCCTTCCTTCAGATGCTGGAGCCGTGAGGTCAGCGGGCCGTCCGGCACCTTGATCGAGAAGAACTCCAGCGTGTCCTCGTAATTGGCGCTGGCGACGCTATAGGCCCGCAGCAGCGGCTTCTCGCCGACCTTGAGCCCGATCATGGTGAATTCGCCGTTGCGGAAGCGGAAGGTCGGGCTGCGGGTGGTCTTGAAGGAGAACAGCGTGTCGGTCCAGTGGTGGACGCTCAAAACGGCTTCCTGATTGAAATTGCTCATCTCACCCTTCCGTGGCGCGTCGTGGCGGTTTTCAAGGCGGCAGCTATGCGTCGTTTGTACACGATCATTTGTATACTAATGAATAATCCGGCTTGATCCTGCGGTCAAGGCTGCCCAAGATCGGAAGCGTTGCAGTTAAGGATAAGGACCCATTCCATGGCGCATGACGCACCCCAGGCCACCGGACCCTCGAAGCTCGTGATCCGCAATATCGGCCTGATCCTGTCCGGCGCGCTGGAAAAGCCGATCCTCGACGGCGACACCATCGTCGCCGAGAACGGCAAGATCACCGCGATCGGCCACCTCAAGGACCTCAACACCGAAGGCGCGACCACCATCGTCGAGGCCAACGGCACCACGGTGGCGCCCGGCCTGATCGACAGCCATGTCCACCCTGTTGCGGGCGACTGGACTCCGCGCCAGAACCAGATCGGCTGGATCGACAGCAATTTGCATGGCGGCGTCACCACAATGATTTCCGCCGGCGAGGTGCACATGCCCGGCCGCCCGCGCGACGTCGTCGGGCTGAAGGCGATGGCCATCTTCGCACAGCGCGCATTCTGGAATCTGCGGCCTGGCGGCGTGAAGGTTCATGCTGGCGCGCCCGTGATCGAATGCGAGATGGTCGAGGAGGACTTCAAGGAGCTGGCCGCAGCCGGCGTCAAGCTGCTCGGCGAAGTCGGCCTGGGCGGCGTCAAGGACGGCCCGACCGCGCGAAAAATGGTTGGCTGGGCTCGCAAATACGGCATCCAGAGCACGATCCACACCGGCGGGCCCTCGATCCCCGGCTCCGGATTGATCGACAAGGACGTGGTGCTGGAGGCCGACACCGACGTGGTTGGCCACATCAATGGCGGCCACACCGCGCTTCCCGACGACCAGATCCGCTGCATCTGCGAGGGCTGCAAGCGCGGCCTCGAGCTGGTGCACAATGGCAATGAGCGCTCGGCGCTGTTCACGTTGCGCATCGCGCGCGAGATGGGCGATCTGCACCGCGTCATCCTCGGCACCGACGCGCCGGCCGGCTCCGGCGTGCAGCCGCTCGGCATTCTCCGCATGGTGTCGATGCTGTCCTCGCTTGGCGACCTGCCGGCCGAGGTCGCGTTTTGCCTGGCCACCGGCAACACGGCGCGGATGCGCGAATTGGATTGCGGCCTGATCGAAGTCGGCCGTTCCGCCGATTTCGTCATCATGGACAAGGCGCAGCACTCGGCCGGCAAGAACATCCTGGACAGCGTCCAGCTCGGCGACCTCCCCGGCATCGGCATGACTATCATCGACGGTATCGTGCGCACCCAGCGCAGCCGCAACACCCCGCCGGCCGGCAGGGTGCCGGAGGTGGTCGCGAAGTGACGCAGCCGGAGCGGTTCGCCGCTCGGCGCGGTCCCTCGGGAAAAGCTGATCACCCAATCAACGGCGCTTAACGATTTCACAACGCACGTAGGTCTGGCGCTTGCCTTGCCCGACCGGGCTATTGTCCATCACCAGCTTGCCATCCGCGGCAATGGAAACCCGGGGATTGGAGCGATACTTCTCGCCCTCGCCTTCGCAGGCGAGCTTCATTTTCCAGCTGAGCTTTCCATCGGCGGTGATCTCGCTCGCACGGCACCTGGTCTCGTACCAATAGAGCCGGTTGCCACCCTCGATGCTCATGCGGTTGGCGCTGTCCTGGTCGCGGCAATCCTTTTTGGTCGACGCCCAGAACCCCTCATAGGCTTGCGCCGCCAGGGCGGGAGCACACTGGCCCGCCAGCATCACACTCATACTCAGAACCGTCGCAAACCGGGTCGCCGCTCTCATACCGAAAAACCTCGACAAGACCTTTACCGAGGTTAGTCGCGCCTCACCGCAGCTTGTTCAACAGCGCCATCAGCATCTCGCGCTCCTTTGCCTCGAGCGGCGCCAGCGTCTCCCGGGTGATCGCGAGCGCATTCGGCGCGACCTTTTCCGCCAGCTGCTGCCCCGCGCGCGTCAGGCTGACCAGAAGCCGCCGTCCGTCCTCGGGATCTTGGCTGGTCTCGGTCAGGCCGCGCGCCGTCAAGCGATCGATCACGCCCTTGATGGTCGCCACATCCATCGCCGTCAGCCGACCGAGCTGGTTCTGCGAGCATGGCCCGGCCTCGGCGAGCTTCGACAGCGCCGCCCATTGCGTCGGCGTGATATTGGTGCCGATCTCGCGAGAGAAGATCGCGCTGTGGCGCTGCCAGACCTGGCGAAGGATGAAACCAACCTGCTCGTCGAGCACGTAAGGCGGCTTTGCCGGTTTGACGCTTTTCTTCGCCGCGACGCTTCTCGCCATCCGCTCCCCGCCCCCTACAACGATAAATGCGCGTCGCGGATATCCGGACGCGCGTCGAGCTCGGCCATGGTGCCGCCGAAACAGATGCGGCCGCGCTCGATGATATAGGCGCGATCGGAAATCAGCCGCGCAAAATGCAGATTCTGCTCGGAGACGACGATGCTGACGCCCTCCTTCTTCATGGTCAGGATGGCATCGACCATCTGCTCCACGATCTTCGGCGACAGGCCTTCCGAGGGCTCGTCCAGCAACACCAGCGACGGATTGCCCATCAGTGTGCGTGCGATGGTGAGCATCTGCTGCTCGCCGCCGCTCATGCGGCCGCCCGGGCGATTTTTCATCTCGCCGAGGTTAGGAAACAGCGAAAACAGCTTGTCGCGGGTCCAGTGCGGGGCGTTCGGGCGCTTCGGCTGACGGCCGACTTCGAGATTCTCTTCCACCGTCAGATCGGTGAAGATACGCCGCTCCTCCGGCACGTAGCCAAGCCCATCCCGCACGATCTCATGTGTGGGACGTGCCGAGACGTCCTTGCCTTCGAACATGATCCGCCCCGAGCGCTGCGCGACGAGCCCGACGATCGAGCGGAACGTCGTCGACTTGCCGGCGCCATTGCGGCCGAGCAACGCCACGACTTCCCCCTCACCGACCTCGAAGCCGATGTCGAACAGGATATGGGCCGGGCCGTAATGACTATTGAGCCCCTCGACCGTGAGCTTCATGCCGATGCTCCCTCGCGATGCCCGGCCTCGTAAAGCAGGCCCTCGCCGAGGTAGACCGCCTGCACCTGCGGATTGCCGCGGACCTCGGCGGGCGAGCCCTCGGCGATCAGCGTGCCGCGGTTGAGCACGATGATGCGATCGGCGTGCTCGAACACCACGTCCATGTCGTGCTCGGTGAAGAGAACGCCGATCGATTTTTCCCGGGCGATCTGCGCGGTCAGCCGCATCAAATCGACGCGCTCGCGGGGCGCCATGCCGGCGGTCGGCTCGTCCATCAGCAGCAGCTTTGGCTGATTGGCGAGCGCGACGGCGAGCTCGAGCCGCTTGAGATCGCCATAGGCAAGCTCGCCACAGGGGCGATCCGCGTAACCGCCCATACCGACCAGCTCGAGCAGTCGCCCGGCTTCGCCGCGGTCGAAGTTCGGCGCCGAGCCCCAAAGATTGTACAATTGCTTGCCGTGCGAGATCAGCGCGACCTGCACATTCTCGCGCACCGTCATGGTCGCGAAGGTCGCGGTGATCTGGAAGGTGCGGCCCACGCCCATCCGCCAGATTTCGCGCGGCTTCCTGCCGGTTGTGTCCTCGCCGAGCAGGCGGACGTGGCCGCTATCAGGCCTGTTCTGGCCGTTGAGCATGTCGAAACAGGTGCTCTTGCCCGCGCCGTTCGGTCCGATCAGCGCCAGGATTTCGCCTGATCGCAGCGAGAACGAGACGCCGCGCACGGCGTGGACGCCGCCATAGGATTTGGTCAGGCTTTCGACCGCGAGAAGTGGGGGGGCGACGCTCATTCGGCGGACTCGATCGGCTTGACAAGCAAGGGTGACCCCGGGGGCGACGTCTTCCTGCGGCGCTGCGCCAGCATCTCCAGCATGCCGACGATGCCCTTGGGGAAGACCACGACGATGAGAACGATGAAGCCGCCGAGCACGAGCTTTGACAAGTCGGTCTGGCTGACCAGCCAGATGTTCAACGCCTTGTAGACGATGGCGCCGATCACCGCGCCCGACACTGTCTCGACGCCGCCGAGCAGCACCATGACGAGCGCATCGACCGAGAGCGAGATGCCGAGATTGTCCGGGAAGACGCTGCCCTTGAGGTAGGCGAACAGCGCGCCGCCGATGCCGGCGGTCGTGCCCGCGATCACGAAGGCCGTCCACTGGATGCGCTTGGCGTTGATTCCGACCGCTTCGCTGCGCAGCAGCGAGTCGCGCGTCGCCCTCAGCGCATAACCGAACGGCGAGAACACCATGGCCCGCAGCGCGATCGTCACGAGCGCCGCAACGCCGAGCGACAGCCAATAGAAATGCGATGGGCTCGCCGCCCAGCTCGCCGGCCAGACGCCCAGGATGCCGTTGTCGCCGCCGGTCACGCTCACCCACTGGAACGCGATCGACCAGACGATCTGCGCGAAGGCGAGCGTCAGCATCGCGAAATACACACCGGAGAGCTGCACCGCGAAGAAGCCGAACACGGCGGCCCCCATGCAGCCGAGCAGCGGCCCGAGCAACAGGCAGACGATCATCGGCAGTCCCGCCATCTTGGCGAGGAAAGCGACGCCGTAAGCGCCGAGGCCGAAATAGGCGGCGTGGCCAAAGGACGCGAGCCCGCCGACCGACATCAGGAAGTGCAGGCTGACGGCGAAGATCACGGAGATCGCGATCTCCGAGCCGACCGTCAGCGCATAGTTGCCGGCGAACAGCGGCAGCGTCGCCGCGATGACGAGCGCTGCAAGCGCAGCCAGCCGCTCATTCGACGTCAGCGGTCGCCAGGGACTGACCGTGAGACCCGGCGTCTTGCGCGCCGGCGCCTCGGGCCTGCCGAACAGGCCCCAGGGCCGCACGATCAGCACCGCCGCCATCACCAGGAAGACTAGGATGATGGAGATTTTTGGAAAGATCAGGATGCCGAAGGCGTTGAGTTCGGACACCAGCACCGCCGCGACGAAAGCGCCGATGATGCTGCCGAGGCCTCCGATCACGACGACGACGAAGACCTCGACGATGATACGCAAATCCATCGCATGATGCACGGCATCGCGTGGGATCTGGAGCGCCCCGCCCAGAGCGGCGAGGAAAACGCCGACCGCAAACACGGATGTAAACAGCCATTTCTGGTTGACGCCGAGCGCCGCGACCATGTCGCGGTCCTGCGTCGCTGCGCGCACCAGCACGCCCCAGCGCGTGCGCTGGAACAAGAGCCAGAGGATGCCAAGCACGACCGGACTGAGCACGATCAGGAACAAATCATAGCTCGGGATGTTCTGGCCGAAAAAGTCGATCGCCCCCTTGAAGCCGGGTGCACGGCGCCCGACGAGATCGTCCGGGCCCCAGATCAGGACGACGAGGTCTTCGACCATCAAGGTCAGGCCGAAGGTCGCAAGCAGCTGGAACAGCTCGGGCGCGTGATAGATGCGCCGGAGCAGCACCATCTCGACAATGACGCCGATCACCGCCACGGCAAGCGCTGCGATGACGATCCCGCCCCAGAAGCCGAACGTCCCCGATAGGCGCTCGGTGAGCGTGAAGGCGATATAGGCACCGATCATGTAGAAGGCGCCGTGCGCGAAATTCACGATCCGCGTCACGCCAAAGATGATCGACAGGCCCGACGCCACCAGGAACAGCGACGCTGCACTGGCGAGACCGGTCAGAAACTGTACGACGTAAAAGGCCATCGGCGGTCCGGGTTAGTGTTGCATCACCTCTCCCCGCTTGCGGGGAGAGAGAGCTTCGTAGGGTGGGTTAGCGCAGCGTAACCCACCTCTTGTGGTTTTGCGGGTACAGACCGTGGTGGGTTACGCCTGCGGCCAACCCACCCTACGGCGGCGGAGATCAATCCTTCGGACGCAGCTTCTCGACTTCGGCATCACTTGGCAGATAGTCCGCGCCCTTCTTGTAGGACGAGTCCACCATCACGCCCTTGCCGTCCTTCAGCGCGGTCTTGCCGACATAGGCACCGAGCGTCGACTGGTGATCGATCTTGCGGAAGGTGATCTCACCCAGCGGCGATGGCATCGACAGTCCTTCCGCCGCGCTGATCAGCTTCTCCGGATCGGTCGAATTGGCCTTCGCCAGGATCGCCGCCGCCGACTTGATGGTCTGGTAGCCGACGATCGAGCCGAGGCGCGGATAGTCGTTGTACTTGGCCTGATAGGCCTTCAGGAACGCGTCGTGCTCGGGCGTCTTGATCGAGTACCAGGGATAGCCCGTGACGATCCAGCCCTCGGGCGTCTCCTCCTTGAGCGGGTCGAGATATTCGGGCTCGCCGGTGAGGAACGAGACGACCTCGCGTCCCTTGAACAGACCGCGGGTGTTGCCTTCACGCACGAGCTTGACGAGATCCGCGCCGAAGGTGACGTTGAGGATCGCTTCAGGATTGGCCGCGGCAACCGCCTGCACCACCGGGCCGGCGTCGATCTTGCCTTGCGGCGGCCACTGCTCATCGACCCACTGGATGTCCGGCCGCTTCTCCGACATCAGCTTCTTGAATACGGCGACCGCGGACTGGCCGTATTCATAGTTCGGCGCGATCGTCGCCCAACGCTTTGCCGGCAGCTTGCTGGCAGCTTCCACCAGCATCGCCGCCTGCATGTAGTTGGAAGGACGCAGTCGGAACGTGTACTTGTTGCCCTTCGACCAGGTGATGGCGTCTGTCAGAGGCTCGGCCGCCAGGAAGAACACCTTCTTCTGGTTGGCGAAGTCGCTGACCGCAAGTCCGATGTTCGACAGGAACGTACCCGTCAGCATCGCCACGCCTTCGCTCGACACCAGCTCGTTGGCCGCGGTCTGCGCATCCGCCGGCTTGCCGCCGTCGTCCTTGGAGACGACGACCAGCTTCTTGCCGTTGATGCCGCCGGCCGCATTGATCTCTTCAACCGCGAGCTGCCAGCCCTTGCGATAGGGCTCCGTGAACGCCGGCAGCAACGAATAACTGTTGATCTCACCGATCTTGATGTCTTCCGCCAGGGCCGAATGAGCCATGCCGCTTGCCAACAGCGCGAACGCCGCGCCGGCGAAATAGTTCTTTGCTCGCATCCCAACCTCCACTTTTCTGAAAAGATTAACGCAGTCCGTCTTCGCCCTTGATCTCCGCAACGGTCAGCCCGCCGACGCGCGGCAGCGGACGGCCGCTGTCGGTAACGGCGACCGCGACCATGATCTCGTTGGCGCGCGGCGCGTCGTTGATCTGCACTTCCATGCCGTCGAAATGACTGCGCACGAAGGCTGCATCCTTGTGGCCCAGCGGAATGTCCAGCGTCGTGCCGGGTCCACTGCGCTTCTTCGACGACGGGATCAACGCAGCGCCCTTGCTCAGCACTTTACGGACCGGCGCGCCCATTTTCGGGTGAAGGATGGCGGCGGCATGCTCCAGCTCGCCGTTCTCGCCGACGGCCGCGGCCTTGCCATAGCTCTGCGCCTTGGACCCGTCGATGCCAAGCGCCGCCACCGCGCGCTTCGAGAGCAGCTCGCCAAGCTCCTCGCCGATCGCGATCAGCGGCGAGAGATCCTCGACATATTTTCCAGCAAACGGGTTCTCGATCACGGCGATTGCCGCCGCACGCCGTGTCGGCGGCGAGACCTGGCGGCCCATCTCCATCTGCGTCTCTTCGACGACGGTGACGATCTTGCGGATGATCGCGCTCATGATTGTTTCCTCAAGCCGCTTCCCTGTTCAGGCATGAACCGCGATTTCCGGCACAAGCGGGCGCGATCGTTGCCGTTCAATATCCTTGGTCCCGATGACAAGCATATCACCACAAAGCTGCAACACGGCACCCTCGATCAATCCGCGATCGAATAATTGCCGTGCACATTCCGCGCCAGATTCGAGCGCGGTGGTGATCTCGTTCTGCGACAATCCACCAACGTTGCGGGTCACGAGCCGTGCGCCAAGATCGCTGTCGGGCTGAAGCTCGCACGCAGGCTTTCGGATAATGGCGGGATGCCCCGGCAGATCGACGGCATTCGCAATGATCGTCGCGGCGGCATCGGCTTGCGACGCTGTTCCGGCCAGCACGGTCACCGCATCGGCAATCCCGAGGGAAAAGCTGCGACCGTGCCGTCCACTGGTCGCAATGCCGCGCACGGGATCATCGGCGTCCACCCTGATCGTCCGCATCACGCCGTCGCGATCGGGCCGGTCCATCAGGCCGACCGAAAAATGCTCGCCCTCGCCGAGATGCAGGGCAATGTCGCCGCCATTGTTGACATAGGCTCGATCGAGCGCCGCAGCGTTCAGCATTGCGCCGAGAATCTCCTCCGCTACGGCGCCGGCCACAGCGGCCATCGGCGTGATGAAGCCATCAGCGGCATAGGGCGCGACCGCGGCGTGCATGCGACGCGCCACAACGCCTCTCAACGAGGTCCGCTCCTCGACAGCGGTCCGCAGTTCGGGCAGTTCCGCGCAGAGCTCGTCGAGCAATCCCGTGAAGCGCCGGACGGCCGCCTCATAGGCCGCGCGCACTGCGTCGGCAGCCCCCCTCGCCTCGACGACCAAATCAATCGGTCCATCCTGCAAATGCAGTCGCCGGCCGTCAGACAGCAACGCGATTTGCGGGAGCCTTGTCATGCCCGAGGCCCTGGAATCGGGTTCTGCCAGGGCAATTGGCGGACATCGTCGCCGCCCTGCACTTCGGACAGCGGTTTCACATAATCCATGTGCCCACCGAGCGCCGCATAGTCCGACAGCTTCATCGTGAATTCGATCGGCGCGACCAGCGCGGGCGTCGGCACGTAACCGAATGCGCCCGCCGGCATCTGCGTCACGTCGACCATGTAGGTGATGCCGCCGCCCGGCCAGACGTAAACAGGTGCGCCGCCACTGGTGACGCGCGTGAGCGCGTCCTTCACCGAGCGCGTCAGCCGCACCGGATTGTCGGTCACGCCCGCCCGCAAGGAACCACCGGCGCCGGCCATGAACAGCACCGTACACAGCGCCGGCTCGCAATTCTCCTGAATGCGCTCGACCGAAAACTTGAGGTCATCCGGCATCTCCGTCTCGACCGGCTTCAAGGCTTCGTCGAGCACGTAATAGGACGAATGTTCGCCGGTCGTGGAGACCATCAGCATGGAGAGGCCGGCCCTGGCTTCCTTGGCGTCGAACGGTCCGAGGATTGCGAGCGGATCGGAGATATTGGTGCCGCCCCAACCCGTGCCGGGATCGGCGACCTGGAAATAGCGGCCGGGCGTCGAGCGGCGCCCTTTCATCTTGATGCCGGTGTCGGCGATGTCGAGCAGCTTGCCGGCCTGGTGCTCCGAGAGCACGCCGGTGATATGGTCGTCGACCACGACGACCTCGTCGACCTTGCCGTGCCATTGCTTGGCGAACATGCCGATCGTCGCCGAGCCGCAGCCGACACGCATGCGCTCTTCTTTCATGCCGTTGACGATCGGCGGCTGGCCGGCCTGCACCACCACGCTCGCGCCGCCGTCGATGGTGAGCTCGACCGCCTTGCAATTTGCGAGGTCCATCAGCGTGTCGCAGGTGACGCGGCCTTCCTTCTTGGAGCCGCCGGTCAGATGATGCACGCCGCCGAGCGACAGCATCTGCGAACCGTATTCGCTGGTGGTGACGTGGCCGACCGCCTCGCCTTGTGCACGGACGGTCGCCGTCTCCGGCCCGAGATAACGGTCGGTGTCGATCTTCACCTTGATGCCGCAATAGGAGAAGATGCCCTCGGTGACGACAGTCACCATGTCGACGCCGTCGACCTCCGCCGAGACGATGAACGGCGCCGGCTTGTAGTCGGGATAGGTCGTCCCCGCGCCGATCGCCGTTACAAAGGTGGAAGGCTCGTGGACGATCTTGCCGTCCCAATCTTCGGTGCGGCTGAACGGAACGAGCTTGCCGCCATGCGACACGGTGCGCTCCAGGATCACATGCGGGTCGACACGGACGAGCTTGCCCTCGTGATTGGCATAGCGGTCGCAGGCGCCCGCCGCGCCCGGCTTGATGTAGCACATCACCGGACACGCATCGCAGCGGATCTTGTCGATGGCGGCGCTCGTAGGTTCAGTCACCATGTCAAAGCCAGCCGACAGTGCAGTTATCATTTGTACACGAACGATGTTGCGCGCCCTCCCGATGACTGTCAAGCGGCGGTGCGGCGCAAAACATACGCCTGCCGCATAAAACCTCATTTGCCTATCCGCTCTGTCCACAAAGAAGGCATTCGCGCTGCACTGCGGCATGCACGGCTTGCACGTTTGTGTACAAACGGTATCGTCGCAACGTAGATTTTGAGCGGACTTGGAATTTCGCGAAGCTTTGGCTGCGGAGCTCAACGAGTCGATTTGGGAACGAGGATGACGCAGACACCGATCCGCATCACCGTGAACGGCCGGATCCACGAGATCACTGCGGCGCGAGACACGCCGCTGCTCTACGTGCTGCGCAACGATCTCGCGCTCAACGGTCCGAAATACGGTTGCGGCCTCGGTGAATGCGGCACCTGCACTGTCTTGATCGATGGCGCGGCGGCGCGCTCCTGCGTGATTCCGATCAGCGGCTGCGCCGGCCGCGACATCGTGACGCTCGAAGGGCTCGGCACCCGCGACAAGCCAGATGTGGTGCAGCAGGCCTTCATCGACGAACAGGCCGCGCAATGCGGCTATTGCCTCAACGGCATGATCATGACCACCAAAGCGCTGCTTGCCATCAACCCCCAGCCCACCGAACAGGAGGCGCTGGCGGCGCTACGTTACAATCTCTGTCGCTGCGGCACGCATATCGAAATCCTGCGCGCCGTGATGCGTGCGTCTGGCCAGCTCGCCGAGGCCGGTGATTGATGGGCTCCCCGCATCCGAACGGAGCTGAGCTGCAATCCGGCTCGCTCGTCGTCGTCCGCACGGTGGACGAGTGCACGTTCGAGACCTTCGTTCGCATCACCGCGGACGGTTCGGTCACAGCCTACAATGGTCATGTCGATCTCGGCACCGGCATCCGCACGGCGCTTGGCCAGATCGTGGCTGAAGAGCTCGACGTCTCCTTTGCCCGCGTGGTCGTGGTGCTCGGCGACACCGCAACGGTGCCGAACCAGGGCGCCACGATCGCGAGCGAGACCATCCAGATCACCGCCGTTCCCCTGCGCAAAGCCGCCGCGCAGGCGCGACACTTCCTGATCGCACGTGCGGCCGAGCGCCTGGAGCTGCCGGCTGCCGATCTCAGAATCGAAGACGGCCTTGTGCGCGGGCACGACAATCGCAGCGTCAGCTATGGCGAGTTGATCGGCGGAGAGACCATTCGTCTCGAGCTTGCCGACGACGTCGCCGTCAAGCCCGTCGGCGATTACGCCATTGTCGGCCAATCGATGCCCCGCATCGACCTCCCGGCCAAGGCCACGGGCGAGCTGACCTTCGTGCACGACATCCGTGTGCCCGGCATGCTGCACGGACGCGTGGTGCGTCCGCCCTATGCCGGCGTCGATGCCGGCACGTTTGTCGGCACCAGCCTGATTTCGGTCGACGAATCCTCGGTGCGCGACATCCCCGGCATCATAGCCGTCGTGCGCATCGGCGATTTCGTCGGAATCGTCGCGGAGCGCGAGGAGAGCGCTATCCGCGCGGCGGAGCAGCTTGCGGTGAGCTGGCGACCGACGTCTGAACTGACCGATCTCGCCGACGTCGAGACAGCGCTGCGTGCCAATCCATCGACGCCGCGCACCCTGATCGACAAGGGCGACGTCGATGCGGCCATTGCCGGCGCGGCCAAGCCGATGCAGCGCACTTACGTCTGGCCCTATCAGATGCATGCCTCGATCGGCCCGTCCTGCGCGGTCGCCGACTTCCAGGACGGCAACATCCGCGTCTGGTCGGGCACGCAAAATCCGCACCCGCTGCGCGCAGACCTGTCGCTGCTGATCGAGCGTCCCGAGAGCGAGATCGAGGTGATCAGGCTGGAGGCCGCCGGCTGCTACGGCCGCAACTGCGCCGACGATGTCACCGCGGACGCGCTGCTGCTCTCGCGCGCGGTCGGCCGGCCCGTGCGCGTGCAGCTGACGCGCGAGCAGGAGCACGCCTGGGAGCCCAAGGGCGCCGCGCAGCTCATCGACGTCAATGGCGGCCTGAACGCGGAGGGCGGCGTCGCTGCTTACGATCTTGCCACGCGGTATCCGTCGAATGCCGCGCCGACGTTGGCGCTGTTGCTGACGGGGCGGATATCGCCGAAGCCGGACGTCCTCCAGATGGGCGACCGCACCGCAATCCCGCCTTACGATTACGACCACATGCGCGTCGTCGCCCACGACATGGCGCCGATCGTGCGTGCGTCCTGGTTTCGCGGCGTCTCGGCCCTGCCGAACACCTTTGCGCATGAATCCTATATCGACGAGGCCGCAACCGAGGCCGGCGTCGACCCGATCGAATATCGCCTGCGTTACCTTAGGGATCAGCGCGCCGTCGATCTCGTCCATGCGGTCGCCGAGCGCGCGGGTTGGACGCCGCGACCGGTGCGCGAAGAGAAAGACGGCGAGATCGTGCATGGGCGCGGCTTTGCCTATGCGCTCTACGTCCACAGCAGATTTCCCGGTTATGGCGCGGCGTGGTCGGCCTGGGTCACCGACGTTGCCGTCAACAAGTCGACCGGCGAGGTCAGCGTGACGCGCGTGGTCGCCGGGCAGGATTCCGGATTGATGATCAACCCGGGCGGCGTGCGCCACCAGATCCATGGCAACGTCATCCAGTCCACCAGCCGCGCGCTGATGGAGGAGGTCTCCTTCGAACGCGGGGCAGTCGCGGCGCGGGAATGGGGCGCCTATCCGATCATCCCGTTCCCTGACGTGCCCAAGATCGACGTGTTGTTGCTGCCGCGGCCAGACCAGCCGCCGCTCGGCGTCGGCGAGTCCGCCTCGGTCCCAAGCGCGGCTGCGATTGCCAACGCCATCTTCGACGCCACCGGCGTGCGCTTTCGCGAGCCGCCGTTCACGCCCGAGCGCATCCTGAAGGGCTTGCACGGCAGCGCCCCAGCCACGCCGCAGGCGCTGCCCGCTCCCGCTACGCCACAGCCATCCCGCATCTGGGAAAATCCCTTCGCCAAACGCGCCGGCGTCTTCGCGACGATCGCGGCCGTCTGCACCGCGGCGATCGGCATCGGTGCAGCTCTTTTGCCCGGCCGCGCCATCGCGCCGATCACCCGACCCGATCCATCGGTCTATTCCGCAGCGACGATCGCGCGCGGGCAACAACTGGCCGCGTTCGGCAATTGCGCGGAGTGCCACACCATGATCGGCGGGGCGCTCAACGCCGGTGGCCGCGCCCTGGAGACGCCGTTCGGCACGATCTACGCGACCAACATCACGCCCGACGTCGAGACCGGCATCGGCGCCTGGTCCTATCCCGCATTCGAGCGCGCGATGCGCGACGGGCTGCATCGCGACGGACGGCAGCTCTATCCCGCCTTCCCCTACACGCACTTTTCGAAGACTGGCGATGCCGACATGCAGGCGCTTTACGCCTACCTAATGGCGCAGCCTGCGGTGCGCGCGACGCAGCCTGCGAATACGCTCGCCTTCCCGTTCAATCTCCGCCCGCTACTTGCCGGATGGAATGCGCTGTTCCACCAGACGCGCGAGTTCAAGCCTGATCCCGCCAAGTCCGAAGTCTGGAATCGCGGCGCTTATCTGGTCGAGGGCCTCGGCCATTGCAGCGCCTGCCATTCGCCGCGCAACGCACTCGGCGCCGAGCAGCGTGGCGCCTATCTCGCCGGCGGCTTTGCCGAGGGCTGGGAGGCGCCGCCGCTGACCTCACTCTCGCACGCGCCGATCCCATGGAGCGAGGACGAGCTTTTCGCCTATTTGCGCACGGGCCACTCGCGATATCATGGCGTCGCCGCCGGGCCGATGGCGCCAATCGTCAGAGACCTCAAAGCCCTGTCCGACCAGGACATTCAGGCGATGGCGGTCTATCTGAACTCATTCAACGACACCGCAACCGAAGCACCGGACGCGTTTGCGGCACGTCTCGAAAGCGCGACGCAAGTTAAAATCGCGTCCTCCACCGGCGCGCGGCTCTATCAGGGCGCCTGCGCCGTCTGCCATGAGGTCGGCGGCCTGCCGCTGTTCGGCAGCCGGCCTTCGCTGGCACTCAACAGCAATCTGCACAGCGCCGCATCGGACAATCTCGTGCAAATCATCCTGCACGGCATCGCCGAGCCGGTGTCGAGCGATCTCGGCTACATGCCGGCCTTCAAGAACAGCATGAGCAATGCGCAGGTCGAGGAACTGGTCACCTTCCTGCGCAGGCAGTTCGCACCGGACAGGCCGGCATGGACCGGCGTCAAGGAGACGATTGCGCGTGTGAGAGCCGCCGCCAACTGAGCGCTACTTCTTGTGCTCCACCGGCGGCGTGCCGTGCGTGTGGAAGGACTCGATCGTCTTCAGGCCCCACGCCTGTCCCTTCTTGCGCTCCTCTTCCGTCCAGACGATCGGCTTCCAGTCGGGCGCAAGGATGAGGCGCGCACCGGCATTGGCGACTTCGACGCGATTGCCGCCGGGCTCGTAGACGTAGAGGAAGAAGGTCTGCTGGATCGCGTGCTTGTGCGGGCCGGTCTCGATGTGGATGCCGTTCTCCAGGAAGATGTCGGCGGCGCGAAGAATCTCTTCGCGGCTGTCGAGCGCGTAGGTGACGTGGTGGAAGCGGCCGGGCGTGCCGGAATGGTCGAGCGAATAGGCGAAATCGTAGCTCTTGTTGGACATCGTCAGCCACATCGCCGCCTCGCGGCCGTCGTTGAGCACGATCTGCTCGGTAAGCCGGCAGCCGAGATAGTTCTCGAAGAACTCGCGGTTGGCCTTGATGTCGACGGCGAGGCAATTGAGGTGGTCGAGGCGGCGGACATTGACGCCGCGCGCGGGAAAGCGCTGCGCCTGGTTCTTCAGCGCCGGCTTCAACTCCGGCGGCGCCTGATACCATTCGGTCTCGTAATAGAGCTCGATGATGTGTCCATCGGGATCGCGGCAGCGGAAGGTCGGCCCCTGCCCCATGTCGCCGTCGATCCAGCCGATGTCGAAGCCGGATCCCTTCAGCGCCGCGACGCGGCGCTCCAGCGCCTGTTGGCTGCGCGCGCGCAACGCCATGTGCTCCATGCCTGACGTCTTCGACGCCGTCAGTTTGAGCGAATAGCGCTCGTAATCGTCCCAGCCGCGCAAATAGACCGACTCGCCCTTTTGCCCGCTGACGGTCATGCCCATGACCTCGACGAAGAATTTCAGGCTCTCGTCCGGCTTCGGTGTCAACAGCTCCATGTGGCCGAGATGAGCGAGATCGAGGATCGGTTCGGGCTGCATGGTGTCCTCCAAGACGTGGCTTGCGATCCGCTGGACCGGATCCTCGCGATCCGGCGCAGGCGGCAATCCGCTCACGCACCGGTGGGCGGCGCCGAGGCCGCCGGTTCATTTGTACCAATGTACAAATGATTAGGTCCCGTCAACAAATCAGGCATCGCCGCCCGGAACAGATGACGGGCCATCTCGGATGACCAACCCGTCCCGGAACCGCGGACCGACTGCCCGAATGGTAAAATCTTCCTTAAACACTCTGGGCCCGTCGGCCGGGAAAAAACAGCATTTTCCGGCCGCTTCCGCCAGGGAGTATGCATTGGGAACAAACCTCGCGCCCGAATTGTCGCGGATTTAACGAAGCGCCGGCGCCTGCCGTTTAACCGTTTGTCCAGCGACGGCCGTGCATAGTCCGGGCAACCCGTTGCTCTTGCCAGGTTCATTCATTGTGACATCCTTTGGACGCGTGATTTCGGTTCGCGGATCGCTCGCCCGGGTCGGGCTGCTGGCTGAAAGCCGGATGCCGGTCTCGGAAGTGCGGGCCACCGTCGGCCGCTTCGTCAGTATCCGCTGCGCCAGCTCGGTCATCGTCGCCATGATCACCGAGGTGTCCTGCGAGAACCTCTCGAGCAACGACAATTTGATCGCCATCGCCTCGGTCGACCTGCTCGGCGAAATTCTCAACGCCACCGGCAAGGCCAAATTCCAGCGCGGCGTCACCAACTATCCGACCATCGGCGATTCCGTCGACCTGATCACGAGCCAGGAGCTGCGCACGATCTACGCGCCTACCGGCTCCGACCAGATCAATGTCGGCTTCCTTCAGCAGGACAGCTCCGTCGTCGCCTATGTCGACATCGAGGAAATGCTCTCCAAGCACTTTGCGGTGCTGGGATCGACCGGCGTCGGCAAATCGACCGGTGTGTCACTGTTGCTCAACGAGATCCTCAAGGCACGCCCGAATTTGCGCATCTTCCTGCTCGATGTGCACAACGAATATGGCCGCTGCTTCGGCGACCGCGCGCTGGTGCTCAACCCGCGCAATTTGAAACTGCCATTCTGGCTGTTCAATTTCGAGGAAATCGTCGACGTGCTGTTCGGCGG
Organism: Bradyrhizobium sp. Kon37; assembly: GCF_055807535.1. Classification (NCBI taxonomy): domain Bacteria; kingdom Pseudomonadati; phylum Pseudomonadota; class Alphaproteobacteria; order Hyphomicrobiales; family Nitrobacteraceae; genus Bradyrhizobium; species Bradyrhizobium sp. Kon37. The sequence continues at coordinate 589,392 of NZ_JBVVOY010000002.1, forward strand.
CCGCGCCGGCGTGCCCGAGGAGCTCGACGTCCTCGCCGAGGTCATTCCGCTGGCCAAGGGCGTCTACACCCAGTACCAGAACGCCGACCGCATTGGCCTGAAGCGCATCGATCCCAAGCAGATCGGCTACACCGTCGATACGCCGGTGCCCTATCGCCTGGTCGACCTGATGTCGCTGATCGACGAGCGCATGGGCAAGCTCGAGAACCGCTCCTCGCGCATCATCTATCACAAGCTGATCTCCCGCATCGAGGCGGTCCGCAACGACCCGCGCTACGCCTTCATGTTCGACAACGCCAATGTCGGCGGTGACACCATGGCGGAGGTGATCAGCCATCTGTTCCGCCTGCCGGCCAACGGCAAGCCGATGACGGTGATGCAGCTCGCCGGCTTCCCGGCCGAGGTCATCGATTCCGTCGTCTCGGTGCTCTGCCGCATGGCCTTCGACTTCGGCCTGTGGAGCGACGGCGTTTCGCCGATGCTGTTCGTTTGCGAAGAGGCTCACCGCTACGCCTCCGCCGATCGTAATGTCGGCTTCGGGCCGACCCGCAAGGCGGTGTCGCGCATTGCCAAGGAAGGCCGCAAATACGGCGTCTATCTTGGCCTCATCACCCAGCGTCCGGCCGAGCTCGACGCCACGATCATCTCCCAGTGCAACACGCTGTTCACGATGCGTCTTGCCAACGAGCGCGACCAGGCGCTGCTGCGCGCCGCGGTGTCGGATGCGGCCGCGAATCTGCTCTCGTTCGTGCCCTCGCTCGGCACCCGCGAAGTGCTGGCCTTCGGCGAAGGTGTCGCGCTGCCGACGCGGCTGCGCTTCAAGGAGGTGCCGCCGCATCAATTGCCGCGCGGCGAAGCCACCATCAGCAGCGTGCCGTCCGTCACCTCCGGTCACGACATGCATTTCGTCGGCGCCGTGCTCGAGCGCTGGCGCGGTGCCACCTCGCAGCGCGACGTGCCGAACGATCCAGTGTTCTCGGCGCCGCCCGCGAAGACGCTCTCCAACGTCGAAGCCCCGATGCTGCAACCGTCGATGGGGCTGGATCCGGACCGCTTCTCGCTGCTGAAGAAGCCGCTGCGGTAAAGCAACGCTCGTTTTCCAGCTCCGGCATTGCGAGCCTGGCGTCACGTTGAGCATGGCGCCGGCATCGACTATGGTTGCCGGCCCCAAGCCGGAATCCATGCCCATGACAAAGCCCGCGCAACGCTTCGCCGCTCCCGCCCTCGATGCGCTCCCCGACGACATCCGCACACGCCTCCTCGCCGTGCAGGAGAAGAGCGGCTTCGTGCCGAACGTGTTCTTGACGCTGGCCTACCGCCCGGACGAGTTCCGTGCCTTCTTCGCCTATCACGACGCACTGATGGAGAAGGACGGCGGCCTCACCAAGGCCGAGCGGGAGATGATCGTGGTCGCGACCTCGGCAGCCAATCAGTGCCAGTATTGCGTGATCGCGCATGGCGCGATCCTGCGGATCCGCGCCAAGAACCCGCTGATCGCCGACCAGATCGCCACGAACTACCGCAAGGCCGACATCACGCCGCGGCAAAAGGCGATGCTCGACTTCGCGATGAAGGTCTCGGCCGATGCGCAGCGGATTTCCGAGGACGATTTCACCGCGCTCGCGCCGCATGGGTTCAGCGACGACGACATCTGGGACATCGCCGCAATCTCAGCCTTCTTCGCACTGTCGAACCGGCTGGCGAATTTCACCGGCATGCGGCCGAATGACGAATTCTATCTGATGGGACGGCTGCCAAAGAAATAACCGCCGCGAGCGCGGAAGGAACGCATCACCGACAAATGCAGCGGATGAGTTCCCGTTTGACGGGAACTCAGTGTTTTCGCAATCGCACACGTTTAATTAAGAATCTCACCCCCAACTAGCACAATCGCTTTGGCACAACTTGCGCAGTTTCCGTCACCGGAGACGCTGATGAGTCGTGCCTGTCGAGGGGCTTCTCATGAACGTGCGGGCATTTGTGATCGCGACCTGTATTGGCACGGCATTCTTCGCGGCCGGATACGCATGGAACTATCAGCCGGAGATCATCAACGCGAACGAAATATGGAGCATGTTCGAATCGGAGCATGGCAAGGCGCGGGCTGCTGTCTTACGCGTCCTCATTGCGCCGAATTCAGCTCACTTCAACGGCCTGCGAACGATCGATGCAAACCAGGCAAAATACGTATGCGGCTCCGTAAAAGCGATGGACAAGGAAAGGCAGTACGTCGAGGCCGCGTTCGTTTACACCGTCGCGATCGATTTTGCCCGTATCGACGACGACGGCCGGATGACGTCGCAGCGCTCTGCTTACAAGCCCTGCCCAGGCGCGGCCGACGACAAAATTGCCGACCAGAACACGCTGATATCGCCAGGCGCGCTGTCGATGATCAAGACCGTCGAAAAAATCATCCCCAAGTCCAGCGGCGGAACGATGGAACAACAGCTTGGCCAGCTCGCCGGACAGACCGCGGCGGTCGCGCCAGGCTCGGCGGTCCCGCGGGGATCGGTCGGCTCATCGGGTTCGGCAGCCTCAGCAGGGGCAGGATGGGCGCCAGCAGCACAGCATTCAAGTTCGGGCGTGGAGGCACGACAAGCAGATGAACTGACGTGGCGTGTCGACCAACCGCCCGCCGCATGGCCGAATTTCCCCTCGGACCATCCGCTGGCGAAATCGGCGCAGAAGCGGACCAGCGCCGAGGCCCTGGCTTTTGCAAGAGATGTCGAGGCTCGCTGGGAAGACGCCAAATCATCCCGGGTTCCGGCCAAGCGTCCTTCGCCTGAGGAGATCAAGGAAGCATGCCGCGCGCTACTTACGATTGATCCCACCGACAAGGATTATCCGCGGGCCTGGGCCGCCTTTGTGCGGCTGCGCAAACTCGATCGTGACGCTGCTGGTTGAACTGGCGGGATCTGTCCTAACGCTTCGCCATCAACTCGAGCGCCGGGGCAAAGCGCTCGGAAAACGTCAACGTCTTGGCATGGTGTACTGCGGCAAACGACGCCGATATCCCGGCTGAAGCGACCACGAGCAGGGCAACGGTGAAAACCAGACGGCGCATTTCGGCCTCCTGTGTGAGCTCGGCAATCCCACAGATGGCACGGCTTTGTTTCAGCACTGCTTCGCGCGGACGGAAGATGGTTTCGCTCAAGAGGCTGTGATCAGATCCGGTTTGCGGAGCCACATGCCGTACTGACGTGAGCGTTGCGCCTAATCATCGTCAGCCGGACCGCACCAGCCGGGCAGATAGATCGCGTCCTTGCTCTTGGCTGAGGACATCGCCTTCTCGAGCGCCTTCTCAAAGTTGGCATCCACAGCCTTGCGCGACAGCTTTCGGCGCAGATAATCGGCCCACAGGAATTCGGAGAACGGCGTTGTGTCCTTGGCGAAGCCGCCCATGCGGCGCAGCTCGCCGGCAAGGCTCCGGAAGGGATCGTCCTTGAGATCGACGACGGATTTCGGCAAATCGCGGAACGGTCGCCGTTCGCCCTTGGCGTCGTAGGGGTAAACCCAGCGCTTGTTGTCCATCACGCCCCAGAACGCTTCGCGCTCGACCATCCTGAGGTCGCCGACGATGGTGACCAGCACCTCCTTGATGCCCTCGTCGTGCAGCGCGCGACCGAGATGATGATGGTCGATCACGTAATAGCGCTCGTCGGGGCCATGCACGACGGGGATCATATGCTTGCCGAGCAGATCGGCCTGCTTCTTCTTGTCGTGCTCGCGCCAGCGCTTGCGCTTCTCCTTGACCTCGCGCATCCCGACCGTCATCTGCGTCGGCCGCAGCGACAGGATCGACACCGGATGCACTCTCGGTTCGCGCGGATTGGTCATGGTCGAAACGCCCTTCACATGGTTGCAGCTGCGTGGTCAGGTTCCCTGGGACTATGCCATGGGCATCGTGCCGGCAATGCATTCGGCTGGGCGGAGATATTGCATCGCACCCTCTGCAGGCCCGGAACGACCACGGTTCCACGGTCCTTCGTTCGCAACCCTGCAAGATAGTGCGAACGCACAATGCACGTGCGCGTTGAGAAGATTTTCTGCAACGTGTTACCCACGTATGCTATCTAAAAATCGCTGCTTCGGAGTGATCCCTGCACCATGACAACCCAGCGGCCCATAAGCTCGGATGACGAGCATCGGGTGCTCCAGTTCAGGCCGCGCACCTCGCCTTCCCCGACGGGCTACCGCGGCAACGGTAGCGTGCAGCAATTGCGCGTCGCGCCCGAGCCGCTCGACCTGTCGCGCTATGAGCAGCCCCGCACTGAACCGGACGATTTCCGCCATCGCATGCTCGCCAACATCGCGGCGCTGGCCTTCACCATCGCACTGACCGCGATCGGGATCTGGCTCGCGGTGAGCATCGCCGACCTGCGCCGGACCCAGGATTGCGTGCTGATGGGCCGCCGCGACTGCGTCAAGATCACGACGCCGCACATCTAAGGCAAGCGTCTAGTAGGCAAAACATCTGGCAGGGTAAGACGTCTGGCGAGGCCCGCCGACGGTCCTTCGGCGGAAACGGCTCAACCGGGCATCCCCAGCCCTGTCCCCACACCCGCCGGCTCCATTGAACTCAGGGCGGCGCTCCGATATACGGGCTTTCGACCCGGCCAGAGGGGGGTTGAGGGCGTCATCGGGGCGCGATGCCCACCCACCGTTCCACTCTGGAAAATCTGACAAACATCTGCAATATATCAAAGGCTTAGTGATGTCCTCCACATTCGATCAGGTCGCTACGATCATCGCTGAAACCTGCGACATCCCGCGCGACACGATCACGCCGGATAGCCATGCCATCGATGACCTCGGCATCGACAGCCTCGATTTCCTGGACATCGCGTTCGCGATCGACAAGCAGTTCGGTATCAAGCTGCCGCTGGAAAAGTGGACCCAGGAGGTCAACGACGGCAAAGCCACCACCGAGCAGTATTTCGTGCTGAAAAACCTGTGCGCCCGCATCGACGAACTGGTTGCGGCCAAGGGCGCGAGCGCCTAAGCGCGCGGTCATGCAACTCGAATACTTCCACATGATAGATCGCGTCGTCGACCTCAACGTCGACGCGAAGACGATTGTCGTCGAGGCTCAGGTCCCGATGGAGAGCACCATCTTCGAGGGGCACTTCCCGGGCTATCCCCTGATGCCCGGCGTGCTCCTGATCGAATCGATGGCGCAGGCCTCGGGCTGGCTTCAGCTTGGCGTGCTCAAATTCGAGCGCATGCCGATCCTGGCTGCCGTCAAGGAGGCCAAGGTCCGCGGCTCGGTCTTCCCCGGCGATCTCATGAGCATCGAGGCGAGCCTGGCCCATCAGGGCTCGGGCTACGCCGTGACCGAAGCCAAGATCAAGGTCGGCGGCAAGCTGCGCGCGAATTCGACGCTGACCTTCACGCAGATTCCCTTTCCCCATGCGGATATGCGCGCCCACATGGACGCGGTCGCCAAGCGCGTCGGCTTTCCGCAACAGGCCGTATCGCAATGACCGAGACTGCTTCGAAGCCCGCCCAGACGGAAGTCTGGATCACCGGCATTGGCCTGGCCACCTCGCTCGGCGAGGGCCTGGACGCCAACTGGGCCGCGCTTCAGGAGAAGCGCATCAATGTCGACGAGAAGGGCTTTGCGCCCTACATCGTGCACCCGCTGATGCCTGTTACCTTCGACAGCCAGATCCCGAAGAAGGGCGACCAGCGTCAGATGGAAGCCTGGCAGCGCATCGGCACCTATGCGGCCGGGCTTGCGCTCGACTCCGCCGGGATCAAGGGCAACAAGGATATCCTGTCGAAGATCGACATGGTGGTCGCCGCTGGCGGCGGTGAGCGCGATCTCAACGTCGACACCGGCGTGCTCACGGCCGAGGCCAAGGGTGCCAACGCGCCCGGCTTCCTCAACGAGCGGCTGATGAGCGATCTCAGGCCGACGCTGTTCCTGGCCCAGCTCTCCAACCTGCTCGCCGGCAACATCGCCATCGTGCACGGCATTGGCGGCACCTCGCGCACCTTCATGGGTGAAGAGGTTGCCGGCGCCGATGCCGCCCGCATTGCATTGTCGCGCATCGCCTCGGGCGAGAGCGACATCGCGCTGATCGGCGGCTCGCACAATGGCGAGCGCAAGGACCTGATGGTCCTCTACGAATTCGGCGACTTCAATCTCAAGGACAAGTTCGCACCCGTGTGGGCGCGCGAGGACAACGCCGGCTTCGCGCTCGGCTCGGCTGGCGCGTTTCTGGTGCTGGAGTCCAAGGCGCATGCGGAAGCGCGCGGTGCCAAGCCGTTTGCGAAGCTGTCGAGCGTCGTTGCCGACCTCGCCCGGCGCAAGACCCCCGGCGACATGGCCGCGACGCTGGAGAAGCTTTGGGCAAAGTTGCCCAAGCGCGACGGCAAGGGCGCGATCATATCCGGTGCGACCGGCGCTGAGCCGGCGACGTCAGAAGAGCGCGGCTTCCTGAAGGGCCACGCCGAGTTCCCGGTGCGCTCGACCGGCACGATGTTCGGCCACACCATGGAGACGCAATTCCCGCTCGGCATCGCGCTCGCCGCGCTGTCGATCTCTCGCGGCGCGCTGTTTCCGCCGAACGATTCCACGGGAACCGAGATTGAAATGCAAGGAGCGCCCACCCAGATTGTGGTGGTGGGGGCCGGACACTGGCGCGGCGAAGGCATGGCGCTGGTCGAGGCAGTAAGCTAGAGCGCGTTGCGCTTTGGCAGGTTATTGTTTGGGCATGATCTTCTCGGAAAATCGCGTCACGCTTTTTCGAATCATGCTCCAGCTCAAGCGGGGATCGACATGACTGCACCACGCGACAAACTCGGGCGTCCCGTCGTCGTCGTCACCGGCATGGGCATCATGACCTCGCTCGGCAACGGCAAGACCGACAATTGGGCGAAGCTCGTCGCCGGCGAATCCGGCATCCGCACCATCACGCGCTTTCCGGTCGACGGCCTGAAAACCACGATGGCCGGCACGGTGGATTTCGTCAGCGTCGATCCGTTCTCCTCCACCGGCCTGTCCGAGCGGATGGCCGAACTGGTGACGCAGGAAGCGCTGGACCAGGCCGGCATCGGCACCAAGGCGGATTTCCCGGGTCCTCTCTTCCTGGCGGTCGCACCTGTCGAAGTCGAATGGCCGCAGCGCCGCGAGCTCGGCCGCGCCGTCGGTAAGCTCGACTTCAATTACGACGATCTGCTGCGCATCTCCGGTGGCGGCAAGTACAGCGCCTATCACCACCGCTTCATGTTCGGTTCGGTCGCGGCCTACCTCGCCGAGACCTTCGGCACCAAGGGCTCGCCGATCTCGTTGTCGACGGCCTGCGCTTCGGGCGCGACCTCGATCCAGCTCGGCGTCGAGGCGATCCGCCGCGGCGAAACCGATGCCGCGCTGTGCGTAGCGACCGACGGCACCGTGAATCCGGAGGCGCTGGTGCGCTTCTCGCTGCTCTCGGCACTGTCGACCCAGAACGACCCGCCGCAGGCGGCCTCCCGTCCCTTCTCCAAGAACCGTGACGGTTTTGTCATGGCCGAAGGCGCAGGCGCGCTGGTGCTCGAAAGCTATGAAGCCGCCACCGCGCGCGGCGCAAAAATTCTCGGCCTGATCGCCGGCTGCGGCGAGCTCACCGATTCTTTCCATCGCACCCGCTCCTCGCCCGACGGCAAGCCGATCATCGGCTGCATGAACAAGACGCTGGCCGATGCCGGCATGACGCCGGATCAGATCGACCACATCAACGCGCACGGCACCGCGACGCCGGAGAACGACAAGATGGAGTACAATACGACATCGGCCGTGTTCGGCGATCTCGTCTCGAAAATTCCGGTCACCTCCAACAAGTCGATGGTCGGCCACACCATCTCGGCCGCCGGCGCGGTCGAGGCAATCTTCTCGCTGCTCACGCTCGAACATCAGCGCATCCCGCCGACGATCAACTACGACAATCCGGATCCCACGATCCTGTTCGACGTCGTCGGCAACAAGGCACGCGATGCCCGCGTCACCGCTGTGATGTCGAACTCGTTCGGCTTCGGCGGCCAGAACGCCTCGCTGATCCTGACCCGCGAACCGGCCTGACCGGACGCATGGCGCTGCTTCCTGCGAGGACGAAGGCCCGCGCGCGGGAGACGGCCAAGTCGATCGGTGGAGGCCTGATCGGAGCTGCCACTGTCGGCATGTTGCGCACCACGCGTTATTTCGATCCGGCCAAGACCTCGGACTTTTTCGCGCGCGTCACCAAGACGATCGGTCCGCGCCTGCGCGAGCACCGCATCGGCCGCGCCAACCTCAGCGCGGCCTTTCCGGAGAAATCGCCCGAGGAAATCGAATCCATCCTGATGGGCGTCTGGGACAATCTCGGTCGCGTCGGCGCCGAATTCGCTCATATGGATCACGTCTGGGATTATGACCGCGATCATCCGGAAAACAGTCGGATCGAACTGCCCAGCCGCAGCATCGAGCTGTTCGATCAGATCCGCGACGACGGCAAACCCGCGCTGATCTTCGCCGCGCATCTGGCCAACTGGGAATTGCCGGCGCTTGCCGCCGTCGCACACGGGCTCGATGCGGCGATCCTCTACCGCCGCCCGAATATCGCGTCCGCCGATCGCATCATCCAGGAGATGCGCCAGGTCAATATGGGCACGCTGATCCCCGCGGGGCGCGACGCGCCGCTGCGGCTCGCGCAGGCGCTCAAGGACGGCAAGCACGTCGCGATGCTGATCGACCAGTATCTGACCGGCGGCGTCGAGGTCACCTTCTTCGGCCGCAAGACCCGCGCCAATCCGATGCTGGCGCGCCTGTTGCGCCAGGTCGAATGCCCGATCCACGGCGTCCGCGTCATCCGCCTGCCCGGCGGCCGCTTCACCGCCGAGATCACCGAAGAGATCCACCCGGTGCGCGACGCCGACGGCAAGATCGACATCCAGGGCACCACCCAGGCGATCACCAGCGTGGTGGAAGGCTGGGTCCGCGAGCATCCCGAGCAGTGGTTGTGGCTGCACCGAAGGTGGCGGTAGCGGACAGTCCTTACCGCCCCGTCTTCACCCTGGTCCAGAGCCGGTTGATGATCCGCTGCGTCGCCGGCTCGCGCGCCGTGATGACGAACAGTTTTGCGAGCGTCGCCTCGTCCGGATAGATATTCTTGTCGTTCAGGATCTTCGGATCGACCAGCTTCTGGCTGGCGAAATTGCCGTTGGCGTAGGACAGGAAGTCCGTATTCTTGGCGGCGACGTCCGGACGGTAGAGATAGTTGATCAGCTCGTAGGCTTCCTTGACGTTCTTGGCATCCGCAGGGATTGCGAGATTGTCGAAGAACATCTGCGCGCCCTCCTTCGGAATGGCGTAGCCGATCTCGATGCCGCTTTTGGCTTCGGCAGCGCGGGCGCGGGCTTGCATGATGTCGCCGGACCAGCCGACCACGAAGCAGATCTCGCCCGTGGCAAGCGCGCTTAAATATTCGGACGAGTGAAACTTGCGCACGGCAGGCCGCACCTTGGCGACGACATCGGCGGCCTTGTCGAGGTCGGCCTGCTTGGTCGAGTTCGGATCGAGCCCGAGATAGTTCAACGCCGCTGGAAAGATGTCGTCGGCGGAATCCAGCATGTGGACGCCGCAGTCTTTGAATTTCGCGAGATTCTCTGGCTTGAACACGATGTCCCAGCTGTCGATCTTCGCATCCGCTCCGAGAATCTGCTTCAGCTTGGCGACGTTGTAGCCGATCCCCGTCGTGCCCCACATGTAATTGGCGGCGTAGACATTGCCGGGGTCGTAGACCGCGAGACGTTCGGTCACCACCGGCCAGGCATTGGCCAGGTTCGGCAGCTTCGACTTGTCGAGCTTCTGGAAGATGTTGGCCTTGATCTGGCGCTGGAGGAAATAGGCGGTGGGCACCACGACGTCGTAGCCGGACTTGCCGGCCATCAGGCGCGTCTCCAGGGTCTCGTTGGCGTCAAAAGTGTCGTAGACCACCTTGATGCCGGTCTCCTTGGTGAAGGCCTCGAGGACGTCGGGCGCCACGTAGTTCGACCAATTGTAGAAGTTGACGACCCGCTCCTCGGCCCCGGCGGGGGCGGAGAGCAACGTCAGCGCGGCGGCGATCGCGAGGCCAAAACCGAAGCGGCTGACGTTCGTCATCTCCCCTACCTCTTGCGCCCGCGCACCGCGTCCGACAGCCGCTCCAGTGCGGTGTCGAGCGTCTCGTCCTTCTTGGCAAAGCAGAAGCGCACCACCGAGGTCACAGGGTCCTGCTCGTAGAAGGCCGACACCGGAATTGCCGCGACCTTGTAGTCCTTCACGATCCGCCAGCAGAACTCGGTGTCGCTCTCGTTCAGCCCGAGCGGGGATAGGTCGACGGTGAGGAAGTAGGTGCCCTGCGACTTCAGCACCGGGAAGCCGAGGCTCTCCAGTCCCTTGGCGAGGCGGTCCCTGCTCCGCGCCAGGTCCTTGCGCATCGACAGGAAATACTCGTCCGGCTTGCCGAGCCCGTAGGCGACGGCGGCCTGGAGGTTCGGCGCGGTGGTGAAGGTCAGGAACTGATGCACCTTGGCGGCAACGCGCAGCAGCGGCGGCGCGGCGCAGACGAAGCCGATCTTCCAGCCCGTCAGCGAGAAGATCTTGCCGGCCGAGCCGACCTTGATGGTGCGGTCGCGCATGCCGGGGATGGTGATCAGCGGGATGTGCTTGTGCTCGTCGAAAGTGACGTGCTCCCAGACCTCGTCGCAGATCGCGATCACGTCGAACTCCTGGCAGTAGCGCGCCAAAAGCTCGAGGTCCTCGCGCGGAAACACCACCGCGGACGGATTCAGGGGATTGTTGAAGAGCACCGCCTTGGTCTTTGAATTGAAGACGCTTTTCAGCATGTCCTCATTCAGCCGCCAGTGCGGCGGCTCGAGCCGGACCAGGCGCGGAATGCCGCCAGCCTGACGGATGATCGGCAGATAGGAATCGTACACCGGCTGGAAGCACACCACCTCGTCACCGGGCTGGACGACGGCGAGGATGGCCGAGGTCAGGGCCTCGGTGCCGCCGGAGGTCACCATCACCTCGCTCATCGGATCGAGCTCGAGGCCATGCCAGTGGCCGTAATGGGTCGCGATCGCCTGGCGCAGCTCGGGCAGGCCCATCATCGACGGGTACTGGTTGTAGCCGTTCAGCGAGGCCTCGGCCGCGGCGCGGCGGATGTCTTCGGGGCCCGGATCGTCGGGAAAGCCCTGGCCAAGATTGATGGCGGCATTGTCGCGCGCGGCCTGCGACATCGCCTCGAAGATGGTAACGGGAAGGTCCGCGAAGACCTTGTTGAGGGACGAGCTCTTGGACATCGGCGGGGTCAGCCACCGACTTTGCTGGGAAGACCCGCCGCCTTCCAGCCGAGCATGCCCCCGGCCAGATGCTTGTCGTAAGGCAGGCCCGCGGCCTGCGCCGCCAGCGAGGCCGTCACCGAACGCTTGCCCGAGCGGCAGGCGAACACGACCTCCTTACCCTGCGGATCGGGGATCGCCTTGGGATCGAAGGTCGAGAGCGGCACGACCACGCCGTAGGGATAAGCCTCGGCCTCGACCTCGTTCGGCTCGCGCACATCGACGAGGAGATAGCGCCCTTCCGCGACACCCTTGGAGACCTCGTCCGGGGTCAGATCCTGTACTTGATTTGCCACATCATCCTCCAACGTCGCGGGCCGCTGCCGGGGCGATCCCGGCGGCCGGCAACCTCGCCTCTTGGCCGATGAAAATCAAGCGCTACAAAGGCTTGAGCTGCCTTGCGCAAGTTAAAGCTAAATCGCAGCGACTTGAAGCGCGACCTTCCAACGGAGGATCAGATCGTCACTTTAGATGGTGACCTGGGTGCCGACCTCGACGACGCGGCCGGAGGGGATCTGGAAATAGTCTGTGGCGTCGTTGGCGGAACGGCTGAGCGAGATGAACAGCCGGTCCTGCCAGCGCGGCATGCCGGAATGGGCGGCCGGTTTCAGCGCCCTCCGCGACAGGAAGAACGAGGTCGACATGATGTCGAACTGCCAGCCGAGCTTGCGGGCGATCGCCAGCGCCTTCGGCACGTTGGGCGATTCCATGAAGCCGAACTTCAGCGTCACCTTGGAGAAGGTCGGCGAGATCTGTTCCAGCTTCACCCGCTCGGCCGGATCGATGCGCGGGGTCTGTGCGGTCTCGATGGTGAGAATGACGTTCTTCTCGTGCAGCACCTTGTAGTGCTTCAGACTATGCATCAGCGCGGTCGGGGCGCTGAGGGGATCGCTGGTCAGGAACACGGCGGTGCCGGGCACGCGCTGCGGCGGCCGCTTCTCCAGCATCGCCACGAGGTCGGCGAGCGGGAATTCGAGCTTGCGCGACTTCTCGAACAGCAGCCGGCTGCCGCGCCGCCACGTGTACATCAGCATGATCATGACTGCGCCGAGCGCCAGTGGCACCCAGCCGCCCTCGAACACCTTCAGCAGATTGGCGGCGAGAAAAGTCAGGTCGAGGAACAGGAACGGCGCGATCAGGGCGGCGGCCGTGAACGGCGACCATTTCCAGACCTTCCAGATCACCACAAAACCCATCATCGCCGTGACCACCATGGTTCCGGTGACGGAGATGCCATAGGCCGAGGCCAGCGCGGTGGAAGAGCGGAACAGCAGCACCAGCAGAACCACCGCGACCAGCAGGAGCTGGTTGATGCGCGGGATGAAGATCTGGCCCGAATGGGCTTCAGAGGTATGGCGAATTTCAAAGCGCGGCAACAGACCGAGCTGGATCGCCTGGCGCGTCAGCGAATAGGCACCGGTGATGACCGCCTGGCTCGCGATGACAGTTGCGGCGGTCGCCAGCACGACCATGCAGCCGCGGAAAAAACCTTGCGGGAAGAGCTGGAAGAACGGGCTGACGATCGCGCCGGGGTCGCCGAGCACGAGGGCGCCCTGCCCCAGATAGTTCAATGCCAGCGACGGCACCACGATGAACAGCCAGGCGGTCTGGATCGGCCGCTTGCCGAAATGGCCGAGGTCGGCATAGAGCGCCTCGGCACCGGTGACCGCCAGAAACACCGCGCCGAGCGTCACGAAGCCGATGATGCCATGGTGGATCATGAAGGACACGGCGTAGAGCGGGTTCAGCGCCAACAGCACCTGCGGCTGCTGGATGATCGGGTGGATCGCCGCGATCGCGATCACGGCGAACCAGACGCACATGATCGGGCCGAAGAAGGCGGCGACGCGAGCGGTACCACGGGACTGCACGGCAAACAGACCGACCAGGATGATCACGGTCAGCGGTACGATGTAGGGCTCGAAGTGCAGGGTGACGTCCTTCATGCCTTCGATCGCCGACAGCACCGAGAGCGCCGGCGTGATCACGGCGTCGCCGTAGAACAGGGCGCCGGAAATGATGCCGAGCAGGACGATGGTTGTTCCGCGGGTGCCGACTGCGCGCTGGGCCAGCGCCATCAGCGCCAGCGTGCCGCCCTCGCCGTTGTTGTCGGCGCGGAGCAGGATCACGACGTATTTGAGCGTCACCACGATGATGAGCGCCCACAGGATCAGGGAGAGCACGCCGAGCACCGCCGCCGGCGTCGGCAGCCCCTCCGCGCCAGAAGCCGCCATGACCGCCTCGCGGAACGCGTAGAGCGGGCTGGTGCCGATATCGCCGTAGACGACGCCGATGCTGCCGAGTGTCAGCGCACCGAAACCGGCGGTGGTGTGGGCGTCGCCATGCCCATTGGCCGCCGCCGTTTCCGGGGCGGAAATCGCTACATCACTTGTCATGGGAGAGCCTGATGGCCTCTGAAAATGCTTCACTGCACAACGGCAGAAGGGCGCGCGGCTTATAGGCCTGCGCTACCGGCATAGCCTAGCCCGATTTTGGGGCTTAGGCATGCAATTTTGCATGTCTCTGCCAGTCGCCGTTTAGATGGTGACCTGGGTTCCGACTTCAACCACCCGCCCGGTGGGAATCTGGAAATAGTCGGTGGCGTCGTTGGCGGACCGGCTCAGCGCGATGAACAAATGGTCCTGCCAAAGCGGCATGCCGGACTGCGCCGACGCCTTCAGCGAGCGCCGCGACACGAAGAACGACGTCGACATGATGTCGAACTGCCAGCCCTGCTTGCGCGCGATCGCGAGCGCCTTGGGCACGTTTGGCTGCTCCATGTAACCGAAGCGCAAGCGGACCTTGAAGAACTTGTCGCTGATCTTCTCCATCCGGAAACGCTCCGACAGATCGACTCGCGGCGTGTGCGCGGTCTCAATGGTCAGGACCACGTTGTGCTCGTGCAGCACCTTGTTGTGCTTGAGATTGTGCAGCAGCGCGGTCGGCACAAAGGAGGGATCGCTGGTCAGGAACACTGCGGTGCCCTTGACGATGTGCGGCGGCCGCTTCTCCAAACTCCGGATCAGATCGTCCAGCGGCACCTCGATGCGGCGCGTTTTCTGGATCAGGATCGCGGACCCTCGCCGCCAAGTCCAGATTGTCCCGGCCATGAGCACGCCGAACAGCAGCGGCACCCAGGCGCCTTCCAGCAGCTTCAGAAGATTCGCGCTGAAGAAGCTGATGTCGACCACGACGAAGGGCAGGATCACGGCCGCAGCCGTTGCGGCGCGCCAGTTCCACAATTTCCAGATCACGATGAAGCCCATGATGCCGTCGGCAACCATGGTGGTGGAAACCGCAATACCGTAGGCCGAAGCCAGATTGCTGGGGGTGTGGAACAACAGCACCAGCAGCATCACACCGATCAGGAGCAGCCGGTTTACACGCGGCAGATAGATCTGGCCGGCATGAGTTTCCGAGGTGAAGCGCACCTCGAAGCGCGGCAGGAGGCCGAGTTGCACAGCCTGATAGACCAGCGAATAGGCCCCCGTGATCACCGCCTGGCTCGCGATCACGGTCGCCGCGGTCGCAAGTCCGACCAGCGGCAGCACGAAATGCTCGGGCACCATGCGATAGAAGGAGTGCTCGATCGCGCTGGGATCCGACAGCACCAGTGCGCCCTGCCCGAAATAGTTGATCAGGAGCGCAGGCAGCACGAAGAACATCCAGGCCGACTGGATCGGCTTGCGGCCGAAATGGCCGAGGTCTGCGTAAAGCGCCTCGCCGCCGGTCACCGCGAGGAACACCGCGCCCAGTGTCACCAAGCCGATCGTGCCGTGCGACAGCAGGAATTGCAGCGCGTAATAGGGATTGATTGCTGCCAGCACCGACGGATCGTCGGCGATGTGAACGGCGCCCAACACGGCAAGGACGGTGAACCAGACGACCATCACCGGCCCGAAAGCCGAGGCGACCAGCGCCGTCCCCTTGCTCTGGACCGCGAACAGCAGCGCCAGGATGAGAACGGTCAGGGGAACGACATAGTGCTCGAAGGCGGGTGTTGCGAGCTTCAGACCCTCGACCGCCGACAGCACCGAGATCGCCGGCGTGATCATGGAATCGCCGATGAACATGGAGGCGCCGACCACGCCAAGCGCCGTCAGGAACCAGCTCCGCCGCCCGAGCGCGCGCTGACCGAGCGCCATGAGGGAAAGCGTGCCGCCCTCCCCGTTGTTGTCGGCGCGCAGCAGCAGCAGAACGTATTTGGCGGTGACGACGATCAGCAGCGCCCAGAGGATCAGCGAGAGCACGCCGAGCACCATGACCCGCGAGACCGGCTGACCGTGGGCCGCGCCCCTGACGGCCTCGTGAAATGCGTAGAGCGGCGACGTCCCGATGTCGCCGAAGACGACGCCGATGCTCCCGAGCGTCAGGCCCCAGAAACCCGAGGTGACCGGTCCGTCCGGAGCTTCGGTCGATGTGATGCTCGCCGTCATATGAAACTGGAACGCTTTTGCCCGAGAATTGATCCGGCGCCTTTTGACGGTTCCGGCGCCCCTGTCAATCGGCACATCACCATAGCAGGCGCCAGGGCAGATGCTGTGACGGCGCAGCAACGGTCGTCGTCCACGCGACGACATGCCTCAGGTAAGATTGTAGCACAAGAGCCCTGAGCCTTTCCGTCCCTGATCGAACGGGAATTGGCTCTACATCCTTGTTTTGTCGCGCTTTCTTCGCGCGAAACAGGGTCCGCTTCGCTCGAATGCGCCCTACGGCTTCAGGTTCGGCGGCAGCGGCGGATCTTCGCGCATCAGGGTGATGGTCACCCGCCGGTTGGCCGCGAGCGAGGGATCGTCCGGAAACAGCGGCTGGGTGTCCGCCTTGCCGGCGACGGCGAAGACGTGGGCGGCCGGCAGGCCCTCGCGTTCGAGGATCTGACGCACGGCATTGGCGCGGTCGGCCGACAGGTCGAAGGCGCCGTAGTCGCTGCGGGTCGGCACGAATCCAGCCGCGGTGTGGCCGGCGATGGAGACGCGCAGCGGCGTCGCCTTGAGCGGGACAGCGAGCTTCTCGATCAGGCGGCGGGTGCGGTCATAGGGCACTTTGGAGCCGTCGGCAAACATCGAGCGGCCGTCCTGATCCACGATCTCGAGGTTGAGGCCCTGCTTGGTCTCCTCGAACATGATGTGCTTGGACATCTCGGTCAGTTCCGGCATGTCCTGCAATGCCTGGCGCAGCGAGGCCGCCGCCAGTGCAAAATTCCGGTCGACCTTGATCTTCGCGCCCGACGTGCGGTCACGATCCTCCTGGTCCGGCGTCGGCGTGTTGGAGGAGTCCTCGGGCTGAATGTGATCGACGTTCTTCAGCCGAGGGCGGGTCGGCAGACCGTCGGACTCGACGATGCCGGAATAGCGCGCTTCGGTCTGGACACCGAAGGCGTCGCGCATGGAGCCTGCCACGACCTTCAGCTTGTTGGCATCCTGGGTCGAGAACGCGACGAGCATCACGAAGAAGCTCATCATCAGGCCCATCAGGTCGGCGAAAGTCACGAACCAGCCGTGACCGCCTCCGTGTGAATCGCCGCGTTTCTTCTTGGCCATCTCTCAAATCCCGGCGCGCGGCCTCAGGCCGGAACCGGCTCGCCTTCGGCGTGGCGGTGCTTCTCGGGCAGATAGGCCAGCAGCATTTCGCGGACCAGAGTCGGGCTCTTGGAGTCGCGGATCATCAGGATGCCGTCGATGATCAACGTGCGATTGGTCTCTTCGTCCAGGAGCTTGCCATGCAGCTTGTCGGCGATTGGGGTACAGAACAGGTTGGCGACCAGCGCGCCGTAGAGAGTCGCGAGCAGCGCGGTCGCCATGAACGGGCCGAGCTTTGAGGGGTCGGTCATGTTGGCGAACATCTGCACCATGCCGATCAGCGTGCCGACCATGCCGAAGGCCGGAGCGCAGTCGCCGATGGCGCGGTAGATCTTGCTGCCTTCATCCAGATGCATCAAAAAATTATCGCGGTCGCGCTCGAGATTGTCGCGAATGAAATCGAGGTCGTAGCCGTCGGCGACGTAGCGGATGCCCTTGGCGAGGAACGGCTCGTCGGTCTCGACTTTTTCCAGCCCCACCGGGCCCTGCTTGCGGGCGATCTCGGCGATACGGGCGAGTTCGTCGACCAGATCGTGTGCCGACAGACGGCTCATCGTGAAGGCAAACTTGGCGCCGAGCGGCAGGCCGTGGATCAGCGTCGAGAGCGGAAAGCGGATCATGGTCGCGGCCGTCGAGCCGCCGAAGATGATGATCATCGCATGCTCGGAAACGAACATGTGGAGATCGCCGCCCAGCAGCATCATCGTCGCGATGACGACAATACCCGCCACGAGCCCGATGCTCGTCATGATATCCATGGGAGACTCCAACGCGAACGCAACAACGGCCGTCCTGGCCGATGGCGCGGCCCAACCCCGAACCGCATTGGAAACCCTAGTGAGCCGCGATTAAAGACGCGTAAAGGTTAAGTTGAGCCGACGCGCCTGGAGGCCGCAGCGCGCTGAAAGGCGCCGGCTTTTGCCGAGTGCCGACAGGGATTTCAACATTTCGCTAACCATAGGGCGTGCGCGTACCCCATCACCCAAGGCCGTGCACGCGCGATCCCTTCGGCTGCGGCCCTGCGCCACATCGGGGGCGACCGATCAGTTGGTATTCTGGAGCGGGCCGGCTCCTCAGGGCGGAAGGCATCGCAATGGTGACGCTGTTCAGTCTTCTCACCGCGCTTCCCGCAGTGCTGGCGCTCCATATGCTCGAACCCGGGCTCGTGCTGCCGGCGTTCAGCGTGCTGCTCTTTGTCGAGGCAGCCCTGGCCGTGATCGCAGCGCGCCTGATTCACATGCCGGACAATGCGGAAGATATCACCCTGTGGGATTTTGCCGGCGGCTTCACCTTGATCGGATGCGCTGCCGCGGTGCTCGGCGAGCCGGATCAAGCTGCCTTGTTCCTGACGGAACAGGGCAGCCTGCGAGCGGCGTCGCAGCCGTAGATCATTGCGGTCCCGCCGTTTAGTGGATCTCCGCCGAGCGCTTCAGCGCGGCCTTGAGCTTCTCCAGCGAGAAGTCGGGGCTGCGGGCGATCTCGAGGATCGGCGTCTCGCGACGGCCGCAGAGCTCGGCAGCCTCGGGCAGCTTTGCGGCGATATCGTGCGGAATCACGATGGCGCCGTGTTGGTCGGCGTGGATCAAATCGTCCGACTTCACGGTCATGCCGGCGACGCGCACCTCGCCGCCAAAGCTCTCGGCATGCACCCATGCATGCGACGGGCCGATCGAGCCGGCCAGTGCCTGGAAGCCCGGTGCCCATTGCGGAATGTCGCGGATCGAACCGTCGGTGATGACGCCGAGACAGCCGAGCGCCTTGTGCACGTTGCTCTGCACCTCGCCCCAGAACGCGCCGTAGCCGACGTCGGGACCGTCGATGTCCTGGATCACCGAGATGCGCGGACCGTGGCCGGTCCCGACATATTCGTAATAGTCGATGCGGCGCTTGGACTGCTCTTCCGGCGGTAGCGAATTTTTCAGCACCGAGCGGATCGCGACCGTGCGGGCATAGCCGACGATCGGGGCCAGATCGGGAAATGGGCAGACCAGCGGCTTGGTAGTGTAGCCGATCAGCCGACGCTCGGGCGCCACGATCTCCATGGCATTGCAGATCGTCGGCGTGTCATAGCGGCCCAGCGCTTCGAGGACGGAAGCGGGCAGCGGCCCGGTCGCAGCATTCGTCACGGCGTTCTCTCCCAGATTGGCGGCCGCTGTTGGCGCGGTGCCGCCTGCACCGGGCGATATAGCCGAGATCGGGCCTCAACCCAACTCAGGGCGCCTCATGGCAGATATCCAAGTCTTGCTGCTCAGGTTTTTTGCCGCTCAGGACCTTGCCGTTCAGTGCAGCCGGTCGGGCCGGTCGTCTTCGCGCGGCGGCTCCGACAGGTTTGCCAGCGTCGGCGCCGACGGCGGCGAGGAGACCTCGCCTCCAGCCGGCGCGCTGGCTTCCATCGCGCGTGCCTGGTCGCGATAGGATTTGTAGCCGAGCGGCAAAGCGAGGAGATACAGCACCGTTCCGATGGACAGCACGTGCCAGGGATAGGCGATCAGGATCGCGATGAACACGACCACCGCGACGAACGCCGGCAGCACCAGTTCGGGCGGCACGCGCATGCGCTTGGTCTTGCCGGAGAACACCGGCAGGCGCGACACCATCAGGAAGGCGATCAGCAGCGTATACGCAGCCGTCACCGCCGCAGGCAGCCGGCCGAGATCGAGGAACGCGACATAGATCGGCAGCAGCACCGTGATCGCGCCGGCCGGCGCCGGCACGCCGGTGAAGAAGTTGGCGGCAAAGGCCGGCTTGTTGGGATCGTCCATGGTGGCATTGAAGCGCGCCAGGCGGAGGCCACCGGAAATCGCGAACACCATGGCGGCGATCCAGCCGGCATTGCCGAGCTCGTGCAGCTGCCAGAAATAAAGCATCAGGCCGGGCGCCACGCCGAAATTGACGAAGTCGGCGAGGCTGTCGAGCTCGGCGCCGAACTTGGACTGCCCCTTGATCATGCGCGCGATGCGGCCGTCGATGCCGTCGAGTGCCGCCGCAAACACGATGGCGTAGACCGCGAGCGACATCCGCCCCTCGATCGAGAGCCGGATTGAGGTCAGGCCGGCGCAGATCGCCAGCAGCGTGATGACGTTGGGCACCAGCATGCGCACCGGGATCGGGCGGAACCGCCGCCGGCGCACGTCTGGATCTCTAGAGTCATAGGGCGTCATGGCTCGTCCTCACCTTGGGGCGAGATATAGCAAGCCGCGTTCCCCTCCGCCATTGCGGCGGAAGGCCCCTCGGGCCGACTTTATTGGTTAATTGGAGCGGTAGGCGCGGCTCGGGTCGTCTCCGGCGAGATCGGCCAGAATCGTCTCGCCGGCGATCGCGGTCTGCCCTTCCGAGACCAGCGCCCTAGTGCCCAGCGGCAGATAGACGTCGAGCCGCGAGCCGAAGCGGATCAGGCCGAAGCGCTCACCGGCGCCGATTGCCTGCCCCTCTTTGACGAAGCAGACGATGCGCTTGGCGACGAGCCCTGCGATCTGAACCACGCCGATCCGCGCCGTCGGCGTCGTGATCGCCAGCGAGTTGCGCTCATTGTCCTCGCTCGCCTTGTCCAGCTCGGCATTGATGAACAGGCCGGGGCGGTAGGCGATACGGTCCACCCGGCCCGCGATCGGGCTGCGGTTCACATGGCAGTTGAACACGCTCATGAACACCGAGATGCGCGGCAGCGGCCGGTCGCCGAGCCCGAGCTCGGCCGGCGGCAGCGCCATGGTGATCATCGAGACGCGGCCGTCGGCCGGCGACACCACGAGCCCCTCGCGCACCGGGGTCACGCGCACGGGGTCGCGGAAGAACAGCGCGCACCACACGGTCAGGATGGTGCCGATCCACCCCAACGGCGACCACAGCCAGAACAGGACCAGGCTTGCCAGCGCAAAGCCGCCGATGAAGGGATAACCCTCCTTGTGGATCGGCGGGATCTGACGCTGGATCGAATCGAGAATGGACATCGCTATTTGCCGCTCAGGGTTGATGGCGCAGGTCGTCCCGCGCGGTGGTGTTGTTTAGGCCAGAGTTGGGACCGGAGACAAGGTCACTCCGCCGCCGCAGGCGCCGTCAGGACATCGGCGACCGGCGGTGGCTCCCGGTTGGGCGCCTCGTCAGGGTCGGCCATCCTGGCCAGTTTCTCGCGCGCCGCCTCGGCCTCGCGCTGCCTGTTCCACATGCTGGCGTAAAGTCCCCCCTCCGCGAGCAGTTTCGCGTGGGTGCCGCGCTCGGCGATGCGACCCTGGTCCAGCACGATGATCTCGTCGGCGCCGACGATGGTCGAGAGCCGATGGGCGATCACCAGCGATGTGCGGTTCTTCGCCACGCGCTCGAGCGCGCCCTGGATTTCGTGCTCGGTGTGGGTGTCCAGTGCGGAAGTCGCCTCGTCCAGCACCAGGATCGGCGGCGCCTTCAACACGGTGCGCGCGATCGCGACGCGCTGTTTTTCGCCGCCCGACAGCTTCAGGCCGCGCTCGCCGACCTGGGTCTCGTAGCCCTTCGGTGCCATGCGGATGAAATGATCGATCTGCGCCAGCTGCGCTGCCTGCTCGACCTCGGTATCGCTGGCGTCCCAGCGACCGTAGCGGATGTTGTAGCGGATGGTATCGTTGAACAGCACGGTGTCCTGCGGCACCATGCCGATGGACGCGCGCAGGCTCGCCTGCGTGACCTCGCGAATATCCTGGCCGTCGATCAGGATACGGCCGCCGGAGATGTCGTAGAGGCGGAACAGCAGCCGCGAGATGGTCGATTTGCCGGCGCCGGACGGGCCGACGATCGCCACCGTCTTGCCGGCCGGCACCTCGAAGCTGATGCCCTTTAGGATCGGGCGCGCAGGCTCATAGGCGAAGCGCACGTCCTCGAAACGCACATTGCCCGCTGAGACCACCAGCGGCTTCGCGTCCGGCGCGTCCTTGATCTCGGCCTCGCGCCCGAGCACGTTGAACATCTTCTCGATGTCGATGATCGCCTGCTTGATCTCGCGATAGACCATGCCCATGAAGTTCAAGGGCTGGTAAAGCTGGATCATCATGGCGTTGACCAGCACGAAATCTCCGACCGTGTTGGTGCCGTTGCGGACGCCGATCGCGCACATCAGCATGGTCGCGGTCAGCCCCAGCGTGAAGATCACGGCTTGCCCGGTGTTGAGCACGGCAAGCGAAGTATAAGCCTGCACGCTCGACTCCTCGTAACGCGCGACCGATCGGTCGTAGCGCTGCGCCTCACGGGTCTCGGCGCTGAAATATTTGACGGTCTCGTAGTTGAGCAGCGAGTCGATCGCCTTGGTGTTCGCCTCGGTGTCGGCGTCGTTCATCTTGCGGCGGATACCGATCCGCCACTCGGTCGCGATGTAGGTGTAGTACATGTAGACGGCGACAGTGACGAGGGTCGCGAGCACGTAGCGCCAATCGAACTGCCACAGCAGCACGGCCATCAGCAGCGAGACCTCGACGATGGTCGGGATCAACTGCAGGATCACCATGCGCACGATGACCTCGATGCCCTCGCGGCCGCGCTCGAGCACGCGCGTCAGGCCGCCGGTCTTGCGCTCCAGGTGGAAGCGCAGCGACAGCTCATGCATGTGGATGAAGGTGATGGTGGCAAGCTTGCGCACCGCGTGCATGGCGACGCGCGCGAAAATGCCGTCGCGCCATTGCGTCAGCACCGCCATCACGACGCGCATCACGCCGTAGCTGGCAGTCAGCAGCAGCGGCGAGGCGATCACCCAGAGGTGCCAATTATCGGCCTGCACCGGCGCCGTGTTGGCGCCGGTCAGCGCGTCGGTCGCCCATTTGAAGCTGAAAGGAACCGTCAGCGTGATCAGCTTGGCGGCGAGCAGCAGCACCATCGACCAGACCACGCGCATCTTCAGGTCGAAGCGGTCGCCCGGCCAGATATAGGGCCACAGATGCGCCAGCGTGCCCATCAGCGTGGCCCGCTCCAGCGGCCCTCCGGCGGGATCAGGAACGTTGGGGCCGGCGGGCGATTGAGCTTGGTCCATCAAGAAGCCTGAAAAAGCCCGTCGGATGCGGGCTGTGTTGCCATTAAGGATTTTCGTTTGTCATATAGAGCCTTACCGATGCCCATGCACCCCGCCAGATGGCGAATCTTCGATTGTTCGCCGTCGTTTACCGGTAGATTTCCGGAAGTCCCGAATCACCGATTGGGCTTGACGCCTCTCCGCTGCAATGCATCATGGCACCAATGAGCACGATCAAAACCGTCTGTGTCTATTGCGGCTCCGGCCCAGGAACCAATCCCCGTTTCACCGAAGGCGCCAAGGCGTTCGGCAAGGCGCTCGCCGAGAACAACATCCGGCTCGTCTACGGCGGCGGCTCGCTCGGCCTGATGGGCTCGGTCGCGACCTCCGTGCTCGATCACGGCGGCACGGTCACCGGCATCATCCCCGATTTCCTGCGGATGCGCGAAAACGCGCTGACGCGCGTGCAGGAGATGATCGTCACCCCCGACATGCACGAGCGCAAGCGGCTGATGTTCGAACGCTCCGACGCCTTCGTGGCGCTGCCGGGCGGCGTCGGCACGCTGGAAGAGCTGGTCGAGCAATTGACCTGGAAGCAGCTCGGACGTCATGCCAAGCCGGTGCTGCTGGCCAACATCGACAATTTCTGGGAGCCGCTGTTCTCGCTGCTGTCGCACATGCGTCAGACCGAGTTCATCCGCGCCGGGCTTTCGGTCGACATCCTCAAGGCCGATCGGATCGAAGAGATTTTGCCGAAGCTCAAATCGGCTGCAGCGCAGATCGAAGATGCGGAAAAGCAGCTCGCCCCGGAAATGGCGCGCAAGCTTTAGTCCGCAGGAAACGTCACCGCCTCGATCCGGTTGCCATCGGGGTCGACGACAAAGGCTGCGTAATAGCGCACGCGATCGTGCGGGCGGATGCCCGGCGCGCCGTCAGACGCGCCGCCGGCGGACAGCGCCGCGGCGTGAAATGCATGGACCTCGGCGGTCGTCCTGGCCCGCAGGCAGATGTGCACCCCACTCTCCGGCGTGACGCGCGGCATGCCCTCGCGCAGATTGATCCAGAATTCGGGATAGGCCTTGCCAAAGCCGATCGTCCGCGGTCGCGTGACGACGCGCGTGAGCCCGAGGGCCGCGAGCGTTGCTTCGTAAAATGTCGCCGAACGTTCGAGATCGCTGACGCCGACGGAGATGTGGTCGATCATGGGTCGCGCTCCCCTCTCTCCTCGTCATTGCGAGCGAAGCGAAGCAATCCAGACTGGCTCAGCGGAAGCAGTCTGGATTGCTTCGTCGCTTCACTCCTCGCAATGACGGCGTATATGGCACCGCCATAGCTCACGCTACCATCCCCTAAGCCGGCGCCCCCGACTTCACCAGCTTGTAGATCACCGAATCCATCAGTGCCTGGAACGAGGCGTCGATGATGTTGGGGGACACGCCGACCGTAGTCCAGCTGTCGCCGTTCTCGTCCTCGCTCTCGATCAGGACGCGCGTGACCGCACCGGTGCCGCCGTTGAGGATACGGACGCGATAGTCGATCAGCGTCAGGCCTTCGATATATTTCTGGTACTTGCCGAGATCCTTGCGCAGCGCGACGTCGAGCGCGTTGACGGGACCGTTGCCTTCGGCCGCCGAGATCAGATGCTCGCCGGCGACGTCGACCTTGACCACCGCCAGCGCCACGGTGACGCGCTCGCCATGCGAATTGTAGCGCTGCTCGACATTGACGTCGAACTGCTCGACCTCGAAATAATGCGGCACCTTGCCGAGCGTGCGCCGCGCCAGCAGCTCGAACGAGGCGTTGGCGGATTCATAGGCGTAGCCCTGCGCCTCGCGCTCCTTCAACTCCTCGACCAGCCGCGACAGCTTCGGATCGCTCTTCTCATAGGCGATGCCGGCGCGGTCGAGTTCGGCGATGACATTGGAGCGGCCGGCTTGGTCGGACACCAACACCTTGCGGTGATTGCCGACCAGCTCCGGCAGGACATGCTCGTAGGTCTGCGGATCCTTCAGCACGGCGGAGGCATGGATGCCGGTCTTAGTGACGAAGGCGCTCTCGCCGACATAGGCCGCATGCCGGTTGGGCACGCGATTGAGCATGTCGTCGAGCGTGCGCGACACCTTGACCAGGGTTGCGAGCTTTTCCGCCGTAACGCCGATCTCGAAGGCGTCGGCAAACTCGGCCTTCAGCTTCAAGGTCGGGATCAGCGAGCAGAGATTGGCGTTGCCGCAGCGCTCGCCGAGGCCGTTCAGCGTGCCCTGGATCTGCCGCGCGCCGGCGCGCACCGCGGCCAGCGAATTCGCCACCGCCTGCTCGGTGTCGTTATGGGCGTGGATGCCGAGATGATCGCCGGGGATGTGCTTCGTTACTTCAGTAACGATCGCTTCGACCTCGTTGGCCATGGTGCCGCCGTTGGTGTCGCACAGCACCACCCAGCGCGCGCCGGCTTCATAGGCAGCCTTCGCGCAGGCGAGCGCGAAACCGGAATCCTCCTTGTAACCGTCGAAGAAATGCTCGCAGTCGAGCATCACCTCGCGGCCGGTGGCCTTGGCCGCCGCGACGCTGTCGCGGATCGAGGCGAGGTTCTCCTCCTTCGTCGTCTCCAGGGCAACGCGCACCTGATAGGCCGACGACTTCGCCACGAAGCAGATCACGTCGGCTTTGGCCTCCAGCAGCCCGGCCACGCCGGGATCGTTGGAGACCGAGCGTCCCGCCCGGCGCGTCATGCCGAACGCGGTGAAGCGCGCATGCGAAAACTTCGGCTTGGTGCCGAAGAACTCGGTGTCGGTTGGATTGGCGCCGGGATAGCCGCCCTCGACATAGTCGATGCCGAGTTCATCGAGCATCTGGGCGATGATTTGCTTGTCGGTCAGCGTGAAATCGACGCCATTGGTCTGCGCGCCGTCGCGCAGCGTGGTGTCGAACAGATAGAGGCGCTCCTTGCTCATTGCAGCGCTCCCGTCGCGAGGCCGCTGCCGAGCGTCTTCTGCATGGTGGTGTTGGCCAGCCACTCGTCGTTGACGGTGATGCTGTTGCGCTGCATGGCCACATAGCCGCGTTTGGCGAAAAAACCCTGCGCGTTGTCGCTGGCATCGACCGTCAGCTTGTCGGCGCCGCGGCCGCCCGCAAGCTTTTCCAGCGCATCGACGAGCATCGTCGCGAGGCCCTGCCCGGCCACGGCCGGATGCACATAGAGCATGCGGATATGATCCTTGCCGCGCAGCGACGCAAAGCCCACCGGTGATCCCTCCAGCGTTGCGATCAGCGTCAGGTCGGAGGCGAGCCGCTTGCCGAACTCTTCGTCCTCGGCTGCGGCCATCCAGGCCTGCTGCTGCGTTTCGCTATAGTCGTCGCCGGTCAGCTCTTCGATGCTGGCCGTGAAGATCGCGGCGAGAACCGGCACGTCCTCCGACAGGAAGGGCCGCAAGCCGGGCTTTGGGAGTGCTTGTGCCATCGTCGTCACCACATCCCATAGAGTTTCAGCGCCAGCGCCACGGCAGCGCCGAGCAGCAGGATTTTCAGCGCAATGTAATAGAACCAGTGCCGCGGAAAAGGCGTGTCGGGCCGCTTCATCGCGCGACCTCCCACGTCGTGCCTTCCTTGGAGTCCTTGATCGCAACGCCCATCGCGGCAAGCAGATCGCGGATACGATCGGACTCCGCAAAGTCCTTGCGCGCACGCGCCGCCGTCCGCTCCGAGATCAGGCGCTCGACTTCCTTGGCATCGACGCCGCTCGCCTGCTGCTTGCGTCCTTCCCACTGCGCGGCACTCTCGGAGAGAAAGCCGAGCAGACGCAACGAACCCGCGAGCGCACCAGCGTCGCTCCCACGCAGGCCATGCAGCGCAGCGATCGCCAGCGGCGTGTTGAGGTCGTCGAGCAGCGGCTCGACCACCGACGGGGCGGGCGTGCTGGGCGCGACGTCGGCCGCGACCCGATACCAATCGTCGAGCGTCCTCGCGCTCTCCTCCAGCGACTTCATCGTCCAGTCGATCGGCGAGCGGTAATGCGTCTTCAGCATATTCAGGCGCAGCACTTCGCCCGGCCAGTCGGCGAGCAGCTCGTGAATCGTGACGAAGTTGCCGAGCGATTTCGACATCTTCTCGCTTTCGACCTGCAGGAAGCCGTTGTGCATCCAGTAGTTCGCCATGCGCTCCCGGTGGAAGGCGCAGCAGGTCTGCGCGACCTCGTTCTCGTGATGCGGAAACACGAGATCGATGCCGCCGCCATGGATGTCGAAGTGCTCGCCGAGATGCTTCCAGGCCATGGCCGAGCACTCGACGTGCCAGCCCGGGCGGCCCTGCGCGGCGACCCCGGCCGGTGACGGCCATGACGGCTCGCCGGGCTTGGACGGCTTCCACAGCACGAAGTCGGTGTTGCCCTTCTTGTAGGGCGCGACATCGACGCGGGCGCCGGCGACCATCTCGTCCAGCGAACGGTTTGACAACGCGCCATAGCGCGGCAGCCCGGCATCGGCCGCGTTCATCGCCTGCGGCGAGAACAGCACATGATCCTCGGCAACATAGGCAAAGCCGCCGGCAACCAACCGCTCGATGATCTCGCGCATTTCGCCGATATGCTCGGTGGCACGCGGCTCGACGCTCGGCCGCAGCGCACCGAGTGCATCGACGTCGGCGTGAAACTGTTTGCCGGTCTGCTCGGTGACTTTCCGGATCGCCTCGTTCAGCGGCAGGCCGGGGAAATCACGCGCGGCGCGGTCGTTGATCTTGTCGTCGACGTCGGTGATGTTGCGGACATATTTGACGTGCGCCGTGCCATAGAGATGGCGCAGCAGCCGGAACAGCACGTCGAACACGATCACCGGCCGGGCGTTGCCGATATGGGCGAAGTCATAGACGGTCGGTCCGCAGACATACATGCGGACGTCCTCGGCATCGAGCGGCACGAAGGTGCGCTTGTCCCGGCTCAGCGTATCGTAAAGGCGCAATTCCATAAGGATACCCGTCGGCTGTTGGCCGGGCGTCCAGTGCTCTCAATGGTTTTGAGAAAAGACGGCTCCAGCCAGCGAATCGCTAGCTCGTAATCTCGCGGCAAATGGCGCAAATGACGAGGAGACCGTTCATGACGGAACATATGGGCTATGAGGCGGCCTCGCGTCAAGAGAGCCGCGAAAACGCCGTTTTATCTCCGCAATGCGCAGCCGCCGCACACAGATGGTTTATCTCCTTAACCATTTGAGCCCATTCTGGAACTGGCAGTTCCCTTTTGTTTGCCCCGGTGTTTTCATGCGATCATTGCTCGCGCTCATTTCCTGCGCCTCCATTCTTGTCGTTTCCAGCGCTCTCGCCGAGACCCGCGTCTTCATCATCGCCAACCAGGCGGATGGCTACGGCCTCGATCAGTGCCTGGCCAAAAGCGACAAATGCGGCGCGCAGGTCGCCCGCACCTACTGCCAGTCACGCGATTTTGCCCAGGCTTCGGCCTATCGCCGGGTCGATCCCGACGAAATTACCGGCTCTGTCCCCAAATCCGGCGCAAACTGCTCCCATGGCCATTGCGATGAATATGTCGCAATCACCTGCCAGCGCTGAATTCGCTCGGAACTGGCGTACTTTAGGCCCCATCGCTGGCCTCTGAAACGACGTGACGATGCCGCAGGAAGCGGCTATGGGAGGGCGCGCTTCGGCCCCCCACATCACGCGTGGCCGTGACCTCGCTAGAATGGCGGATATGCCTGAATTTTTGTCTCTCTCCCGTGCTCGCTCGATCCTTGCCTGCGCCGTGCTCTTGAGCACGGTCGCGCTTGCCAATGGCGCTTCCGCACAGGCAGGCCCGCCGGGACCGCCGCCTCAGCCCGGCCAGAACGGGCTCGGACCCAATCCGATGTGCGCGCGCCTGGAAGGCCAGCTCGCCGGTCTCGATCGTGGCGGCGGCGGTGATCCCGCGCGCGAAGACCAGATCCGCCGCTATCAGGAGTCCCAGAGCAAGCAGCAGGCCGAGCTTGACCGCGTCACCATGCAGGCCAAGCGCATGGGTTGCGATTCCTCCGGCTTCTTCTCGCTGTTCAGCGGCCAGTCGGCGCAATGCGGTCCGGTCAACACCCAGATCCAGCAGATGCGCGCCAATCTGGACCAGATCACCGGCAATCTCGAACGCCTGCGCGGCGGCGCCGGCGGCTTCAGCCCCGAGCGTGACAACCAGCGCCGCTCGGTGCTGGCAGCGCTGGCGCAGAACAATTGCGGCCCGCAATATGCCAACGCCGCGCAGTCGCAAGGCGGCGGCAATTTCCTGAGCAATCTGTTCGGCGGCAACAACCCCAACAATCCGCAAGGCGTGCCGCCGTCCGATCTCGGCCCGCAATCAGGCACCTATCGCACCGTGTGCGTGCGCACCTGCGACGGCGCCTACTTCCCGGTCTCGTTTGCGACCGTGCCGGCGCGCTTCCCCGACGACGAGAAGACCTGCAAGGCGCTGTGCCCGGCCGCCGAAGCCGTGCTCTACACCCATCGCAATCCCGGCGAGGATATGAACTCCGCGGTCTCCACCAGCGGCCAGCCCTACACGGCGCTGCCGACCGCGTTCAAATTCCGCAGCGAGTTCAACCCGTCCTGCTCCTGCAAGGCCGCGGGCCAGACCTGGGCGGACGCGCTCAAGTCGGCCGACGACAAGGCATCGGCCGAGCAGCAGGGTGACATCATCGTCACCGAAGAGAGCGCCAAGAAGATGCAGCAGCGGCAGCTCAACAAGGGCACGCCTGCGAATGCCAAGAAGGGCGCGGCTCCTGCAACGGCAACCGCGCCGGCAGCAACGCCGCCGGCGGAAACCGGCACCGCTACGACCTCGTCCGAGAACAAGCCGATCCGTTCGGTTGGCCCGAGCTTCCTGCCGCAACAGCAGAAGTAGGCCGCACAACTGTCATGCCCCGCGAAGGCGGGGCATCCAGTACTCCGTGGCGGCAGTTGGGTTTCGACAACGTCCGTCGCGGCGTACTGGATCATCCGCCTTCGCGGATGATGACAGCGTCGTACGTGACGACACCGTCCATCCCACGATCGTCGGCCAGCCTCACCCCTCGAACGCGTCGATCGAGGCTTTGCTCCCACGGGACACCAGCGTCTCGTCCGGGGCGGCGAGCTGCTCGCCTTTGTCGCGAAAACGGTTGGTGATGGGATAGCGGCGGTCGCGGCCGAAATTCCTGGCGGTGACCTTGACGCCCGGCGCGGCCTGGCGGCGCTTGTATTCGGCGACGTTGAGGAGATGGTCGATGCGGGTCACCGTCTCGCGGTCGAAGCCGGCCGCGATGATGTTGTCGAGCGGCTCTTCGCGCTCGATCAGACGCTCCAGGATAGCATCGAGCACGTCGTAAGCGGGCAACGAATCCTGGTCGGTCTGGTTCTCGCGCAGCTCCGCGGTCGGTGGACGCGTGATGATGTCGGGCGGGATCACCTCGCCGTCCGGCCCCAGCGCCCCCTCGGGCTTCCACGCATTGCGCAAGCTTGCGAGCCGAAACACCTGCGTCTTGTAGATGTCCTTGATCGGATTGAAGCCGCCGTTCATGTCGCCGTAAAGCGTGGCGTAGCCGACCGACATTTCCGACTTGTTGCCGGTTGTCACCACCATCAGGCCGGTCTTGTTGGAGATCGCCATCAGCAGCGTGCCCCGGGTGCGGGCCTGGAGATTTTCTTCGGTGACATCGGGCGGCAGATTCTTGAAGACGCCGGACAGGATGGTCTCGAACCCGCTTACTGCTTCCGCGATCGGCAGCACCTCGTAGCGGATGCCGAGATGGCCGGCGAGCTCGCCGGCGTCCGCAATCGAGCTTGCCGCAGTGTAGCGATAAGGCAGCATCACGCCATGCACCTGATCCGCACCCAGCGCGTCGACGACGATCGCGGCGCACAGCGCGGAGTCGATGCCGCCGGAAATGCCGAGCAGCACACCGGGAAAGCCATTCTTGGCGACGTAGTCGCGCAGACCCAGCACGCAGGCCGCGTAATCGGCGTGGTCGCCCTCGGGCTGCGCGGCGATCGGACCGGTGCAGCGCCAATCGTCGCCGCTTCGTGTGAACCGCAGTGTGGTGACGCTCTCCGCGAATGCCGCCAATTGCGCTGCGAGCGAAAGGTCGCCGTTGAGCGCGAAGGAAGCACCGTCGAACACCAGCTCGTCCTGGCCGCAAACCTGGTTGAGATAGACCAGCGGCAGACCGCTCTCGGTGACGCGCGCGACCGCGACCGACAAGCGCACGTCGGCCTTGCTGCGGGCGTAAGGAGATCCGTTCGGCACAAGGATGATCTCGGCGCCGGTCTCGGCCAGCGTCTCGACCACGTTCTCGTAGTCCTCGGACTCCTCCAGCCAGATGTCCTCGCAGATCGGCACACCGATGCGCACGCCGCGCACGGTGACGGGGCCCGCCGCAGGGCCGCGCGAAAACAGCCGCTTCTCGTCGAACACACCGTAATTCGGCAGATTGCATTTGAAGCGCAGGCCAGCGATACGGCCGCCATCGAGCAGCGCGCAGGCATTGTAGAGCCTGCCCTCCTCGACCCAGGGCGTGCCGACCAGCATGGCCGGCCCGCCATCGGCGGTCTCGCGCGCCAGCGCTTCGATCGCAGCGCGGCAGGCCGCCTGAAAGGAAGCCTTCTGCACCAAATCTTCCGGGGGGTAACCGGCGATGAACAATTCCGGAAACAGCACGAGATCGGCGCCGTCGGCGGCTGCCCGCACGCGCGCCGCGCGCGCTTTCGCGGCATTGCCCTCGATGTCGCCCATGGTCGGATTGAGCTGGGCGAGCGTGACCGCGAATGCGTTGAGACGTTCGGTCATGGCCGCTGTATCCGGTCTCTAGGCTAGAGGAGTCCCAATCGCTCGATGATGGCGATGATCCAGAATGCGCCGGCCATCAGGAGCGCAATACCGACCGCGGCCGAGCCCATGTCCTTGACCCGTCCGATCTGCTTGTCGTGATCCATCGTCAGCCGGTCGGCAAGCTTCTCGATCGCCGTATTGAGCAGCTCGACCACCAGCACGAACGCCACCGCGCAGATCAGCTCGACCGCGCGCATCGCGGTCGCGCCGACGAACCATGCAAGCGGCAGCGACAAGAGGAGCGCGACGATCTCCTCGCGGACGGCCTGCTCCGAGCGGAACGCAAAGGCCAGACCGTTACGGGAATTGATCGTGGCCTTCCAGATCCGCAGCAAGGTCTCAGAGCCCCGCTGCGGCCGGCATCGGCCTGACCTTGCCGGCGCGTTCCTGCTTGAGCAGTTCTGCGACCAGGAAAGCCATGTCGATGGATTGCTCGGCGTTGAGCCGGGGATCACAGACCGTGTGATAGCGATCGTTGAGATCCTCGTCGGTGATCGCGCGGGCACCGCCAAGGCACTCGGTGACGTCCTGGCCGGTCATCTCCAGATGCACGCCGCCGGCATGAGTGCCTTCCGCGGCGTGGATCGCGAAGAACGACTTCACCTCGGACAGGATGCGGTCGAACGGCCGCGTCTTGTAACCCGAGGTCGAGGTGATGGTGTTGCCGTGCATGGGATCGCACGACCAGACCACCACTTTGCCCTCGCGCTTCACGGCGCGGATCATGTTCGGCAGGTGCTCGCCGATCTTGTCGGAGCCGAAGCGGCCGATCAGCGTCAGCCGGCCCGGCTCATTGTCCGGGTTGAGCACGTCGATCAGCTTCAGCAGCTCGTCGGGCTTGAGCGACGGGCCGCATTTGAGCCCGATCGGATTCTTGATGCCGCGGAAATATTCGATATGGCCGTGGTCGAGCTGGCGGGTGCGGTCGCCGATCCAGATCATGTGACCCGAGGTCGCGTACCAGTCGCCGGTGGTGGAATCGACGCGGGTCATGGCCTGCTCGTAGCCGAGCAGCAGGGCCTCGTGGCTGGTGTAGAAATCGGTGGCGCGCAGTTCGGGGTGGGCCTCGAGATCGAGGCCGCAGGCGCGCATGAAATTGAGCGCGTCCGAGATGCGGTCGGCCAATTCCTTGTAGCGGCGGGACTGCGGGCTGTCCTTGAGGAAGCCGAGCATCCACTGATGCACGCTGCCGAGATTGGCGTAACCGCCGGTGGCGAATGCACGCAGCAGGTTCAGCGTCGCGGCCGACTGGCGATAGGCCATCAACTGGCGCTGCGGATCAGGGATTCGCGCTTGCTTGGTGAAGGCGATGTCGTTGACGATGTCGCCGCGATAGCTCGGCAGCTCGACACCGTCGATCTTCTCCATCGGCGATGACCGGGGTTTTGCGAACTGGCCGGCGACGCGCCCGACCTTCACCACCGGAACGGCGCCGGCATAGGTCAGCACCACCGCCATCTGGAGCAGCACGCGAAAGAAGTCGCGGATGTTGTTGGCGCCGTGCTCGGCGAAGCTCTCGGCGCAGTCGCCGCCCTGCAGCAGGAAGGCCTCTCCGGCCGCGACCCGCGCTAAGGCCTTCTTCAGATTGCGCGCCTCGCCCGCGAACACCAGCGGCGGAAAGGTCGCAAGCTGCGCCTCGACGTCGGCCAAGGCCTTGGCGTCGGGATAATCGGGCACCTGTAGCACCGGCTTGCTGCGCCAGGATTCGGGCGTCCACCGCTCGGACATCGCAATCTCTCCGTGAAGCAAAAAGCACAACCTGATCTGTGGGTTGCGAGGGTCGCCTTATACACAGGCTGGCCACCGGCCGCCAGTTGTAAATCCATCCGGCACTGCAAAGCCTTGCGGGGAAAGCCAAATTCGCATTTGCTGGGAACGGCTCGGAAACTGGCAAGATACCTTCGGCCCATGGACGTGGCACTGGACGACGTTTTCATCGACGAGATCAGCTTCCCGGCGACCGACGGGTATGCGCTGAGCGGTACGCTATTCTTGCCGCGCGGCACCAAACGTCATGCCGTATTGGTCAACTCGGCGACGGCCGTCCCGCGAAAAATCTATCGCGGCTTTGCCTCCTATCTCGCCCATCGCGGCTGCGCGGTCCTGACCTACGACTATCGCGGCATCGGCGACTCCCGGCTGCCGGCGATGGTCGGCTACAACCAGCCGAAATCGCTGGTCGGCTTCAAGGCCTCGATGTCGGACTGGGCCGCGCTCGACGTCACCGCCGCAGTGCACTGGATGCGCGAGCGCTACAACACCCTGCCCTTGGCCTACGTCGGGCACTCCTTTGGCGGCCAGGCGCTCGGGCTGATCGCCAACAACACGGACATTTCGCGCGCCGCGTTCGTGGCGTCGCAGGCGGCGACCTGGCGGCTGATGACGTCGCCGGAAAAATACCGCGTCTTCGCCTTCATGAATTTTGTCGGTGTGCCGCTCGCCCACGCGCTCGGTTACGCGCCGGGCTGGGCCGGCATCGGTGAGGATTTGCCCAAGGGCGTCTTCCTGCAATGGGCCGAGTGGGTCTCGAGACCGCGTTATCTCTTCGATTCAAAGCTGCCGGAGCTGGAGAATTTCGCCAGGTTCAAGGGCGAACTGCGCACACTCTGCTTCTCCGACGATCCCTGGGCGACGCGGCCCGCGGTGGAGCTGCTTGCGAGCGGATTCACCGCGATCAAGCCGGAGGTAATCAACGTGAAGCCGTCCGACGTCGGCGCCAAGGCGATCGGCCATTTCGGCTTCTTCCGCCCCGACCACCGCGACACTTTGTGGCGCGGCGTCGCGGAATGGATCCAGGGAGAGTAGACGGCGCTTACCGGAGGATCGTCGCCAGCGACGAGTAGCGCTTGTTCGGCTTGGCCTCGCCCGGCGCGAATTGCGCAAAGGCGTCGCTGACGCGGACGGCCGGCGGCGTATCGCCGGCGAAACGAAACTCCTTTGGCCGCGGCGCGTAGAAGCTGGCGCTGTAATAAGTGTCGTCGAAGCGTGCCTCGCCGACCCCGAACACTGCGTCGCACGCGAACAGGAGCGCATAGACTCCCGCGACCGCGACGACGACCTCCCTGAGAACTGACATGCTGATGCCCACCCTGTTGCAGGCAGGATGCACGCCGGTTCCAAAGCCGGGGTTTAAGGCCGCACAGTTCTTGTCCGCAGGGTTTGCCGCCGCTGAGCGGAATGCAGACAATTTTATCGATCTCGAAAAATGAGCCCGCCTGCACGGGTGGTCAGGCGGGCTCCAGGCTTGGCCGCTCGGGAGGTATCAAACGGCCAGATTCATCCAGACAGCCTTGGGCTCCGTGAAATTGTCGAGCGCGGCGGTGCCGTGCTCGCGGCCGAGGCCGGAGTCGCGCTCGCCGCCCCAGGGCAGGCGCACGTCGGTATAGCCATAGGTGTTCATCCAGACCGTGCCCGCGCGCGCCCGCTTGGCGAAGCGCTGCAGCTTGCCGATGTCGCGGCTCCAGACGCCGGCGGCGAGGCTGTAAGCCGTGCCGTTGGCAATGCGCAAAGCGTCGGCCTCGTCCTTGAATTTGATGACGCTGACGACGGGTCCAAAGATCTCCTCCTGCGAGATCCGCATCTCGTGGGCGACATTCGCGAACACCGCGGGGCTGATGAAGTAGCCGCGATCGCCGACCTTCTCGCCACCCGTGACGAGGGTCGCTCCGTCTTTCCGGCCGATCTCGACGTAATCGAGGATCGATTTCATCTGCTTCTCGGATATGACGGGGCCGAGCGTCGTCTTGCGGTCGAGCGGGTCGCCGATCCGGAGCGACTTTGCGCGCGCCGCCAGCCGCTCGACGACCTCGTCATAGGCCTTCTCCTGCACCAGCACGCGCGAGCCGGCCGAGCAGACCTGGCCGGCATTGAAGAAGATGCCGGAAGCCGCAGCTTTCGATGCGGCTTCGAGGTCGGCATCGTCGAAAATGACGTTGGCCGACTTGCCGCCGAGTTCGAGCGAGACGCGCTTGAAGTTGCTTGCGGCGCCCTTCATGATTCCCCGCCCCACACCGGGAGAGCCGGTGAAGGTGACCTTGTCGACGTCGGGGTGATTGACCAGCGCGTCGCCGACGACGCGGCCGGGACCAGTGACGACGTTGAAGACGCCCGCCGGCAGGCCGGCTTCGAGCGCGAGCTCGGCGATGCGCAGCGCCGACAGCGAGGTCAGCTCGGCCGGCTTCATCACGATGGTGCAGCCGCAGGCCAGCGCAGGCGCGAGCTTCCACATCCCGATCATCAGCGGGAAATTCCAGGGCACGATCGCGGCGACCACGCCGACCGGCTCGCGCACGGTGTAAGTCAGGGCATCATCGCGCACTGGCACGACGTCGCCGCTGATCTTGTCGGCCCAACCGGCGTAGTAGATCAGCGTGTCGACGGCCGCCGGAAAATCCTGCCGCGATGTCGCGGCGATCGGCTTACCCGCATCAATCGACTCGAGCTCGATGATCTCCTCGGCGTGAGCCTTGAGCAGGTCAGCCCAGCGCAGCAGGATCTGGCCGCGCTCGGACGCCCGCATCGTGCGCCAGGGGCCTTCGAAAGCCCGGCGCGCGGCGGCGACCGCATGGTCGACATCGGCCTCGTTGCCTTCGGCGACGACGGCGATGACCTGCCCGGTGGCCGGATTGAGCGACTTGAAGGTGCGCCCGGAGCTTGCGGGGACGCGGCGACCGTCGATCAGCAGATGCTGTGGCCGGGACATGAAGTCGGTGGCCGGCGAGTGTGCAAAGTCATATGCAACAGACATCATATCTCCTCCAGTTCTGGTATACCAGACTAGGCAACCTTACGCCGGAGTAAATATGATATGAATTGCAAATGGACGGTCGGCATATGAAGTACAGTTCATAAGGGAGACCAATGCTTCAGATCGAGATCGAGGCCGTCTGGCGGTTTCGCCGCGAGGGCAATCCACGCACCGCCATCATCATGCTCGGCGTCCTCAACGAAATCAGGAGGACGGGGAAGATCACCAGCGCGGCCAAGGACGCGCACCTCTCCTACCGCCATGTCTGGAATCTGATCGAGCAATGGTCGGAGTTTTTCGGCACGCCGCTGGTGGAGACCCAGCGCGGCAAAGGCTCGAAGCTCACGCCGTTCGGCGAGCGGCTGGTATGGGCGGGCGAGCGCATGCAGGCCCGGCTCGGACCTCAGCTTGAAAACCTCGCGCAGGAGCTGGCGAGCGAGATCAAGCCATTCCTCGAGCAGCGCCCGTCGGTGATCCGCGTGCATGCCAGCCACGGTTTTGCGGTCGCAAAACTGCGCGAATTCCTCGACCGCGAACCCGGCATCGGCGTCGACCTGCGCTATGTCAGCAACCAGCATTCGCTGGTCTCGCTCGCGCAGGGCGCCTGTGATCTTTCCGGCCTGCATCTGCCGCACGGCGCGCTGCGCGCCCAGGGCATCAAGGCTGCGCGCGAATGGCTCGATCCGCGCGAGGATCGCATCATCAGCTTCGTCACACGCGAAATGGGATTGATGGTCGCGCGCGGCAATCCGCTGCGCATCGCTTCGCTTGATGATCTCACCGGACCCAAAGTCCGCTTCGTGAACCGCGATCACGATTCCGGCACGCGGCTTCTGTTCGACCAACTGCTTGCGGCAAACGGTATCGACGAGAGCCGCATCAACGGCGCGCAGCAGATCGAATTCACCCACGCCGCGGTAGCAGCCTATGTGGCGAGCGGCATGGCTGATGCGAGTTTCGGCGTCGAAGCCGCCGCCCGGCATTTCGGCCTCGATTTCATCCGGCTCCTGACCGAGGATTATTTCTTCGTCTGCAAGCGCGCGTTCCTGGACACCGGGCCGATGCAGCGCATCCTGGAGATCATCCGCAGCGCCGACTTTCGCGCGGCTGTCGCTACGCTAGCCGGCTATGTGCCGTCGGACACGGGCACCGTCACCGGTGTGAAGGCGTTTCTGGAGATGCACGCCGTGCGATGACGCCGAAGGATGCCGTCGCTTTGTCCGCGCCGGTCAGATCGCCGGCTCGTCCTTCAGCGCCGAGAGGACCCGCTCGCCCTGCTCGGTTAGCCGGTACGTCACCAGCGGACGGCTCGACGGCGGCTTTCGCGCGAGCTCGACGATGTAGCCGCGCACCATCAGGGCTTCGAAGCTGCCGTAATAGCCAAACATGCTGATCTGGTTCTGCCTGAGCAGCTTGAACTCGCGTAAAAGACGGATCTCGTTGCCCGACAGCAGCGATCGGCGCACGCGCTGAACGAACCGCGCGCGCTGCTCGAACCAGGCTTGGTCCGGCAGTTCGTGCAAGGCCGGTGCCGGGGCCCGTTCGCAGGGACGCGCGTCCTGCATAATCTCGACCGTCACCTGCGGCAGGCACGGCATGCTGCTGCCGACAACCGCGTCCTTCGCAACGTCGAGCAACGCGAGCGGCCAGCGCCGCTTGTTGTCCACCATGACCGGCGGTGGCACGACGCTGTCGCGCACCAGTTGCTCGAAGCGTCCGGCGGTCACGCCGACATAGGCGGCCGCACGACGGCGATCGACCAGACGCGTATCCGGCGCGACCTCGCAAACAATGTTCTCGTCCACCCCGGATCCCCTGGCGCCTCGTTGCGCATGGCATGACGGTCCGGCGGGACCGGCCAAGCCGGGCGCGAACCTAGGTGGGAGGAGCGTGCTCGAAAAGCACAGAATTTCGCACATGTTGATGCCGTTTCGGCAACAGCTATAGTCCAGCCGGGGGTCCCATGCGCTTTCACTCACCAGCCATCCAGTACTTCCACGCCGTACGCCGCACCGGCTCGATCCGGGCCGCGGCGCGTTTGCTGAACGTTGCCTCGTCGGCCGTAAGCCGCCAGATTCTGAAGCTTGAACAAGAGGTTGGGTCACCGTTGTTCGAGCGCAATGCGCGCGGCCTGACGCTGACGACGGTCGGCGAGATGTTGGCCCGGCACGTCATGAACGTGCTCCAGGACCTCGACCGCTTCCGCTCCGACGTCGCGTCCCTGTCGGGGACCTGGCACGGCACCGTCAGCATTGCCTGCATCGAGTCGCTCACGGAGGCGGTGCTGCCGGACTTGATCGCCTCCCATCGCGGCCGCGCCCGGCGCGTCAGCTTCACCACCGAGGTGAAGGGATCGTCGGATGTGCTGGAGGCCTTGAGCCGCGGCGAGGCCGACATTGGTATCGCCATGGCGCTGCGGCATCCGCCGGATCTGCGCCAGGTCGCCTTGAAGCGGTTTCGCCTCGGCGCGGTCGTGGCGTGCGATCATCCACTCGCGCGCGGCAAGACGGTCACGCTAACCCAATGTCTCGCCTTTCCCGTCATCCACGCGCTGCCGGAGCTGTCGATCTATCATCTGCTGCAGCCGCTGATCGCACAGCTGTCCGAGACGCCGGAGCCGGCGATCCAGGCCAACTCGATCGACCTGATGCGCGAGCTCGCCGCGCGCGGCGTCGGCGTCGCCTTCCAGACCCAGCTCGGCATCGACAGACTGTCACGCGACAGCCGGCTCGTCTTCCTGCCGCTCGACAATGCCGGCAGTCCGGTATGGTCCGACCTCGGCATCTACGTTCGGGCCGAGCGCACCCTGCCCGCCCACACGGAATCCTTCCTCCAGGAGCTGGTGCGCGAATTGGGCGAGCGCGAGCGGCGGGAAAACGCGGCGCATCCGCAGATCGCCTGATCAAACAAAATCAACTTTCGATGCGCGTGGACGTGATCGCGCCGACAGTAGTTTTCCGGAATATGGCCGATGGCCGGCCATTGATACCCTCTTCAAACCTGCTCAACTTTGACGCCCCAAGGATTCCGAAATGCCGCTATGTCGGCTGAAGCCTTCGCGAATCCTCGGCATCGAGCGCTTCTCGGATTTCGCCGAGTTTCGCGCCAACGAGGTGCTCGGCCTCGGCATCAGCACGCCGCTTCGTCCGCGCGAATTCTCGCTGTCTCGCGCCATCCTGCCGCTCCAGGATGGGCTATTCGTGCTCCAGCGCTCCTTTGCGCGGCGGTTTGAGGCCGAGATCGGCACGGACAATGGTGTCGGCCTCGTTGTCCCCCTCGCGTTTCACTCCACCTCCAACGGCCGCGAAGTCGACAATTCAACGATTGCCATGATGCGCGGCAAAGCCCCCGTAGACGCGATCGAGCATCATCCCAACACTTACCTGATGCTGCGCTTCAACTCGGACATGCGTCATCGCGGCTGGACGGATTTCGACACGGGCCTCGCATATGTTCGCGCGCCGGACCAACCGATGGCGCGATTGCGCGCCGCTATCCTGGAGATGTTCTCGCTCGCCTCGGCGTGCAACGATCCCCGGCAGTTCGAGGCGCTCAACCGCCCCATCCAGGAGACGCTGCTCGCCTGCCTCGACGACGCCCTGGCGCCGGCAGGCGGGCTGACTGCGCGACGCGGATCGTTCGCCAAGCACCGCAAGCTGATCGCGCGCCTCGACGAAATGGTCATGTGGTCCGGCAGCAAGGCACTCTACAGTGACGACCTGGCCTCTGCGCTCGGCGTATCCGTGCGTACGCTCCAGACCGCCGCGCACGCGGTGCACGGCGTGAGCCTGCACCACTATCTGCGCCTCAAGCGGCTGTGGTCCGCCCGCATCCAGCTCGTGGTCGGAGGCGGCGGCATGAGCGTCAAGGCCGCGGCGCTCGGCAACGGCTTCTGGCATCTTGGTGAGTTCTCGCGCGGCTACAGATTGGCGTTCGGCGAGACACCCTCCGAGACGCTGGCGCGGAGCCGACGTCCCTGAGCGCAGCCTTCGGTCTTTGAGCGGCGTGCCGTGTGTCACGTTCAGCCGTGACCGGCTCCCTTGCGCTGGCCGCTATCGCCGAGGCGGTCGACCCAGGCGATGCCGATCGCAGAGATGATGAAGGTCAAGTGGATCAGCACCTGCCACATCACGCCGCTCTCGGTGAAATTGCTCCGCGTCGTGCCGAGATTGCCGGCCTCGATGAAGGTCCTGAGCAGCGAGATCGAGGAGATGCCGATGATCGCCATCGCAAGCTTGATCTTGAGCACGCTGGCATTGACGTGGCTCAGCCATTCCGGCTCGTCCGGATGACCGCTGAGGTTCAGGCGCGAGACGAAGGTCTCGTAACCGCCGACGATCACCATCACCAGCAGGTTCGAAATCATCACGACGTCGATCAGCCCGAGCACGACCAGCATGATCTGTTGCTCGCTGGCGTCGAACGAGTGCACGACCAGGTGCCAGAGCTCCTTCAGAAACAGCAGCACATAGACGGCCTGCGCGACGATCAGGCCGACATAGAGCGGAACTTGCAGCCAGCGCGAGCCAAAGATGAGTTGGGCAAACGCGCCGATTTGCGGCGCCGGCACGGAAACCGCCGAAGGTGCTTTTGGTTCGGACGTCATTGATCACTCCGGATGATGGACAGGCACGTTGCCTCAGAGACTCGCGATCACAGGCGCGAGCTCGAGCGACCCGCGATAGATCATCTCGAAGGCGACGTAAACGATGATGGCGAGGCCGACATAGCCGATCCAGCGCTGCTTCTGGAGCACGCGGCCGAGCAAATCGGCGGCAACGCCCATCAGCGCGACCGACAATAACAGGCCGAAGGCGAGGATGTAGGGATGCTCGCGCGCAGCGCCCGCGACCGCGAGCACGTTGTCGAGCGACATCGAGACGTCGGCGGCGACGATCTGCACAGCCGCCTGCCTGAAGGTCTTCCGGGAGGCCGGAGCAGCGCCGCTGCCGCCATGGCTGAACGCGAGCTCGTTCGCATGCGCGGACTGCTCGCGCAGCTCCCGCCACATCTTCCAGCACACCCAGAGCAGCAGCACGCCGCCGGCGAGCAACAGCCCGATCACTTGCAGAAGCTGGGTCGCCACGCCGGCGAAGACGATGCGCAACGCGGTGGCGGCAATGATGCCGACGACGATGGCGCGCCGGCGCTGCTCGGCCGGCAGACCGGCTGCGGCAAGGCCGATGACGACGGCATTGTCGCCGGCGAGCACGAGGTCGATCAGGACGACCTGAAGCAGCGCGGTCAGCGCTTCGGTGGTGATGAATTCAGTCATTATTGTCATTTTTCGGTGCGGCAGGATCGAGCCATTGCGGCTTCTTCCGCTCGACCCAGTCCAGAACCTTGCCGCGCGAGGATCGCAGCGCGGGCACGTCTTCCGCGAGCAAAGCGAGGCCGAGCGGGAGCATCCAGATTCCGAGCACTGGCAGGAAGGAGAGCACGCCGCCGACAATGAGCAGGGCGCCCGAGGGGATTCTCACCCAGCGGCTGGACGGCTTGAGCAGATAGGTGACGGTGTCACCCATGCGTGGCGGTAGGCGACGGACGAGCTTGTCGAGGCGCGGGTCGCCGCCGGCCATCTGGCCGGTAGCGTCCGCAGTCCCTGTCTTATCTTCGTCCGAAACTACGCTCATGCTTACTCCTCGGCGGCGATGCGCTGTTCGGCACGTAGCGCACCCGGCGCCACCTGCTTTGCGCGAGGCAGCACCAGCGTCAGCAGGCGCAACAGCTTGATTGCCTGCACTTCGTGGGGATGCACGTCCTCGTCGGCGGCCGCGACGCGCTCGGACAGTTCCATCAAATGAGCCGACAGCGGCAGGTCCGACACCGGACGTAGATTCTCGATCACCACATTGGCGAAATCAGGCTCCTCAAGACGTTCGGCAAGCTCGTCGAACATGGCGTAGAGCCGGTCCTCCGATATGTGCGGTGCGAGCTTGCGATCCCGGATGAAACGGACGACCTCGTCGCGTTCGACCGGCGAAACTTGCCGGTCGGCAACCGCAACCAGCGCGCCGACGATCACCAGCGCCACCGCAGCCTGCTCGTTCAGGCTGGACGGCTCGGTGATCTCGATTTCGATCGGATTGGAATGCTTGGCGTCGGACATCGTTGCTCCCTTATCTTGCGAAATGACCGCACGGAGCTGCGATGGGGACGATTGGGTCGGAGAGACTCTCAAGAAGGCCCGACGATCGGCCGATCCATCGCATTCGCGCGGGACAGGTCATCCGACATCACGAGGTTTGCCGACAGCGTCGGCGTCCTCGCCAGAGGGGCCCGGATTCTTGTTCCTTCCACACATAAAGATGGGACTGTCGGAATCAAGGCGACGCGACTGCGACCAGCCGCCGCATCGGGTTCCCCGTGTTACTCCACCCGCTCGACAAGATGCGCCCGCGAGGGCGAGGGCTCGAACCTGTCGCCGAAATATTGCGTCTCGTGCGCCACCAGACCGTCGCGGAATTCCATGATGCTCACCACATAAGACGGCACCCCGTCATAGGTCAGCACGAATTCGCTCACCCAGAGATCGTTACCGCCGA
The DNA here is from genome assembly GCF_055807535.1 of Bradyrhizobium sp. Kon37. Taxonomy (NCBI): domain Bacteria; kingdom Pseudomonadati; phylum Pseudomonadota; class Alphaproteobacteria; order Hyphomicrobiales; family Nitrobacteraceae; genus Bradyrhizobium; species Bradyrhizobium sp. Kon37. Next base: position 632,395 of record NZ_JBVVOY010000002.1, read on the forward strand.
CGATGCGCCGAACCGTGAAGCGCTTCTTGTTCGGTTGCACGAACCGGCTTTGCTGGATGTTACTGCGACCGCGGATGCGCTCGCCGGATTGCGGATAGTCGAGCACCGCGTCCTCGCGATAGATGTCGTGCTCGGCCTCGAAATCGTTCGCGTCCGAAGCGTCCCAATGGCGCTGAAGCGCGGCCAGCTTGCCCTGATCATCCATCGCGATCTCCCGTTGTCCCGACTGCGTTTTCCTTTACGCCATCTCAGATTGGCCTCAAGGCCGCCGGTGGCAAGGCTTGCTCGCAACGTCTAACAACGACTAACGAGCCAAAAACGCCCTCTTGCTGCAAGGATGACGGCCGAGCCGCGCAGAGAGATTGGGAACACGCAATGGCACGTCTGCTTTCGGTCAATGTCGGCCTGCCGCGCGACGTCGCCTGGCAGGGTCGGACCGTTCACACCGGCATCTGGAAGGCGCAGGTCACAGGCCCGCGCAGGGTGCGCCGGCTCAACATCGACGGCGACGGCCAGGGCGATACGGCCGGTCATGGCGGCGAACATCGTGCCGTATTCGTCTATCAGGACGAATCCTATCAGTACTGGCAGGAGCATCTCGGTCGATCGAACCTCGTTCATGGCCAGTTCGGCGAGAACTTTACGGTCGAGGGCCTCGCCGACACCAACGTGTGCATCGGGGACCGCTACAGGATCGGCTCTGCCCTGTTCGAAGTGACGCAACCGCGCGTCACCTGCTACCGGCTCGGCATTCGCATGGACGAGCCGGACATGGCCGCGCTGCTGGTCAGGCACGGCCGGCCCGGATTCTATTTCCGTGTGATCGAGGAGGGCGACGTCGAAGCCGGTGACGAGATCACGCAGATTGCCGTGGGACCCGAGCGCATGAGCGTGTTCGAGATCAATGCGCTGCTTTACCTGCCGCCTCATCCGCGCGAGCGCCTGGAGCGCGCGCTGCGGATTCCCGCACTGAGCCGCGGCTGGCACCGTTCCTTCGCGGCGCTGCTCGAGCAGCAGAAGGACAACAAGACCGCGGGAAACGCCGGGCTTGGGCCGGCGGCGAGCCCTCCTCCGGCCTGGCGCGGATTCCGCTCCTTTCGCGTGGAGCGCAAGATCGCGGAAAGCGGCAACGTGACGTCGCTGATCCTCGAACCCGCCGACGGACATCCCGTGGCGGCCGCCCTGCCCGGTCAGTTCGTCGTCATCAGGCTCGCGCCCTCCGGTGCGCAGGCGATGACGCGCAGCTATTCGCTGTCGAGCGGCGCCAATGCCGCGTCCTATCGCATCAGCGTCAAGCGCGAAGCGCACGGCGCCGCCAGCCGCTACATCGCCGACGAGCTGGTGGACGGCGCTGCCGTGCAGCTCGGTGCGCCACGCGGCAGTTTCACGCTCCGGCAAGATGCGCGCCCCGTCATCCTGCTGAGCGCCGGTATCGGCGTCACCCCGGTGCTCGCGATGCTCCACGCGCTCGCCGCGGAAGCGACGACTCGCGACGTCTGGTGGCTGCACGGCACCCGCAACGGCCGCGAACATGCGTTCGCCGCCGAGGCACGCGAATTGCTAGGTGGGCTCTCTCATCACCATAGCCACGTCTGCTACAGCGCGCCGGACCCGGGCGATCGTCTCAATGTGGCGTTCGATACAGCCGGACATCTCGACGCACACCTGCTCCAGACCCTGGACGTGCCGCATGACGGCGATTTCTATCTGTGCGGACCGGCAGCTTTCATGAGCGATCTGAAAGCTGGCCTCACCACGTTGGGTATCGCACCGGATCGCGTCTACACCGAATTGTTCGGCGCCGGACCATCCTTGACGCCCGGCATAGCGCCCTCCCCCCAGAAGCGAGCGCACTCGCCGGTCGGCGCCCCCGGCCCCGGCCCGATGGTGTCGTTCGCCCGCAGTGGCCTCAATGTCCGCTGGGGACCGGCCTACGCCAGCCTGCTGGAATTGGCCGAAGCTTGCGACGTCCCCGTGCGCTGGTCATGCCGGACCGGCGTCTGCCACAATTGCGAGAGCGGATTGATCGCGGGGACGGTTGACTATGCGCCGGATCCGCTCGATCCGCCGGCGGACGGCAATGTCCTGATCTGCTGCGCACGGCCGCGAAACGACGTCGTGATTGATCTGTAAAAATGGGAGAGCGTAATGCGACCTGACATCATGCCGGGAGCGACCTTCCCGGATTACGAGCTCAGCGACCACACCGGCAAGCACCGGAAGCTCTCCGAACTGCAGGCGGGCGATCCGATGGTGCTCGTGCTCGGCCGCGGTGGATTTTGTCCGAAGGATCGCCGCCAGGCCGAAGGCTTGCTGCAGCTCCATCGGGAGATGGAGGTGGGCTATTGCCGGATGGTCACGATCACGACCGACAACATCACCGAGACCAGCGAATATCGCAGCGGCGTCGGAGCGCACTGGCCGTTCCTCTCGGATTCGCGGCGCCTCGTTCAGAAGGACCTCGACATCGCCGAATACACCGACCCCGTCCATAATCCGATGATTCCGCACGTGATCGTGCTCGAGCCCGGTCTCGTCATTCACAAGATCTACAACGGCTACTGGTTCTTCGGCCGTCCAACCGTCGAAGAGCTCCGCCAGGACCTCAGGGCAGTCGGCATGAAGTGCCGGCCGGATTGGGATATCACGGCACCCGGCCTCAGGGCACTGTGGGACCAGGGCCGCAAGGAGCATTTTCATCCCTACGGCAAGGCTTACGTCGAAACTCTCGGCGAACGGGATTAGAACCACATTCCGACATCGTCCGCTCGGGCAAATGCCTGCTTGGAATGTGGATGACCCAGATGAAGACCAATCCCGCGCCGCGTGCCGACCGCATGGGCGCGCGCCAGATCTACGAGGTCCTGAGAGATCAGATCCTGGCGCGGGTGTACGGGATCGACGGGTTGCTGCCGTCCTCCCGCGCGCTGGCCGGCGAGATGGGCGTGGCACGCTCGACCGTGACGATCGCCTACGAACAGCTCGCCGCCGAAGGCTTCATCGAGACACGCCATGGCGCGCGGCCGCGTGTGGCTCGCGCCGTCGTCGAACGGGGACACACACGCGTAGTGTCGCGGCCGCCGGCGCGGAAGGTGCGGCTGTCGGCCTTCGGAGACCGGTTGCTTCAAGACCCGCCGCGCTGGACCGAGCCGCCGCGCGGGCTCGTCGCCAACTTCCGCTATGGCGAGCTCGCGCCGTCGGATTTCCCGGTCCTGGCATGGAAGAAGGCCGTGACTGCTGCGATGGCGCGCAAACCCGAGCGGCTGGCCTATGACGATCCCTGCGGCGCGCTGCGGCTGCGGACCGCGCTTCAGGGCTATCTGTGGCGGTCGCGCAGCGTCCGCTGCGAGGTCGATCAGATCGTCGTCGTCAACGGATCGCAGCAGGGCCTCGACATCTGCGCGCGCCTGCTGCTCGATGCCGGCGACCGCTTCGTGATGGAGGATCCCGGCTACCAGATGGCGCGGCACACTTTTGCGGCGACGGGCGCGGAGACGATCCCGATTCCGGTTGACGCGGATGGACTGGAGACAGCGCGGCTCGATGGCGTCGAAGCCCGCCTCGCCTATGTCACGCCGTCGCACCAATATCCGCTCGGCGGCGTCATGCCGATCGGACGCCGGCACCAATTGCTCGCCTGGGCCAGGGCAAACGACGCCTACGTGATCGAGGACGATTACGACAGCGAGTATCGCTACGACACCAGGCCGATCCCGCCCCTGCACGCGCTGGCAGGCGGCGGCAATGTGATCTATCTCGGCACCGTCTCCAAGACGCTCTCCCCGACCTTGCGGATCGGCTATCTGGTGGTGCCTGCCGCCCTGCGATCCCTGTTCGCCGCCGCCAAGCAGATCATGGACCGGCACACGCCACTGATCGAACAGGACGCTCTCGCGTCGATGCTCGAAAGCGGCGCCTATGACGGCCACATCAGGCGCGTGCGCCGGCGCAACGCCGAACGCCAGCGCACGCTGCTCGACGCGCTTCGCCGCCGGTTCGGGGATCGCGTCCGGATCGAGGGGACGGCCGCCGGCCTGCACATCGTGGCGTGGTTCGATAATCTGCCGCAGAAGCGAGAGGACGCGTTGATCAAAGCGGCTCATGCCAAGGGCGTCGGCATCTATCCCGTCTCGGCACTGTTCGTCGGACCTCGCCGACCGCGCAAGACCGTCGGCCTCGTCATGGGCTATTCGGCACTGGAGGTGGCACAAATCGAGCGCGGCTGCAGGCTTCTTGCACAGGCCATCGCCGAACTGGACTGATCAAATAGACGGTAACTGGCAGTTTCTTACAGGCCAGATTCCGGCTATCTCCAGACCAACACCGGAGATAGACCATGTACATCCCTCCCGCCTTCAAGGACGACATCGAGAGCATCCGGGCGACCATTCACGGCGCCCGCCTCGCCAGCCTGGTCACGGCCACCAGCGAAGGCCCGGTCGCCACGCCGCTGCCGCTCTTTCTCGACGAGGGCGAAGGCGAGCATGGCGTGCTGTATGGACATGTGGCGAAAGCCAATCTGCAATGGAAACTGCCGCCGATCGGAGATGCGCTGGCGATCTTCAGCGGTCCCGACGCCTATGTGACGCCGTCCTGGTACGCGACCAAGCAGGAGACCGAAAAGGTCGTGCCGACCTGGAACTACGTCGCCGTGCATGCCTACGGCCCGGTCGAATTCTTCCAGGAGCCCGAGCGCCTGCTCGACGCCGTGACGCGGCTCACCAACAGGCACGAAGGATCGCGTGCCAAGCCTTGGGCCGTGACCGATGCCCCTGCGGATTTCATCGCCGCGCAATTGCGCGGAATCGTCGGCGTGCGCATTCCAGTCGTGCGGTTCGAAGGCAAGCGCAAGATGAGCCAGAACCGTCCCGAGGCTGACCGCGTCGGCGTCGCGCAAGGACTTGCGGCGAGCGAGAATGCAGATGATCGCGACGTTGCGCCGTTGATTCCGGTTCCGGGGTAGTGGCCACTTGGTTCCCGACACTCGCTGTCGGGAACCATCGTCCTGTCAGGTTCGTTGATACATTTCAGCAAGCATCTCCTGACAGGATTCCCATGTGTCGCTGGATCGCATATCGGGGCGAGACCACGTCCTTCGAGCCCTACGTCACCGAGCCCGAGCATTCGCTGATCGCGCAAAGCATCCGCTCGCTCCAGTCGACCGCCGGCTCGAATGGAGACGGCTTTGGTCTCGGCTGGTACGGCGAGCATCCGGAGCCTGGTCTTTATCGTGAAACACGCCCGGCCTGGTCGGACGAGAATCTCCGCTACCTCTGCCGCCATTTGCGCTCGCATCTGTTCTTCGCCCATGTGCGCGCCGCCACCGGCACGGCGGTGACGCGGCAGAACTGCCATCCCTTTGCCTGCGGCCAGTGGATGTTCATGCACAATGGCTTCGTCGGCAGCTGGAATCGCCTGCGGCGCAAGGTCGAGGCGCTGATCCCCGATGCCTACTACCCCTCGCGGACGGGCACGACCGATTCGGAAGCCGTGTTTCTCGCCATGATGGGCGCCGGACTCGACGCCGATCCGCTCGGCGCAACCCATCGCGTGCTGCGAGCCCTCGTCGGCCTCGTCAACGAAGGCGAGCTTCGTGAGCGGCTCCGCTTCACCAGCGCCATCGCCAACGGCCGGGATCTCTACGCCTTCCGGGTCGCCGTCAACGATGCCGCCAACACGCTGTATTTCCGCGAGGCCGGCGGCCAGGTCATCGTGGTGTCCGAGCCGTTCGACAAGGAAACGGACTGGACGGAAGTGCCCCCGAATCACGCGTTGGTCGCACGTGCGTCCGAAAGCGCGAAAATTGTTCCGTTCGATCTTGCAATTTGCGGTGGGGCCGACGCGGAACCCGCCCCTGTCAGAAGGATTATCGCCCGCAGGTAAATACCTTGGCCGGGTGGCACGATGACATTTGCATCAGACGTTTTGAGACTGCTGCGGCTCGATTCCTCGGAAGACAAGCAGCACCTCGTCATTCGCTCCGCCGGCGGACGCGGCAAGGCCGCGGAATATTCGTTCGGCATCGAGGAGGAATACTTCCTCGCCGATCGGCGCAGCCTTGAGGTCGCGATCCAGACTCCGAATGAGCTTTTCGAATCTGCGAACTGGTCCACCGGCGGCCAGGCGATGCGGGAGATGTTGCAGTCGCAGCTCGAGGTCGCCACCAACGTTCATGTCGACGTCGCCGACGCGCGCGAAGAGCTTCGCTTCCTGCGTCGCGAAGTCGCAAACGTCGCGGCACAATACGGTTTCGTGATCATGGCCTGCGGCACGCATCCGACCGCGGTCTGGCGCATGTCGCAGCCGAGCCCGAAGCCGCGCTACGAGGAGATGATCGAGGATCTGCGCAGCATCGGCCACCGCAACCTGATGTGCGGCATGCATGTGCACGTCCAGTTGCCCGATCCGGAGAAACGCATGGCGGTGATGCGAGCGATGCTGCCGCATCTGCCGCTGTTCATCGCCCTGTCGGCCTCCTCGCCGTTCTGGAATTCCCACAAGACCGGGCTCAAAGGCTATCGGCTCGCCGCCTATTCCGAGCTGCCGCGCACCGGCCTGCCCGAATTGTTCGAGAGCAGGCAGGATTACGACGAATATGTCGGCGCGTTGCAGCGCTCGGGCGTGATCCCCGATGAAAGCCACATCTGGTGGGCCATGCGCCCCTCCATGAAGCACCCGACCCTCGAGCTGCGTGCGCCCGATACCTGCACCTTCGTCGACGACGCCGTTGCCATCGCCTCGCTCTATCGCTGCCTGACCCGCTATCTCTACCTGCGACCTCATCTGTCGAAGGAGGTCACCGCGGTCGAACGCGCGATCGCGGTGGAGAACAAATGGCGCGCCCAGCGCTACGGCACCGATTGCATCTTTGCCTCCAAGGACGGGCCGGTCGAGATCTCCGAGCTGCTCTCCCGCGTGATCGAGGACATCGCCGAAGACGCCGCCGCGCTGAACTGCGCCGCGGAGGTCGAACACTGTCGTACCATCGTCGAACGTGGCAGCTCGGCTGAATTCCAGCTTCGTGCCTTCCGCGACAATGCGGAGGACATCGCCGCCGTGTCGCGCTGGATCGCAGACGCGACGATCTCGGGGACGAGCACCCCGGCCGCAGGCGTCGCTGCGCCCTCATAGCGCCCGCGCAAGCTTCGGGAGCAACAGTGTCGGTCCTGAATTCGGAAGGTCGCGGAGAGAACCATGAATCGCGTCAAATGTTGCGCCGGCTGTGGCCATGGCCTCATTCCGATGCTCTCGGCCAAAGGGCGCGCGGAGCTCAGCTGCCTGTGGTGCGAGCTGATCGAGGCCCGTGCAGTGGACATGGCGAAGTGGGCTGACAGCCCGTACGGCAAGCCCGAGCGGACCCTCCGTCGATCTTTCGAATGAACGGCTCCAGACACCCGGCCGCCGACTTCTCCTGATCGGCGCCGCTGCACGTCCGCGCCAGGATGCCGACAAATTAGACAAGACACGTTTCGTCGCCAGGTTTGCAGACCGGGCGAACCCGGCCATGCAGGCTGGCGAAGCGTGTCAGCTAACCTCAGGTGCAACCTCGATTTTTCCTCGCGTGGCGGCGAGTCGCCAAGCCTTGCATGCCGCACAGCACTTCGACTGGCCCAAAATTCGCAAGGCAGCATCAGGCCTGATCCCTGCTCCCCCGATTGGAGCAGCAAGATGCGTGCGCCGAGAGACCGGGGTGAGCGGTCTAGAATCGGAGAATGCCATGAACGTGCATGCCGCCGGCGATCTCAAAATCACCGGCCTCACCCGCCCGGACGGCGCCCCCCTTCGCCTCAACACTCAGGATTTCGTGGCGATCGACCGCGACCGGAATGCGAAGTTCGAGGCAACGTACCGGCCGCAAGCCCTCTACAATCGCGCCAACGAGGGTTTCCACGCCAACAACGAAACCTTCCTGCTACACGAAGTCGCGACCAATCTGCCGATCTATCTGCCCGACACCGGTCCCACAGATTTCCATCTTCATCTGCCGCCGGGCGGCTTTCAGCTCGTGTTGGTCACCTCGGGCGCGTTCACCTTCGATTATGACGGGCGCTTCTACAATGTCGGCCCCGGCGCGGTGATGCTGCAAAGCGCGATCGTGCACCGCCAGCTATTTTATACCTGGTCCGGATTATCGACCGAAGAGAATTTGAAGACACCACAAACGGTGGCGCCGGATCCAATTTCCATGGGCTATTCCGGCAAATTCCTCGAAGCCTTCATCACCGATCCGACGACGTTTCCAAACCCGACCATTGTCGGCCCGGATCAGATCAACGAAGACGAGACGCCACGGGTGGCATGGAGCCACTCTCTGCATGATCGCCCTGCGGACGCAGGCTTTTGGCTCCAGGACCCGCTGGCGCTGGATGCACTGTTCAAGCCGCTCACCGACAGCCCGGTCAAATCATCGATGCCGGTCTATGTGCGCGACATCGGCATTGAAGTCCCGAGCGGTCACCTCGTCGCCGGCCACATCATCGCAACCGATCCGCGCGGCCAATCGCTCTTGCCCAAAAGCACGGCTGCAGCGGCGGACACCACATGCTTCGCCAAGGGCGAGGTCGTGATCTACCGCGTGATCCGCGGCACGGCCGAATTCAGGAACAAGACTGGCGAGACCTTTGAGCTCACGGCCGGCGACGTGGTGACGGCAGGCAAGAACGCCACGGCCCTCGTCGGTGTCGGTGAGAACACGCAGGTCCTTCGGCTCGGCCTTCTCAAAGGCATGAACGACCTCCGCAGCTGGACGCCGACGCAACGCGACGAGATCGACGGCCTCGCCGGTCAGATCATCACACAGAAGGACATCCGTCCCCTGCGCACCGAGGGCAAGCCGGTCGGGTATCTCTACGACTGAGCGGAGTTACTCCGCCGCCTGGCGGACGTGGCGGGCGGTCGGGGTGCGCATGGTGACGAGCTCTTCGGCCGCGGTCGGATGCAGCGCGATCGTCGCATCGAAATCGGCCTTTGTCGCCTTCATCTTCACCGCAATCGCGACCGCCTGCGTGATCTCGGCCGCGGCGTCGCCGACGATGTGACAGCCGAGCACGCGATCGGTTGAACCGTCGACGACGAGCTTCATCAGCACGCGGGTATCGCGGCCCGACATCGTCGCCTTGATGGGGCGGAACGTGGTCTTGTAAATGTCGACATGGCTGAATTGCGCGCGGGCCTCGGTCTCGGTGAGGCCGACGGTGCCGACCTCCGGCTGCGAGAACACGGCAGTCGGGATGTTGGCGTGATCCACCTGCACCTCGCGCTTGCCAAACACGGTGTCGGCGAACGCATGGCCCTCGCGGATCGCGACCGGCGTCAGATTGAAGCGATGGGTGACGTCGCCGATTGCATAGATGCTGTCGACCGAACTCTTCGAGAAATGGTCGACGGCGATGCCGCCGTTCCGCGGGTTGATGGCGACGCCGGCCTTCTCCAGGCCGAGATTGGCGACCGCGGGATGGCGGCCGATCGCGAACATCACCTGGTCGGAGGCGAGGCTCGATCCGTTCGACAGATGCGTGGTGAATTCCTCGCCGTGCCGATCGACCTTCGTCACCGTGCAGCCGGTGAGAATGGTGATGCCCTGCTTCTCCATCTCGGCGCGGACGTGGGCGCGAACATCCTCGTCAAAGCCGCGCAAAATGTTGTCGCCGCGATAGATCACGCTGACGTCGGAGCCGAAGCCGCCGAAGATGCCGGCAAACTCCAGCGCGATGTAGCCGCCGCCCTGGATCACGATCCGCTTCGGCAGCTTGGTCAGGTGAAACGCCTCGTTGGAGGAGATCACGTGCTCGATGCCGGGAATCGGAGCGCCGTGATTGGGCGCGCCGCCGGTGGCGATCAAAATGTATTTTGCGGTGATCTTCCTGTCGTTCTCGAGCAGGCGGACCGTGTGCTTGTCCTCGATCACCGCGCGGCTCTTGACGATCTGCGCGCCCGACTTCTCGACATTGGCGGTGTAAGCCGCCTCCAGACGTGCGATCTCCTTGTCCTTGTTGGCGATCAGCGTCTGCCAGTCGAAGGTCGCAGGCGGAACGGTCCAGCCAAAACCGGCGGCGTCCTCGATCTCATGACGGAAATGCGAGCCGATGACGAACAGCTTCTTCGGCACGCAGCCGCGGATCACGCAGGTCCCGCCCATGCGGTACTCTTCCGCGATCATCACGCGGGCGCCGTAGCCGGCCGCGATGCGGGCGGCACGCACGCCGCCCGAACCGCCACCGATGACAAAGAGGTCGACGTCGAATTCAGCCATTGTCCACTCCGACCTCTTTCAGAACATGATCTGGATTCTGATCAGATAGGAACTGTCAGATCTCCTTGCCACGCTTGCGCATCTCGGCCCGGAAGTTGCCCATTACGGTCTCGGAGAAGTTCTGGGCCCAGGAGTTCATGAAGGCCATGCTCAGCCCGATGGCGCGGGGCTCGGCCTCGATCAGCTTCTTTCCCAGCGGCGATTTGTAGAAGGTGACGAGATCCTTCAGCTCCTGCTCGGTGAACTCGCTGGCATAGACCTGCGCCATGCCCTCGCCGATTTCGTTCTCGCGGCCCTTGAGCTGCTGGGCGACGACCTGGGCGACCTCGGTGAGGTCCTTCTGATAATTCAGGTTCTGCTGGATCAGCGCGATCTTGGTCTTCTCGACCAGGCCGGGCACGGCGTTCGCGTACATCGCACTGGCGTTCTTGATTGCCAGGATCTCCTTGGCGGCCGCGATGGCCGCCGGCGTCGATTTCGGCCCGGCGGCCTGCTGAGCCACGGCCGGGGCGACCGAGAGGGCCAGTCCCACAGCGAGGGTCGCGACCGGCAACAATTTCAAAACGCTCTTCATTCCTAGTCTCCTTTCGGCTTTCGCCGTTCAATCACGCGAATTCCCTCGCCACCCGCCAAAACAGCCGAGCTGGCCAAGCCGATGAACAAACCATGCTCGACGACGCCGGGGATCGCGCTCAACGCCGTGGCGAGGCGCGCGGGATCCTCAATCTTTTCGAGCTGGGCATCGACGATCCAGTGGCCGCCATCGGTGACGAAAACGTGGCCGTCCTTGCCGTTGCGGACCGCCATCTGCCCGGAAACGCCGCATTCCGCAAACGCCTTCTCGATCGCGCGCCGCGTTGCGCCGAGCCCGAACGGGATGACCTCGACCGGCAGCGGAAAGCGGCCGAGTGTCGGCACCCATTTAGTGTCGTCGGCAATCACGATCATGCGATCCGAGGCGGCCGCGACGATCTTCTCGCGCAACAGCGCGCCGCCACCACCCTTGATCAGATTGAGTTCGGGGTCGATCTCGTCGGCGCCGTCGATTGTGATATCGAGATGGTCGATCTCGTCCAGCGTGGTCAGCGGCACGCCGCAGCGGATTGCATCGAGGCGCGTCGCCTCGGAGGTCGGCACGCCGATCACTTTCAGTCCGGCGCGGACCCGCTCGCCGAGCAGCTCGACGAAATGTTTGGCGGTCGAGCCGGTCCCAAGCCCGAGCTGCATGCCGTCTCGGACGTCCTCGAGGGCGCGCGCCGCAGCCTGCCGCTTCAACTGGTCCATGTTCACGTTTGCGCCGTCCCTGAATAACGAGTGTGCTGCCCGATGGGCTTGCGGCGGCCTGTGTAGCCTCGTTTTCCCTCGGAGAACAGGGTCTGGGGGAACGGGCCTCCGGGCCCGCCTTATAAGGTGATCTTATGGCTTCGGCCCTTGCGCGGGCGGGGCCGGGCCGGTAGCGCTGGGCCATGATCCCCTCCCACACCATCGTCTTCGATCTCGACGGCACGCTTGTGGATACGGCGCCCGACCTGATCACCGCGCTCAATTACGTGCTCGACCGCGAAGGGCTGCCGCCCGTGCCGATGGCCTCGGCCCGCAACATGATCGGCGCCGGCGCCCGCAAGCTGATCGAGCGGGGGCTGGAGGCCGAGGGCCGCAGCGTCACGGTCGCCGACATGGACCGGATGACGGCCGACTTCATCGCCTATTACGCCGACAATATCGCCGTCGAATCCCGGCCGTTCGAGGGGCTGGAGGCTGCGCTCGACCATTTTGCGGCCCAGGGCCATCGTCTCGCCGTCTGCACCAACAAGCTGGAATGGCTGTCGAAGCGCCTGCTGGACCAGCTCGACCTGAGCCGGCGCTTCGCCGCAATCTGCGGCGCCGACACTTTCGGCGTCCAGAAGCCCGATCCGACCATTTTCCGCGAAACGGTGGCGCGGGCCGGCGGCGAGGTCAAAGCCAGCATCATGGTCGGCGACGCCGGACCCGATGTCGGCGTGGCCCGGCGCGCAGGAGTTCCCGTGATCGGCGTCAGCTTCGGCTATACGGACGTGCCGATCGCCGAGCTGAAGCCGGACCGGCTGATCCATCACATGCGCGACCTGCCGGCCGCAGCCCACAGCCTGATGACTACGCAGGAAGCTCTCAAGTAGCTGAGATTGCTTGATTACTCCACGGAATCCCGCATTAACCATCTACTAACTATGCGCGGCCCGCCGGTTGCTCGCTTGGAACGACACTCCTAAGTTTGTCCGGGGATGTGGCGGTTCGCCGCACTAGGTGGATGTCATGCGTCGTGTCATCTCGTTTGCGTTAGCCGGAGTAAGCGTCATCGGGGCAACGAGCCTTGCTGGCTGCTCCTCGATGTCTTCGGTGTCCTGGGACATGTTCAAGTCGGCCCCGCCGATCGTCCAGGTCCGGCTCGAATCCAATCCCCCGGGTGCTGACGCCACGACCTCACTCGGTGGAGGCTGCAAGACCCCCTGCTCCGTGTCGGTTCCCGCCCCCGACGCCCCCCTCACGGTCGCTTTCGCGCTGCCGAAATATCAGCCGCTGAGCGTGCCGGTGAACGTCATCAGGAATCCCGGCGACTTCACGACCCCCGCCTCGGTCACCACCGACCCCAATCCGGTTTTCGCGGAGCTCCAGCCGGCCGTTCCGCCGAAACCGGTCCGCAAGCCGCACCGGCCGAAGAAGCCGAAACCGGCGGCGCCCGCCGCTGCCCCGGCGGCTGCTGCCGCACCGGCCGCGGGCTCGCCGTTCCCCGATCCGAACACAGGCAAGCGCTGACCTCCGTCATCCCCCCAATTGTCTCTGACGCCACCGATGCTTAGATTGCGTTCAGGGCGCAGCTGAAGCAAAGCTGCTCCCGTTGCCGCAAGTGACAAGGCATTTGGTATGAACGGACTTTCCGCGAGCTCCCGCGCCGCGCTGTCGAGCGCGATGACCGATCCGTTCGGACGGACCATCTCGTATTTGCGCGTCTCCGTCACCGACCGCTGCGACCTGCGCTGCTTCTACTGCATGTCGGAAGACATGACGTTCCTGCCCAAGGCGGACCTGCTGACGCTGGAGGAACTCGACCGGCTCTGCTCGGCCTTCATCGCCAAGGGCGTGAAGAAGCTGCGGCTCACCGGCGGCGAGCCGCTGGTCCGCCGCAACGTGATGACGCTGGTGCGCTCGCTGTCGCGGCATCTCAAGAGCGGCGCGTTGAGCGAGCTGACGCTGACCACCAACGGCACCCAGCTTGCGAAACACGCCAGCGAACTCGCCGATTGCGGCGTCCGCCGCATCAACGTCTCGCTCGACACGCTCGACCCGCAGAAGTTTCGCGAGATCACCCGGTGGGGCGAGATCGACAAGGTGCTGGAAGGCATCGAGGCGGCACGCGCTGCAGGCCTCGCCGTCAAGATCAACGCCGTGGCGCTGAAGAACCTCAACGAGGACGAACTTCCCGACCTGATGCGCTGGGCCCACGGCAAGGGCATGGGGCTGACGCTGATCGAGGTCATGCCGATGGGCGAGATCGGATCGGGACGGATCGACCAATATCTGCCGCTGTCGCTGGTGCGCGCGCGCCTCGCCCAGCAGTTCACGCTGACCGATCTGGCCGAGAGCACCGGCGGGCCGGCGCGCTATGTCAGCGTCGCCGAGACCGGCGGCAAGCTCGGCTTCATCACCCCGATGACTCATAATTTCTGCGAATCCTGCAATCGCGTGCGCGTCACCTGCACGGGAACGCTGCACACCTGCCTCGGCCACGAAGATGCCTCCGATTTGCGCAAACCTCTGCGTGCATCGGACGACGATTCGCTGCTTGCGGATGCGATCGATCGCGCCATTGGGCTGAAGCCCAAGGGCCACGATTTCATCATCGACCGCCGCCACGACCGCCCCAGCGTCAGCAGGCACATGAGCGTCACCGGCGGCTAGCATCGGCTGCCCGGCCGCGGCTTATTCCCCTTAACTATCAACAAACTTCCGATTGACTGGCGGCAAACTCGCTGGTTTGGTGCGGCTGCCTCATGCCTGCGCGGCGAGACAAGCCAACGCGCCACTCGGCGCAGTCAAGACGGCCGGGGCAAATCGGGGAGGACCAATCTTGCAAGCGCTCCTGAAGCTGAGCAATGGAATTGACGCGTTCACACGTTGGACCGGCAAGCGTCTGGCTTGGCTGATCCTGGTCGCCGTCGTCATCTCAGCGGTCAATGCGATCATTCGAAAGACGTTGGACACGTCCTCCAACTCGTGGCTCGAGCTGCAATGGGTGCTTTTCAGCATCGTGTTCCTGCTGTGCGCGTCCTGGACGCTGCTCGACAACGAGCACATCCGGATCGACATCTTCAACAGCATGATGCCGAAGCGGGCTCGCAACATCATCGACATCATCGGGCACATCTTCTTCCTGATCCCGCTGACCATTGTCATGATCGTCACCGGGGTACCGTTCTTCCTGCGCTCGCTCCAGATCAACGAGCAATCCGGCAATGCGGGCGGCCTGCCGCAATGGCCGGCCAAGTCGCTCATCATGATCGGCTTCGCGCTCCTGCTTGTTCAAGGCATCTCCGAACTGATCAAGCGGATCGCCATCATGCGTGGCATGATTCCGGATCCCCACGAGTCGCAGATTTCGGCGCTGGAAGCCGAAGTCGAGCATCTCGTTGAAGCGATCGAACAGAAGTGATCGCCAAGCGGCATCGTAGGGGGATTCAATGACCGCGTTTATCGTCGCCAATATGGCGCCCATCATGTTCGCGACGCTCGTCGTCGTGCTGCTGCTCGGCTATCCGGCGGCATTTTCGCTCGGCGCCGTCGGCCTGTTCTTCGCCATCATCGGCGTTCAGCTCGGGCAATTTCACCCGGACTTTCTTCAGGCCCTGCCCGAGCGCGTCTACGGGGTCATGAACAACGACACGCTGCTCGCCATTCCCTTCTTCACCTTCATGGGGTTAGTGCTCGAGCGCTCCGGCATGGCGGAGGATCTGCTCGACACCATCGGCCAGTTGTTCGGCACCATCCGCGGCGGTCTCGCCTACGCGGTGGTGTTCGTCGGCGCCCTGCTTGCGGCGACGACCGGCGTCGTGGCGGCCTCGGTGATCTCGATGGGCCTGATCTCGCTGCCGATCATGCTGCGCTACGGCTACGACCGCCGCGTGGCGACCGGCATCATCGCGGCCTCCGGCACGCTGGCGCAGATCATTCCGCCCTCGCTCGTCTTGATCGTGATGGCCGACCAGCTCGGCAAGTCCGTCGGCGACATGTACGAGGGCGCATTCATTCCGGGCCTGGTGCTCGCCGGCCTCTATGCAGGTTACGCGTTCCTCGTGACCATGATTTTTCCGAAGGCAGCGCCGGGTCTTCCCAAGGAGGCCATCGGTTTCCGCGAGGAGAGCGGCGACCGCGGCCTGAAGTCGCTCGGCGTGCTGTTCCTGGCGAGCTGCGTGTTCGGCTGGCTCATGATGCGGAATTCGGAGACACACGGCGCCGACTTCGTCGTGCTCAGCATGTTCTTCGGCATCCTCTTCGCGTTCTTCGTCGCCATCGCGAACTGGGTCCTCGACAAGCTGACGGGCTACCGCTTCCTCTCGAAGATGGCGCAACAGACCACCTTCGTCATGGTGCCCCCGCTATTCCTGATCTTCCTGGTGCTGGGCACGATCTTCATCGGCGTCGCGACCCCCACCGAAGGCGGCGCCATGGGCGCAGCCGGCGCCCTCATTCTCGGAGCCGCGAAGCGGCGCCTGACCTGGGACCTGATCCGTCAGGCCACCGAATCGACGGCGAAGCTGTCCGCGTTCGTCGTCTTCATCCTGGTCGGCGCGCGCGTATTCTCGCTCACCTTCTACGGCGTCAGCGGCCACGTCTGGGTCGAGCACCTGCTGACCTCCCTGCCCGGCGGCCAGATCGGGTTCCTGATCTTCGTCAACGCCTTCGTGTTCGTGCTGGCGTTCTTCCTCGACTTCTTCGAGCTTGCCTTCATCGTGATCCCGCTGCTCGGGCCGGCTGCCGAGCATCTCGGCATCGACCTGATCTGGTTCGGCGTCATCCTCGGCGTCAACATGCAGACGTCGTTCATGCATCCGCCGTTCGGATTTGCGCTGTTCTATTTGCGCTCGGTGGCGCCAAAGGAACGTTATACCGATCGCGTCACCGGCAAGCGCATGGAGCCGGTCACGACGGGACAGATCTATTGGGGTGCGGTGCCGTTCGTCGTGATTCAGATGATCATGGTGCTGCTCGTGATCATGTTCCCGTCGATGGTGATGCACTACAAGGGCGTACAGTCCACCGTCGATCCCAACAGCATCAAGATCGACATTCCCCAGATCGATCTGCCGCCGCTCGATTTCGGCCAGCCGAAGCAATAGCGCCCGGCCCGCCTGCAAAAAAAGAACCCGGAGCTTTTGCTCCGGGTTTTTTCGTTTGGGCCGATCGCGCGCCCTGCGATCAGCTCTGCGAGTTGCGCGCCATGAAGTTGTCATAGCCGACTTCGGCGACCTGGAACCACTGATATCCGTTGTTCGAGAACGCGGTCAGCGATTCATAGACTTTCTTGAAGTCCGGGTTGGTGGCCGAGACTTCGGTGTGCAGCTCCTTTGACGCCTTGAAGCAGGCCTGCATGACCTCGGGCGAGAACGGATGCAGCTTGGCGCCGGCTGCGAGCAGGCGCCGCAACGCCGGCGGATTGGACTGGTCGTACTTCGCCATCATCCAGTTGTTGGCATAATGACCCGCCTGCTCGAGGATGCTCTGGTAGTGCTTCGGCAGCGCATTCCACTTGTCCTGGTTGACGAAGGCGAGAAGCATCGGCCCGCCTTCCCACCAGCCCGGGAAGTAATAATGCGGCGCGACTTTCACGAAGCCGAGCTTCTCGTCGTCATAGGGCCCGACCCATTCCGCTGCGTCGATGGTGCCCTTCTCCAGCGCCGGATAAATGTCGCCACCGGCGATCTGCTGCGGCACCGCACCGAGTTTGGCCATCACCTTTCCGGCAAAGCCGCCGATGCGGAATTTCAAGCCGCTGAAGTCCTGAGGCGTCTTGACCTCCTTGCGGAACCAGCCGCCCATCTGACAGCCGGTGTTGCCGGCAAGCAGCGAGACGACGTTGTACTTCTTGTAGAACTCGTTGAGAATCTCCCTGCCGCCGCCGAGTGTGTACCAGGCCTGGTTGATGCGCATGTTCGGCCCGAACGGCACCGACGATCCGAAGGTGAAGGTCGGGTCCTTGCCAAAATAATAGTAGGACGCGGTGTGGCCGATTTCGCAGGTGCCGTTCTGCACGGCATCGAGCACCTGGAGGCCCGGCACGATCTCGCCGCCGGCAAATGTCTGAATCTGGAATTTGTTGTCCGTCGCCTCCGCGACCATCTTGGCCATCATCTCGGCGCCGCCATAGAGCGTATCGAGTGATTTCGGCCAGCTCGTCGGCATGCGCCATTTGATCTCGGGCGTCGTCTGCGCGATCGCTGGAGCGGCGAGCGTGGCGACACCCGCCGCACCAAGCCCGGTGACCTTGATAAAATCTCGTCTTTTCATGATTTCCTACCCTGATGGATTGTGACGGTGGGCCTTCTTGCCGAGGCTTGGCGGTCAGCATGGAACAAGTGTCGCCCGATTTCCATCCCTCACGATGTGAGGGACGAAAATGCCCAGCTCCCGCACCGTCCGTCCTACGACTTTAGGCTTAGGCGGCCAGCGGCCCTGCCTCTCGACATCATGTCCGCCTCGGCCCGGCATGACGGCTGCGCCGGGCGTGACAAGCGCCGGAAACACGGGCATACCGCGCCATCCCCCAACCCAAGGCCGCCACGCATGCCTCGATCGCACCCTGCTCCATCGCTCGTTGCTCCCTTGATCGCGTCGCTCTGGCTGGCCTGTGCGGCAATGCCGGCCCATGCCGAGCCCAGCGCGAATGTCATGGCCGACGTCCACGCGCTGGCGCAAAAGGAGCAGCAGCCGCTGCTCGACACGCTGCGCGATCTCGTCAGCATCGAATCCGGCAGCAAGGATGTCGAAGGCCTGAACCAGATCGCCGAGCGCGTTGCCGGCCAGCTCAAGCAGCTCGGCGGCACCGTGGAGATCCTGCAACCCACCGACGTCTATCGCCTCGACGACACACCGGAGAAGATCGGCCCGGCCGTACACGCCGTATTCAAGGGCACGGGCAGCAAGAAGATCATGCTGATCGCCCACATGGACACGGTGTACCTGAGGGGGATGCTGAAGGATCAACCGTTCCGCATCGACGGCGACAAGGCCTACGGCCTCGGCATTGCCGACGACAAGCAGGGCGTCGCGCTCATTCTCCATACCGTGGCGTTGCTGCAGAAGCTGAGCTTCCGGGATTACGGCACGCTCACGGTGCTCACCAATGGCGACGAGGAGATCTCCTCGCCGGGCTGGCGCAGCTCTATCACCAGGTTCGCCGCGGATCAGGATGTGGTGTTCTCCTTTGAAGGCGGCGGCACCGACGGCACGCTGCGGCTGGCCACCAGCGGCATCGGCTCGGCTTATCTCACGGTGCAGGGCAAGTCCTCGCATGCGGGCTCACGGCCCGAGGGCGGCGTCAACGCGCTGTACGAACTCTCGCACCAGCTGCTGCAGATGAAGGACCTGTCCAAACCAGAACAGGGCCTGAAGCTGAACTGGACCGTCTCCAAATCCGGCACCAACCGCAACGTGATCCCCGCCGACGCCACGGCCCAGGCCGATGCACGCGCGCTCAAGGTCGCCGATTTCGATGAGCTGGAGAAGGCGCTGCAGGACAAGATCAAGAATCACCTGCTGCCCGACTCCAAGGTCGCGCTCAAATTCGAGGTGCGTCGCCCGCCGCTTGAGGCCAACGACGCCTCTCGCCGCGTCGCGGCCCATGGCAAGACGATCTATGGGGAGCTCGGACTGCCCCTCAAGGTCGACGAGAAGGCGACCGGCGGCGGCACGGATGCGGCGTTTGCCGCGCTCAAGACCAGCGGAGCCGTGGTGGAAGGCATGGGCCTGTCGGGCTTCGGCGCGCATTCCAACGATGCCGAATATGTGCAGCTCAACAGCATCGTGCCGCGGCTTTATCTGACCACGCGCATGATCATGGATTTGTCCACCGGCAAGCTGAAATAGCCGTCGCGTTCTCCTTCTCCGCTCATGTCCGCCGAAGCCTCGGCGAAGGCGGATGTCGGAGAAGGTGGCGCGTCAGTGCCGCACCGCGTTCAAATCAACGTCGTCCGACTTCTCCGCCAGCCTGAACCGCAGCGTGAACTGCGCACCGCCGCCCGGAAGATTCTCCACCGCAACCGTCGCTGCGTGATCATCCGCCACCGCGCGCACGATCGAGAGGCCGAGGCCGGCGCCGTCGCTGCGCTGGCGGTCGGCGCGCCAGAAGCGCTGGAAGATCAATTCGCGCTCGGCTTCCGCAATTCCCGGTCCGCAATCGCGCACGCGCACCGCACCGTCCTCGCTCACGTCGACATCGACCGACGTGTCCTTTGCCGTGAACTTGATGGCGTTTTCGGCGAGATTGAAGATCGCGCGCTGGAGCATCACGGAATTGCCGTGGATCAGCACCGGCGCCTCGGTGCCCCTCAGCGCGATGTCCTTGTGCTGCGCGATCGCGAGCGGCGCGATCGAACCGACCACCTCGGCGCAGACTGCGCGCAAATCCGCGGTCTCGCCGGGATCGAGCACCAGCGTGTCGAGTTCGGCGATCTCCAGCAGCTGCGCGACGATGCGGCTCATGCCCTCGATGTCGGCATGCAGCGCCTGCCGTGCAGCGCCGTCGCCGAGCGTCTCGATCCGCGTGCGCAGGATCGCGAGCGGCGTGCGCAATTGGTGCGCGGCGTCGGCGGTGAACTGCCGCTGCACCCGAAAGCCGTCCTCGAGGCGGTCGAGCGCCTGGTTGACGGCGGTGACGAGCGGCATGATCTCGCGGGGGATCTGCTCCGTCGGCAGGCGGATGTCGGTGCGCGCCGGACCGATATTGCTCGCCTCCTCGGAGGCCTTCCACAGCGGCGCGACGGCGCGGCGAAAGATGATGATGTCGATGGCGAGCAGGACCAGCAGGATCGGAATGGTGATCCACCCGACCCGCCGGAAGAAGTTCGACACGATGTCGTCGATGATGACGTCGCGGTGCGCCAGATCCTCCGCGACGCGAATGCGTATCACCTTGCCGTCGATGGTGCGGGTGACGCCGGCGCCGGAAATCGTCTCGGAAAGCGGCGGTGGCGCGGCCGTGGCAGTGCCGGTCTTGCGCCGCGACGAGAACAGCAGATTCCCCTCGGCATCGCGGATGTCGTACTGGTAGCGGCCATAGGCTTCCGAATAAAGGCCCTTGAGACTGTCCGGCAGGTTGAACGTCAACAAGCCGTCGGGCTGGGCGACGATGCGCTCGGCCAACACCTCGGCCTGGGCGCGCATGGCATCGCGATGCAGCTGGTCGATCTCGGAATTGAGCAGCCAGAACAGCACCAGCGGCAGGAAGATCGCGACCACCGCGACCGCCACGATGTGCAGGAACACGATGCGCCAGATCAGCGATTTGAACGTCGGCGACCTCGCCTGGATCCCGGCGCGGAATCCGGCGTGAGATCCGATCCGCGCCACGCTATTTCTCCTCGGCCATGAGATAGCCGACGCCACGGATAGTGTGGATCACGACCTTGGCGCCGTGCTCGGCGAGCTGCTTGCGCAGCCGCGAGACGTAGACCTCGACCGCGTTGGAGGCGACCTCGCCGTCGAGGCCGAAGATGTGGTCCTCGACGTTCTTCTTCGGCACCACCCGCCCCTGCCGGCGCAGCAGGATCTCGAGCACCGAGGTCTCGCGCGCGGAAATGATCCGCGGCTGGTCGTCAACGAAGATCTGGCGGCTTTCGGTGTCATAGACGAGGTTGGCGAGGCGCAGCGAGCGGCCGAGCAACTGGCCCGGACGGCGCAGGATCGCTTCCAGCCGCGCCACCAGCTCCTCCATCGCGAACGGTTTTGCCAGATAGTCGTCGGCGCCGCTGCGCAGGCCGCTGACGCGGTCCTGCAAGCCGCCGCGCGCGGTCAGCACCAGCACCGGCAATGGCTCCATCTGCCGGCGCAGCTCGCGCAGCACCGACAGGCCATCGCCATCGGGCAGCCCGAGGTCCAGGATCATCGCGGCATAGCTGACGCTGCTGACCGCCTCGCGCGCTTCGGCGGCGCTGCCGACGATGTCGCTCTCGTAGCCGGCCGCCGACAGCCCGCCGGCAACCAGCCGCGACAGCTCGGCATTGTCCTCGACGATCAGAAGGCGCATCGCATTGTCCCGCGGGATGTTCCGGTACACCGCACGGCTCGCGCCGCATGTTGGCTGTCTTCCACCATCCGGGGCATCTCGGCCAGCGAAAAAGCGCCCGGCGGGCCGGCCGCTCCCTCCCGTCAGGTTCCTGTAAGCCAACCAGGGCATGCGCGGATGAGGTCGCGGATGGCGCGGAAGCTTGCCTCCGTGAGCCCTGCCGTCCGCGTCGCATCGACCCTGCCAAGGAACGAACACCCCCGCGGACCGTTTAGCTCAACTGCAACATTTCTCATTTGATGGGGCGTCGTGCAGACCACCTAAGGTAATGCACATGCGCCTTGCACGACGAACACGTTCCAGCTCCCTCCTATCCGATTGCTTGACCGCCATCACGCGACATCCGGGCGCCGCCGCATTTGCTGCCGCAGGGACCCTCGTTGCGGCTACCGCGATCATAAATCGGCGGCTCGCGAACAAAGCGCAACGCGATAATCCTCCGCAGGGTCGGTTCATCGACGTCGAGGGGGTTCGCCTGCACTATCTGGAACGCGGCAGGGGCAAGCCGCTGGTTTTGTTTCACGGCAATGGCAGCATGGTCCAGGATTTCGACTCGAGTGGATTGATCGATCTCGCAGCCGAGAACTACAGGGTCATGGTGTTCGATCGTCCCGGTTTTGGGCATAGCTCGCGGCCGAGACACGTCCTCTGGACCCCGGATGCCCAAGCGGATTTGTTCAAGAAGGCGCTCGATCAGTTGGGCGTCTCTCAAGCGATTGTCCTCGGCCATTCGTGGGGAGCGTCGGTTGCGGTTGCGCTGGCGACAAGACATCCTTCGTTCGTGCAGGCTCTCGTGCTGGCCTCGGGCTATTATTTCCCGACGCCCCGCTCAGACAGCGCCACGTCCCTGCTATCCGCCCTACCGGTGGTCGGCGACGTCATCAGCTCCACGATCTCGCCGTTAGCCGGTCGGATGATGTGGCCCGCGATGTTGCGCAAGCTGTTTGGCCCGCGGCCGGTCCCGAACAAGTTCGCGGGCTTTCCGAAAGAAATGGCGCTCCGCCCATCACAGATGCGGGCCGCAGCGGCCGAAGCGACGATGTTGGTCCCTGCCGCATTCTCAAGCTCGAAGACTTACGGTGAACTCAAGATGCCGACGATCATTATCGCGGGCCAGGGCGACCGTATGATCGACATCAAGCAGTCGGCCAGGCTGCATGGCGAGATTAAGCAGAGTAAATTGCACCGGATCGACGGAGCGGGACACATGATTCATCATTCCGCAACCGCTGATGTGATGGCGGCCATCGACGAAGCTGCTGCCGAGGCCGTGTTGACTCATGGGAGGGAAGACTCACCCGTAATACAGGCTCGGCAGACCTCGGACGCCTGAGCAGCGTGGCCGAGCCGCCTACGCCAAGACATGCCGGCGCCTACGACGTCGGTTGTGAAGCCGTCCAGTTAGAGGCAGACCGACCCGGTTGACCCACGGAGACTTCGGCAAGCCGAAGTGCTACACTTCCTCAGTGCAGGGAGGTTTAGCTTGCCTCTGATCATCCGGCCGCCAACGATCGATGAGCTATCCGGGCTTTCCGATTTGTGTTTCAGGTCTAAAACCGTCTGGGGCTACGACAATGAGTTCATGGAAGCCTGTCGTGGCGAGCTTTCCTTTGAACCGCGCGACCTGGAGGTGACGTCCATCGCGGTTGCCGAAAATCACGGGAGACCCATCGGAGTTGCACAGCTAAGAATCGTCTATCACGAGGCCGATTTGCTGAAGCTGTTCGTCGAGCCGAGTGCGATTCGCAGCGGCACGGGTAAGGCCTTGTTCGCTTGGGCTTCCGATGTCGCGAGGAAACTGGGTGCCAAGCGGCTAACAATCGAGGCGGATCCCGGTGCAGCTCCCTTTTACCGCAGAATGGGAGCTCACGAGGTCGGCCAAGTACCATCAGGGTCGGTGCCGGGAAGAACACTGCCGAAACTTGCGATGAATCTTTGCCCACAGACTAACCTTTGGGTTCGGAGGTGCTCCTAACCTGACTTGGTACGGTGCTTGTGAAAAGCAGCGCTTAGAGCAGCCAGTTCATCGCTTGTCGCTCCCCGTTCCGCATCGGCACGGCTTGCAGGTAAATCCTTGTAAGCAATCGGCTGATCGAACTGGCTCGCCGTGAAGTCATACCGCTGGCCTTTGATGCGATTGTAAAAGTGGTCGCCGGCCGGCAGCGGCGTCTTCAGCAAGTCGCCGCCGAAGAGCTCGTGAATCAGCAGCGAGGTGACGTTGCATTGCCCTGCCGCCGGATTGCTCGCCGTCCATTGACTGGCGGTTGCCAACGACCAGGCCTTGCGCAACGCGCTTTGAACCCCATCGGGATCGAAGCTCATGGTCAACCCCAGGTTGGCCACCGAGTCGTTGATTTCGGATTTTGCGATAATGCCTTTATGCCACTGTTTTGCCCGACGAGTCAAACGGCCCTCGCTGAAGCGCTCGCTTGGTACTCCTGGGCAGACCCCGCTTTGACGCCCAAATTGCGAAGTTCCCATCGCCCCCGCGATGCTCTGGCGTGCCTGCCAATTAGCTTCATCGCATCAAGCGCTTGGCTGCACTCGCGGCGCCTTATCCGCTCACCCCTCGTCTACTGTGCATGGGGTTGTTTTTCAGATTTTTTGTTGGGCGCCCCACCGGTCCCCCGGCGACGACGCCGCTCGGCGGCTTCCGCCTCGCCTATTCCGATCGCGTCGTCCCAAAGAAAAAGCCCGGCCTCGCGAACGAGACCGGGCGTGTCGTCTTGCGACTTGTTCGAAGATCAGCCGCGGGTGCGCGAGCGGATCATGAAGCTGTCGTAGGTGTATTCGGCGACCTGCCACCACAGATATTCGTCGGAGCGGTAGGCCTGCATGGCATCGATTGACTTCTTGAAGTCGGGATTCTTGGCCGAGATCTCGCCCCACAATTCGTTGGTCGCCTTGAGACAGGCTTCCAGAACTTCATTGGTGAACGGGCGAAGCTGCGTTCCGCCGGCGACCAGACGCTTCAGGGCGCCGGGGTTCACCATGTCGTAGCGCGCGGCCATCCAGGTGTTGGTGTTGACGGTCGCGTTGGTGAGGATCGCCTGGTAGTTCTTGGGCAGCTCGTTCCACTTGTCGATGTTGGCGAAGGCGTGAACGGTCGGACCGCCTTCCCAGAAGCCCGGGTAGTAGTAGTACTTGGCGACCTTGGCGAAGCCGAGCTTCTCGTCATCGTAGGGACCGACCCATTCGGCCGCGTCGATGGTGCCCTTCTCGAGCGACGGATAGATGTCGCCGCCGGCGAGCTGCTGCGGCACCACGCCGACCTTCTGGAGCACCTGGCCGGCAATGCCGCCGATGCGCATCTTGAGGCCCGAGAGGTCGGCAACGGTCTTGATCTCCTTGCGGAACCAGCCGCCCATCTGGGTGCCGGTGTTGCCGCAGGGGAAGCCCATCACGTTCGACTTCTTGAAGAACTCGTTGGCGAGCTCGTTGCCGCCGCCCTGGTAGAGCCAGGAATTCTGCTGGCGTGCGTTCAGGCCGAAAGGCACCGACGCGAAGATCGCGAAGGTCGGGTCCTTGCCGACGTAGTAATACGACACCGTGTGGCACATCTCGACGGTGCCCTTCTGCGTCGCATCCAGCGCCTGCAGGCCCGGAACGATTTCACCCGCCTGGAAGACCTGGATCTGAAACTTGTTGTCGGTCATCTCGGCGACGTATTTCGCCATCTGCTCGGCACCGCCATAGATGGTGTCCAGCGACTTCGGGAAGCTCGACGTCAGGCGCCACTTGATCTCGGGCGAGGACTGCGCGATCGCCGGCGAGGCCACCGCGGCGGTCGCCGCCGCGCCGGCTGCCGACACTTTCAAAAAATCACGACGCTTCATCTTCAGTCTCTCCTTGTTGGGGCGTTTCCCCTAACTTCCTCTTTGCTGCCGCTCATTCCGGCGACGCGTTCTTTGGCCGCGTCGAACCGAAGGGGCTTGACTGCCGTGGGCCTTTAACACGGAAGCCCCGCTTTCGAAACGCGACATTGGCATGACAGGGCTCTACGAAAGTCGCATGTCCCCAAGGTACTGGTTTGAAGGGATTGGCTTGAAGGTATTGCCTTGGATCCGCTCAGGCCGCGGCGATGACGCCCTTGAGCTGGTCCCGCACCTGTCCCGCGATGGCGCGGTAGATCGCCGCATGGGGACCATCCGGCTCGCTGTCCACAACGGGCGTCCCGGCGTCCGAGGTGGCGCGAATCGCCATGTGCAGGGGGACCTCGCCCAGGAACGGTACCCCGAGCTTCTCGGCCTCGTGGCGCGCGCCGCCATGGCCGAAAATGTCGGATTTCGTGCCGCATTGCGGACATTGGAAATAGCTCATGTTCTCGACGATGCCGAGCACGGGCACGTTGACCTTCTTGAACATCGCAAGCCCGCGCCTCGCGTCGATCAGGGACAGGTCTTGCGGGGTCGAGACGATCACGGCGCCCTTCAAGGGGACGTTCTGCGCCAGCGTGAGCTGGGCATCGCCGGTGCCTGGCGGCATGTCGACGACGAGAACGTCGAGCTGGCCCCATGCGACGTCGCGCAGCATCTGCGTCACCGCCGACATCACCATCGGCCCGCGCCAGATCATCGCGGTCTCTTCCTCCACCAGGAAGCCGATCGACATGATGGCCAGGCCAAAGCGCCTGAGCGGAATCATCTTGCGCTCGCCATCCAGCTCCGGCTTCTCATGCAGGCCCGTTAGCCGCGGCACCGAGGGACCGTAGATGTCGGCATCGAGCAGCCCGACCTTGAGGCCGAGATCGCGCAGGCCCAGCGCAAGATTGAGCGCGGTAGTGGATTTGCCGACGCCGCCCTTGCCCGAGGCGACCGCGATCACCGCCGCGACGCCCGGAATCTCGGACTGCCGCGCCATCGGCGATTGGGCGCCGCCCTGCGGCGGCGGCTTGTGGGCGTGGACCGGCTGCACGCCCGGCGTGCCGCGGCTGGGCGTTGGCGGCGGTGGCGGCGCCGCGCCCGCCTTCCGCTCGGCCGTGAGCGCCACCATGACGGTGGTGACGCCGGGAATGGCACGCACCGCGGCCTCGGCCTCGGCCCGGACGGATTCCCAGGCGCGCGCCTCGGCGGCATCGACATTGATCGAGAAGAACACCTTGCCGTCGGCCGCGCTGATCGCGCTCAGCACATTGGCATTGGTGAGCGCGACCCCGCGGGGCGACTTGATCCTGGCGAGGCTGTCGAGAACCTGTTGCTGCGTCACGCTCAAAGCGCATCTCCTAGAATTCAAGATGCCCCATTAGAGCGGAAACGCCCAAAAGGCTACTGCCTGCCGATATCGTCAGCCATCTCGGCGGGCGCGGCGCCCTGCTCCAGGGCCGCCTCGTAATTCAGCTCGATCATGACCCCATTGGGGTCGTGGACGAAGATCTGCCAGAGCTCGCCGCCGGGCACCTGGCGGGAGTCGAACTTCATCCCTTTTGAGGCCAGCCGCTGCTTCATGCCGTCAAACCCGCGGCTGGCGAAGGCGACGTGGTGGACAACGCCGGAATCCGGCTTTTGTGGCTCGGCAGTCGGGGAAATATCGACGAGGTGCACCACCGGCTTACCCTCGCTGTACATCCAGGCGCCGGGGAAGGCGAAATTCGGCCGGGGGCCTTTTTCAAGGCCCAGCACGTCCTCATAGAAGCGGACGGTCTCGGCCAGATTCCGGGTCCGGATATTGAAATGATCGAGCACGCCCACGCTTACGCCGCCCATGCCTTCGCTCCCTTTTTTTGAAGTCCTTAGGTCCGCCATTCTAGCACAAGCGGGGGCCAAACGAACCCGTTGCCCTCCGGCCTCAAGGGTTTATGGTGCGGCCGATCTGCCGCAATGGCGGAACCGGGCGGCCCTCGCCCGGCAAGAACCGTAAAACCCAAACTACGGACAAGGTACCACAGATGGCTAAAGTCGCTTTCCTCGGTCTCGGCGTGATGGGCTTCCCCATGGCCGGACACCTCGTGAAAAAAGGGGGCCATGAGGTCACCGTCTATAACCGCACCGCGGCCAAGGCGAAGGAGTGGGCGGACAAGTTCGGCGGCAAGTCCGCGGCGACCCCGAAGGCTGCAGCCGAGGGCCAGGATTTCGTGATGTGCTGCGTCGGCAACGACAACGATCTGCGCGCGGTCACGATCGGTGCCGACGGCGCGTTTGCCGGCATGAAGAAGGGTGCGACCTTCGTCGACCACACCACCGCGTCCGCCGAGGTCGCCCGTGAGCTCGATGCGGCCGCGACCAAGGCCGGCTTCAAGTTCATCGACGCACCCGTGTCCGGCGGCCAGGCCGGCGCCGAGAACGGCGTGCTGACGGTGATGTGCGGCGGCGCGCAGGACGCCTATGCGGGTGCCGAGCCGATCATCACAGGCGCCTATGCGCGGATGTGCAAATTGCTGGGGCCGGCCGGCTCCGGCCAGCTGACCAAAATGGTCAACCAGATCTGCATCGCCGGCCTCGTCCAGGGCCTCTCCGAGGGTATTCACTTCGCCAAGAAGAGTGGCCTCGATGTCGCCGCCGTGATCGAAACCATCTCAAAGGGCGCCGCGCAGTCCTGGCAGATGGAAAACCGCTACAAGACCATGAACGAGGACAAATACGATTTCGGCTTCGCGGTCGAATGGATGCGCAAGGATCTCTCGATCTCGCTGGCCGAAGCCCGCCGCAATGGCGCCAATTTGCCGGTGACCGCGCTGGTCGACCAGTTCTACGCGGAGGTCGAGAAGATGGGCGGCAAGCGCTGGGATACGTCGAGCCTGCTCGCGCGCCTTAATCGCTGACCTCTGACGAAGTGATCCTGCCTTGCTGACCGCACTCGCCGCAATCTTCGTCCTCGCCTATGCGGCGATCGCGCTCGAGCATCCGATCGGGGTGAACAAGAGCGCGTCTGCACTCCTCGGCGCAGGCGTGCTCTGGACCATCTACGCCCTCGCGACCGGCGACCACACGCTGGTCGGCCATCAGCTAGATGAGTCCGTCGCCTCCACCGCGCAGATCGTGTTCTTCCTGATCGGCGCGATGACCATCGTCGAGGTCATCGACGCCCATGATGGTTTCGAGGTCATTACCTCCCGCATCAGCACGACCAGCCAGGTCCGTTTGATATGGCTGATTGGCTTCGTGACCTTCTTCCTCAGCGCAATCCTGGACAACCTGACCACCACCATCGTGATGGTCTCGCTGATCCAGCGGTTGATCGCCAAGCGCGACGACCGCTTGCTGTTCGCCTCCCTCATCGTCATCGCCGCAAATGCCGGCGGAGCATGGACCGTGATCGGCGACGTCACCACGACCATGCTGTGGATCGGCGGACAGATTTCGCCGCTGAAAATCATGGGCGCGGTGTTCCTGCCCTCCCTGCTCAACCTGCTGGTGCCGCTCGCATTCATCAGCTTTTCGCTCAAGGGCAAGACCATCGCACCGCCGCCGAAAGAGGACGGATTGCAAGGCGTCGATCCGTTCGAGCGGAACGTGATGTTCTATCTCGGACTTGGCGTGCTGATCGCGGTGCCCGCCTTCAAGACGGTCACGCACCTGCCGCCCTTCATGGGCGTCCTGCTCGGGCTTGGCGTCGTGTGGTTGGTCGGCGAGATCGTTCACCGCCACAAGGATGAGCATGTCCGCGGTCCGCTCACGCTTGCGAATGCGCTGACGCGGATCGACATGGGCTCGATCGTGTTCTTCCTCGGCATCTTGCTCGCGGTCGCCTGCCTCGAACATGCCGGCCTGCTCTCTATGTTGGCCAAATGGCTGGACACCGCGATCGGCCGACAGGACATCATCGTGATCGTGCTCGGCCTGCTCAGCGCCGTCATCGACAACGTGCCGCTGGTCGCCGCGACGATGGGCATGTACGACCTGGCGCATTATCCACCCGACAGCTTCCTCTGGGAGTTCATCGCCTATTGCGCCGGAACCGGCGGCTCGATCCTGATCATCGGCTCGGCCGCAGGCGTCGCCGCCATGGGGCTCGAGCGCATCGAGTTCCTCTGGTACGCCCGTCGCATCGCCCTCCCGGCGCTCGCCGGCTATCTGGCGGGCGCCGTGGTGTACATCGCACAGCACGCGGCGCTACATTGAGCGGCTCACGCCGGATCCAAAATTAACGCCGGGTTAACGTAATTCTTTAGCTCCTTAAGTCACCTCTTAAGGATTTCTTGCCAGAGATAGACAATGCAGAAGGCCCGTCCCGCGCGGGCAGGAATTGTTGTTGTGCGATGAGTAAACCCGCTGAAAAGCCCGAGGTTGTGCAGCTTCCGGCCGAGCCGGTGAGCGTGCCGTCGGCGAGCCATCGCCGGGCTGCGGCACAGCGGGTGCGCGAGGCGCGCGACAAGTTAACGTCGACCAGTGGAACCCGGCCGGCTTTCGACGCCGAGATGCTGCGCCATTACGCCCAGACCCGGCTGTCGGCCTCCTATGTCGTGATGCTGCTAGTGGTCGCGACAGGCGTGCTGTTTGGCCTGTGGATGCAGCCGATCCCCGCCGCGGCCTGGACCGTCGGCATGCTGTGCATCCATGCCGCGATGATCCGCAGCTGCCACCGCTTCCTGGCCGAGCCCGCCTCGCCCGCGGCAACGCGCGCATGGCAGACGCGCTTCGTCGTGCTCGACCTGCTCTATGGCCTTTGCTGGATGGCGATCCTGATCCATCCCGTGCTCGACATGATCACGGAATCGCTGATGATGTTCCTGATGCTGCTGGTGATCGCAGTATCGAGCATGCTCGCCGCCAATCTGCCGATCGCCGCCCTCGCCGCCACCGCACCGGTCGCGGTCGCGATGGCGCTGAGCTTCGTGATAACCGGCTCGCTGGACAATTACATCCTGGCCGCGCTCGCCCTCGCCGCCGAAGGCTATTTCGTGCTGCTGGCCCACCGCCTGCACTCTTCGACCTTCGCCACGCTCGAGGCGCGCGCCGAAAAGGACGCGCTGATCGGCGAGCTCGAACAGGCCAAGGCGATCTCGGACGAGGCGCGCCACCGCGCCGAATCCGCCAATGTCGCCAAGTCGCGCTTTCTGGCGCAGATGAGCCATGAACTGCGGACGCCGCTCAACGCGATCCTCGGCTTCTCCGAGGTGATGAAGAGCGAGATTTTCGGCGCGCATGCCGTGCCGGTCTACAAGGAATACTCGGCGGACATCCACAATTCCGGCGTCCACCTGCTCAACCTCATCAACGAGATCCTCGATCTGTCGCGGATCGAGGCCGGCCGCTACGAGCTCAACGAGGAAGCGGTCTCGCTGGTCGGCATTGTCGCCGACTGCCATCATCTGATGAAGCTGCGCGCCTCGAGCCGTGGCATCACCATCCACGAGGTGTTCGAGCAGGCGATGCCGCGGCTGTGGGCCGACGAGCGCGCGATCCGCCAGGTCGTGCTCAATCTGCTCTCCAACTCGATCAAGTTCACTCCGCAGGGCGGCGAGATCTGGCTCAAGGCCGGCTGGACGGCCTCAGGCGGACAATATCTCTCGGTGAAGGATACCGGCTCCGGAATCCCCGAGGACGAGATCCCGGTCGTGCTGGCCTCGTTCGGCCAAGGCTCCAACTCGATCAAGTCGGCCGAACAGGGCGCCGGTCTCGGCCTGCCGATCGCCAAGAATCTGGTCGACCTGCATGGCGGTACGTTCACGCTGAAATCGAAGCTGCGCATCGGCACCGAAGTGATCGTCACCTTCCCGCCCGAGCGCGTGATGAGCGCGCTGGCGCCGATGTCGGATGATTCTCCGCCGCTCCAGCCCGAGAGTTCCGCGGTAGCGGACGAGAAGCGCCGGCCCCGTCGCAAGCCGATCATGAGCGCAGGTACGGGCTCGTAACGAGATGCTTGCAGACATGCCTGACCATCCGCCACTATGTCCGAATGAGCAAAGAAACGCCGTGCGTGGCCGTCTGCATGATCGATCCCAAGACCAGGCTGTGCTTCGGCTGCGGACGCACATTGCCGGAGATCGCGCGCTGGCACGCCATGGAGAGCGCGGAACGGCTCGCGGTCATGGCGCTGTTGCCGGCGCGCATGAATCAGGCTGGACTTGCGCCCATTGCAGGATCGCCGAAAGACACCTGACCGGCCTGAGCGCATCGGGAGGTGCGCAATGATCCGGTTCCTGCTTGTTCTCGCCATGCTCGCCTGCACGGCCGGTGCCGTCGTCGCCTATGGCGATTCCGACCAGATCGCGCGCGCGAGCAGCAAGGTCTCGCATATCTTTCGCACGCAGACCGCAGCGCCCGCCCCCGCCGTGCAGATCCCGCGCGGCCAGGGCGGCGAATTCGCGCTGCGCGCGAAGATCAACGGCGTGGCCGCACCGATGGTCATCGACACCGGCGCGACTTCGGTGGTGCTGACCTGGGAGACTGCGAAAGCGATCGGGCTGCCGCTCGAGATGCTCGAATACGACGTCGATCTCGAAACCGCGGGCGGTCGCACCAAGGCGGCCCGCCTCACGATCGATCGCCTCTCGGTCGGCCACCTCGTCGAGAAATCGGTCCCCGCCCTCGTCGTGCCGCGCGGGCAGATGAAGACCAACCTGCTCGGCATGAGCTTCCTCGATCGCCTGGAGAGCTGGGGCGTGCGTGCCGACAAGCTGATGCTCACCGGTTATCCGGAACTCCAGACCAGTCACCGCCGTCCTCGACTCGCGGTCGACTAGACTTCTGCAATCCGGCTCGTCATGTGACTCCGGCTAGGCCGCCGCCTCCGTCGGCGCGCGGGCACCGACACGCGCGATCGCATCACGCAGCACCTCGAGGCCGGCGCCCGGCTTCACCCCCTGCTCGGCAAGATGCCGGCGGAAGGCGCGCGCGCCGGGCACGGCATGGAATGCGCCGACGAAATGCCTCGTCATGGAGTGCAGCCGCGTGCCGCGCGCGAGCTGTCGTTCGATGTAGGGCATCATCGCTTCGAGCGCATCCCGCATCGAGGCATGCGGCGCCGCCTCGCCGAAAATGTCGGTATCGACCGAAAGCAGCCGCCATGGCTCCTGATAGGCGGCGCGTCCAAGCATCGCGCCGTCAACGTGATCGAGATGTGCTTTGGCCTCGTCGACACCGGGGATGCCGCCGTTGATGATGACAGGCACATCGGGCATCGCGCGCTTGAGGCGATAGACGCGATCATAGTCGAGCGGCGGGATGTCGCGATTTTCCTTCGGCGACAAACCGCTGAGCCATGCTTTCCGGGCATGCACGATCAGCGCATCGCAGCCGGAAGCGACGACCGCGCGCGCAAGGTTGTCGAGCGCGACCTCCGGATCCTGGTCGTCGATGCCGATGCGGCACTTCACGGTGACGGGCACGGCAACCGCACCCTTCATCGCCTCGACGCACCTCGCCACCAGATCAGGCTCCGCCATGAGGCAAGCGCCGAAACGGCCGTCCTTCACGCGGTCGGAGGGGCAGCCGACGTTGAGGTTGATCTCGTCATAACCGAACTCCTCGCCGATCCGCGCCGCCAGCGCCAGCTCGCGCGGATCCGACCCGCCGAGCTGAAGCGCGACCGGGTGCTCGACCACGTCGAACCCAAGCAGCCGCTCCCGGTCACCATGAATGATGGCACCGGTGGTCAGCATCTCCGTATAGAGCAGCGCCCGCCGCGTCAGGTGACGGTGGAACACCCGGCAATGCCGGTCGGTCCAATCCATCATGGGCGCCACAGAAAAGCGATAGTCTTGCGATTCCAATTATTTACCCTACGCTCTCAATGGGATGAAGCACGAACGTGTGCACTCCAAACTAGACGAAATTGCACACGTTTGTACCCGTTTTGACCTCTCGATGCACACATAGTGCACACGAAAGCCGGAGTGCACACGCGTGGCGACTTTCACTCAATTGGCATCTGGAAACTGGCGCGTCCAAGTCCGCCGCAAGACCCGTTATGTGGCCGAGACCTTCAGACGGTGCAAGGACGGAGAAGAATGGGCGGTCGAGATGGAGCGCAATATCGACCGCAACGGATCGTCGAAGCTCCGCTTGCATCGTAAGGAGCACGTCTGCGATGCCGCCGGCGGCGGCAATAGACGACAGTAATCTGACCGATGTAGATTTTTGCTGGAAACATCTTCCGTCCCACTTACTCACGCTAGCGAGCGGCGAGATGAAAAACGGGAGAAGCTCAAGCATTCAACCGGAATAAAGATCGTCTTCCGCAACAAGATCCGTATCGATCAAGCTCATCCGTGAGAGATCGATGATGGACCAGTTTCAGCGTGATTGAGGAAGCGCCTCAATAGAAGGTGAACGGCCTGACCAAACTGGATCAATCGTCTGGCTCAGCTGATTGCTCAGCTCACCTGCAACGAGCAAGCGCCGGGCCGGCCTTGCGGGTGATCATCCCGGCCGGGAAATTCCACGGGATGATTGCGGCACAAACGCCGATCGGCTGCTTCAGCACGATGATGCGGCGATCGGCCGTGAAGCCTGGAATAGTATCGCCATAGACGCGTTTTGCCTCCTCGCCGAACCGCTCGATGACGCTTCGGCATACGCGATCTCGCCTTTGGCTTCAGCGAGCGGTTTCCCCTGCTCCGCCGTCAGGATCGCGCTGAGATCGTCCTGGTTCGCCATGATCAGATCGAACCAGCGTCGCAGGATCACGGCGCGCTCTTTCGCGGTCCGGGCGCGCCACGCCGGTAGCACGGCGTTGGCGAATTCGATCGCCCGCCGGGTCGCGGCCATCCCACGTTAGGGACATGCCCGACCACGGTGCCGGTCGAGGGATTATCGACTGCGATGGTGGCGCCGTTATCGTCAGCTACCCACGCACCCGCCACCGGACAGGCATCGCGCAACAGGGTCGGATCCTTGAGCGTGAGTTTCGAAGTCATGATGAAGACAGCCAAAATGAATAGAGTGAATCGATCCGCGACCAGCGCAAAACCGGCTTAAAGCGTTCCGCGCTCGCTGCTGAGGAACGTGGCAACGACCTCGATCTGGTCGTCAGCGATCAGCGCCGGCGCATGCCCACAGTCAGCGACGCTGTGGACGCGGACATTGCGATTGCGCCGCATCATGTCCCTGAGGACGGCTTCGGGAAGCAAATCCGATTGCTGCCCGCGTATCACAAGAATGGGGACATCGATCGCATC
Source organism: Bradyrhizobium sp. Kon37 (assembly GCF_055807535.1). NCBI lineage: Bacteria > Pseudomonadati > Pseudomonadota > Alphaproteobacteria > Hyphomicrobiales > Nitrobacteraceae > Bradyrhizobium > Bradyrhizobium sp. Kon37. The sequence continues at coordinate 667,018 of NZ_JBVVOY010000002.1, forward strand.
CCAGTATTTCCAGAGATCGACGCTGTAGTGCCAGGGGTTTCGAAAGGCATGGGCGATATTCGGATCGCACAGCGGCCTGAAGCAGCGCCCCTCCGCGCTCCAGCTCACACTATGCGTTGTCAGATGCCGCCAGTGCGCATCCTCCAATCGCCCGAAGGGCGCGAGAACCCGCCGGTAGTAGCCTTCGGCCTGTTCGATCGTCTCAAAGGATCTTGGCGCATCGTTGAGATTGGCGCCGAGGCGAAGCAATCCGGCCCAGGGCAAATAGGGTCCGATATCGTTGATGACGATGCGACGGATCGGACTGCCCGGAAGGGCGGCCAGCACCATCCCGATCAGGCCACCGAGCGACGTGCCCACCCAGTCGATCTCCGTTGCACCGAGTCCTGCCATCAGCACTGTCATATCGCTGCAATATTGCGGCAACGCGTAGTCGCTGCTGTCCTGCAACCGCTCGCTTTGTCCCCGGCCCGGCAAATCCGGGCAAATGACGCGCCGGCCCGCGCTGGCGAGCACTGCGGCGAGATGATCGAAGTCACGGCCGTTTCTCGTCAATCCGTGGACACAGAGTACTGGCCGCACCGCGGACGCCGGTCCCCAGTCCGTGAATGCCATGCGATGGAAGCTGCGGCGGGTCAGCCCGCGCACCGATCCGATACGGTCGGGCGCCATCTGCCGTCCTTCAGGCCAATCCGCGGGGCGCACCTCGGTGGATTTCAGCCGCATCGGTCTATTCGACAAAGCGGTGGGCGTCGGCCGAGGTTTCGAAGATATGTGGCGCGACGTCGCGGCGGGAGAGCGCATCGCCGAGCTTCAGGCGCATGAATGCGCTGGTGGTGTAGCGCGAGGCATGATCGTAGCAGGTCCGCTCGACCTCCGCGGCCATCGAAAACCATTTCTCCGCCATGTCGGGAGCGATGTAAGACGAATCGTAATTGACGACTGCGGAAAACCGGCGTCCGACACGATGGAAGAGCTCGAGGATCGACGCCCGGATTACCTCGACCTCGGCATCTCCATGGACCCGATAGCCGTCGAGACCGAGAAACAGCGTGTTGCGATCGGCATCGTATGACAGCCGCTCCGCCAGCGGCCGATTGAGCAGCCGGTCGTCTAGCTGCATCAGCGCTTCGCTGAACAGCGAAACATCCATGGATTTCGGCGCTTGGATGATGGGGCGAAAGCCCATCAGCGCGAGAATGTCGCGCTCCATGTCGACACCCGGCGCGATCTCCGTCAGTTCGAGACCTTCCTGGGTAAGCTTGAACACGCATCGCTCGGTCACATAGAGAACCGGCTGCCTGTTGGTTGCGGCAAGCTTGCCCGAAAACGTGATCTGATCCACTTTGTCGATGAATTTCGAGGACTTGCCTTCGCTGAGGATCTTGAGCTGACCATCCGCGACCGATGTCTTGAGCCCACCCGTGGTGAAGGTGCCTGCGAAGATCAGCCGCCGCGCGTTCTGCGAGATGTTGATGAAGCCCCCGGCGCCGGCCAGGCGGCCGTTGAACAGGCTGACGTTGACGTCGCCGCGGCCATTGACCTGGGCCATGCCGAGACAGGCCAGATCGAGCCCGCCGCCGTCGTAGAAATCGAACATCTGATTCTGGTCGATGATCGATTCTGCATTGATCGAAGCACCGAAATCGAGGCCGCCTTGTGGAATACCGCCGATGATGCCGGGCTCGGCAGTCAGCGTCACAAAGTCGAACAGCTTCTCCTCGGCGGCAACCGACGCAACGCCCTCGGGCATGCCGATGCCGAGATTGACCACGCCGCCCATTGGCAATTCCAGGGCGCAGCGGCGCGCAATGATCTTGCGGTTGTCCAGCGCCATCGGAACATTGCGATCGGCCGGCGCGCGCAATTCGCCCGAAAATGCCCCGTTGTAACCGGTGGCATAGGTCTGAACATGGTTTTCGGGCTGGGCAACGACGACGCAGTCGATCAAGACACTCGGAATCTTGACATGACGTGGATTGAGCGAGCCGGAGGCGGCGATGCGCTCCACCTGCGCGATGACGAATCCCTTGCAGTTCTTGGCGGCCGTTGCCAACGCCAGATTGTCGAGGGTCAACGCCTCTTTCTCCATCGAGATATTGCCATTGTGGTCGGCGGTGGTACCTCTGATGATCGCAACGTTGATCGGAAATGCCTTGTAGAAGAGCCATTGTTCGCCGTCGATTTCGATCAACCGCACCAGCTCTTCGGTGGTGCGCGCATTCAGCTTTCCGCCGCCATTGGCCGGGTCGACGAAGGTGCCGAGCCCGACCTTGGAGAGAAGTCCGGCCTTGCGCCCCGCAATTTCGCGAAACAGATGCGATACGCATCCGAGCGGCAAGTTATAGGCCTCGACGTGATTGTCGACCGCCATCCGGGCGAGCTTCGGAACCAGGCCGAAATGTCCGCCGACCAGGCGTTTGATCAGGCCGGGATGCGCCAGCCGGTTGAGGCCGCGATCGGCGCCGTCCCCGGGCGCCGCCGCGAACACCAGCGAAAGATCCCGCGGCTCTCCGGTCTGGACGAAGCGTCGCTCCAGCGCCTTGATAATTTCGTCAGGCGTTCCCACGCCGACGAAGCCGGACGAGGCGACGGTGTCACCGGAACGGATGATGGCCACCGCCTCCGCGGCGTCGACGATCTTGTTGCGCATCAGGCTTCACTTCCGGCATTGGCGTCGCGGGCGACCAGCCAGTCGGCAATGCTCTGGCTCAGCTTGCCCTGCGATTTGCTGGAGACGAACAGGCCGACATGGCCGCCGGGCAGCGGAATTTCGGTGTAATCCGTGCTGCCGATCTTCGCTCCGAGCGCGCGCGAGCAATCCGGTGGGATGATATGGTCGTCCAGCGCAAAAACATTCAGCACGGGAGCCGCGATCGACTTCAGATCGACCCGACGGCCGGACAATTCAAAACTGCCATCGACCAGGCGGTTCTCCTGGTAGAGATCCTTCAGCCACTGCTTTGCCGCTTCGCCGGGATGATGCGGACGGTCCGCGAGCCACTTTTCCATGCGGAGGAAATTCATGAACTTCGCCTCGTCATCGACGACGTCGATGAGATCGACATTGTACTTCGTCAGTGAGCGCATCGGCGTCATCATCGAGAACACCGAGCTCATGAACTCGCCCGGCAGCACGCCATAGGTGTCGACCAGCTTGTCGATGTCATCAGGATCGAGGCTGCGGGTCCAGAGGTTGAGGAAGCCGTGGTGCACGGCCTTGTCCTTGACATCGGCATGGAAGTCGATCGGCGTGATGGTGATGACGAGATTTTTCACCTTCTCCGGGTGCAAAGCAGCGTAGCACGTCGTAAAGACGCCGCCTTCGCAGATGCCGAGCAGCGTGATCTTGTCATCGCCGGTTTCCTGCGCGATGCGGTCGACTGCGGCATCGATGTAGTCATCGACGTAATCATCGATTTTCAGCCATCGCTCGGTTCGGCCCGGCTGACCCCAGTCGATCAGCCAGAGATCGAGTCCTTTTGCGAGCAGGCTGCGCACCAGCGAGCGGTCGGGCTGTAAATCAGCCATGGTGTACCGCCCGATCAGGCCGTAGGCCAAAAGGACGGGCGTCTTCGCACTGGCTTGCGCCATCGGCTCGTAATGGAACAGCTCGACCTTGTCGCGGCGCATGACCAGATGCTTCGGCGTCGTACCGATGGCGACGTCTTCATCCCGCGTGTTGGCGATCAGCTGTGTCGCCTTGAACATTTTCTCGGCGTTGGCCGCCATGTCGCGGGCGAAGCGCGAGGTCTGATTCTCCTGGTCGCTCATCGTGTGCCTTCGCTCTTCTGGTCGCGCATCTGGCGGGTGAGCGTGCGGACTTCACGGCGGAGTTCGGTCAATTGCCGCGTCACATCGTCGAAATCCTTGCGAGTCGGTAGACCCAACATGGCTGACGCCGCTTCAGCCACGTCATCCTGCCGGCTCCGTAATTTGAGGCCCGCCTGGAGCAACTCTTTCTGAGCTTGCAAAAATCCGTCGGTGCGCTGGTTACGGATCAGTTCCTCGTTGGAGATTTCGCTCCATTTGGCGAACGCCTCGCGCCACTCCGGATGCGGGGAGCCACCGCTACCGCTTGCGGACATCGTCTCGTAAAATCGCTTCGACGCTTCAGGCCAAGGCGCGGCAGCGACCGCATTGTAGCTCGCAAGCCGCTGACGCATCTCGATCCAGGCGCCAAAGGCCAACGCCATTTTCCGGTCGATGTCCCAGACGTCGGCAAGCCGCGGCCCCTGCGCCATTCGCTCGATCGCCGCCGACAACTCGTTGCCGTCGCCAAAACCACCCGGCTTTTCCGACAGACGCGCCAGCATGAACGGTGCCATCGACCCCGACCACGCCTCGACCATGCGGTTCGAGGATTCGGCCATCGTCTGCCATAGCTTCGCCCATTCGAGGCCGGGATCGGAATCCGCGGAAGCCGATTTGTCCTTATCGCTCATGCTACTCACTCTTTGTGCCGCTCAGGCCGCCGCGCGGTTGCCGAACGCCTCGGTGTAAATCGCCAGCGCATCGTCAAAGCTGAGTTCGCGCGGGTTGTTGACCAGAAGCCGCGTCTGCTTCATCGCGTCCTCGGCAAGCTTCTTCAGGTCGCCCCTCGCAATGCCGACATCGGCCAGCGAGGCCGGAACATTGCAATCCCGGCAGATCGCCGCGATGGCGTCGACGAAGATCCGCGCCCGCTGACCGACGTTCATTCCCTGCGATTTGGGATCCACGATCGGCGCCAGCTCGGCATAGAGCCCTTCCGCTTCCGGCAAATTGAAGCGCAGCACCTGCGTCAGGACCAAGGCGTTCGACAAGCCATGCGGGACATGGAACAGCGCGCCGATCGGATAGGCCAGCGCATGTACGGCGGCGACCGGCGAATTGGCGAAGGCCATGCCGGCCAGCATCGAGCCCAGCAGCATTTGCGACCGCGCCTCCAGATTGGATCCGTCCGTACAGACCGTCCGGACATTCGCCGACAGCAGGGCGAGAGCCTGCCGCGCCAACTGGTCCGACATCGGATTCTTCCGGTGCTTGCTGGTATAGGCTTCGATCGCATGGACCATGGCGTCGATGCCGGTCGCCGCGGTGACAGGCGCGGGCAGGCCGAGCGTCAGCTCCGGATCAAGGATGGCCCAGTCCGGAAGCAGGCGGGGCGCAACGACGCCCTTTTTCTCGGTCGTCGGCGTGGTGACGATCGCGATCGGTGTCACCTCCGAGCCCGTTCCGGCCGTTGTCGGCACCAGCAGCAGCGGAAGGCGTTCGCCCTTCGCAAGACCGACGCCGTAGATATCTTCGAGGCGATCAGGCGTCTTGGCCAGATAGGCCACCAACTTCGCGGTATCGAGCGCGCTGCCGCCGCCGATCGAGGCAACCAGCTCGATGTCCTTGTCACGGCAAAGTGCGACCGCCCGCTCGATGATATGCGACGGCGGATCCGCCTCCACATCTTCGAATATTGTCAGTTCGCAGCCGCCGGCAATCAGGCCAGCCTCGGCGTTTGTCGTAAGGCCGGCATTGCGTACGCCCTTATCCGTAACCAGCAGGACACGTTTTGCCGCGTATCCCGCGACCAACTCCGCCAGCTTCTTCGATGCGCCTGCCTCGAACAGAATGTTGGGCGGTGCCTGGAAGGTAAAAGCTTTCATCTGACATCACTCCTGATCTAATCGGACGTTACTGCCGCAAGCGCCGCGGCGAGCTGTTCGGTCACGGCGTCAATCGGCTGCAAACCGTCGACGAGATTGAGCAGTCCCTGCGACCGGTAGTATTCCGTGACCGGCGCAGTTTGCTCGCGATAAACGTCGAGCCGGGTCTTGAAGACCTCGGGATTATCGTCGCGGCGCACCGGCTCGCCTCGGCTTGCCGCCTCGTCGGCGCGCCCCTTGATGCGCTCGAGCAGTGCATCTTCGTCGACCTCGAGCTCGAGTACCGCGTCGAGCTTGATGCCCCGGATAGCGAGTTCCCGATCGAGCGCTTCGGCCTGGGCGACCGTGCGCGGGAAGCCGTCAAGGACAAAGCCGTTTGCCGCGTCGGAATGATCGATACGGTTGGCGATCACGGACACCACAACGTCGTCGGGCACAAGTTCACCGCGATCCATGATGTGCTTGACGCGCAATCCCGCAGCCGTGCCTTCCGCGACCGCCTGGCGCAGCATGTCGCCGGTCGACAATTGCGGGATGGCAAATCGAGTGACGATCCTCGTCGCCTGCGTGCCCTTGCCTGCGCCTGGCGGCCCCAACAGAACCAGTCTCATATCGTTGCCCATATCTCGGTTTCAGCTCTTTGCCCGCGCGATCGCCTCGACGATCAGCCGGCGCAGATCGTCCGCGCTCGGACCGCGTCCAGGCAGCATCCCGTGATCAAGCGATTTGATTTCGCTCTGAGGCGACCGGCCCTACTTATTCAGGTCAACCGTCGGCGGCTGGCCCATTGCACTCGCAAGCTCGCGAAACTGCGCGTTCATTTTTTCCATCTGCTCCTTGAGATGGCTTTGATAAACTGCGCCCATTTCCTGCGGGTCCTTGGCCTGCAACAGCCGTTGCGCAAGCTCGAAGCCCGAAGCCACATTTTCCTCGGCGAACGCGACTGCCCTTTCGTTCATCTCCTTCGCCGCCGAATAGGTTGAGCGAACGCTGGAATCGGCCTTCTCTCTCAATTTCTGGGATTCGGTTATGTACTTCGACACAGCCTCTTTCGCCTTATCGAGCGTGGTCTGCGCCATTTCGCGCATCTTCTCGGCCTGCTCGCTGATCTGCTCACTCATTGCACTCTCCATTGCCGGCGTTTGCGACCACGCCAATTTCCGCTCAGCTCATCAATCGGCCCTTGCCGACGGCTCACGCGGTCGGCTCAACGACCTGTTTCAGCTTCTCGCGAAGTTCATCCACCAGCACTCGGGTATTTTCGCTGTAGTCGATCGGCACCACGACGAGGTGCACACCGCCACCCTTGAAGGCGTTTTCGAGCGTCGGAATCAATGAACCCGTGCTTTCGACCCGCGAGCCTTTCGCGTCGTAGCTCTCGGCATATTTGACGAAATCCGGATTGCCGAACGTGAGGCCAAAGTCCGGGAAACTGTCGACCGCCTGCTTCCAGCGGATCATGCCATAAGCAGAGTCTTCGAGGATCAGCACGACGAGATTCAATTTGAGGCGAACCGCGGTTTCCATTTCCTGCGAATTCATCATGAAGCCGCCATCGCCGCAGACCGCGAGCACGCGACGTTCCGGATGCAGCATCGCCGCCATCATGGCGGATGGCAGCCCGGCGCCCATTGTCGCCAGCGCATTGTCCAGCAGCAGCGTGTTCGCCACATAGGTGCGGTAGTTGCGGGCGAACCAGATCTTGTACATCCCGTTATCCAGCGCGACGATGCCGTCCTCAGGAATGACCTTTCGCACATCGTGCACGATGCGTTGCGGGGTCGGCGGCCAGCGATCCTCGGTATTGCGGTCGGTGATCCGCTTCAAAATGCCTTCGCGAAGCCCGAGCAACGCGCCGGCGTTGTGCAGCCGACCCTCCACGCGATCCGCTAGCAGTTCCAGGCTGGGCCCTACATCGCCAACCACCTCGCATTGCGGAAAGTAGACCCGCTCCACATTGGCCGGCGTGTAGCTGACGTGGATCACCTGGGGACCCTTCGGCCCCATGATGAACGGCGGCTTCTCGATCGTATCGTGGCCGATCGCGATGATGAGGTCGGCACGATCAACGGCCTCGTGAACGTAGTCACGTTCGCTGAGCGCCGCCGTCCCCATATAGAGATTGCCGCCCCCGGGTACGGTCCCCTTACCCATTTGCGTCGTGAAGAACGGAATCTGCGTGCGGCGGACAAACCCGCCGATGCCCACCGTGCTCCGCGGCCGGGATGCCGCGGCACCGAGCATGATCAATGGCCGCTTGGCCTTGAGGATCATGTCGGCAGCGCGATCCAGCGAGGCACGATGGGCGACCGGGATCTCGATCGGATGCGGCGCCACCATCGCGACGTCCTCGGATTCTTCGCCGGCGATGTCCTCCGGCAATTCGAGCAGCACCGGACCCGGGCGTTCTTCCATGGCGATCCGGAAGGCATCGCGAACGATCGTCGGAATGCTGGTCGTGCTGACAATCTGGAGCGACAGCTTGGTCAACGGCTTGAAAGCGCTGACCACGTCGACGATCTGGAATTTGGCCTGCCGGCTGCTCATGATGCCCTTCTGGCCCGTGAGCATGATCATGGGCATGGCGCCGAGCAGCGCATAGGCGGCGCCAGTCGTCAGGTTCAATGCGCCCGGGCCCAGCGTGGTGATGCACACGCCGGGTTTGCCGGTCAGTCGTCCATAAGTCGCGGCCATGAAGGCCGCGCCCTGCTCATGGCGTGTCAGGATCAGCTTGATCGACGAGTTGCGCAGGCTTTCCACGACATCGAGGTTCTCTTCACCGGGAACGCCGAAAATCCGGTCGACGCCCTCGTTCTCGAGTGCGGCAACCAATAAATCTGAACCCTTCGGCATCTTATTCTCCTGATCTTGCGGTAACGAGGTGGCACCAATCGTGCTCAAGCGAGGACGGCTCTCCCAGTTGCCGGTTATCCCAACCGACGAATGATGCTTTGGGTGAAATCGGTGGTGGATGCTTTACCCCCAAGATCCGGAGTACGAACTCCGTCCTTCCGTAAAACCTGATCAATCGCCGTTCTGAGACGGTTCGCAAGATCAGGCTGATCAATGTGCTCCAGCATCAGCCCGACCGCCAGCAGCAAAGCGAGCGGATTGGCGATTCCCTTGCCGGCGATATCCGGCGCCGAGCCGTGCACGGCCTCGAAGATGGCCGCATCCGGTCCAATGTTGGCACCGGGAGCCATGCCGAGACCGCCGACCAACCCGGCGAGCTGATCGGACAGGATGTCGCCGAACAAATTGGTGGTGACGATGACGTCGAACTGCCAGGGATTCATGACGAGCTGCATCGCCGTGGCATCGACGATGCGATCGTCCATTTTGACCCTGCCCTCGTATTTCTTTGCAACCTCGTGACCGACCTCGAGAAAGATGCCGGTCAGCGCCTTCAGCACGTTGGCCTTATGTACGACGGTCACCTTCTTGCGACCGTTTTTGAGCGCGTAGTCGAATGCGAATTCGATGATCTTGCGCGATCCTTCGCGGGTATTGACCCCGGTCGAAATAGCCACCGCGTGCGGATCTTCCCCGATCGGGATATAATGTTCGAAAGCGACATAGAGCCCGCCGAGATTCTCTCGCACCAGCACGATATCGATTTCGTCGAATCGTCCTCCGGGAACCATGCTTCGAACCGGCCGCAAATTGGCGTATAGGCCGAATTCTTCGCGCAGACGAACATTGATCGACCGGAATCCTCCCCCCACCGGCGTCGTTAGCGGGCCCTTCAGGGCGAGCCGCGTGCGCCGGATGCTGTCCAGCGTCGCCTGCGGCAGCGGATCACGGCTTGCCTCGATCGCTGCCAGGCCACCCTGCTGGATGTCCCATTCGAATGGAGAGCCGAGCGCTTCGAGAATGTCGACGGCCGATTTCAGGATCTCGGGGCCGATACCATCGCCTGGAATGAGCGTAGCGGGCCGCTTCTGCAGTGATCTAGCTGTGGTCATCGCAAATCCCCTTGAATGAAACGGCGTTTTCAGCCGGCGTCCTTCGAAACGTTGGCCCCGCGTTCAATGGACCGGCTCCTGCACGGTCACAGCGTCGCGTTGTGGATTTCGGCTGAGCGCCAGCACCATGATGCACCCCGCGCCGGACAGAGCGGCAAGCGGCAACAGCCCCAGTGAGTAGCTTCCGGTGGCATCCTTGATGACGCCGAGAAGATAGCTCCCCAGGAATCCGCCGATGTTTCCGATCGCGTTGACCTGCGCGATCGCAGCGGCAGCAACGCCAGCCGACATCCATTCCGTGGCAAGGGCCCAGAACGGCCCCTTGACGATGTAGGTGGCCGTGACGGAGACACACAGCAACAGGACAACCGGAAGCAGCGCGCTGGTGAATGGAGCGACCGAAAGGCTGATCGCCAATAGCAGCAGCGGAATCGCTGTATGCCAGGTTCGCTCGCGCGTGCGATCCGAATTCCGGCCCCAGAGCACCATCAGCACCGATGCAATTCCGAACGGGATGGAATTGACCAATCCGGTTTCCATGTTGCTCAGGCCGAACGACTTGATGATCTGGGGCTGCCACAGCGAAAGAACCTGGCTCGAGCCGGACGCGCCGGCATAGATCAGCGAGGCGGCGAGAACATATTTGTTCGACACGACCTGCCAAAGCGACAAATGCGCCGCGGCCTTTTTCGGCGAAGAAGTGTCGGCGGCCAGTCGATTGGCCAGCCAGTTGCGCTGCGCATCGGTGAGCCATCGCGCATTGGCAGGCCCGTTGGGCAGCACGAAGAACGAGGCGATGCCGAGAAGTACCGCAGGTACTGCCTCCAGCACGAACATCCACTGCCAGCCGTGATAGCCGAGATATCCCTCAAGCTGCAGCAACGAGGCGGAAATCGGCGAGCCGAGGAAACTCGAGATCGGAATCGCAACCATGAAGATCGCGACGATCCGGCCGCGGTATTCGGCGGGAAACCAATAGGTCAAGTAGAGAATGACGCCCGGAAAGAACCCTGCCTCGGCAGCCCCCAGCAGCATTCGCACGAGATAAAACGAGTTTGGCCCCACCACCAGCGCCATGCATGCGGCGACGATGCCCCATGTGATCATGATCCGCGCGATCCAGAGCCGGGCTCCCACCTTCTCCATCGCCAGATTGCTCGGCACCTCGCAAAGGACATAGGTGATGTAGAACAGCCCGCCTCCGAGGCCGAACGCGGCCGACGAGAGGCCGATATCCTGGTTCATTTGCAGCGCGGCGAAACCGGCGTTGACGCGGTCGACGAACGCGATGAAGTAACAGACCATCAGGAAGGGAATGATGCGGAACGTCACCTTCCGCATCGTTTCCTTTTCAATGTGCGATGGCCGCGCAGCAGTTGAAGTCATGGCGTCCTCTCTCCTCCCGCAGATCTGAAGCCGGTCTATTTTTCCGATGCCGCGAAGGGATCGAGACCCGCTTTTTTCAGGGTCGGAGCGGCTGCAGCTGAAGCGAGGAAGGCAATGAGAGCCCGTCCGGCTTCCGGCTGACTGGCACTGGAGGTTATGCCTGCAGAAAAGATCGTGATTTTCTGGACGTCTGGCGGGAGCGGCCCGACAAGATCGGCTCCAGCGATCGGCAGAAGCTCACTGATCTGTTGAAAGCCGAGTTCGGCGTCACCGCGCGCAACAACACTCGCGACCGGCTCAGCCGGAATCATTTTGGCTTTGGCCTTCATCTCGGCGGCAATCCCGAGACGCTTGAACAGCTCGTTGCCGACATAGACGCCGCTGGCGCTATCGGAGTACGCGACCGACTTCGCGTTCAACAGTGCCTGTTTCAATGCATCAGGCGTACCGATGTCAGGCTTTGGCGTGCCGGCGCGTACCGCGATCCCGATCGGCGAGCGTACCAGGTCGACCCGGCTGGTTCCGACCGCCCTGCCCTGCTCGATCATTTCGCCAAGCGCGTCGCCGACCATGATGAGCACGTCCGCTGCCTCCCCGCGTGCCAGTCGCACGGGGATGGCATTCTCCGTCCTACCCATCGAAGGGCCATAGGCCGTGACGACCGTGTTTCCCGTCGCGCGTTCAAATTGCGGTACGAGTTCCTTATAAGGCGTCGCCAGGCCTCCCGAGATCATGACCCTGACCTCGGACGCCCCGGCTAGTCCCGCCGCGGCCGTCAAAACAATCAGCAAGCTCAGCGCAACTAGCCTGCGCACGACGATCGTCATCGGCAATTTCCTTCGATGCAATTATTCAGGGACTGTGCTTGCTCGATGACGATCGACGTCATCGAGTACTTTGGTGGTCACGTCCCTATCACCGTCTCGGCCGAATTGGCCCCGGATAGCGCGCGTCGTTCCTGCGGCCTGTAAACGAGGTACGTCCCGGCCAGACCACAGAGTGCTGCCGCGCTCATCCAATATCCCGGCGACGCATTGTCACCAGTGGCAGCGATCAGCCAGGTGCAGATCGCTGCCGTAAACCCACCGAACGTCGTTGCCAGACTATATGCGAGGGAGAATCCCGACGTTCGTACACCTACCGGCATGACTTCGGTCAATGCGACGATCATCGCGCCGTTGTAGCTGGCGTAGATGAAAGACAACCAAAGCAGGACCGTCAACATCTTCGGGAACGTCGGGCCTGCGGCCAACCAGGAAAGCGCGGGATATGCAGTCAGAAATGCCAAAGTCGAAAAGGCGATGAGGATCGGCCGACGACCAATCCGATCGGACAACGAGCCCATGATGGGAAGCCAGATGAAGTTCGATATTCCCACGCAAATCGTCACGATCAGGCCATCGGCCGCGGTCAGCTTGAGGACCGATTTGCCGAATGTCGGCGTGTAGACGGTAATGAGGTAGAACGACACCGTGGTCATGATCACCATCATCATCCCGGCAAGAACAATGCTCCAATTTGCGAGGATGGAGCGATAGATCTCGCGGGGTGTCGGATGATGCTTCCGCGCCAGGAACTCATCGGTTTCCTGCAGCGAGCGTCGAATGAAAAATACGAAAGGAACGATCAGGCAGCCGATGAAGAACGGAATGCGCCAGCCCCAATCGTCAAGCTGCGCCGGTGCAAGCCAGGCATTCAGAGCGAAACCCAGCGAGGCCGAGACGATGATCGCGACCTGTTGACTTGCCGATTGCCAGCTGGCGTAAAAACCCTTCTTTCCCGGTGTGGCCATTTCCGAGAGATAGACGGAAACACCACCAAGCTCGACGCCAGCCGAGAAGCCCTGCAGCAGGCGTCCAATCAAGACGAGAATCGGGGCCAATATGCCAATGGTTGCGTAACTTGGCACGAACGCGATGAGCACCGTCCCGGCAGCCATGATGGACAATGTAACGATCAGGCCTTGGCGCCGGCCGATCCGATCCACGTAGGCGCCGAGGATGATGGCGCCGAGCGGACGCATCAGAAAGCCTGCGCCAAACGCGACAAAGGTCAGCAGCAGTGACGCGTATTCATTTTCCAGCGGGAAGAATGCTTTGGCGATGTACGACGCGTAGACGCCTGACAGAAAGAAATCGAACATCTCAAGAAAGTTGCCACTGGTGACGCGGAGCACCATGCCAAGCTTCGACTGTCCGGTGGTAGCCGTCATGCCGTCCTCCCTTTTTATCGTTTGTGATTCTTTGTCTTGTTCACCCGTCTGGCAGGTGTTGCAAACTTGATCGCGGCCGGATTGACCGATACGCGAGGCGCTATCGTTCAAGCTAGGCTGCCTCACCGTATATCAGCTGCCTGTCATCAACCTGTCGCTGATGCACCCTGCAGGAAAATCTGGTCGAAGTCGGAGTGAAGACGGTGCGCTTGGCGAGCCGGCAGATATGGGGTTTCTCTCGGATGTTATTCCGTTCGAAATCCAAATCCGTGGATCTCTATGGATCCTGCAATGCGCGGCGCCACTCTTTGAGAAAGCTCGCTCGTTTTGCTTGATCGAGATAGGTGAGCAATTCCGCACCAATATGGATTGGTTTGACTGCGTTGCTGCGATCCGCAGGTATGACACCTTCTGCACCGAGGCCGAGGCGCACAGGACCGACCGATCGGGCCAGGAGAAACTTCTGACCGCGTTCCGAAAGCAAGTAATCGAGGAACAGTTTCGCGGATTCTGGGTGCGGCGCGGCGACCGGTATGAAGGCTATGCGCGACATCAACGTGATGTAGTCGGCAGGAAACACGATTCCGATTGAGGCATCTTCCTTGGCCCGTTCGATCGCGTAAGACCCTATCATATTATAGGCAATCAGATGTTCGCCGGATGAAATCCGATCCAGCACCGTTCCGGTGGTCGAGTAGAGCTTGATACCGGCGCCGCCGAAGGCACGGACCAAATCCCACGTCGTCCTGGTGATTCCGGCATCGCGCGTGATGAACAGGAATCCGGTCCCGCTCTGCTCCGGGTCGTAGGTTGCGATCTTGCCCCGATAGGTATCAGGCTTTCGGGTTAGAAGGCTCTTCAGATCAGCGCGGGTTCGGGGAACGTCGGACTCCGCAACGAGGTTCTTGTTATAAACAATGACAATCGGCTCCGCCGTGATGGCATAGGCTTCGTCTTTCCAAATTGCCCAATCCGGGATATGCGCAATTTCCTTCGACACATAGGGTTGCGCATAGCCGTCATTGACGAGCTTGATCTGCAGATCCATTGCGGAGCTCCAGACAATGTCTCCGGGTGCTGCGCTGGAGGTCGAGGGATCCACGACTTGATTGTAGATATCGTTCGAGTTGATCTTTGTATGGACGATCTCGATGTCCGGATGGCCTGCCCGGAAATCGGCAAGCAGGTCGGCGACGTCCGCGTCCTGGGTCGTCGATACGATGTTGAGTTGCTCTCGAGCTCCGGCGGTAGCGGATGGTTGCCCTTTGCGAGGGCCGAGCTGCGCTTGCTCCGACATGGCAGGCCACGCCAGCAAGATTCCAACGCACAAGGCCAAGGCTTTGGCAGCCCCCATCGTGACGTTTCCTCGTCCATGAGCCGCTTTGCGGACTTTAGTTTGTTCAGGACTGCAGCCACTTCTACAGCAGCGCACAATCAGGCCTAACTTGAGCTTTCACCATCACGCTTGGCAAGAGGAAAGCTCACGGAAACCCGCAGGCCCCGGCCTTCCGGGCCAGGTGCAAGCACGATATGAGCCCCGAGACGGTCCGACAACGCTTTCACGATGGCCAGTCCAAGGCCGCTGCCCTCAGGGCCGTTCGCCATCGGAATCCGATAAAAACGCTCGAAGACACGGGCCAGATGGGCCTCCGGAATTCCCGGACCGGTATCCTCGACTTCAATTCGCGCGGTCGTGGCGTCAACAACCGCGCGAACCAGGAGCATCCCCCCGGGGCGGTTGTAGCGGATGGCATTGTCGATCAGGTTTGCCAGCAATTCGCCAATCAGGACGGTATTGCCGGCGATGACCGCCGGACCGTCAAATCGATCGAACTGGACGTCGATGTCGCGCGCGAAAGCCTGTGGGGCACGCTCCGACAGGACATTGAAGGCGACCTCGTTCAGGTCAACGTTCTCCGCGGCCGGTTGCGCAATGTTCTGCTCGTCGGCCCGCGCCAGTGTCACGAGCTGCCCGAGCAGCCGTTCAAGGCGGTTGATGGCGTTATCGACCTCGTTGAGAGCAGATTGGCCCGCCGGCGTCTCCGAGCCCAGGCGTCGCACCAGATCGAGATGCGTCCGCAATATCGCCAACGGCGTTCGCATCTGATGCGAGGCATCGGCGGTGAATCGGCGCACCAGTCCAATGGCCAGATCCAGCCGCTGTAGCAGGGAATTTACCGCGAGCGCCGGTGCTAAAGCTTCCTGCGGCACCCGGGAAAGGTCGAGCGGACTGAGATTTGGACCGCCCTGAATACCGCGCGCGTCGATTTCTTGCTTGAGTTCGCCAAGCGGCCTCAGGCCTCGATCGACCGCGTACCAGCCGAGGCAAGCGATGAGGCTAATCAACCCGGCCTCGAGCATCGCCAGTCCGATCAGCATTTCACGTTCGACGACGCGGCGCGCCTGCACCGTTTCGGCCACTGCGACGAGGACCAGCCCTGGCCTGCCGTAGACCTGCCGCGCCTGCGCGCCGATACGAACCGTCTTGCCGCGATACGCACCATCTCGATGGCCGGTTTCGCCAGCCTTCAATCGATCGAAGCCGGCCAATGGAAGATCCTTGTACCCGGTGATCAATTCGCCGAGGTAAGTCACGCTGTAGTAAATGCTATCGTGCGACTGGCTTTCCAGCATGCCGAGCGCAACCTGCGGCAAGTCGACGGTCAGTTCGCCATCTTCCACGCCGACACGTTCGGCGATGGCGAGAACCGACCCATCGAGCAACCGGTCATGGACTGTCTGGACTACGCGCTGGATCAGCAACATGCCGCCGATTCCAAGCACGATCGCCAATACAATGGCGGGCGCCACCAGATTGGTGAGGAGCGTTCGCCTCAACGACGGCCGCCAGGTGGCGATCACTATACCTCCAGCAGATACCCTAGCCCGCGGACGGTGCGGATCCGCGGCCCGTCGGGACCGAGTTTCTGGCGAACGCGACCAACATAGAGTTCCGCCGCGTTCGGCGCTACCGCCTCGTCGAAGCCAAATACCTCCGCGATCAGACGCTCCTTGGACACGACTTTGCCGGCGCGGGTCATCAGCACTTCCAACACGGCAAACTCGCGCCGTCGCAACTCAAGCGGCCGGCCGCTCAGCGTAATCGTGCCCGCGGCGCGGTCGTACGCGAGCGGGCCACAGATCAAGGTCGGATTGGGCAGCCCCTGCCCTCTTCTCACGAGCGCACGGACGCGGGCATCAAACTCGGCGATATCAAACGGCTTGGAGAGGTAATCGTCAGCGCCGAGATCGAGCCCGCTGACCTTGTCGCCGACTGTATAACGGGCAGTCAGAATCATGACCGGAACAGTCGACCCGGCTTGCCGTATCTTGTGCAGGACTCCGAAACCCGACACGTTCGGCAAGTTGATGTCCAGGATGATGAGGCTGTAGGGTTCCAGCAACGCGGTCTGCGCCGCCGAAGCCCCGTCAGCCTCGATATCGACGGCGAACCCGGACAGCTTGAGCCGCTCGGCAAGGCCCCGCGCCATGGCGGCATCGTCCTCGACAATCAGAATCCTCACTGAACAAGCCCTTGCGTTCGCACCACCCGTGCGAGGGAGACGTCACCGTGAGGCTAGAAGGACAGGATTGAAAGATCAAATCGGAGCCCTCGCGGATACTAGGTCATGGCGCAGACAGAAGGTATCCGTCGAACACCTCGATCGGCAGCCCACCCCGGGTTCTTTTCCGACTTCAGCATGACCGGACTTGAGACAGCCATCGCGCCCGCGCACGCGCGGCACAGTTGAGCAGCAATGTGTTGAGCTCGATCAGATCAGGCTCGACCTGCCGCGGCTGAGAATGTCGCCTGCACCTTTGGCGCCGACGATCCTGCCGTGTTCGTACACCACCCGCCCACGGGCGATCGTCGTTACCGGCCATCCCGTGACGTCGAAGCCTTCCCATGGCGTGTAATCCGAACCATGATGCAGATCGGCCTGCCGAATAGGTTTCTTCAATTTGGGGTCCCACAGCACGATATCGGCATCGAAGCCGACGCCGATCGAGCCCTTGCGCGGATAGAGGCCGTAGATGCGCGCATGGTTGGTCGCGGTCAGCTCGACGAATTTTTGCAGGCTGATCCGTCCCTTCGACACGCCTTCGGAGAACAGGATCGGCAGCCGGGTCTCGACACCCGGAATGCCGTTCGGCACCCAACGGAACGAGGTACGGCCGTTCGGCGTCAGCTTTCCCTTGGGATCGTCGTAGCGGAACGGGCAGTGATCGGACGAGAAGGTCTGGAACACGCCTGACGTGATGCCCTCCCAGATCGCCTGCTGGCTTTCGGCATCGCGCGGCGGCGGCGAGCAGACGTATTTCGCGCCCGTGATGTCCATGTTGAGGCCCTTCATGTCGTCGGCCGTCAACGTGATGTATTGCGGGCAGGTCTCGGCATGCACGGGCAATCCGCGCTGCTGAGCCCAGCGCACCTGCTCCATCGCCTCCCGCCCGGAGACATGCACGATCATGATGGGAACGCCGATCACCTCGGCATGACTGATGGCACGATGCGTGGCTTCGCGCTCGACCGCCTGTGGCCGCGACACGCCGTGATAATAGGGCGCGATATGGCCCTCGCGTTCCAGCCTGTTGGTCAGGAAGCGGATGGCGTCGTAGCCTTCGCAATGAACCATCACCAGCGCTTCCTCGCGGCGCGCGACCTCGAAGACCTCCAGCAGCTGCTTGTCGCTGAGCACGAGGTCGTCATAGGTCATGAACACCTTGAATGAGGTGTAGCCGTCCTTGACCAGCGCCGGTAGTTCCTGCCCGAGCACGACCGCGGTCGGATCGGAGATGATGAGATGGAACGCCGTATCGATATAGCACTCGCCTTCGGCGAGCTTGCGATAGTTCTCGACGCAGGCTCGCAGCGACGTGCCTTTCTCCTGAAGCGCGAACGGGAGGACCATGGTGTTGCCGCCGGCAGCAGCCGCACGCGTTGCGGATGCAAAATCGTCGGCCATCACCACGTCAGGGCCGGACGGTTGCGAGATGTGGACGTGGCTGTCGATCCCGCCCGGCAACGCCAGCAGACCCGTCGCGTCGATCTCGCGCGCTGCGCTATCGAGATGATCGGCAATGCTGACGATGCGGCCGTCGCGAATGCCGATATCGGCGCGGAACTCGTCGCTGGCGGTCACGATGGTGCCGCCGCGAATAGCGAGATCGAGCTGCGTCACAGGAGTCTCCATCACTTGATGACCGTCGATGTCTGGAAGATCCGCCCCCAGTCGGCAAGAGCCCCGGCGCCGCCGCCGGCGAGCTCCAGGATTCGCCACAGCGTGACCGCGACTGAATCGAGCACCGCGACATTCAATTCCCGTTCGAGCGAGGCCGCCAGCGCGGCGCCATCGAGGTTGGTGCAGAGGATGACGACAGCATCAGCGCCGTCAGCCGCCACCGCGCGGATCATGCCAGCAATCGTCGCAGGCGCCACCTCGCCGAAAGAGAAATTGTCGCGCAGTCCGAGGTGCCGCTCCGCGTGCGGGGCGATCCCCTCCTCGGCCCAGACGTCACCGATACGCCGCTGCACGTCGTCGGTATAGGGCGATACGAGACCAACGCGCTTGGCGCCGAGCGCACGGGCGGCATCGATGCAGGCAAGCGTCGACGTTGTCGCAGGCACGCCTGTGCGCGCCGTGATTGCCGCGCAAAGGCTCCGGTCGCGGCTGATGCCGAGCCAGCTTGCGGACGTGCCGTTCCAGGCGACGGCATCAACCTTCGCGTCGGCGAGCAGGTCCGCCGCCGGCAGCATCACCGAGGCATCGAACTGGTTCAGCGCGGCGGTGTCGAGCGCGATCTCGGTGACCCGGAAGCGCGAGAAATGCGCAGTGACGCCGTCGACGCCGGCGAGCATCGCGCTGGTGACGGGCTCCAGCACCGAATTGGAGGAGGGCGTGATCATGCCGAGGCGTTTGCGCATAATTGACATCGATCGCAGTCGCTCCGTTGCGGCGAAAGCGCTCCTCCGCTTCCTCAAAAGATCATCCGCGTCCGCATCCGTCCACGCAACCCGCAATCTGCATGCTGCATACAATTTATTCGATATGCATGTGTTTTGAGCCATATACGTCTTCTATTTGGGCACCTCACACAAAGGAAATTGGCTACGATCGCACGTCAGCAGGAAGGTCGGCGTGCAGCAGAAATCCGAACCGATTCCAGGCCGAAAGTCGCCCAAACTCAAGCGGATGGGCCTGCACGAGCGCGCCGCCGCGCGGATGCGGACGATGATCATTCGCGGCGAGCTGCCGCCGGGATCGCAGACCCAGGAAACCAGGCTGTCGAAGGAGCTCGGCGTGTCGCGCACGCCGCTGCGCGAGGCGATGAAGGTGCTGGCTGCGGAGGGATTGATCGAGCTGCGCCCCAACCGCAGCCCGCGCATCGCGAGCCTCGCGGTCGAAGGCATCTCGGAATTGTTCGAGGCGCTGGCCGGCATCGAGCGGCTGGCCGCCGAGCTCGCCGCGGAGCGCGCCACCGTGCGCGATCTCGCCCGCCTGCGCACGCTCCAGACCCGCATGGAAGGTCATCATCGCAACGGCAAGCTCGACGAGTACTTCGCTATCAACGGCGAGATCCACAACACCATCGTCCGCATGGCGCGCAACACGCCGCTTCGCGAGGCGCACGAGACGCTAATCTCCCGCGCCGAACGCGCGCGTTACCTCGCGCTCGGCGCCGACCGCCGCTGGAGCAATTCGGTCGACGAGCACGCCGGCATCCTTGCCGCGCTCGAGGCGCGCGATAGCGAAACCGCAGGACGCCTGCTCGGCGCCCATGTCCGGCGCACCGGCACAGCTCTGCTCGAAGTGATCGCAGCCTCCCAAGCTAAGCAGACGGCGGCGTAATCATGAAGCTGCTGCTGCTCAACCCGAACACCAGCACCGCTGTCACCCAGTTGATGACGGATGTCGGGCAGCGCGCGGCTTCGCCCGGGACCGAGCTGATCCCCTGCACCGCGACCCGCGGCGTGCCCTACATCTCGACGCGCACCGAGGCGCAGATCGGCGGCGCTATCGCACTGGAAATGCTGGCCGAGCAGCACCGCAAGGTCGACGCCGCGATCATCGCCGCCTTCGGCGATCCCGGCCTGTTCGCCGCGCGCGAAACCTTCGACATTCCCGTGGTCGGCATGGCGGAAGCGGCAATGCTGACGGCCTGCATGGCCGGGCGCCGCTTTGCCATCGTCACCTTCGCCCAGGCGCTCGGCCCCTGGTACGAGGAATGCGTCCGCGCCCACGGGCTGTGGGAGCGCTGCGCCGGTATCCGCATGCTCGATACGCCGTTCCAGGCGATCTCGGAGGTCGGCACCGAGAAGGAAGATGTGCTTGTCGGACTTGCTCAGCGTGCGATCGTCGAGAACGACGCCGATGTTTTGATTTTCGCGGGCGCGCCACTTTCGGGCCTTGCCGAGCGCGTCGCCGAACGGATCCCCGTTCCTGTCGTCGATCAGGTCGTCGCAGCAGTGAAGCAAGCGGAGGCGCTGGTGGCGCTACGCCTGCGCAAGGCAACTGCAGGCACATACCGCCGCCCCGCCGCCAAACCCACCCTTGGCCTTGCCGACGCGCTCGCCGCCCGGCTCGAGCATCGCGACAGCTAGGGGAGCTTCGGCCAGCGATGAGAAAAACCGAGTTCGTTCTCGATGGCACGGCCGAAGGCAAACAGACGGGATTCGCATCCCGGTGGGGCAATGATCTGGATGCCGAACGGCAGCTCGCTCTCCGCTCGCAGCGCCGGCAGGGTCAGCACCGGGAAACCGACCAGCGACACGATGAAAGTGACGGCGAGATAGTCGATCGGGGTCTCCAGCACTGCGCCGTCGATCGCGGTGACATCGCTGATTTCGTTCGGCCAGGGCAAGACGGACGCCGCCGGCGCGACCAGGAAGTCGGCGCGGGTGAACAGCTCGCGAAAGCTGCGGTAGATGTCGGTGCGGCGCCGCTCGGCGTTGAGATAGTCCTCCGCGGAGAGCTTTGCGCCCGCCTCGATGTTCCAGATCACGGTGGGCGTGAGCTCGGCGCGGCGCGTCCTCAGCAGCTCGCCATGGCTGTTGGCGATGTGCGCGGCGCGCAGCGTCCGGAATGTCGCGATCGCACCGCCGCAATCGGGCGCGGACGGCATGACATCGGCAACGCCCGCGAGCGCCTCGCAGGCCGCGGCGAAACGCGCACGGACGTCGCGCGCAACGGGCGCGACACCGAAATCGGGCGTCACTGCGATCCGGGGACGTGCTGCAACCGGCCGCTCGTCATTGACGACGCCCATCGAGAGCGGGTCATGCACATCGCCTCCCGCACAGATCGACAGCGCAAGTTCGAGATCGTCGACGCCGCGGGCCAGAAAACCGTGGGAGGCCAGCATGTCCCAGCCGAGCGGGCGGCGCGGCGATGGAATGCGGCCGGCCGTCGGCCGGATCGAGGCGACATCGCAGAAGCTCGCAGGCGTGCGCACCGAGCCGCCGAAATCGGTGCCGTGCGCCAGTGGCACCATGCCGGCCGCGACCGCGACAGCGGAGCCGCCGGACGAACCGCCCGAGGTCAGCGCGGAATCGAACGGATTGCGAGTCGGCCCGCACAATTTGTTGGTGCAGACCGCACCGAAGCCGAATTCCGGCGTGTTGGTCTTGCCCAGGATGATCGCGCCGGCACGCCGCAGCCGCGCGACCACGAGATCGTCCTCGGCCGGGACGTGATCACGAAACAGAACCGACCCATAGGTGGTCGCGAGCCCCGCCGTGTCCGTGAGGTCCTTGATCCCTACGGGCACACCGTGCAGCGGACCGAACGGCGCGGGCGCGGCATCGCAGATTTCCGCGGCACGGTGGGCGCCCTCCGCATCGACAGTCATAAATGCCGCCAATTGCACGTCTCGGTGCGCAATCCGTTCGAGATGCGCCTCGACAACCTCGCGCGACGACAGCTCGCCCTTCGCGATGGCGCGCGCGAGGGCCGTGGCGGTGAGATCGCAAATCGATGTCATCGCCCCACAATGCCAAACCTCGCAGCGAAAAGCGACCGGCGCGGGCACGAGACTTGCTTTCTTCCTCGGGACAATGGGAGGCAACATCATGGCTGAAGCGCAAGGCGGCCGATCCCTCGTCGTCGACGCCGTCACCCACCGCTATCCGAGCGGCGCGCTCGCGGTCGAGAACATCAATCTCGACATCAAGGGTGGCGAGATCATCGCCCTGCTCGGCCCCTCCGGCTGCGGCAAGACCACCCTGCTGCGCATTATCGCCGGCTTCATCGCGCAGACGCAGGGGCGGATCATCATCGGCGACGACATCGTCGACGCGCTGCCGCCGAACCGTCGCGCGGTCGGCATTGTGTTCCAGAACTACGCACTATTCCCCCATCTCAGCATCAGCGAGAACGTCGCTTACGGGCTTGCCGCGCGCGGCATCGACAAGGCGACCCGCCAGCGCGAAGCGCAGCGCCTGCTGGATCTGGTGCAGCTCCCGACCATGTCGGAACGACTGCCACGGCAGCTCTCCGGCGGCCAGCAGCAGCGCGTTGCGCTCGCTCGCGCACTGGCGATCAAGCCGTCGATCCTGCTGCTCGACGAGCCCTTTGCCGCGCTCGACAAAAATTTGCGACTCGACATGCAGATCGAGGTCAAGCGGCTCCAGCGCGTCTCCGGCATCACCACGCTGATCGTGACCCACGACCAGGAAGAAGCGCTGTCGATGGCCGACCGCGTCGCGGTGCTGAGCCACGGCAAGCTCGAGCAGTTCGGATCGCCGTCCGACGTCTATGACCGGCCGCAGACGCTGTTCGTGAACACCTTCGTCGGCGCCAGCAATCGCATGCCCGGCGTGGTCGTCTCGGCGGATCGGACGGCAGCAAAAGTCCGTCTCGACGCCGGCGCGGAAATCATCGCGCGTCCCGCCGGCGGCGCTCTCACCGAAGGCGGCCGCGTCACCGTCTGTATCCGACCCGAGCATCTGCAATTCGTTGGCGACGAGACCGGCTTTGCCGGCGTGGTCGGCATGTCGCTGCCGCTCGGGGCCACGGTCGTGCACGAGGTCACCACCGCCGACGGCTCCGGCGTCAAGATCTCGCAGGCGCGCATCGGCGAGACGCGCACGCTGGAGAGCGGCGCCGCGGTGCGCCTCGCGCCGCTCGCCCCGTCGCTGGCCAACGCTTTTCCTGCAACGCTTTAGATCCAGTCTTTGTCCAGAGGGAGTTCGACCATGATCATGAACCGCCGAAGCCTGATGACGACCGCACTCACACTCGGTGCCATGAAGGCGTTTCCCGGATTGAGCTATGCCCAGGCCCGCCCGCTGGTGTTTGCGACCTTCACCGGAAGCTGGGAGGAGGCGCACAAGGCCGTGCTAGTGCCGGCCTTCCGTAAGGCCAACGCGGACGCCGCGATGGTGCTCGACCCCATGCTCTCGGTTGACCAGATCGCCAAGGTGAACGCCGCCAAGGCCAATCCGCCGATCGACGTCATGCTGCACGATCCCGGCCCCGCTTTGGTCGCGATCGGCCAGGACCTGGTTGAGCCCTATCCGGTCGAGAAGAGCGCCTATTACAAGGACCTGATCGCCGAGGCACAGGAGCCGATGGGCCCCGCCCCGTTCTTCCAGGTCGTCGGCCTCACCTACAATCCGGAGGCCGTCAAGACGCCGCCGACCTCCTGGGCCGATCTGTGGAAGCCCGAGTTCAAGGGCCGCGTCGGCATCACCAACCTCAACTCGACGCTCGGGACCGGCTGGCTGGTCGAGATCGCCAAGATGCGCGGCGGCTCGGAAGCCAATGTCGATCCAGGCTTCAAGGCGATCGAGGAGCTGAAGCCCAATCTCGCCGCGGTCGCCGCCAATCCCGGCGCGCTCGCGACCTTGTTCCAGCAGGGCCAGATCGACATCTCGCCCGGCAATTTCAACGCCATCCAGATCCTGAAAGCGCGCGGCGTGCCGGTCGAGTTCGTGGCCCCGAAGGAAGGCGCCATCGCCTTCAAGACCACGATCCACATCGTCAAGAACTCGCCCAACCGCGAGCTCGCCTTCAAGCTGATCGAGGCGTCGTTGACGCCCGAGGTGCAGACCACGCTGATGAACCCGCCCTATCTAATCGTGCCGACCAATTCCAAGGTGACGATGGGCGGCGAGATCGCGCGCGTGCTCGCCAAGGACACCGCGGAGCTGAAGCAGAAATTCGTGTTCCAGGACTGGAAGAAGATCAACGAGCAGCGCTCGGCCTGGATCGAGCGTTTCAACCGCGAGATCAAGATCTAAGAGCTTCAGGGACCTGACCATGGGCGCAGCACCGGCACCACGGGACGTGACCTCCTACGGGATGGGATTGGCAGTGCCGCTGGCGCTGTTCTTCCTGGTGTTCTTCGTGGCGCCGCTGCTGCAACTGCTCTGGCTGTCGCTCCACAACGACACGGCCGCGCTTCATTGGGGGCTCGGCCAATATTTGCACTTCCTCACCGACCCCTTCAGCCTCAGCGTGCTCGGCTCGACGCTGCTGCTGGGGGCGGAGGTGACTACCGTCTGCCTCGTGCTCGGCTTTCCCATCGCCTGGCTCTACCAGCGGGTCGGGCCGCGGCTTCAGACCATCATCATCCTGATCGTGCTGCTACCGCTTTTGACCAGCGTCGTGGTCCGGACCTTCGCGTGGATCGTCATTCTCGGCCGCCAGGGCATCATCAACGCGACGCTGCAATCCCTCGGCATCATCGATACGCCCCTAAGACTGCTCTACACCCAGTTCGGCGTGGTGCTCGCGCTGGCGCAGGTGCAGATGCCGCTGATGACGTTGCCCCTGATCACCGCGCTCGGGCGCATCGATCCCAATCTCGACGACGCCTCCTGCTCGCTCGGGGCCGGGAGCTGGCGCACTTTCTTCCGGATCGTGTTGCCGCTGTCGCTGCCCGGCGTGATCGCCGGCTGCACGCTGACCTACGCCGCGGCGATCACAGCCTTCATCACCCAGTCGCTGATCGGCGGCGGGCAGATGCTGTTCATGCCAATGTATCTCTACCAGCAGGCCTCCACGCTGCAAAACTGGCCGTTTGCCTCCGCGATCTCGATCATCTTCCTGCTGGCCGTTCTCGCGGTCGTCTCCATCTTCACCACGCTCGGCCGCTTGTCGCGCGGCTATGGAGGTGCGTGATGAGCGGGCGCAAGCGTACCCTGGAGGCGTTTAGCTTCGAGCTGGTCATGACCGTGGTCGCGATCGTCGCGCTGGTCATCATCATCGCGCCGTCGCTGGTGGTGCTGACCGTCTCCTTCACCAGCGGCTTTTCGCTGCGTTTCCCGCCGCCGGGCTATTCGCTGCGCTGGTACGCCGAATTGTGGAACGCCTGGCAGCTGCACTTCGCGGCCAAGAACAGCCTCATCGTGGCGGTATGGGCGACGGGACTGTCCGTGGTGCTCGGCGTTGCCGCAGCGCTCGCGATCTCGCGCTCGCCGAAGCTGTCGGCGCGGCTGCTCGATTCCCTGTTCATGTCCCCTCTGGTGCTGCCGGCGCTGGCCTTCGGTCTCGCCGCGTTGATGCTGTTCTCTCTGGTCGGACTGCCGGTGTCGCCGCTGACATTGGTGATCGGCCATACCGTGGTGTGCGTTCCCTATGTCGTGCGCAACACGATTGCGGCGCTGGCCCAGCTCGAGCCGACCCTGCTGGAAAGTTCGGCCGTGCTGGGCGCCAGCCGCATCTACACGTTCCGGCGCATCGTGCTGCCGCTGATCCGGCCGGGCATCATCGCGGGCGCCTTCATCGCCTTCATGTCGTCGTTCGACAACGTGCCGGTGTCGCTGTTCCTGCGCGATGCCGCCACCGACATGCTGCCGATCCGGATGTGGCAGGACCTCGAGGGCAAGCTCGACGTCACCATCGCCGCGCTGTCGGGCGTGCTGATCATTGCGACCGTCGCGCTGGTCGCGATCATGGAGCGCGTCACGGGGTTGTCGCGGCGGCTGACCAACTGATCAGGCGCCGCGGAACAGCGAATAGCCCCAGCGCGTGAATTTCAGCGGCAGGTGAAAATGCTCGTCAACATTCTCGATGCGAAAGCGGAACGGCGTCACCGTGAGAAACCCGTCGCGCTCGCCAAAGAACTCGCCGAGATGAAACAGGACCTCGTACTCGCCTGCCGTCACGCCCGCGCCCTGCGCAACGGGATGATCGAGCACGCCGTTGGCAGCAAGCCGTCCGTCGGCGACGCGCAGCGAGTCCGGATCGATCCGCCAGATCTCGACACGCAGACCCTGCGCCGGGCGTCCGCTCGCCACATCGACCGCGTGAATGGAAATGCCGCCTGCCACGATGTTCCTCCAATGAACGCAGCGCCATGGTAGACGCAAACACGGCCGTTCGGCCAGCGCCCGCATTGTTGCCGGCGCTTGGCGCCATGACCTCGCTGCAGGCGCTGGTGGCGCTGGCTCTGTTCGCGCCCGGCGTGGTGGCACCGCGCGCCCATATCGAGGTCTGGCAGCTCTCGATGTTCTCCTGCGCCGTGTTCGCGGTCGGCATTCCCGCCTCGTTCTGGGGTGGCGGCTTCATCGCCCGCCTGGGCTCGCTGCGGATCGCGAGCCTCTGCGCGGCGGCGATCATCGCTAGCATGGCGCTGGCTTCGCTCGGCTCGACGGCGGCCCTGCTCGCAGCCGGCCTCTGTCTTGGCCTCGCCTTCGGACCGGAGACCCCCGCAAGCGCGGCGCTGCTGGCGCGGCTCGTGACGGCCGAGCGGCGCGCGTTCGTGTTCTCGGTTCGCCAGACCGGAAACCAGATCGGCGCGGTCTGCGGCTCGCTGGTTCTGCCCGTGATCGCAATCTCGCTGGGAGCGGCCTGGTGCTACGCAGTCGTCGGCGCCTGTGCGCTGCTGGCGACAGCATGGTTCGAGCGCCTGCGGCCGGCCTACGCCGTGAAGGTCGTTCCACTGCCGGAGCTTGGCCTTCGAACGCGGCTGGCACTGGTGACCGCGGACCGGCGCATCGCAATGCTGGCGCTGGCCTCGATGCCGTTCAGCGCGATGCAGGTGTCGCTCAATACGGTCTTCGTCACGCTCGGCACCCGCGAACTCGGCCTCAGCCATGTCGAGGCCGGCATGGCGCTTGCCTGCGCCCAGGCCGGCGGGCTAGTCGGCCGGCTCGGCTGGGGCCTCGTCGCAATGCGCCTCAACGCCTCACGCGGAGTTCTCGTCGTCATCGGCCTCGGCATGACTTTCTGCGCCGCGCTGCTCGGCCTCGACGGCGCATCGCTCGGACGGACGGGCCAGTTTGCGATTGCAACTCTGTTCGGCCTGACGGCCTCGGGCTGGAACGGTGTCTTCGTGGCCGAGATCGCACGCCTCGCCCCGCAGGACAGGATTGGCGAAACGACCGGCGCGGTGCTGACCGCATCCTATGCCGGCCTCTTGGCGGCGCCGGCGCTGGTGTCGCTCCTGGACGGCGCAGCCAGTCTCGGTGCCGCCTTCGTCGCCTTGGCGTGCCTCGCCCTCTGCGGCACATTGGCACTGATCTGGGGATGCCATGACAAAGGGAAAAAGTAGCGCGTGCGAGATTGCGGCCGACGTTTCTGCCGGTCGAACGAGTGCGGTCGAGACTGCCAAGGCCGCGCTTACGCGCATCGAGGCCGCCAAGGCGCTGAACGCGGTGGTGACGACCGCTCCCGCACGTACGCTTGCCGATGCCACAGCGGTCGACGATCGCTTGCGTGCCGGCGAGACGATGCCGCTCGCCGGTGTCCCCGTCATCGTCAAGGACAACATCTGGGTCGGCGACTGGCGTGTGACACAGGGCTCGCGCTTGTTCGCCGAATTCGTCGCACCGCGGGACGCGATTGCGATCGAGCGGCTGCGCAAGGCCGGCGCCGTCGTCGTCGGCATCGGCGCAACGTCAGAATTCGCCTGCAAGGGCGTGACAACCTCGCCGCTGTATGGGCCAACGCGGCATCCACTCGATCCCACCTTGACGCCCGGCGGCTCGTCGGGCGGCCCTGCTGCCGCGGTTGCGGCCGGCCTCGTGCCGCTGGCGATCGGCACCGATGCGGGCGGATCGAGCCGCAGGCCGCCGGCTCATGTCGGCATCGCCGGGTTCAAGCCGTCGTATGGCGCGATCCCCTATGGGCCCGGCTTCGCCGAACCGTTCTTCGGCCTCTCCGTCATCGCGCCGATCGCCACCGCTATCGCCGATATCGCGTTGGCGTTCGAGGCGATGGCCGGTATCGATCCGCGCGACCCGGATTCCGCCCCCATCGCTCAAGAGGCCAAAAACATCGCCGGTCTGCGCATCGCGTTCTCGCCACGGCTTGGGCTCGACGTCGCCGTTGATGATGTTGTCGCTCACGGGCTCGTTTTCGCAATCGCGCGTCTCTCCGCCGCAGGCCTCAGCATCGCGCAGCGCGATCCCGTCTGGCCGGCGGGCGCGACGGAAGAGGCCATCATGCCGCTTCAGCACGCCGGGCTCGCCGCACTCTACCGAGACGCGTTCCGCGAGGATCCGGCCGTCTTCGATCCTGACATCGCCAGGCAGATCGAGCGAGGGCTGTCGTGGTCGGGCGCCGACGTTGCCGGTGCGCTGCTGGCAAGCGCCGCGATCGCCAATGCTTTCGCTGCATTCTTCACGGAGGTCGATCTGCTGCTGGCGCCAACCGTGCCCTGTGTCGCCTGGCCATTCACCCAGTCCGGACCCGACACGATCGGTGGCCGCGTGGCGAGTCCGCGCGCGCACGCGGCGTTAACTCCCTTTGTCAATCATGCCCGCCTGCCGGCGATTTCGATACCGTGCGGAACGGATCGGTGCGGACTTCCATTCGGCCTTCAGGTCATCGCCGCGCGCGGACAAGACCGCACGCTGCTTGAAGCAGCGCAAGAGATCGAGGCCATGTTGCGAACATAAGTCCGGCCGTCAGATGTCTCTTCCGAACACGCCGATCCCGCTTATGGGCTTTCAACGGGCGCGGGGACGAGTAAGATGCTGTCTCGTGGTCCCGGAGGCGGAATGAGCCAGCGCAAGTTCATGGGACTTGGCGGCGGTGCGACAGCATCAGGGCCGGGCATTGCGCGAGCGAGCCAGCGATCGGCCAATGCAGCCGCCGAGCCCCCCTACGATGATGAGCAAGAATTCCCATTGATCATCGCGAACATGCCCGCAACCCCTCGCCAAAAGGCCTGGGCGGTGGGTGTCGCCGTCTTGCTCATCGTCCTTGCAGCGGCCATCGCGCCGTTCGCCCGGATCCAATTGGGCCAGATCAATGGTTTCGTTCCAGTATTGCAGACCGCGTTGGCCCTGGCCGAGTTTATCACGGCAGCCCTGCTGTTTGCTCAATTTTCGATCCAGCCCCAACGGGCACTTCTCGCACTCGCAAGTGGATACGTTTTCAGCGGATCGTTCGCATTCTTGCAAACGCTCGCCTTTCCGAACGGATACGCTACCGCAGGTGTCATTGGAAATGGACTGGATAGCCCCGCTTGGCTTTACGTGCTTTGGCACACGGCTTTTCCCGCGGCTATCCTGGTGTACGGATTCACAAAGGATCACTCCACCGCAGGCCGACCAGGCAGACCCGCAATAGCCGCGATCGTACTAGCCTTCGGCTGCATCGCTGCCACCGTGGCAGCACTGACGTGGATGGTGACCGCGAAAACCGAATTTCTCCCTAGCTTCTACGTGAACGACGTCAGGCATCAGACGCCTCTCGGTAATCAGGTCAACCTGATACTTTTGCTTTGGAATGTGACTGCTCTCACTGTCCTGTTTGCGCGCATGCGCACCATTCTTGACCTTTGGCTGATGGTGACTTTGCTCGCCTACTTGCCGAACTTTCTGGTAGCGATCATCGGCAGCTCGGTTCGCTTCACCATCGGTTGGTACGCAGCACGCGGTTTCGTTCTGGTCGGCAGTTGCATGTTGCTGACCGTATTGCTCATCGAAACGATGTTTATCTATTCGCGCCTTGCCAGCGTCATTGCCCTACAGCGACGCGAACGAGCGAACCGGCTTCTCAGCATCGACGCGGTCACTGGCGCGATCGCCCATGAGCTGAGATCGCCATTGGGGGCCATCTCGCTCAATGCTGCGACAGGGTTGAGTCACTTGCGAGCTGCCTCCCCCGAACTCGAGGAACTCGAGAACATCCTCTGTGACATCGAAGCCGACGGCGATCGGGCGGCTGACATCATATCGAGCATTCGCGAGATGACAATCAAAACGGCGCGCGGCGGCGCTTCGGCAAACGTTGAGGATATCGCGGAGCTCACGCTGAGACTGTTGAAGCACGATCTCCTGGCCAATGGCGTATCAGTGACGACGGAGCTTCAGGGCAACATACCTCCAGTCGCACTGGACGGCACTGAGCTTCAGCAGATTGTCCTGAACCTCTGCAAAAACGCGATTGACGCAATGAGCTCTGTCCCCGCCGACCAACGAGAGCTCCGTCTGAAAACTGCCCTCGATGGTGGCTCAGCGGTTCATTTGTCCGTCGAGGACTCGGGCACCGGCATCACACCGCGTCATCAAGAGCGCATCTTCGACCCTTTCTTCACGACGAAGCAAGGCGGTATGGGGTTGGGACTGGCCATCTCCTCCAACCTGGTTGCAAGGTGTGGAGGAAAGCTGAGGCTGATCAAATCGGACGTCAGGGGCTCCGTTTTCGAGTTAGAGATGCCAATCTCCGCTCCCGCTTCGTCGCAATGACACTACGAGACCGTCACGATCGTTCCGCCTTCGCTCACTTCATAGAGATCATGATCGTGCTGAGGTTGGCGACCGATACGAGGGTGCCAGACGCACTATCTGCGTGCGTCGCTCAGGGTTTTGCACCATCGACCTTCTTCCAGGTCTGGTCCGGATCGAATGCAGTCATGCGGGAAACGAGAACATTGGTCCGATAACCGAGATCCTTCTGGTAGATAACGCCCGCATGGTTGACCAGGAAGGTCATGACGCCGGAATTGCCGTACTCGGCAGGCCAGGCGACCAGTGCAAAACCTCCGATCATCTTGCCCTTGACCACATAGTTGAGCGCGCCGCCCGGCGCGTTCGACCCCTGCCCCTTCAGGATCCGAAAATAATAGCCGTGGTAGGGCGCCGCCCCCTCCTCGGCCTTGTAGCCTTCAGCCGAAGCCTGCGCTGCCAATGCGCCGAGCGGGCTCTGGTCATTGTCGTCACGCCAGAACAGCCCGTCCTTCTTGCCCGCGCTGCTGACGATGCGTTGTGCGTACACGCCGGCCCCTTCGCCGCGATCCTTGTCGGCGTAGTCGTTCTCGGCATCGACAAAGGCGAGACTGGTCTGGATGGCGTCGAGCTCATTGCGGCCGATGCGGCGATACAGCACTTCGATGCGGCCTTCGGCGGCATCGAATTCCCAGCCGGTCCTGGTGTTGACGAGCGGGATCGGGAACGGGAAGTCGTCCGGACCCAACATCAGCATTGCCTTCTTGTTACCCTCCGCCTTGATCGAATGCTTGGCGTCGTACATCGAGGTGAAGCGTTTCCGAATGTCGACGTCGGCGACCTCATCACCGGACGAGACGATGTCCTCGGCAGCGCTGCCGAGCACTTTCAGGATGGCCCGGTCCGGCCCGCTTTTCACGGCGGCAGCGAGCGCCGCTGCCGCATCCTCCGGTGTCGGATAGGACCGCTGCGCCAAGGACGGCGAATTCAGGAGCGCCAGCGCCATGATGGCCGGCAACGCGACGCGATGAAGCGACTTGAAGCTCATCATGGCATCACCTGCGCAGGAATCGTCGCGCCGCCGGCGAGCCAATCCCGATACGTACGGAATTTTAGACCGAGCTTCTCGTAATAGACCCGGAGATAACCATCGGCTCCGCGGGTAACGGCTACTGGCTTCACCTCCTGGACTTCCTGCGCAATGACCCCGACATAGGCCCTGTCGCTGCCGATATAGCTGAAGCGGTAATAACCAAGGCCGCTTGCGAGATGGCCGAGTAGAACGACATCGTGCTTCAGCGCGATATCGGAACGCCGTCCGCCGCCGCCACCACCACCACCCCGGCCTCCGCCACCTCCACCCTGGAAGCCTCCGCCGCCACCTCGGCCGGCGAAGCTCGCACCTCCGCCGCCGCCACCGCGCGGTCCCACGCTCGCCATGCTCGCCTGGCCACGGGCCGACGCTGCGGCCGCCGAGCGGCCCGACGATACGTTCAGGGCGCCGCCGCCACCACCGCGGTTCGCGGCCTTGGTGCCGCCGCCCTTGGCACCGCCCGCTTTAGGGCCAGCACTCTTTGCGCCGGCATTCTTGGCACCACCGCCTTTGGCCGCGCGATCGCCGCCACCTTTGGCACGATCGCCTCCCGCCTTGGCACGATCCCCCGCGCCTTGTCGGTCACCACCTCGATCACCTGCGCGGTCGCCGGCACGATCTCCTGCGCGATCTCCCGCACCTGGCCGATCCTGTCCCGGCTTCTGCTGTCCGTCGCGGCCGCGGAAATCCATCCGGTCGGCGGCGCCGGCCTTCAGATTGCTATTGCCGAAGCGCTGCTGAACGTTGGCGTTGTTGTAGCGTACCCCTTGGCGATGCGAGGGATTGTGCTGCCACCCATTTCCGATATTCGTGGTCCGGTGATTGATATAGACGTTGCGGTTGCCCCAGTTGCAGCCGCCGCCCCAATAATTGCCCCAGCGACCGATGGCCCAGGCCGTGCCGAAGGCGAGACCCGCCGCGACGACGCCTGCGCCGATGTAGGACGGGTAGCCGAAGTAATATGGTGGATACTCGGTGTAGGGCCACGCGCCGTAGACTGTCGCAGACTCGTAATACGGCACATACATCGTATCGGGAACCGCAGGCTCAATCACGACCACCTGCCTGCTTTCCTCGGTCTTGACGCTCACCTTCTGCTGCTTGGTGGTCACCAGCTTCTTGTTGTCATAAGCCTTGGTCCGCAGCCGCTGGACCGCATCCATCACATCCGGCTGCTGTGCCAGCACGGCGTCGCCGAGCGCCTTGGTCCAGTCGAGCTTGTCGCTCATCATGGCCAAGACCTCAGCAGTCGAGGCCAGCGCCTTGATGCTGTCATCCCACGGCTGCTTCTCGACTTCAGTCTTCAGGACATCACCCTTCAGAGTCTTGCGCTCTTTCAGCCAGCGATCGGCCTGAACGACTTCCAGAGGATAGGTGGAAGCCGCGAGCACGTTGGCAAGCAACTCGTCGGGGTAGAGCGCAATCGGCGCGACCAGAGCTTCGAGCTGCTCCGGTTTCAGAAGCTCTGCGGCTTGCGCGGGGGGATTTGCCTGCTGCGGGCTGGAGGCGGGCGCCTTATCTGCGGTCTGCGCCGCCGCCGCCAGCGGAACCGCGATCACGAGCGCAAGCGCCATCAAGGTCCTGCCGCAGCAAAACATCAGATCCTCCATACACATGTTCCGGCGATCATCAGACCCGAGAGCTGGCGTTTGTTGATCGAGATCAACGAAACGCTGCCTCATCCCCCGCGACGCCCGAGCAAGCTAGTCAATCAGCTCAGCCTCCATCAGCAATCGTTCCGGGATCGCCAGTCCGAGGGCGTGGACGGCTCTCATGTTGATGACGAGATCGAACCTCGTGGCGAATTGCACCGGAAGACTGCGAACCTCGGCGCCGCGAAGAATGCGAGCGACATACCCAGCGCCGTCGCGAAACTGTTGCGTCAGGTCGGCGCCATAAGACATCAGCCCGCCATTCACAGCATAGAAGCGGACGGCGAAGATCGCCGGCACGCGGCGCTGGGCCAGCAACGGGATTGCCATGGCGCTCTGAGTACTGAAGAAACCGCCATCCGGCAGCACGACGAGCCCGCTGCCATTCCGCGCCGCCGTCTCGATGACCCCCGCGATCTCGGCGCCGCTGCGGACGGAGGCGCCGGCAACCGTCATACGCAGGCGACTTTCCACCTGGTGTGCGGCCTGAAGATAAAGCGGCGCATATGGCGCGGTTTCGGGATTGTACAGAAGCATCGCACTGCTCATGCCGGGCACCATGTCCTTCAACAGGCTCAGCCATTTCCCGCTCATGGCATGCTCGTAAAGCGAGAAGCCGGTAAGATTGCTGGTCGGCCTTGCCAGATCGACGACGAGGCCTGTCCCGACCGGATCCGAGAGCCCGACAAAGATGATCGGAATGACCTGCGTTGCAGCCCGCAGCGCCCGTGTCGTCGCCGTGCTGGTCGCAAACAGCACGTCGGGTCCGGTGGCAACAAGTTCGCGAGCTTCACGTTCCTGCCATGTCGGATTGGAACCCGGCCAGCGCACATCGAGTCGGTAGTTCTGATTGGCGATCCAGCCGAGGTCGGCGAGACCCTGCTGAAAGGCATTGACGCGCATCTGAGCGCCGCCATCGCCCACCACATTGCCAGTCAGCACGCCGACCGACGGCATCGGCCGCGGTGCCCCGTCCTGAGCGTGCGCGAAAACCGGACAAGCGGCTGCAGCCCCGACCAAGGCCATGAACTCACGACGCTTCATTGCCCGTCCGCTATCCCCCTGATGTCCCGCACCCTTCGCATGACGCGATTACCGAAGGAAACGGGGTTGGCGGCCCGAGGGTTTGATCAAGATCAAGGTCGCTGAGCTTGGGTTCGGCCGTGATTCGGCTTGGTCTGGAGTGACCACCATCAGGTGCGGTCAACTGGCTGACCGAGCACTTGCTCATGTCCGTTCGCGGACAGCAGGATCCGACGGTCGTGAATCAGGCTCTGAAGACGATGCGCAGCGACATTCAACGTCGTGACATCGAGCGCATTCTCGTCTCCTGCAGCGGCCTTGGCGCGCTGGCCCTGGAGCACCCGGTCGATCTCGACCTCGATATCGGACAGTTCGGCCTCCGCCTCCGTCCTGCGTATCCGCGCGCCCAGCGCATACAGCAAGTCCAGGCCCCGTTCGTCTTTAGAGGGATCACGCACCTGAAGGAATTTCCAAGCCGCCGCCAATATGGAGATGAGGCCGCCGAAAATCATGGGCGCGAGGAAGATCGCGTTTCCCCATTCGTCCAGAAAGCTCTGCTGTGTTCCGTTGTAGAATGCTGCGGCGCCAGGATGGACCGGGAGGAAGGCGTCCGAATCCGTGCTCGGCGCAGTCATTTGCGAAAGGATCGGCAATTCCCCGAGCAGGTCCCTGCGCGCCTTCATCAGCGCGTCGGCCAGGCTGCCCGCCACCTCTGCGCTGAGCTGCTTTTGCGCGACCACATAGAACGACACCCGCAGCGTGGTGAGATCCTCGCTCGGGACAGGCGGCGAACCGCGCAACGTGCCCTTCGGGACATCGAAGCTTTCAAAGGCGCGCTGCTTTTCCGCGATGGCACCAGCCGCCTCGACGGGAAGGAGGACCGGTGCGGTCTTCGGCGTTTGCAGAAAGAGGCCGCGCAAGAGGGCCAGATACTTTTCCGCAAGGGGAACGACGATCAGAATCGCCCGTACCTCCTTGGCATCGAGTGCCCGCCGCGCGTCTGCTGGTTGGAGATTGCGGAATGTCACGTTGGCGCGTCCAAGGCCGTATTCGTCGCTGAGGACGTCGACGACCTTGCGATTCATCTCGCCGCCGATCACGCCGACGCTGGTGCGCTTCAGACCAGCGATTTCGGTAATGGAGGAGCCCGGCGGCGCAACCAGCAGGACAACGGCATGGGCGAGAACCACGATAGCCTGCGCCTGCGATAGGTCGCCGACGTCGCCGCGGACGACAGCAAGCTCGACCTTTTCCGCCGCAAATTGCTCGGCAGCATCAACCGCGTTGGTGGTTTCCACCAGTCTGAGCCGGACCGGGGCGTTCACGGCGGCAAGCCGGCTTGCCAATGCCGATACCAGCCGTGTGGCTTCGCCATCCAGCGATCCGACCGCGATGGTCAGCGTCGTCGGGCGAGAATACCACCGGTAGCCGAACAGGCCAGCTCCAAGCACAAGCACGACAGCGCTGGCGACAATGATGGAACGAAGCCAGATCGGCATTTTCGCAGGGGCCATGTGGCGCTCATAGTGAATCGGACGTCCGGCGGCCGCGCACGGGCTCATTGACGCCCCGCCCGGCTCAACTGCGGCCTGTTGCTGAACCGGAGTGCGATCCAAGCCGAGATCGAACCCAGTCAGTGCCCGCTGAGCACCAGCGTCTTGATCGGCAGCAGCAGCGCCTGGATGCGCAGCAGCAGCGCATGCACCAGGCCGACACCGTCCACGACATGCAACGCAATGGCGCGGCTGGTACTGGTCTCCTTGGCTGAGATCTCCTCATGATTGCTGGTATAGGCATTGACGATGCAGCTGCTGCCCGGCGTCACGCCTTCAAGTCCGCCCTTGTACAGCGGCTCCAGGAAGGCGAGGATCGAACCCGGTTTGCGTGCATTCTGAGCTTCAATCAATTCCTGGCCAGCCTGCACCTGGCCGGCGGCGATGTAATCCTGCACATCGGTGACAAGGAGCGGAATGATCACCCATGGCTTGGAGATGCAGGTCGCTTCTGCGACCATCCCTACCTTCACTACCCCCGCTTCAATCTGTCCAAACCCGGCCTGCAGCCTACCCCTGCCGGCATCCGCCGGTATCAACACGCCGGCTGGTCGCATGATCTGGGCAACGAGATCGCCCGTCCGAACGAGGAACTGCTCGACCCGCCCGTCGACGCCGGCGCGAACGAAGGTCTTGTCGAGATCGACCTGCGCTTCAGCCAACGCCGCCTGGCCGCTCGCTTTTTCGGCCGGCAACAGCGTTGAAAGCCGCAACATCGCCGACGTTTTGGACGCGGTGGCCGAGTCCACACCAGCCTGCCGCTGGTTGACCACGACCTGTAGTTTCTCGATATCGCGTTGCGGGACGATACCGGGATTGCGGCGCTGCAGCTCCGTCTTGACGTCCAGCTCGTCCTTGGCCTGCTGAAGGCTGGCCTTGGCTTCCTGGATCTGCGCTTCGGCCTTGACCACGTCGTTTTCGGCGCTTGTCATCGCGGCGTCGACCTCGGCGATCTTGCGGGTGGCCGTCTCCAAAGCAGCCTTCTGCTTCGAACTGTCCAACCTGAACAGCACGTCGCCCTTCTTCACTGCCTCGCTGTAGCCGACATTGACTTCCGCGACGCGGCCGGAGCCTTCAGGCAGGATCGGGACTGTCCGAAAATAGAGCGCGGCCGAGGTCGTTGACGGGTGAAAGTAGAAGATCATGGTGATCAGCGAAATCGTCAGCATCAGGCAGCCGGTGATGCCCCATCGCAATTCATACCAGATGGAAAAGAAGGTGATTTCCTTGCCGAAACGTTTGCCCTGGGCATAGCGGCGGTAGAGGTAGTCCGGCAGGATGGTCAGGAGGGAGCAGAACATGAGCTCAAACATGGCTGTGTTCCTTTCCCTTGACGATCGGCTTTTCGACCGGCGGCAAGCTGGGGAGTTCTGGCTCGCGGCTCTCGCCGGGCGCGGCGTCGGCGATCCTCTCGACCGAGCCTGCGATACTCCGCAGCGGCGTGCCGAAATCCGGCAAGTCGATCATTGCGAGCAGAAGGCCGGCCACCCAGAAAATGTGCATGTGCGTAAAGAGCGAGATGATGCCGAGCACGGCCACGATCTCGAATTGCAGCTTCTGCGACTTGTGCGCCATTCGTTCGGGCAGGCTGTGCAGCTTCCAATAGAGCGTGCCAACCCAGAGTACGGTGCCGATCAGGAAGATCCCCATCACCACCATCAGAACGTCCGTGCCGCTTCCCGGCGCGAGGTAGAACGGCAGATGATGCGGAGCCATCGGATGAAGTTGCTCGCTCAATGGTCGCCTCCACGGAAGGGATCAGGGCGGTCTGCGCGCCGGCTCGTCACTGTGGCCGCGCAGGTGAGAAAATTGCTTGATATGAATCAAAGGTCCGAACGGCGCGAAACTTAGCTTAGCCCTGACTCCGATCCCACAGCAAGCCAGGAACGCACCAATCATGCCCGGCATCGATGAGCTCATTCCCAACGCACTGCAAATTCGCAAGGAAGCTGCGCTCGAGGAAGCCAGAAAGGCCGAGGAATATGTTCGCCTCGCCGCCGCGGCCGAAGCCGAGAAACGCGCTCTGATCGAACGGCTGAGCAAACCGTCCGGCAAATCCGAGGAGGAGAAAATCAAGCTCGCCTCGACCATCATCCAGCGCGCGGTTCGCAACGGCCTGACCGAAGTGCAGGTCTATCGCTTCCCGAATACGCTGTGCACGGACAAGGGCCGCGCGATCAACCAAATGGAGGCGGGCTGGGAGAAAACGCTGACGGGAATTCCAAAAGAGATCTTCGAACTCTGGACCGAATACCTCAAGCCGCGCGGCTATCGCATCGGCTACCAGGTCGTCGACTTTCCTGACGGCGTGCCCGGCGACATCGGCGTCATCATTTCCTGGGGCGACTGATCACGTTTCGGCCGAGTTAAGAGAAGGCGGAGCGGCATGGCAAAGGACGAAGCCTCAGAGCGGATGAAACGCAAGGACTACGAGAAGGAGCTCGAAACGCTCCAGATCGAGCTTTGCCATCTCCAGGATTATGTAAAGGAAAACAAGCTTCGGGTCATTGTCCTGTTCGAAGGCCGCGACGCGGCCGGCAAGGGCGGCACGATCAAGGCGATCACCGAAAAGGTCAGCCCGCGCGTATTCCGGGTGGTGGCGCTGCCGGCGCCATCGGATCGCGAAAAGACGCAGCTTTTCTTCCAGCGATACATGAAGCAGTTTCCGGCCGGCGGCGAGATCGTGATCTTCGATCGGAGCTGGTACAATCGCGCCGGCGTCGAATATGTCATGGGATTCTGCTCACCCGCCGAGCACGATCGTTTCCTGTCGCTCTGCCCGCAGGTGGAAAAGTACGCCATCGACGGCGGCATCATCCTGATCAAGATCTGGCTCGAGGTCGGGATGGACGAGCAGGAGCGCCGCTTCAACGCCCGCATCGACGATCCGGTGCGGCAATGGAAGCTGAGCCCGATGGACCTGGAATCATTCAAGCGCTGGTATGATTATTCGCGCGCGCGCGACCTGATGCTCAAGAAGACGAGCACGAACGACGCGCCTTGGTACATCATTCGCTCCGACGACAAGCGGCGGGCGCGGCTGAACTGCATCGCGCACATCCTGGCGGCGATCCCCCACAAGCGGATCAAGAAGGACAAGGTGAGGCTGCCGAAGCGTTCCGACAAAGGACGCTACAATGACCAGGCCGGCCTGCGCGGAATGAACTTCGTCGCCGAGCGATATTGACGAGGTGATCGGGCCGCGCTCCCGGCTCGGCCCGATCACCTGACCATGCTGCTGAGGGTCCGCTGGCCCGTCAGCGGCACTTTCCTTTAATAAGGATACTGGTTGGGGCAAACCCAGTTGCCGTACGTGTCCTGATAACAGCCGTTGTTGTAGTTGTTATTGTAGTATCCGTAGGCGCCCGCGGCGGCCGCACCGACGGCAGCAGCTCCGTAAGCCGCGCCTCGGTAGCCATATCGCGGATAGCCGCCGGGATAGCCGGCGACCGGACGGCCGGGACGGCCCGCAACGGGGTAACCTGGACGGCCCGGACGACCGGCTATGGGATGGCTCGGCCGCGGACCTCCTGCGTAATGGCGTCCGCCTCCGCCATGGATCCGTCCGGCGTGAACGGCGCCGCCATGGAAACCTCCGGCGCGCATGCCCCCTCCACCTCCGCGATAGCCTCCACCGCCACCTCCGCGGCGGGCATAGGCATCATCGGGAACGAGCGCGGCCGCGAGAAGAACGACGGCCGCAGCGAGAGCGAGAAGATAACGAAGCATGGCATGTCCTCCCTCGATATGGGCGCCGTGATCCGCTTTCGACGATGCCTCGCGGAACGCGATTGGCACCCGAACCTGGCACTGAGTTGCGGCGGCTTCACTGACTTACGTGCATGAGAAAAGCAGCCGCCATTCAGCTAGAGCGCCGCGGCCGCCGAAGCGGCGCGACTGCCGCTCTACCGCTTCAAAGCTATCGTCACGCCCCCCACAGCGGCTGACAGCTCCGCACCAACCTTCGGCCCGCTAAGCTGCAGAATCACGCCATTGCCGTTTTGCAGCTGAACGGCACCTGCGCCGGCAGCGATAGCACCGCCCGCACCGCCGACAGCGTAGGAGCCTTCGATCGACTCCGGCCCCCTCAGGTTGAGGGCACGACCGACCAGCTTGGTGGTCGAGGCGCCGATCGTAAAGCCGACGCTCATGCCCGAGACGGTGAAGGGATATTTGTGGCCGCGATACAGCAGAACGCCCTCGCCGCCACCGACGCCAACGATGAAACCGCCCTTGGTGAAGACAACGGCAACTTGGCCGGTCTCTGCCCGCGATGGCGTGCTGAATCCGGCGACTCCTGCCAGCGAGGCGACCAGGGCGGCATAGATGGCAACTTTTCTCATGACTTTTCTTTCCTCTGGTTGTGACGCCGAGCTATTGAGCCAGGATCATTGCGAAATAGCCGAACACGGTGAGCAGAATGCCCGATACGGCGTAGCCAACCGGGAACCCAATCCAGGGCACGGAGCTCTGGATCTCCACCGCGGCTTCGCGGCATGGACCGGAGTGCGACCGCGCACCGGCAACGCCGCCCATCAACACGGCCGGGTTGATCTTGAAGACGTGGAAGCCGATCGCCCAGACGATGAACGGCGGAATCGTGCAGGCAATGAAGCCGGCAACGAAGATCTTCAGCGCCACGGCCCCGGTCAGCTGCGCCAATAGTCCCGCGCCGGCATTGATGCCGACGATGGCGACGAAGACCACGAGACCGAGATCTTCGAGCACATTGCGTGCCGCGTTCGGCGTATTGCCGAAAAAGCGCAGCCGGGAGACCAGCGATGAGACGATCACGCCCGACAGCAACAGACCGCCGGCGTTGCCGAGGCCGATCTTGGCACCAAAGGCCGGGAATTCGATCATCCCGATCAGGAAGCCGATGATCATGCCGGCGGCGAGCGTCAACAGATCGGTCGAGGTGTTGGTCCGCGCAATGCGTCCCCACATCTCGCCGAGCTCGTTGACAGCCGACTTGATGCCGACCACCGAGACGATGTCCATCCGCTGCAACTCGGTCTTGAGACCGGCCGGAATCTGCACGCCGCCACGTTCGACCTTGGTGACCTGCAACTGCCCGGCAATGGCCGTCTCGCGGAAGGATTCAAAGGTCCGCCCGGCCATCGCCTTGTTGGTGACGAGGATGTCCGCCTGATCCATGGGAATGCCGAGCGCCTTGGCGTCGGCAACTTCCGGACCGAGCAGGCCCATCTTGTCGGTGAGATGCTCGGTCGAGCCGCCGAGCGCGACGACGTCGCCCTTTTGCAGGACGAATTCGGGATCGGCACCCTGCGGTTCTCCGCCGCGCGCTACGTTGACGATGCGGTATTCGGGATTCATCACACGGAATTTGGCAATGCTCATGCCGACCTGGCCCGGATTTTCGAGCCGGTAGGCGCGCAGGCCGAACTGCCGATAGCCGGTCAAGCCGCCACCCTCGAGATCCTTGACGCCAAACTCCTGCTCGTATTGCTTGGCAGCCGCCTTGGCATCGACGCCCCACCAGCGCGGCAAGTATTTGCAGATCAGGATGATGCCGACGGTGCCCCAAATATAGGTAATGCCGTAGGACAACGCGATCATGCCCGACGCGTCCTCGGGCTTCATGCCTTCGGGAAGCTTCACGACGCCCGAGGTGATGGCCTGCTCAGCCGAGCCAATCGCGGCCGACATGGTCTGCGATCCTGCCAGCATGCCGCCGGCAGCACCAATTGGCAGCGCAAAGAGCTTCGAAAGCATAACGACAAGCGCCAGACCGAGAACGCTCGACACCAGCGCCAGGATGCAGAACTTGAGACCATCGCCCTTCAGGCTGTTGATGAAGGACGGTCCCACACGTAAGCCGACGCCATACATGAACAAATAGTAGAACAGGCTCTTGGCGAACGCGTTCAGCTCAAGCTTCACGCCGTAGACCGACGCCCAAACCGAAAGGGCTGCGCCCACCACGATGGCGCCGGCGACCATGCCGAGGCCGTAACCCTTGATGCTGGCCCGGCCGATCCAGACGGCGAGCCCGACGACGAAGAACAGCAACAGAAACGGGTTCTGCTGCAAGAACGTGAAAAAGCTCTGCATATCCGTCCCCTTTTATTACGATGCCGCCTTCAGCTTCGGCGCAGCGCCCGGCTTGGGCCGCCCAATCTTCGCCAGGGCCTCGGCACGCACGAGCTTCAGCCCTTCCTTGGCGTCGTAGCCGTGGATTTCCTTCACATCGAGCTTGCGCATGAAGTCGATGGTTTCCTGGGTGATGACCTGCCCCGGCACCATGATCGGGAAACCCGGCGGATACGGGATCACGAAACTGGCCGAGACGAGGTCGGGACCGGCCTTGAGGCGACGGTCGATCTCGGAATCGCCGAGCCGGATATATTCGCATCCCGCCGCATCATAGGCCGAGTAGAAGCCGCTACGAATGTCGCCCTCGTTGGTCCTGGTGCCGGCATCGCCACGGAAACTGTCGTGGAACTGCGAGAAGTTCGGCAGGTCGGGCACATCGGTCATCAGGCTCTTGACCCGCGCCTCGAAGGTCTTCTTCGCATTGGCGCCGCCCTGAACCAACCCGCGGTCGACCTCTCCCGCGATCTCGGCCAGTACCCTCACCAGATGCGCGACGTCGCTGCGGGTGTTGTTGATGTTCGACTGGAACAACACCGAGTTGCGCGATGTCTTGTTGATCTGGATATTGTAGTCGTTGGCGAGGATACCCTTGAACTGCGTACCGTCGTAACCTGCGGTGCCGCACACCAAGGTCATGCGGGTCGGATCCAGGCAGAACTCGTCGTCGTCCAGGCTCTTCAGGATGTTCGCCCAGTTCATGCCAGTTGCGAGATAGTCGGTGAAGCCGCTCTGGCGATATTGCGCCGGCACCATCGCGTCCGCACCGAGAATCCGGAAGTATTTCGAGATCAGCGGATTGCTGTTGACCGCCCTCCGGATCGCGAACGCAATTTCGATCGCGTTGGCGACGAGACCGTAGCCCTCGAGCTCCATCTGGCGCCGCGAGACATCGAGGCTGGCGATGAGCTGCTGGTTGGGGCTGGTCGACGCGTGCGTGAACACCGCCTCCTTGAACTGCTGCTCGACGGTGTGGAATTCGACGTCCTTGACCGACAGCATCGAGCCCTGCCGGATCGCCGACATCGACTTGTGGGTCGAGTTGGTCTGGTAGACGCGCAAGCGGATCTGACGCGGATCCGGGATCAGACGGGTCTTGAGCAGCACG
This sequence comes from Bradyrhizobium sp. Kon37, assembly GCF_055807535.1. Classification (NCBI taxonomy): domain Bacteria; kingdom Pseudomonadati; phylum Pseudomonadota; class Alphaproteobacteria; order Hyphomicrobiales; family Nitrobacteraceae; genus Bradyrhizobium; species Bradyrhizobium sp. Kon37. Next base: position 710,386 of record NZ_JBVVOY010000002.1, read on the forward strand.
TCGTCCGAGGGAGTCTTGCCGAGCTCGGCCTGCTGCTTCTCGTAAGCCGCGACCGATTTCGGGTCGTGCATCCACGTCTCGATCTCATTCGCGGCGCCCATCGCGGTCCGCCGACGCAGGAACGGCGAGAAGCGCGCGAAGCCGAACCAGGCTTCATCCCACAGGAAGATGAGATCGGGCTTGATCGCGAGACATTCCTCCATCACCCGGCGGGTGTTGTAGATGTGGCCATCAAAGGTGCAGTTGGTCAGGTCCAGCATCTTGACGCGGTCCAGCCGGCCGTCGGCCCTCGCGTTCAACAGCGCCTGCTTGATGGTCTTCAGCGGCACCGCGCCATACATCGAATATTCCGTCATCGGGAACGCTTCGACATAGATCGGCTGGGCGCCGGCCAGCACCATGCCGTAATGGTGCGACTTGTGGCAGTTTCGATCCACGATCGCGATGTCGCCTGGCCCGAGCAGCGCCTGCACTGCCATCTTGTTTGACGTCGAGGTGCCGTTGGTCACGAAGAACACGCGATCGGCGCCGAGCGCCCGCGCCGCCTTGTCCTGTGCTTTCTTGATGGTGCCGGTCGGCTCCAGCAGGCTGTCGAGGCCGCCGGTAGTCGCGCTGCTTTCGGCCAGGAACAGGTTCAAGCCATAGAATTCGCCCATATCGCGGATCCAGTCCGACCTGAAGACAGATTTGCCGCGAGCGATCGGCAGCGCATGGAACGTCCCGATCGGGCGTTGCGCGTATTTCTTGAGATTGTCGAAGAACGGCGTATCGAAGCGATCCTGGATACCTTCGAGGATAGAGAGATGGAGTTCGAGGAGCTCTTCGATGGAGTAGAATATCCGCCGAACCACATTGGCCTCGGGGTTCCCCGCCATTTCCTCCACGTCGCGATTCGACATCAGATAAAGGTCGAGTTCGGGGCGCACCCGCTTGATGATGTGTGCGAGCCGGAGAGCGGACGCGTCCGACTCGTCATTGATCCCCGCGGCGGCGGTCATGGTGCGCAATACCGGCGCGTCGTGACGCGAGCGCAGCCCGAACCCTTCGTTGATGACGACGGCGGCGATATTGGGGTTGAGCATCGTCGCGCAGAAGGCGTCTTCAAGACTGCCGACGATCACCGGCTCATAGACGAAAGAATCGACCGGACGGCGCAACTTGCGCCATTCGGCGGCGAGCGCCGGCCACTTCTCGGAGGAGACGCCGGTGACGACCAGCGTTTCGAAATAGGGTCGCCGGGCTGCATGTGAGCCGAAAGTCGAGGACACGAGCTCGGGTGCATCGCCACTGCCGTCGTCCTTGGGATCCCAATCGCCGGCATGTTGGCGGAAGGATCTTGTCATCAGGGCCTGCGTAATCCGCGTCGCAAGACCAAGTGAACCCGCCGCATCCCCAGCCGACGCCGCCTCCCTCAACGCTGCCATCAATTGCAGGCCGGGATAGCCGTGAAACTCTTCTATGACGGAGAGATCGGCCAGCGCCGCATCGTACTTTGCGCGGTCGCCCCCGCGCGCCCATACCTTGGCTGCTTCGACCAGATCGCGCCAGTCGTCCGCCCGTCCGCCGGGCCCGGAAATGAACTGATCGATGCGCTTTTCTGCAGCCTTGGCGTCCTTGGACATGTCTCTCTCCGGATCTCTTTGCGACGTCTCGGCCGGGATCGTGGTGCCCGCTCACGTCGGTCTATTGATCCAAGTCAACGGACGCGCATCTTGAAGAAGGTGCGATGCACCTCGCGATGCAATATCGCCAAAGTGGCTGCCGGCGTCCGGTTTCGGGCGGGAGATCGGATCAGAGCTGGCTGGGCAATAGCGATATCGGATCAGACGATTGCTTGTTCTCACCGAGCACGTCGTCGACCGAGCGAAGCCAAGCCGCACTGTCGGTCTTTTCCGCCAATCCCTCAGCCCGCAGCAGATCGCGCAATTGTGCGTGCGCGCCGACAATGCAGAAGGCGATATGCGCCGAGGCGAGTTTGTCGTAAAGGTCGTGCAACATGCGCGCCCCAGCCAGATCGATGTACGGCGACGCGGAGAGATCGCAGACCACCAGTCTGACATCGGCTGACTTCAGCAAGGCATCCGACACTGTTTCCAGGATTGTTTCGGCATTGATGTAAAGCAGCGAGGCTTCTGGTCGAAAGGCGATAATGCCGACCAATGGCTCGACCCCTTCGTGCCTCGCATCGTCGGAGTAACGGCCGGTACCCGGGAGGCGACCGAGGAAAGCGACGTTCGGGCGTGAAGCTCGCGCCAGGAGGAGGACGATCGAAGCGACCGCCGCGAGCAGGACGCCCTGCAGGATCCCCAGGAGCAACACGGATAGGAGGGCAATTGTCGCAGCGTAAAAGTCGATGCGGCTGACTTGCCACATCCGCACCAGCGCTCGGATGTCCACCAGCCTGTAGACGGCGGCAAAGACGATCGCCGCCAGCACTGCCTTTGGCAGATTCGTCAAAAGCCCCGTGAAGAACAGCAGGCATAGCGCAAGCGTTGCCGAGCAGATCACCAGGGCCAACGGCGTGCGCGCCCCGGCATTGTCGTTGACTGCAGATTGCGACAGTCCCCCGGCCACGGGATAGCCGTGGCCGAAGGCGGTGACGAGGTTCGCCGCGCCGAGCCCCAAAAACTCCTGTCGGACATCAAGGGCATAGCCATGTTTGGCAGCAAAGCTGCGGGCGGCGGAGACGCCTTCGATATAAGCCAGCAGCACGCATCCCGCAGCCAGCGGGAAGAGCTCGTCGGGCTCCAATAGGCCAAAACTCGGCAACCCGATAGCCGGCAATCCCTCTGGGATTTTCCCGGTCACCGGCACGCCAAGGGACGGAAGGCCAAGCAATGTCGCCACGACAATCGACAACGCCATGATCGTAAGCCCGACCGGCCTTCCCGGCAGCCGCCGTTCTCCCACCAGCAGGAACAAGAGCGCAATGGCTCCGATCGCCAGAACCAGCCAATTGATGCCGCCGAGCTGACCGGCGAACTTGATGGCGCGATCGAAGAAATTGTGACCGCCTCCGGCGACGCCGAACAGGCTCGGCAACTGGCTCATCATGATCGTGAGTCCCGCGCCGGCCTTGAAGCCGACGAGAATGCTGTCGCTCACCAGGCGGACGAGAACGCTGAGCTTGAATAGCCACGCGATCAGACAAAGCAGCGCCACCGCGCATGCGGCCAGGCTTGCGATCTCGGCGTATTTCGCCGCGTCTCCGCCGGACAATGTCCCAACCGTCGCCGCAATCATCAGCGAGATCGCCGAGGTCGGACCTATTGCAAGCTGGCGCGACGACCCGAGCAGCGCATAGCCGATGCCGCCGAGCATGTAGCCGTAGATTCCGATCTGGGGCGGCAGGCCCGCCAGCGTGGCATAGGCCAGCGACACCGGAATGGCGTAAGCCGCAAGCGTAATGCCGGCGATGGTGTCCGAACGTAGCCAGGCGCGGTGATACTGCGCCAACCAGGTTGCGGGCGGGAACAGGAAGATCCAGCGCCATTTCCGCCCGGAAGACATCAGAGCCTGCCCTCCTCGCTTGAGACTTCGCAGAGCAACAGCACGACCAGCAGTGCGATCACGGGGAGACCGAGCGCCAGAATTGGGATTTGCTTGGTCGCGAAGGCGCCCACAGCCGCCCCTAGACCAAAGGTGACGCATAAGGTGACGAAAATGCCGGGGGGACGGAGCGTCCCATTGCCGGAGGCCGCAGCGAACAGCCCTTCAATCGCCTGCCGCATGTTGCCCGTGATCATGACGGAGCTGTAGAGCACGCCCTCGACCCTCGTGAAGACCGCGCTCTGCACGGCGGCGACGAAGGAAATGCCGAGTGTTCCGGCGAGATCCGGCAAGCGGTTGTGCAGGATGGCGATGGTGACCAGCAGGAGGATTTCGACCAGCGTGCTGATGGCACTGGCGCGCTGTCGCGCCGCCCGGCGCAGCCATGACGCGACGCCAATACCGACCGCGAACGCAAGGATCGGTGGGACGAAGTGGAGCGCTTTCGTCCAGTCGCCGATCGATCCATAGACCCACAGCAGCACGAGATTTGCAGTCTGGGCGTTAGCCATGACGCTGTGCATGATCCACGTATAGGCGTCGAGATAGCCGCCCGCGAACGCCAGCAACAGCGCGACTGGCACCGTTTCGTCGCGGCGTATCGACGAAGCAACGGCGGTATCCATCGTGCTCATGTCCCAACGTCGGCTTTGGAATCCTGCGGCTCAACAGGGAGCGACTGGCTGACCGCGAGGATTGATCTGGATCAAGCATCGCCGGCTATCACCAACCAGATTTGGTGCAAATGGCTGGAGGGCCTGCACCATGAGCACGGTCAGATGGATCATCTCCGCCGCTCCGGAAATTTTTCTGCTGCTGTCCGTCGCGCTCGGCACCATTCTTGGCCGCGTCAGAGTCCGCGGTTTTTCGATCGGCACCACGGCCTGCACGCTCATCGTTGCCGTCCTGATCGGGCAGCTCGGCACCTTCACGTTTCCGTCCCTGCTCAGGGTCATTCTCTTCAGCCTGTTCGTGTTCACGATCGGCTACCGGTCCGGACCCGAGTTCTTTGCCTCGTTGAGCATCCGGACCCTGGCGCAGGTTGCGCTCGCACTCGTGCTTGGCGGCACCGGCCTCGTCATCGTTCTCGTATTTGCCCATGTGTTCGCGCTCGGTCCCGGCACCGCTTCCGGTCTTGCTGCGGGAGCCCTGACACAATCGTCGGTCATCGGCACCGCATCTGGCGCACTAGCCCAGCTCGGACTCCCCAAAGAGTTGCTGCAGCAGCAGGACGCCAATATCGCCGCCGGCTACGCCGTCACCTACGTGCTCGGCTATATCCTCACGCTCCTGTACGTGCCGTTTGTCGCGCCGAAATTGATGCGGATCGATCTGAAAGCGGAAGCTGCAAAGCTCGAGGCGGAGCTTTCGGGTGGCAACCCGCCACAAACTGAGAATCTGCATTATCGCAAATTCCAGGCCCGCGCCTATCGAGTGTCGGCCGCGGCCGGTCGGACCGTCGGCGCCGTCGAAGACGAGATCGGCAGCCGCAGCGTGATCGAGCGGATCGTACGCGGGGGAGCTGACGTCGAGCCGCATCGCGACACGGTGCTTGAAGCGAGCGACGACATCGTCATCGCGGGTCGCACGGCGGCCATTGTCGCCGCAAAGCCGATCGTTGGCACAGAAATCGATGCCGATGAGATCCTGAAGGCTCTTCCAGGCAATGTGGTCGACGTCCTCGTTGACAATCGCAAGCTCCACGGCCGCTCCGTCAAGGACATGGCCGACCGTGTCGGCGACGCCGCGCGCGGCGTGTTCCTGCGCACCTTGACGCGGATGGGACGCGAGGTCCCCCTGAGCGCCGACACCCGCGTCTATGTCGGTGACGTCATGACGCTGGTCGGCAGCACCCGCAACATCGAGCGCGCCGCCTCGCAGGTTGGACAGATCCTGAGCTCCGAAGACCGCACCGACATCGCATTCCTTGCCGCAGGCATCGCCGTGGGTCTGCTCGCCGGTCTCGCAAGCGTCAAGATCGGGTCGGTGCCCCTGACGTTGGGCGGTGGCGGTGGCGCCCTGATTGCGGGGCTCTTCTGCGGCTGGCTCCGCTCGCGGCGGCCGACCATGGGCGCAATGCCGCCTGCAGCGCAGCAGACGCTGAGCGATCTCGGCCTTGGCGGCTTCATCGCCGCGATCGGGCTCGGGAACGGCCACGCGGCCTGGGTCGCAATCCAGTCGCACGGCATGCTGCTGGTGGGCATGGGCCTGGTGGTCACGCTCGTGCCGCTGATCGTGACGACCCTGTTTGCCCATCGCGTGCTCCGCATGAACCCCGTGATCATCTGCGGCGCCCTGGCCGGGGCCATGACGGTCGACGCAGCCGTGACCGGCGCCTGCGAAGTTGCAGAAAGCCAGACGCCGGTGCTCGGGGTCGCGGTGCCCTACGCTGTCGGCAACGTCGTCCTGACCGTGCTTGGCCCCATCATCGTCGCCAGCACTTTCGCCGGTTGAAGGAGGCGCACGTGAATTCCCGGCATGCTTTGGACCTAAAAGGGATATGGACTGCTTTGAGCATCCTGGCCTGCCTTCTTGCTCCTGCACGGGCCGAAGAGAACGCCCGCCTCCAGGAGGAGATCTGGGCGCTGCCGCTACCGCTGCCGATGTTCGCCTACGTGGTGCGGCCCGTCGGCGAAGGCCCCTTCCCGCTGGCGATCATGAACCATGGCGTGTCGCTCAAGCCCGTCGACCGGAGCTTCTTTCCGCTGGTGGAATTCCGAGACGCCGCCAAATGGTTCGCAAAGCGCGGCTATTTCGTCGTGGCCCCCGTCGGCACCGGCTATGGTGCAGCCGCCATCGACGTTCCCGAGCATGGTCTCTACGGGCCGTTCTTCTCCAAGGTCGGAAGCTGTACTAGTCCCAACTTTCACGACGCCGGACGTGCCGTTGCGCAAGTCGATCTCTGGATCATCGACTACATGGTGGCCGAGAAACGCGTTCTGCCGAAGGACGTGATCGTCATCGGACAGTCCGCGGGCGGTTGGGCTTCCATTGCGCTCTCGAGCGCAAACCCGCCACAGGTGAAGGCAATCATCACGTTCGCAGCAGGACGCGGCGGCCGCGTCGACGGCAAACCCAACAGCAATTGCGCACCGGACAAGCTGGTCGAAGCGACCGCCGATTTCGGCCGAACCTCGCGAGTGCCAATGCTGTGGTTCTATATCGAGAATGACACGTTTTTTGGCCCGGCCTTGTCGAAGCGCATGCACGACGCTTTCACCGCTGCCGGCGGCAGGGCCGAATATCATCTGATGCCACCCTTTGGCAACGAAGGGCACTTCTTCATCGGCTCGCCCGATACGATCCCGACGTGGTCACCGCTCGTTGAACAGTTCCTCGACGCACAGAAATAGCCGCGGCGGACGCGCGGCTGGAGACACTGCCATGATCAGCGCAGCTTCGACACCATGGCTCAGGCAGATGGTCGCCAATCTATCGATTTTGTTCGCAGCGACCCTTGTCGGACCGGCTTCAGCCCAGAACGCGGCAGCGCAGGAGCGCGCGCACGAGGCCAGACCCGCCGAAATCGCGCCTCGCGGACAGCGCGAAGCCAAGGACATCACCTATGGCGACTGGCGGAAGCTTTGCGTCAAGCCCGGCGGTGCGCCGATGCTGTGCCGGACCTCGATCACCGGCAAGTTTGCAACGGGCCAGATGGCGGTGCGCATGGACCTGATCGAGCGCGACGGCGACCGCACTGCCCGGCTGCAAGTGTTTGTCCCTGTCGGCATGTATCTGCAACAGCCTGCCAAGCTGACCGTTGATCAGGGAAATTCCCGGTCGTTGCCCTACACCTGGTGCCTGAGCAATGCCTGTATCGCCGCCGACGCCGCCGATCCCAAGTTCATCGAGGACATGGAAGCCGGCAAGGCGCTGGTGCTCGAGGTCACCGATTCCAACCTTTTGTCTCTGACAACATCGCTGCCGCTGGCGAAGTTTGGTTCGGTTCACAATGGCGCCCCCGCACAGACCCTGGAGCAGGACATCGAGGAGTGAGCAGCGGCGGGGTCAGCCATGGTCGGCGCAGGCGCGTTCGATGGAATCGATGAGAGCGCTTGCTGCGAAGGGCTTGGCCAGATAGGCGGCGCACCCGGACTGAATCGCGGCAGCCTGATTTGCCTGGCAGTCGTTGCCGGTAATGTAGATGACGGGGACACTGGCACATTCGCTCGCGAGCGTGCGGCGGAGTGAGATACCCGACTCTCCGTTCAGATTGATATCCAGAACGATGCAGCACGCCTCTTCAATGCAGCCATAACTAAGCAGCGCAGCGGCGGACTCAAAAGCAACAGCATCAAAGCCGTGCTTTCGAAGCAGCCGCTCCAAGCTTCGGCGCATTGATAAATCATCATCCACGACGTAAATCGGCTTACGTGCAAACAATGGACCCGTCTTTCTGATTGGAAACCTGGCACTCGCGTCGCAACGACGCTACGCGGCAAAGGTTCCTGCGCTAATCCGACGGCTAACGACGCCGGTATGTAGGCGGCCCAGGGCGAATTATGTCAATAACATTTCATATTGTCCCATCGTACAGGTCTGATCGCAGGCTTGGCGAAGTAACGACGCCGGCCTGAGGTTCACACCTTTGCCGAATCCAGAAGGCCGAGCCGCTCGGCAGCGGACACCAGTTCGGCAAACGATAGTACCTGCATCTTTGTCATCACTTGGTGACGGTGCGCCTTCACCGTGCGTTCGGTCGTTCCGAGCTCATAGGCGATCTGCTTGTTGATTTTACCGCGTACGATCAGGTCGAACACCTGTCGTTCGCGCCGCGATAGAGACCTCAAGCGAGTACGTAGCGAATCGAGCTTGCTCTGTTGGCTCCGCGCCACCTCCTGTTGAGCCATTGCCCGCTCAATCGCATCGATCAACTGCTCAGACGATACCGGCTTGGTAAGGACATCCTCCGCGCCGGCCTTGATTGCACGAACCGTCGTCGCGGTATCGGCATGTCCGGTCAGGAAGACGATCGGCAGCGGCGAACGGCGTTGGATGAGCGAGCTTTGCAACTCCGGCCCGCTCAGGCCAGGAAGCTGCACATCAAGCAAGATACATCCCGGATGGTCGGACCCTGGCGGATCATCCAGCAACTGCTGGGCGGACGCGTAGGTCACAACTTCATACCCAGCCAGTTTGAGCCGACGCTGAATCGCCATCCGGAAGGATGCGTCGTCGTCCACGACATATACGAAGCCGGACAAGTTTTTTCCCTCGGTACTTCAAATGCAGAAAGACTAGACGTGCCGTTGATGCCTGAGCAAAGCAGCCCAATTGGGATGCCACAACCGGGAACGAAGCGTCCGTTGTCGGCATATTGCCGCATCATCTGACAGACACTCTGACGGGTTCTCAGTCAGCGCCTCGACCCCTCCTGTACCTTGGTACAATGCACCTACAGACAATGGTTGAAAACCCCAATTATCGCCTAAACAACCTTCGCGGGAAGCGGATTTTCGGCGGCTCCCTATTCCCGCGATGGAAATACCGCGTCACCATTAGTTCGGGAGTTGGCCATGTTCGTTCGCACCGCTGCCGACGCCTCCTCGCGGCTTCATTCGCTCCGCGAGCTAGGGTTAAACACCGATTCAAATCCGATCATAAGCCTAAACGAGTTTACCTATAAGAAGGGCTCCGAAGTCTACGGCGAAAAGGAGCCCGCAGAGTACGTCTATCAGGTGAAGAAGGGCGCTGTGCGGAGCTACAAGCTGCTATCGGACGGCCGACGCCAGATCGGCGCATTTCATCTTGCGGGCGACATCTTCGGGCTGGAAAACGGCAGCGTGCACAGGTTCACGACGGAAGCGATCGTCGACACCACGGTTCGTTTGGTGAGGCGCCAAAGTCTCGAGCTGGTCGCGCAGGACGACGCCGTGGTGGCTCGCAACCTGCTGAGCATGACCACGATCAACCTTCAGCATGCGGAAGACCACATGCTGCTGCTCGGCCGCAAGACGTCGCTGGAGCGGGTCGCAGCCTTCCTGATCGAGATGGACAAGCGGCTGACCGCCGCCGGGATCATGGCGCTGCCGATGTCGCGGCGTGATATCGCCGACTATCTCGGATTAACGTTGGAAACCGTCTCCCGCGCACTATCGCGGTTGCATGAGCTCGGTATCCTCGGCTTCATCGGAAACACCCAGCGCCAGATCGTGCTGCTGGACAGGCTGAAGCTCGCTAGCCTCGATCTCCAGAACTAGACCCGGGCGCCGCAATCGCCGCAAGATGCTCAACCGTCTTGCGCAGGACCTCGAAAAGAACCGCGGTCGACCAACCAAACATCAGGATGCCGTTCATCGCTGTCATAGGTCCCGTCAGCCGCCAGCCCGCCACGGGCGTGATGTCCCCATAGCCGAGCGTGGTGTAGTTCACGAAGGTGAAATATAGCAGATCGCTCCCCGGAGGCGCCGCGCCGACTGTCGCATAGGCGAGCGCCCAAATGAGAACCTCGACTGTGTGCGCGACCATCAAAATGACAGCAGTGGTGACCATCACGGCCATGAGGTGCGACCGGGGCCGCGCGGTATGCTTCAAGCCAGCGGTACGAGCGATGTCGATGGCCGCAACGGTCACCAGCGCGTGAATCATGATGTTGATCACGCTGATCAAGGTACCGAGCAGGAATTGGACCGCCATTGCGAGCTCCCTCAGACGCTGCCGGGGTTTGGTTGGTCAGCCCTGCCATCCGGCCCGCGGTATGATGCGGGCGTTTGACGCAGATCAACGTGCCGCGGGCGTGTACGCTCGGCACTGCGGCCGCCAAGACCCCCGGTCATGACGCTCAGCTTGCCACCCTCGAGCCACCCTTCATCAGCAGCGCCAGCGTGTGCCTGGCGATCATGAGATCCTCGTCGGAGGGCACGATGTAGACTGGGATGCGGCTCGCTGGAGACGATATCAGCCGCGATTGCAGCGCGTTCTCTTTCGCATCGAGCTTGACACCGAGCCATGCGAGCTGCTCCGCCACGCGCGAACGGAGCAATGCGGAGTTGTCGCCGACCTCTGCCGTGAAGACGAACGCGTCAAGACCCTGCAACGCAGCTGCGAGCATGCCCGCGTTGAGACCGATTCGATAAACGAAATGATCGATGGCGAACTTCGCGCTCGCGTCCTTACTTGCTTCGAGCTGACGCATATCACCGCGGCCCACGACTTTCGGATCGATTTGCCCCGCTCGCACGTCCATCGGCAATCCGTCAAGCGCGGTGAAGGCCATTGTGCTCTCTACGCTCAGTCCACCGCTGAGCGCGCACATCGATGCCTCGCTCCCGAGACGCGCGACTATCACCCGTTTCATCGCGATTTCCGGCGCAATCCTAGGCAAGGCCTTCGCAATATATTCGTAAGTGAGACCATGAAATCCGTAGCGCCGCACGCCCTCGGCATAGAGCTGACGAGGAATGACATAATCATCGGCGGCCGCGGCATGCGTTCGGTGAAATGCGGTGTCGAAGCAGGCGACCTGCGGGAGCGCCAGGAAATTCACCAGGATCGAACGGATAGGCGCCAGATTGTGCGGTAGGTCAAACGGCGCCAACGCGGTCAACCGCTCCAGGCACGCCAGGACTTCCTGATCGATGAGGACTGGCCGATCATGCTCCGCAGCGCCGTGCGCGACGCGGTGCCCGACTGCAATGGGGTGGATATGAAGCTCATCCCGCAACCAGGCGCCGGCAATGTCCATCGCGGCCGCAATATCCTGCACTGCTTCGACTGGGTAAGCGCGATTGGCGAGCGGACCGCCGCCAGCCTTGCTCGCCCGCAGGCGCGGACAGCGCCCGATGCCGTCCAACCGCCCCTTGAGCCGCTGCCGTAGCCTGCCTTCTCCTTCGACAGAGTAGATCTGGAATCGGAGATCAGAAGAGCCGGCATTGATGACAAGGATGGTATCCATGGCGCTCACGTCGCACTCGTTGGAGCATGCCGAATCCCTGCATCAATACCGGCGGTCACTGCAACGGCACCAGGCGGGCCAGACATTTCCACCACCAGATTCCGACCTCGTTGTCGTATCGTTTTGGCTGAAAAGCTCGGTCGAACTCATTTAGGTCAACGCTCGATCGCCAGTTTCGCCGGCACAGCACGTTCGGCACGAATCCAGGCCACCGTCAGCTCCCAGACCACAGATAGAATGATAGGTCCGATGAAGAGGCCGATGATCCCGTGGAAGAGGGTCCCTCCGATCACCCCGATCAGGATGACGAGCGCCGGCGTGGTCAGGCCGCGCCCCATGACAAGCGGTTTCAGGATATTGTCGAGAACCGATACGATCACGAGAAACACCGTCAGTAGGAGCGCGATCGGAAATTCCTTGTCGGTCCAGATCCAGATGATAACCGGCAGGATGACGATGGTCCCGCCGATCTGCACGATCGACAGCAACAGCACCACGAAGGCAAGAAGGCCCGCGCTGGCGATGCCGGCGAGCTTGAAACCTATTCCCGCCAGCAAGGCTTGGATGATAGCAACGCCGATCACGCCTTGAGCCACCGCGCGGATCGTGGCTCCCGCCAAGTCCAGAAAATGCTCGCTTTGGTCCGGCACGATGCGCGACAGAAAGCTGCGCCCTGCGGCCACGAGCTGAGGTCCATACGGAAACAGCACGCCGGCCACCGCCACCGACAGCAGAAACTTGACCGTTCCCACACCGGCATTGCCGGCAAACCCAAGCAAGGTGGTCGCGAATGGCTTCAAATAGGGCACGACCGCGCGCAAGAGCGACCGGAGGTTGGTCGTCGCCTGGTCCCAGAGATCGAAGAGCTGAGGCCCGATGACTGGCCACTCCTTGAGCGACTGCGGCGGCGAAGGCACATGCAATTCACCGGCCGTCACCTGGGCGGCAAGATCGGTGATCCCGTCGACCGCGCCCATGCCCAGCCAGGTCGCCGGTCCGATCACCACAGCCAGGTTGACGAGCGTGAGGATCGTCGCCGCAAGCTTCGGCCGCCCACCGAGAATGTCGCTGAGGCGCCGAAAAACCGGGTTCAGCGCAGCAGCAAGCACGACACTCCAGGCCAATATGGGGATGAATGGACGGACCAGGAGGAGCGCCCAGACGAGCAGCAGCCCAAGCAATCCGAGCCGGATCAAAAGCTGGATGATCTCGTCTCCGGAGAATATCTGACGGAGTGTTTTCACGGACGCGCCTTCAGTCATGCCGCGCATGCTGAGGCGAACTAGCCCCTGCTCTCACGCCGCACGCTTGATCCAGATCAAGCGTCGAGCCTCTTCTAGGGCTGTGGTCCGGTCTAGGGCTGCGGTCCGGAGAGAGTCAGCTCACGCTCGGCCCGAAATACGTTGCCGTAGAGACTCGCTATCCATTGCCGGCCTCGAGACGTCACGTTGAGATAACGTATCGCCGGTTGGATCTGGGGAGCTACGTTACTCCAATAGAATTGTGGATATTTGTAAACGATGTCCGCTGGCGTCGCGTAGCCCAAGGTCTTATTGAGGCCGATCTCCTCGAACTCGTAGAACAGCGCGTTGCACTTCTTCAGATAGTTGGGATCGCCGAGCTGACCGATGAGATCGGCGGCCCGTAACAGCAATCCCTCCTCTTCAATGAGGCTGTCATTCGAAGACATCGTGTAAGGAAACCGGGTATATTCGATCGCCCGAGCGACCCGGTCGGCATCCACCTGCTCGACGGAATCCAGCCGTTCCAGCACGAACAGTTTCGACCGATCGACATGGTATGGCGCGAGAGCCGCATCGGACGATCCTCGCGTCAGACGAACCGTGTTGCCGGTGACGTCCGCGATGAACAGATCGTCCTCATCGCCCTGAACGACGCCGCGGACGTATCCGATGTCGTGGGCAAGGCACGCCAGAATGAAATTCGCATAGTCGTTTGCCGTGGTGGGCCGGAGCAGCGCGCGCCCCGTCAGGATATCGTGCCCGGCAAGGGTCACGAGCAACGTATGCTCGATGTTATGATAGAGAGCATCGCTGTTGCCGATGCACTCCATGGTGAGCTTGGCCGCGAACGGAAGCAGTTCGGTCAGACCGGCATGGGAGGCACCGAACCGGTCCTTGGTTTCCATCGTCAGAAACGCGCCCAGAGCTTGCGACACCAGTTCCGGAACTGTGATCATCAGGTCTCTCCGCTATGTATTGTCGACGATGCAGATCAAGCCGTTGCGATTAATGTTCGCGATATTCGCAGGTTCTTCAAGCCCGCCGCGCTCTACGACCTAAGGACGATCCATCTGGTGCCGCGCCTCGGGCAAGCGGACCGGTGACCGGCCGGAGCCGCTCACGGCCTCCAATCTCGCTCGTTGATTCAAATCAAGGCCAAGCCGGTAACGACCGCAAACATTTCATGTGCACGGTCACGCCGCCGGCGCGACGGAATCCTTCCCTCGCCGGTCAATCGAGATTTCAACCAGGTGGAGGACATTATGAGGTTCATCAAAGGAGCATTTGCAGCAAGTCTTACTGTCGCGAGCGCCATGATTTCTGTGCCCGGGAGCGAAGCAGCGCCTTTGCCCACCAACGTCGGCGTGATGAGATCCGCGCTCGATAACGACGTGGTGAAAGTGCGCTATGGAGGCTGGGGCTATCGTGGCGGATGGGGTGGAGGCTACCGCGGAGCGGGATTGGGCTATCGTGGTTTGGGATATCGCGGCGCCGGATATGGCTACAGAGGTTACGGATACAGAGGCTACCGTGGCTGGGGCGCGGGCGCAGTGGTCGCGGGCGCCATCGTCGGTGGCGCAATCGCAAACTCCGGCTACTATGGTGCATATCCCTCCTACGGCGGCGGATACTCCTCTTACGGCGGAGGATACGGCTATGACTATTGTCCGCCCAGTGCCTACAGCGCCTACGGTAGCTATGGCGGTTATGGCGGCTACTATGCAAGGCGGAGCTACTATTCGGGCTGGTAGATCTGCCTCGGATTTTCCTGAGCACGCGCTCTTGGTGCCCGGGCTCGTCTTCGCGAGCCCTGAAAGCGCCAACGCGGTCGTATACTGCCAATATGTGGACTAGCGCGCGCATTGCATCGCAAGACCGGGCGTCGTCGTGGGAGTGCGTCCCGTCGCACGCGCTGCCGCACGAGAAGCAGTGCGGTCCGGCACTCCGACCAACCGCGGCGGTCCGGTCGATCGCGCCGGCCGACGCTGACTGGCTTGCGCATAAGACCATAAAAATGAGGGCCGGCATGACTGCCGGCCCCCTGAAGACATCAGACCGGGAGAGTTCAGTACCTCGCGACGACCGGGTTGGCCCCTCCGAAGCGATAGTTGAAGCGCACGGTGAGCATATCCACGTCCTGGGTGATCCGGTCGTTTACAAAAGCGGCAAGGCGCGGATCGGCGGCCGTGAACGAATTATTCCGATGCCCCATGAACAGATGGTCGTATTCGAGCCCCACCGACCAGTTCGGGGTGAAGCCATACTCGTATCCGACACCAATGACACCACCCCAGCGGGTTGCGCTTTGCGCCGCGAGCTCGGCGCCGGACGCAGTATCAAGCACGCTGAGACGATTGTCTGTTACCGCAGCGCCGCCCTTCACGTAGAACAGTGACGCATTCCAGGCGTAGCCGATCTGGCCGGTGAAGAGGCCGATGGCGCTCGTTTTGGCGCGCGTGGAGAGCGCCGGATTGAACAGGCTGACGCGCTGGTTGCTGAGATCCGCCCAATCGCCCTGAGCCTCCAGACCAAACACCCACTGGCTGGCCTGCCAGCGATAACCGAGCTGGCCACCGATGACACCACCGGAACGATCGCGGCAGCCAGAGGCGACGGCGACTCCAGCCGCGTCAAGGAAATCCACGCAATTGTGGTTCTGCGCCCAGCCACCATTGCCGCCGATGTAGAACCCCGTCCAATTGTAGATCGGAATGATCGGTGCCGGTGGCGGCGCCTTTACGGCCATATCGGCAGCCATGGCGGTCCCCGCCGTGCACAGCGCCACCAGACCAACGGTTGCTAGTAGAAGTCTTTTCATCATGCTCTCTCCTTGCCGGCCGCTTTTTGATTTGCTCGAACGGCGGCTTGTTGCACTGCAATCATCCCCCAACTTCCAGCTGAAACTCTACGGGCGAGGCCACAAACTCCACGTACCATAATGGCAACACTCAAGACATTTCGAACGCGACATCGGCATGACGCACCAAGACATGCTGCCTATTTCTCCGGTTCGCGCTTGTCATCATGGCCGCCAACCTCGTCGCCTCGGTCTTGCTCTATCCAGGACGGAATGTCGCTCGAGGGAATCAGCCGTCGCGGCAAAAAGGGATTGAGCGTGCCTGCAAACACGATCAATCCCTCATTGAATTTCTCTCGCGCGAAAGCCCGCGCCTCGGCTTCGCTCTCGAATGTGCGTGTCTCCCGTGGACTTCGCCGCTTCGGCAAGGTCCCACGCTTCTGCACTTCGAATGTAACGTACCAGGTCTGCGGCATCCGCCAGCTTCCGGATCGCGATCAAGCAGACATCTGCCGGCGAACGATGATCGGTGAGAGCATGTTGACGTCCTAGTTGCGCCGCTCTTCACGGCGCTCCGTGCGCCCTGTACGCCTTTCCTGGCGGCGTTCAGTCCGGCCCATGCGCCGTTCCTGACGCCGCTCGTGACGGGCTCCCCGCCTCTCCTGGCGTCGCTCCATGCCGATCGTCTGCGCCGGCGCTTCTGTTCCTAACAGCACCGTGCCGGATGCCGCCAATTCGAGTACAGCGGCCCATCCGAGCAATGAAAGAGCCCCGCGACGATCGATTCGTTCAGACCTTGACGTTTCACTCATGTCAGTTACTCCCGATCTAAGGACATTTGATTGGGCAATGCCTCGACGTGCACTCGTTGCTAGTATCGATGGCGGACGTCCCACTCCGAAGATGCGATCGGACACGCTCACCAAACCTGGTTGCCAAACCAGCCGTACTGCGGCGGCCGCGCGACGAGCCGGATATTTTTTTCGATGTGCCTCCTCGCATTTTTGTTTTGACGCTGCGGCTTCACATCAGCCTTTGTCGACGGACGCGCTGCCGGTCGTTCGGCATCGAGCGGTCCTAGCTGAGCAAAGGCCTCGCGCACGCGCGTCTGTGGGAGGTCGGCGCCTGGCAGGGCACCAAGCTCGACCTTGGCGATGTCGGTTGCGACAATCGTGGGCAGGCTAGTGTCGAGAACGACCCGCTCGGGCAATTTCCAATCGGAATGGATGCGGATGGTGGCGGAGCGCGCAGCTCCACCGTGGATGGCGGGCCGATCCCGCAACAGGGCGTCCGCAACGAAGAGCATCGCGAGCAACGCACCGCCGACATAGAACAGATATCGCGAGATGGGCATTGTCGGCGCCATTGCCGCCGCAGATCTTCGTCTGGCAAGCAACGGGCCACGGCGGCAGGATTGGCGAAGGAATGCAACCTGCATGGGCATGGCTGCCTAAATCGAGCCGCCGTTGCTTCCGCCGCGACGCGCCTGGTGAGCACTTGCTGCGGCATGGGCGGCGCTTCACTGGTAAGCGCCACGCACGCTGCAGCAGGCTAATGTTCACCGCGTTCGAATGCGGCGTCGCTTGAGCCAGATCAACGAATCGAATTTTCGCAACACCGCCTCGCGTAGTATCGCGCGGCTTGGTCAGTGGCTGTGACCTGCCCCTTGGTACAATGACCGGAAGGGCAATTGCAGAGGTGTGGCACGCAACGCAGAATTCTCACCGCGTACATCGAGCTTCTGGCAGGGAGGGCCGATGATGAGTCAATTCGAGCTGAGTTCGCGCGCGGCCCTTTGTCGGAGGCTTGCAAGCCAGGATCCGGCAAACCAAACGGTCTGGATGGCCGAGGCAAGAAGCTGGTCACGCATGGCGGCGGAGAGGCTTCATGATGAGCACAGATTGAAAGGTGGCATCACCGCCCGACTGTTCTTCGCGTTCACCAAATTGATCGAGGCGCAACACGAGCCCACGAACGAACCGGCAGAGATGATGAAGAGCGGATCAAGAGGCATCATGCCGTCTCGGAGCTTGTCGCCGACTGCATGACGCATTCCCGCGAGAAGCGTTTCGCACGATTACATACTTGGCCTCGGTGTAGAGAGGGCCGAGATCCCACGTGACAACGCGCTTCCGATGCATTCCCGCGCGCTGCACTTATCAGACGTTAAAGCATTGTCATCCAGATTCACTTAACTTGATCCGAACTTGACCGGCAAAGCCGAGGACGAACCGAATTCGATTTGTTTGATTCCTTGATCTAAAGCAAGCCGCCGCCCTGTTGCTGCATTGGTGTTGTGGCGTTGAAGTTCATTTTTGGAGAACGTCCATGAAGTCGATAAGCGCAAGGAAGATTGCCGTTGCCGTCGCCGCGCTCGTATGCGGCACGACGCTGTCCATCGGCTGGACCGACCAAGGCGGAGTTTCGCTGAGGCTCGACAAGGCGCAAGCGGCGACGAGGTTGTACGTCACTCCTTATAATCGCGGACACTATTACACTAACGAGAGTCTGCCCTGGTACGCCGTGCGAGCCTATTACTTCGGCGGACCGTGGAGCTACGGCTATAGCGGCTGGACCGATTATGCGGCACGCAACGGCATCGGTTGCGTCCCAGGCTCGTTGGTGAAGGGCGGCGATGGCATCATGTACGTGTGCCAATAGAGCTTCATGATGGCGCGATGGGCGGCGCCCATTAAGCCGCCTGTCGCGCTAATCTGCGCTCAGGAGATCGACGGCTGAGGGGAGGATATCATGACCTATGTTCTGGTCGTCATCAGCTGGCTCGGCGTCGCGAATGGCGCCGTCATATCGACACAAGAATTTTCAAGCGCAGAGCGTTGCGAAGCAGCCCGGACGGCGCTGATGGAATACGCGAAAGCGCGCAGCAGCGACGAGACACTGAGGCCGCTCTGCGTACAGAAGTAAAAACGAGGCGAAATGGGTGACGCATGTACCCGAACCCGACTGAATCGTTCTGGTGGTTCGCCTTCGGTTACCAGCTTACGATTTCGACGGTTCCTTGATCTTGATCAAGGGTCAGAGCGCCAGTCCATGGAGCGATCCAAATTCACTCTCACAGGCGGAGACTATCATGAAGCGTGGCTTGGTCACAAAACTATCACTCGCGGTTGCCGTGGTAGCCCTCGGAGTGTCCGGCTCGATCGACTGGTCGGCGGAGGAAGGCCTTTCGCTCTCGCTCGGCCGGGCTGAAGCACGAGTCGGGCGGCCCTTGACACCCGTATCAGTCGCCGGCGTAGCACGGCGCACCACCAGGCGCGCGGTCGTCGGCGGCGCGGCAGTCGGTGCAGCCGCTGTCGGTACCGGATGTGTCCGCGTTCTGGTCAATGGCAGCTACGTCTGCCGCTGATAGCCCTCGTTGCCGGCTCCGAACATCGCATCCTGCCAGATAATTTTTTTCGGCAGGATGTGCGGTTCAGGTTTGGGAGCGCGATTGGCGTTGCCACATGCGAGCGGCGATGCACCGAACAAATCCTCGTCGGGCCACTGGGAGATTTTTCAGTCTCCCAGCGGCCCTTTGGCGTCCCCGTCGCTTCCCTTCAGCAACTCGTATTTGATCCGCCGCATGCGTGCCTGGGCTTCGAGCGGCTTGCAATAGGCGGTTGACGCTGCGAGCAGGTCGATGGTGGCGAGAAATGCATAGCGCGACGCCGTCGGCTTGAGCGCGTCGGGCGCTTCGGGCACGTGTACCCCAAGTGCAATATCGGCAATCGAGGCCAGCTTGCTTTGCGGCTTGGTGATTGCGACGACCAAGGCGCCGTATTGCTTGGCGATAGTGGCTGCCTCGATCACTTCGTTCGCCGCACCGGTGGTCGAGATGGCAACGACGACGTCATCCCGCCCGAAAGTCGCGGCGATCATGCGCATCAAGCTCGGATCGGAGGCATGCGAGACGGCGATCCCAAGACGAAAGAACCGGTTCTGAACTTCCGCCGCCGCAAGAGTGGAACCGCCCCCTACCCCGAACGCTGCAAGCTTCGAACAGCGGGAGATCGCTTCGGCAGCCCTCTCGATGTCGTCCTTACGAAGTCCCTCCTCGGCGGCGGCAATTGCACGGCGAATTTCCTGAAACACCGACCGCCAGAGCGCGGGGCGCGCCAGATCGGTCCCGACATGCGGGGGAGGCTCAACGTAAATCCGCCCAACCGCCATTGCTTGAGCCAGCCTCACCTTGAGGTCGCGGACGCCCCGGCAACCGACGGAGCGGCTGAACCGGGTTACCGTCGGCTCGCTGACGCGCGCCCGGCGGGCGAGCTCGGAATTGCTGGCGTGAACGGCAAATTCCATATCGGCCAGCAGCACCGTGGCAACGCGCTGCTCGGACGGGCTGAGGCTTGGAGCGCTCTGCCTGATGAGGGAGATGATGTCGCCGGCCACGACATTGTCGTCGCCCGGCGGCTTCGAGATTGCTGCACCAACGGCTCTCGCCGGATGATTTCGCTTTGCACGCGCCATTGCCCGCCCTTCCCCAGGTCAGATCAACCTGCGCTCTTGGCAAGAAGCTGCCGTAAGAAACCTTCAGCATCGACCAAACGTATATCGGCCCGCCCCATCAAGAACAGCATTTTCCGCTTGATAATTGCTAAATTGTGTATGTAACTTTCAAACAAGCAATAGCGTGCCGTCAGCCCAAGCAGCTGAAAGGCACATCCCCTGCTCCGGGAAGCAGGCGGTTCAACAAGGCGGGAGGGCGATCATGAGATACGGTCCAAGTGTCTTGATGCGTGGCGTCGTGGGGCTGGTTACCGCGTCATTCTTGTTTGCGCAGGCCAATGCCGCCACCCTGCTGCGCGAAGCCACCATCGGAGAACCGCCGCCGCTCGACGTCATGCTGACGACAGCCGACGTCGCATCGGTCATCGGCCGTCACATCTTCGAGACCCTGTATGCGCTGGACTCGACCTATACGCCGCGTCCGATGCTGGCCGAGAGCGATCGCACGGAAGACGGCGGTCGGACCATCGTCATTAAGCTCCGCGAAGGTGTCCTTTTCCACAACGGCAAGGAGATGACCGCCAAGGACGTGGCCGCCTCGATGACGCGATGGGGCAGTTTCGGTGCGCGCGGCAAGCTCCTGATGGCGGCGGCGACCTCGGTCGAGGCGACTGGAAAGTATGAAGTCACGCTGAAATTGTCCGCGCCGAACGGCGCCTGGAAGGCTCTCATTGCGGACGTCAATGGCGGTCTTGCGATCTATCCGGAAGACATAGCCGCCAAAGCGGGAAACCGGCCGATCGAGCAAAAGGACTATATCGGCACCGGGCCTTACAAGTTCGTGGAGTGGCGGCCGAACCGCTATGTCGAGGTGGAGAGGTTCGACGGCTACAAGCCGGTGAAGGAAAAGGGCGACGGCTTCGCCGGCGCCCGCGTGGCGAGCTTCGACAAGATCCGGTTCATTCCGGTGCCCGACGTCGGCACGCGCGTAAGCGGCGTGCAGGCGGGCGACTACGACTATGCGGAAATGATCTCCGGTGATCTGTACGAGTCCCTGAGCAAAGATCCATCGGTCCAGGTGCAGCGTACCAACGCGCCGATCTTCGGCCTTTTCTTCATGAACTCGAAGCAGGGGATTCTGAAGGACAACTACAAGCTCCGCCGCGCCATCCAGACCGCGTTGGACAAGTCGCAGGCGCTGCGCGTCGCCTTCGGTCCCAAGGACCTGTGGAATGCCGAAGGATCGATCTTTCCCAACGGCACACCCTGGTACTCGACGGAAGGCGCCTCAAATTATAGTGCGCACGACCCGAAGAAGGCCAAGGAGCTCGCAAAGGAGGCGGACTACACGGGGACGCCGATCCGCCTGCTGGTCTCGACGAACTACCAGGCACACTATGACGAAGCCTCGGTCTTCACCCGCCAGCTGGCAGATGCCGGGATCAATGTTCAGATGATGGTCGTCGATTGGGCTACCCTTCTGAAGATGCGCGGCCAGCCGGAACAATGGGACATCTTCGTCACCCACCATTCCTTCGCCCCCGACCCGCTGCTGCTCACGTTCTTGAATGCGAGCTATCCCGGCTGGTGGGACAGCCCCGAGATCGGCTCGCTTCGGGCCGAGTTGATCAACACGACCGATCCAGCTGCGCGGAAGTCGACTTGGGGCAAGATCCAGTCGCTGATCTACGAGCAGGTACCGGTGATGAAAGTAGGCGACGCCTACACCTATGACATTGCTTCTCCCAAGCTCAAGGGGCTCAACCCAAACGGTCCCGTGTTCTGGAATGTATCGACGAAATAAGGACGGGCAATGAAGCCGCGAAGACTGTCGAGCGCCGGCGCCGGCGCGCATCGTTGCCGCTGACCAGGCGCTCAATCACATGTGGTCTTACGCATTCAAGCGCGCAGGAACGACGGCGGTGACGCTGCTGGCAGCGTCCATCATCATCTTCGCGTTCATCCATATCGTGCCGGGTGACCCGATTTATGTTCTGCTCGGTGACACCGCGACCCCCGACCAGATCGACGCCTTGCGACACCAACTCGGTCTCGACCAACCGATCATCCTGCAATATCTCACTTGGGCCGGCCATGTGCTCGAGGGCGACCTCGGGCGCTCGATCTTCTTCCAGGCACCCGTGCTGTCGGTGATTGCCGATGGCGCCGAGACCAGCACCTTGCTCGCCACCATGACGATGATCTGGGTTGCGGTCATCGGGGTGCCGATCGGCATGATTGCGGCGGTCCGGCACGGCACGTGGCTCGATCAGGGATTGTCCGGCGGGGCGATGCTGATGGCCTCGATACCCACGTTCTGGGTCGGGCTCTATCTGATCCTGATCTTTGCCGCCTGGCTCGGTTGGTTTCCGAGCTCCGGCTATCCGTCGATCTTCGAAGGTGGTGTCGTCAATCTCCGCTATCTCGTCCTCCCCAGCCTGGCGCTTGCGGCTCCGAATGCCGCTTTGATCCTGCGGCTGACGCGCGCCAGCATGCTCGACGTCTCGCGGGAGGACTATGTACGCACGGCGCGTGCAAAGGGAATCCGGCCGTGGCAGGTCGTGCGCCGCCACATCTGGCGTAATGCACTCCTGGCGGTCGTCTCGGCATTCGGCTTCACCTTCGCCGCGCTGCTGTCAGAAGCGGTCGTGACCGAAACCGTGTTTGCCCTGCCCGGCATCGGCCGCCTCGTCGTTCAGTCAATCCTTCGTCGAGATTACCCTGTGATCCAGGGCGTCATCCTGGTCATCGTGGTGGTCTATCTCCTGATCAATTTGATCGTCGATCTCAGCTATCGTCTGCTCGATCCGCGGGTCGAACTCCAATGAGCAGCAACAGCGTGACCTTGTGGCTCAAGCCGTTCCTCGCCCGCCCGATCGCGCTGGCCGGACTCGGGGTCCTTCTGGCGACTGTGCTCGCCGCGGTCTTCGCATCCTGGCTGTCACCTTACGATCCGTATGCCATCGATCCGCTGATCCGCCTGACGCCCCCGAACGTGACCCACTGGTTCGGCACCGACCAATTCGGCCGGGATACCCTCTCGCGCACCATTCATTCAGCACGCATGGCACTTCTGATCGGCTCCGGCGTGGTCGTCTTCGCTCTCGCGACAGGCGTTCCGGCCGGCGTACTTTCCGCTCTGTTCCCGCGGCTGGGTCACCTGCTGATGCGCATGGTCGACGTGCTGATGGCCTTCCCGACTCTGCTTCTCGCACTCGGCCTGATTGTCATCTTGAGCCCGAGTGTGGCCACCGTCATTCTGGCCATCGGGATCGGCTACATGACGACGACGACCCGCATCGTCTACGGACTGACACTGCGCTTGCGCGCGGAAACCTACGTCGAGGCGTCCCGCAGCATGGGCGCCGGAGCGGGATGGCTCATCAGTCGGCACATCTTGCCGAACCTGGTCTCACCACTTCTCGTGCAGGCCAGCTTCGTCTTCGCGTTCGCGCAGCTCGGCGCGGCTTCACTCGATTTCCTGGGCCTCGGCGCCCCGCCGGACATTCCGAGCTGGGGCAATATGCTAGCGGAATCGCGGACCTTCATCACGCGCGCTCCGTGGCTGCTCTTCTTCCCGGGCATGATGATCGTGGCGACGGCATTTTCTCTGAACCTGGTCGGCGATGCATTGCGCGATCGACTCGATCCGCGGTTCCGTCAAGTCTTTGGTGAGAAGGGTTAGACCGTGCTGAGTGTTTGCGACCTTACGGTGTCAGTGGGGCCGGAAACCGCGCCGGTCGACATCGTCGCGGGCGTGTCCTTCGGCTTGGCCAAGGGCGAGATCCTCGGTCTCGTCGGCGAGTCCGGTTGTGGAAAGAGCATGACCTCGCTTGCGGTCATGGGATTGCTGCCGCAGCCCGGTCCCCGAGTTCGCGCCGGACGGGTGCTGTTGGAGGGCTGCGACGTAACGCAGTTGCAGCCCTGGCAACGTGTCGAAGCAGGCCACGGCCGCATGGCAATGATCTTTCAGGAGCCGATGACCTCACTCAACCCTGTTCGTCGGATCGGCGATCAGATCGCCGAAGCCGTGCGCGTACATGAGGGAATTTCGGGCGCGGCGGCGCTCGTCCGCGCGCGCGAACTGCTCGAACTTGTCCGTATGCCCGACCCAAAAATGCAGCTGTCCGCGTATCCACACCAGTTGTCCGGAGGCCAACGCCAGCGGGTCATGATCGCGATTGCGCTGGCCTGCAGGCCACAGGTGCTGGTCGCCGATGAACCAACCACCGCGCTGGACGTCACTATACAGGTTCAGATTCTCGGGCTCTTGCGCGAGCTCTGCAATCGGCTCGATATGGCGATATTGTTCATCACCCACGACATGGGAGTCATTGCGCAGCTCGCCGATCGCGTGGCTGTCATGTACGCCGGCCGGATTGTGGAAACCGCGGCAGTCGATGCGCTGTTCGGCGCACCCCGTCATCATTACACCCGCGGACTTATGGATTGCATGCCGTCGCGAAATTCCGGCGCGCGCCGGCTGCCGACAATTTCTGGTCAGCCGCCACTGCCAGGTTCGGTCGCTGCTGGCTGCGTGTTTGCCTTGCGTTGCGCAGCGGTGCGCGATGAGTGCCGCGTGGCGACCCCGCCTCGCCTGGAGGCCTCCCAAGGGCACGAGGTGCTCTGTGCATTTCCGCTTGCCCGCGGGGAGCTGACATGAGCGGCAATGCCATTCTCGACGTCCGGGACATGATGGTCTCGTTCAGTGCGAGGCGTGCCGGTCGGAAATACCGGGTGCAGGCGGTGGACGGTGTATCGCTGTCGCTGGCCGAAGGCGAGGTCCTCGGGATTGTCGGCGAGTCCGGCTGCGGCAAGACCACACTGGGCCGCACCCTCGTCGGGCTGGTCCAGCCCGACAGCGGCAACATCAAATTGAAGGGAATCGAATTGATCGGAGCCGGCGGCTCCGGCCTCCGTGAGAAGCGTCTGAGCGTCCGGATGGTTTTCCAGGATCCCAATGCATCGCTCAATCCACGACGTGCAATTGGAGATTCGGTGGCGGAGGCGGCCGACATCAGCGGCTTCTTCAAGAGCCGCGCCGAGCGCAGCGCGGCCATAGCTGCCACCTTGACGGCCGTCGGGTTGAACCCGCCTTTCGCCGCTCGCTATCCCTACGAGCTGAGTGGCGGGCAGCGGCAGCGGGTCGGAATCGCACGCGCCATTCTTCCCACCCCGTCCATCATCGTCGCCGACGAGCCGGTCTCGGCCCTCGACGTTTCCGTGCAGGCCCAGGTGCTCAATCTGATGATGGATCTGCGTGACCAGTTGAGACTGTCGATGCTCTTCATCTCGCATGACCTTGGCGTGATCGGACAGATCAGCAGCCGTGTTGCTGTCATGTATATGGGCCGGATCGTGGAGCAGGCCGGCACGCGGACGGTCCTGGATCATCCGCTCCATCCCTATACGCGCGCGTTGGTGGCAGCAATTCCGAAGCCGGATCCATCGCAGCGGATCCTGGGCGCGATCGAAATGGGTGAACCGCCAAGTCTCTTCACGCGGCCGCGCGGCTGTGCGTATG
Organism: Bradyrhizobium sp. Kon37; assembly: GCF_055807535.1. Lineage (NCBI taxonomy): Bacteria > Pseudomonadati > Pseudomonadota > Alphaproteobacteria > Hyphomicrobiales > Nitrobacteraceae > Bradyrhizobium > Bradyrhizobium sp. Kon37. The sequence continues at coordinate 735,846 of NZ_JBVVOY010000002.1, forward strand.
CGCCCCGCTGTCCAATGGCCAGCGATCGCTGTCTCGTCGATGTGCCACAACTTCGATCTGTCGGTGCGGACGGTCGGACGATCGCCTGCCACAACGTATAAGCAGCGAGTGCCGCGCGCGGCGAAATCACGCAACGCCTACGATTGATTTCCCCTCTATTCGAGCGATCCCATTCACGCGGCCGCAGTCGCAACCGCCATGCGGCTGGCGGGTGCCAATTCGGGAAGCCTGACGCCTGTTGCACCGCGATGTTAATCGCGACGCAACATTCAAAATGAGACTGCCTGTTAAGCCGCGCACGGCTCCGACACGTGCACTGCATCCGAGTTCGGATAGCCTCCCTTTCAAGAACCGTTGGCCCTGTCCGAACGACGCATCGCGCGGTGGACGCGTCAGGGCGCGGTGAAAAACAGCGACAAGAACGCCCTGGGAGGAGAGCAATGTTGAAAGGCAGTCTAGGACTGATCGCGTTGAGCAGCCTGTTACTTTCGGGCACCGCCTTCGCACAGGAGAAGATCAAGGTCGGCGTCACCGCGACGCTCGAAGGCACCTACACCGTACTCGGTGAGGACGGCATCCGCGGCTTCCAGACGGCCCTCAACGTGCTCGGCAAGAAGGTCGGCGATAAGGAACTCGAATTTGTCATCGCCTCGACCGACGCGACGCCGGACTCCGCCGTGCGAGCCGTGCGCAAGCTGATCGAGCAGGACAAGGTGCAGATCCTGCTGTCGCCGCTCTCTGGTGACGAAGGCATCGCGGTCAAGAATTTTGCAAAGACCCATCCTGAACTGACCTTCATCAACGCCGCATCGGGTGCCCAGGAAACGACCTATGTCGATCCCGCTCCGAACTTTTTCCGCTACAACATGGACGGCGCGCAGTGGCAGGTGGGCCTGGGCAAATACGCTTATGACCAAAAGAAGTATCGCAAGATCGCGACCGTCGGCGAAGACTACTCCTTCATCTATACGCAGGTGTTCGGCCTCGTGCTCGAGTTCTGCGGTGCTGGCGGACAGGTCACCAACCGGCAATGGGTGCCGCTCGGCACCAAGGACTTTGCCTCGGTTATCGCCGCACTGCCCGACGACGTCGATGCAATCTATCTCGGCCTCGGCGGCGCCGACGCCGTCAACTTCCTGAACCAATACCAGCAGGCCGGCGGCAAGGCGCATCTGATGGGCGGCTCGATCATGATCGACCAGACCATCCTGTCGTCCAAGGGCAACGCCAAGAATGCCCTGATTGGCACGCTGGCCGCGAGCGGCCAGGCCGACACCTGGGAGAACCCGAGTTGGCAGAAGTTCGTGAAGGACTATCAGGACGCCTTCCCGCCCAACAAGCGCTTCCCGAGCCCATCGCTGCTCGCCACCAACTATTATGGCTCGACAATGGCGCTGATCCTAGCGCTGCGTCAGGTCAACGGAGATCTCTCCAACAATCAAGCCAAGTACAAGGAGGCCCTTGCCAAGATCGAACTCGACGCACCCAACGGAAAGATCAAGCTGGACTCCAACCGCCAGGCGATCGGCACGAACTTCGTCACCGAGGTTGTCGACGACGGCAAGGGCGCGCTGTTCTCAAAGGTCGTGAACGTGATCCCGAACGTCAACCAAACCCTGGGCTACGATCCCGCGGTGTTCGCCAAAATCGGTTTACCGAGCCGCACAGTACCGGAATGTAAGAAATACTGACCTAGTCTCATTCGCGAACGATGACCGGCCGGGGAGAGATTTGCCAGAAGCGCGACACGTGCGCCCTTGCATTCTCTCCCCGGTTGTTGAACGCTACCAAAAAATACAAGAGCTTTTGGGAGGAGAGGCATGAGCCGGGCGCTCGCCGTCTTCCACGGCCGCTTTGGTCGGGCGACGGTCTATCAGTTGAACCGCCCTTTCAACATCCACGCACATCGCGAAGGTCATTTGATCTTCCATGTCGGCGGGCGTTCCGCATGCATCGATGTCAGCGACGGACGCTACGAGCTCACCGAAGGTTCCGTCGTCGCGGTCAATCCGTGGGAGCCGCATAATTTCCTGCCGTCCGATCTCGAAGGCGGCGCCGTTTTCTTCGTGCTCTACGTCAATGCCGAGTGGTTTGCGCCCGATGCGCCCGGCGCCGACCGCCTGCGCTTCGGCCGCACCCAGTTCACGCGGTCCGTTGCGCTGGACAAGCATATCAGACACGCAGCCGCCCTCGTGTGCGGCGCTCCCTCGCTCAACAGCCTCGATGGCGAGCTGAGAAGCCTGATCGACATCTGTTATGACGAAAGCTGGCAACAGGCGGCGACCGCGCGCGATCCGCGCGCAAACGGTTCGGTCACGGATTTTCGCGTGCGCAAGTGCATCAAGATGATGTCGGAGAGTCCTGGCGCCGAGATCGAGCTCGACACTATCGCGCGCGAATCCGGTCTGTCGCGACCGCATTTCTACCGGCTCTTCCGCACCCAGACCGGCGTCACGCCACACCTCTATCTCAACACGCTGATGATGGAGCAGGCGCTGGAGGCGCTGGTGGCGAGCGAAGCGCCGATCGCCGATATCGGCTTCGATCTCGGTTTTTCGTCGCAGAGCGGATTCACCCGCTTCTTCGCTGCCAATGTCGGCATGGCGCCGACCGATTATCGCCGCGCGGCCAAGGTTTTGCGGGCCTGACAGCACGCGAAAAGATACTCACGATCAAACGCCTCCCTTACGGCCGCATTAGGATGCGCCAAAACGCGATCCCGAAACGAGGATCGCGCGCGATAGGGAGCGCACGTTCATGGCAGGGCTTGCGGCCGGCAACGGTCTGCGTGCCCCTCCGCCCCGCTTGCGGGGAGAGAGATGGGGTGACGTGAAGACGGAACGGCGATCATGACCCGCTTTGTCGAACGCCATCCCGCCTGGGCCCTGATCGTCATCATCGCGATCGCGTTAGCGCTCTGGCTGATTTTCGCGGTCTGGCCGCAGGGCGTTGAAGATGCGTTCGGCCGCAAGCGGGTCTTCCTCAACGCGCTCTTCAACGGCATCACGCTCGGCGGTCTCTATTTCCTCGTCGCCAGCGGCTTTACGCTGATCTTCGGCCTGATGCGCAACGTCAACCTCGCACACGGCTCGCTCTATTTGTTCGGCGGCTATGTCGGCTACGCCATCAGCGCCGCAACCGGTTCATGGGTCCTCAGCTTCATCGTCGCTTTCATCCTGACGGCGCTGGTCGGCGTCCTGCTCCAGGTCCTCGTCTTCCGCCGCATGGAGGGCCAGGACCTGCGCCAGACCATGGTGACGATCGGTCTCTCGATCGTGTTCGCCGATTTGATGCTGTGGGCCTGCGGCGGCGATTTCTATCAGATCCAGACCCCGAACTGGCTGATCGGACCTGTGGAGCTGCCGCTGGTCACCGCGGTCAAATCCTCAGGCGAGCCGGTCTATCTCCGCTATCCCATGGTCCGACTCGTGATCTTCGCCGCCTCCGTCGTGATCGGCGTGGCGATGTGGCTGGCGCTCAACCGCACGCGCATCGGCATGATCATCCGCGCCGGGGTCGACGATCGCGACATCCTGGCTGCGACCGGAGTGCGGATCCAACTCGTTTTCGTGGTGGTGTTTGCGCTCGGCGCCGGCCTCGCCGGCGTCGCCGGCGTCGTCGGCGGAACGTTCCAGTCGCTCTCGCCCGGCGAGGACATCCGCTTCCTGCTCGCCTCCCTCGTCGTCGTGATCGTCGGCGGCATGGGCTCGATTCCTGGGGCTGCGCTGGGCGCGCTTATCATCGGTCTCGCCGAGCAGCTCGGCTCGGTCTACATCCCAACCTACGCCATCGTCGTGACCTTCCTGATCATGGTTCTGGTGCTGGCAATTCGGCCGCAGGGCCTGTTGGCGAGGCGCTGACATGTCCCTCGCTCACGACGTCCGCGTCCCGGTTCGTCCCACCACTGCTGTGCAACGCTCCAGATTGCGCGGATGGCCGGAGATCGACAATCCGGCGGCCTGGACCGTCGCGGCCATTCTCCTGATCATGCCCCTGATCGCCAACGGCTTCTTCCTGATCGAGATCTTTGCGACCACGCTGATCCTCGGAACCATGGCGCTGAGTCTGATGTTTCTTGCCGGCTATGGCGGCATGGTCAGCCTGATGCAGCTCACCATCGCCGGTTTCTCCGCCTATATGGTCGCGGTGTTTGGCGTCAGCGGCAACGCCAATATCAGCCTGGGATGGCCGTGGTGGCTTGCGGTGCCGATGGCGCTCGCGCTCGCGACCATCTTCGGCACGCTCGGCGGCGCGCTGGCGGTGCGTACCGAGGGCATCTACACCATCATGATCACGCTCGCGATCGGCGCGGCGTTCTATTATTTCACCAACCAGAACTGGGCGATTTTCAACGGCCATACCGGCATCAATACCGTTGCCACGCCGCATTTCTGGGGCGTCAACTGGCGTGCCGACATTCCCTTCTATTATATCGTCCTCGCGGTAGCCGCGCTGTGCTACTTCGCCGTGGACTACATCTCCCGCGCACCGTTCGGCCTCGCGCTACAAGGCGTACGCGACAATCCCCGCCGCATGGCAGCGCTCGGCTTCAACGTCAATGCGCATCGCGTTGCGGCCTACGCTTTCGCGTCCTTCGTCGCGGCGCTGGCTGGGGTACTCCAGGTCTGGAACTACCGGCAGATTTCGCCGGGATCGGTGAGCGTTGGAGCGTGCATCGATATCCTCATCATCGCGATCGTCGGCGGCATCACGCGTCCCGTCGGACCCTTTATCGGCGCGCTGATCTTCGTGCTGCTGCGCACCTTCGCACTCGACTTCCTGGTCAAGCTGGGGCTCGACGGCAACCGCTTTCGCCTCCTGATCGGCCTCGGTTTCCTCGCGATCGTGTTCTGGTCCTCGGACGGCGTCATCGGGCTCTGGCAGAGCTGGCGGCGCCGCCAACGCTCCGGCGCGGCAAGTTCAAGTGAACGACATGGCCGAGAACCTGGCCGAGACTCTGGCCAAGGATCCACCCAAGGATCTCGCCATGGATAGCGTCGCGCAACGCCTCTCTGTCGTGGGCGCCGGCGCGGCGCTGGAGCTGCGCGGGGTGACACGTCTGTTCGGCGCGCTCGCGGCACTCACCGACATCACCATTACCGTCCGCCCCGGCGAACGGCGCGCCGTGCTTGGCTCCAACGGCGCCGGCAAGACCACGCTGTTCAACTGCATCACCGGCGACTTCCCACCCTCTTCCGGCACCATCCGCTTCTTCGGCGAGGACGTCACGCACTTCCCGCCTTATGAGCGCATCCGCCGTGGCCTGCGTCGGACTTACCAGATTTCCGCGCTGTTTCCAGGCCTCACCGTTCAGGACAATGTCTACCTCGCCTGCCGTGGCGTCTCACGGGGACGCTTCTCGTTTCTCCGCCCCGGTCAGAACGATGCGTTGATGCACGCGGCCGAAAATCTTGTGCAGGCCGTCCATCTCTCCGGCGTGAAGGATCAGCGCGTTGCCGAGCTCGCGCATGGCCAGCAGCGCCAGCTCGAGATTGCACTTGCGCTTGCCGGCGCGCCGCGATTCGTCCTGTTCGATGAACCCGCCGCGGGACTGTCGCCGACCGAGCGTGCCGAGCTGATCGAGATATTGACCTCCCTGCCCGCGCATATCGGTTACATCATCATCGAGCACGACATGGACGTGGCCCTGCGCGTCGTCGAGAGCGTCACGATGATGCACAACGGGCGGATCTTCAAGGAAGGTCGTCCGCAGGAGATCGAGTCCGATCCCGAAGTGCAGGAGCTTTACCTCGGAGGCGGCCATGAATGAGGTCCGTCGTACCGCCGCCGCGCTCGAAATCCGCGGCCTGGACGTCTATTATGGCCATTCGCATGCGCTGCAGGGCGTGGACCTGACCCTTGAGGCCGGCGTGTTCTCGGTCGTCGGCCGCAACGGCATGGGCAAGACCACGCTGTGCAAGGCCATCATGGGGCTGGTGCCGGTCAGCGGCGGCTCGATCCGCATCCGCGGCGATGAGATCACCCGGCAGCCGCCCGCCCACATAGCCCGACTCGGCGTCGGCTACGTTCCGCAGGGACGGCGGCTGTGGCGATCGCTCAGCGTCGACGAGCATCTGCAGCTTGCCGCCGGCTTGCGCCGCGGCGCCTGGACGGTCGAGCGCATCTACAAGACGTTTCCGCGGTTGGCCGAGCGCAAGGATCACGGCGGCGGCCAGCTCTCCGGCGGCGAGCAACAGATGCTTGCGATCTCCCGCGCGTTGCTCACCAACCCGCGGCTCCTGATCATGGACGAGCCCACCGAGGGGCTCGCGCCGGTCATTGTGGCCCAGGTCGAGGAGATGCTGCTACGGCTTGGCGAGGACGGCGAGATGTCCGTGCTCGTGATCGAGCAGAATATCGGCGTCGCAACGGCCGTGTCGCGTAACGTCGCGATCATGGTCAACGGCCGCGTCAACCGCATCATCGATTCGGTGCGGCTTGCCGCCGATCGCGAACTGCAGCAGCGCCTGCTCGGTGTCGGAATGCACGCCGGACTCGAGCTCGACCTCGACGTGCCGCCGGCGGATACGGAGGCGAAGCCTTCTCCGCAGCAGACGCGGCCAGGCGGCGCGATCCGCATCTACATGTCCAACCCGACGCCGCCGACACGCTGGTCGCAACCGGTGCCGATCGCCCGCATCGAGGCCGCGGCCCGCACGTTCTCGACACAGGTGATGCGTCTCGACGAGACGGCACGACGCCGGCGCGAACCGGTCGCGGCGCAAACGCAGGGCTCTCCGGTCGTGCTCGTCGTCGGTACGCTCGACACCAAGGGCGCCGAGCTCCGCTTCATCCGCGACATCATCGCCGGGACCGGCCTGCGAACCCGATTGGTCGATGTCTCCACCAGCGGCAGGCACGCGGCCAGCGACGTCTCCGCCCAGGAGATCGCCTTGAACCATGGTCGCGGCGGATCGGCGGTATTCGGACCCGACCGCGGCGCCGCCGTCACTGCGATGGCCGAGGCCTTCGCCAGCTGGCTGCGGCGCCAGAGCAATGTTGCCGGTGTGATTTCGGCCGGCGGCTCGGGCGCAGCGTCGCTGGTCGCGCCCGGTATGCGGATGCTTCCTGTCGGGGTGCCGAAGCTCATCGTCTCGTCCGTCGCCTCTGGCGACGTCGGGCCCTATGTCGGCCCCGCGGACATCACCATGATGCATTCGGTCACCGACGTTCAGGGCCTCAACTCGATCTCGCGCGCCGTGCTGGCCAACGGCGCCAACGCGCTCGCCGGCATGGTCAAGGCGCGCCTAGATCAGCATGCACGGAAGGGTCGCGACGACAGCGGATTGCCGTCGGTCGGCATCACCATGTTCGGTGTCACCACGCCGGCGGTGCAGAAGATCGCGGCGGACTTGCGCGAGGATTTCGAGTGCCTGGTTTTCCACGCCACCGGCGTCGGCGGGCGCTCAATGGAGGCACTCGTCGATTCCGGGCAGCTCGCAGGCGTCATCGACCTCACGACCACGGAGGTCGGAGACCTCCTGATGGGCGGCGTGTTCCCGGCCACCGACGACCGCTTTGGCGCCATCATCCGCAGCCGGGTGCCCTATGTCAGCTCGGCGGGCGCGCTGGACATGGTGAATTTCGGCGCGCCCGAGACCATCCCGGAGCGCTACCGCGGCAGGAAATTCCACGTCCACAACCCGCAGGTTACCTTGATGCGGACCACGGCGGAGGAGAACGAGCGCATGGGGCACTGGATCTCCGATCGGCTCAACCGGATGGATGGCCCGGTGCGCTTCTTCCTGCCCGAGGGCGGCGTCTCCGCGCTCGACGCACGAGGACAGCCATTCTGGGATCCGGACGCCGATGCGGCGCTGTTCCGAACGCTGGAACGGAACGTGCGGCAGACCGCCAACCGTCAGCTCATCCGCGTTCCCAAGAACATCAATGATCCCGAGTTCGCCTCCACCATTGTCAGCGCGTTCCGAACATTGTTCGGCCGCACCGGGGCGCGCCGGAGACTAGCGAGGTGACCGATGGCCCGGTTTGAACGCGCGGCACTGTTGAAGCGCTTCCGCGACATGGCAAGGCGCGGCGAGCCCATCGTCGGCGGCGGCGCCGGCACCGGCCTTTCGGCCAAATGCGAGGAGGCTGGCGGTGTCGATCTCATCGTCATCTACAATTCCGGCCGCTACCGCATGGCCGGCCGAGGCTCGCTCGCGGGATTGATGGCTTACGGCGACGCCAACGCCATCGTGCTGGAGATGGCCGGCGAAGTGCTGCCCGTCGTGACCAGGACGCCAGTGCTCGCCGGCGTCAATGGCACGGATCCGTTCCGCGACATGGATCTTTTCCTGGACCAATTGAAAGCGCTCGGCTTCGCCGGTGTGCAGAACTTTCCGACCGTCGGCCTTATCGACGGCGTGTTCCGCGCCAATCTCGAAGAGACCGGCATGTCTTATGCGCTCGAGATCGACATGATCGCAAAGGCGCGCGAGAAGGACCTGCTGACGACGCCCTACGTCTTTAGCGAGAAGGAAGCGGCCGCGATGGCGATCGCGGGCGCGGATATCATCGTCTGTCATCTGGGCCTGACGACCGGGGGCACCATCGGCGCGCAGACCGCACTCAAGCTGACGGATTGCCCAGCGCACATCGACACCTGGGCCTCCGCCGCGCTCGGCGTCAATCCGGACATTCTGGTGCTCGCTCATGGCGGACCGATCTCCGATCCGGACGATGCCGATTTCATCATGAGGAACACACGAAATTGCCACGGCTTCTACGGCGCCTCCTCGATGGAGCGGCTGCCGGTCGAACGGGCGCTGACGGATCAGGTTCGCAAATTCAAGGCGATCGGCGCGCGATAACGCCGAAAGGTCGAGGGAGAGAAACATGTCAGGGACTCTGGTCGGTGAATTGATCCTTTGGCTGATCGTCGCCATCGTGGTGATCGTGGTCGGCGTCTACATCGTGAACTGGCTCTATCACCGCTCGTCCAAGGAGACCTCATTCGTTCGGACCGGCCTGCTCGGCGAGCGCGTTGTGATCAACGGCGGCGCCTTCGTGCTGCCGTTCATCCACGACTACACGCCGGTCAACATGAACGTGCAGCCGATGGGCATCGTGCGCTCCCGCCAGGACGCCGTGATCACCCGTGACCGCATGCGCGTCGACATCGAAGCCGATTTCTATGTCCGAGTGCAGGCGACCCGGGAAGCCGTGTCTATCGCGGCCGCCACGCTCGGCCGCCGTACCATGGAGCCCGAACAGCTCCACGCCCTCCTCGCCGGCAAATTCATCTCGGCCATTCGGTCCGTTGCCTCGGAGATGACCCTCGAGCAGATGCACGAGCAGCGCGGCGAGTACGTCGCCCGCCTCAAGGCGAACGCGGCAGAGGCACTTGCCCAGAACGGACTCGAGCTGGAGTCAGTCGCGATCACCGATCTCGACCAGACCGATCTCGAATTCTTCAACCCCTCGAACCGCTTCGACGCCGAAGGTCTGACCCGCCTGATGGAGGACATCGAGGCCAAGCGCAAACTGCGCAACGACATCGAGCAGGATTCGATGATCAAGATCCGCTCCCGCAACCTGGAGGCCGAGCGGCAGGCGCTCGAAATCGAGCGCGAAAGCGAAACGGCGCGCCTCGAACAGGAGCGTGACATCGAAATGCGCCGCGCCCTGCAACGCACCGAGGTCGCGCGCGAGCGGGCCCTGCGCGAGACTGAAGCCGAGCAGGCCCAGATTTCCGCCCGTGAAACCATCGAGAAGGCGCGAATCGCCAACGACCAGGCGATCGCCGAAGCCCGCATCGCCTCGGAGCGTGAGACCCGCCAGCGGGAGATCGAGCGCACCCGCACCATCGAAGAGAAGGAGCTGCTCGCACGGGAGGAAATCGAGAAGGCCCGGATCGCCAACCAGCGCTCGATCGATACCAGCCGCATCGCTTCCGAGCGCGAGGTGCGCCAGCGCGAAATCGAGCGGATGCAGACCGTCGAGGAAGCCGAGATCACCGCCCGCGAGGCGATCGAGAAAGCGCGTATCCAACAGGACCGCGTCGTGACCGACGCCCGCATCGCCAACGAAGAGGAGACCCGGCGCCGCGAGATCGACCGGACCCGCGCCGTGGACGAAGCCGAGATTGCTGCCCGCGAGACGACCGAAAAGGCCCGCATCGCCCAGACTATGATTGTCAATGTCGAGCGCATCGCGTCCGATGAGCGCACCCGTGCGCTGGAGATCCAGCAGGTGCGTAACATCCAGGAAGCCGAGATCGAGGCGCAGCGCGCGGTCGAGGCGGCGCGCATCGCCCGCGAGCACAGGCTCGCCGTCGAGCGCATCGCAGTCGAGCAGAATACGCGGCAGTTGGAGATCGAACGCAACCAGACGCTGGAAGTCGCAGAGGTCACCGCGCGCGAAGCCACGGAAGCTGCTCGCATCACCCAGCAAGAACGCGTGCGCTCCCTGGAGATCGCCCGCAACCGCGCCGTCGAGGAAGCCGACATTGCCTCACGCGAGGCCATCGAAGCCGCCCGGATCGCGCAGGAGAAGTCCGTTGCAGCCGAGCGTATCCAAGCCGAGCGCGACACGCGCGCGCTCGAGATCGAGCGTACAGCCGTGCTCGAGGCCGCCGAGCTGAAGCGTCGCGACACCATCGAGCGCCAGCGCATTGGCGTCGATCTCGCGCTCGAAGCCGAGCGCATCACCTCCTCCAGGAAGCGCGAAGTCCTCAACATCGAGCACAAGAAGGCGATCGAGATCGCGGACGAGGACCGCGTCATTGCGCTCTCGACCAAGAAATCCGAGCGCATCGACGCCGACCGCCAGGTCAGGCAGGCCGAGATTGTCGCGCGCAAGGAGGTCGAGACCACCGACGTCTCGCGCGAGCATGCGCTGGAGGCGGCGCGGATCGAACGTCGCCGTTCGATCGAACAGCTCGAAGTCGCTCGCGTCCAGTCGCTCCAGGAAGCCGAGATTGCCGCGCGCGAAGAGGTCGAGCGCTCCCGCATTGCCTCCGATCGCGGCCTCGACGAGGCCCGCATCGGCCGCGAGCGCGAGCTGCGCAAGCTCGAAATCAATCGCGAGAAGGAGGTCGAGACCGTCTTGATGGAAAAGGCGATTGCCATCCACCTCAAGTCATTGGACGAATCCGCGGCCAAGGCCTCGGCCGAGGAAGCGCGGGTGCATGCCACTGAAGCCACCGAGCGCGTCATTACCGCGCGCGAGAGTGAGATTGCGAAGCGCCGCAAGACCGTGGAGATCCTGATCGCCGAGAAACAGGCTGAGGAGACGCGAATTGCCGCGGAAGCCGAACGAATCCGCGCTGCAGTCGAGGCCGAGGCGCAGCGTATGCTCAACGAGGCCGAGAACGTGCTGACCGACCAGGCGCGCTACTCGCTGTTCCGCAGAAAGCTGCTCGACCGCATCGAGGGTATCGTCCGTGAGAGCGTCAAGCCGATGGAGAAGATCGAGGGCATCCGCATCCTTCAGGTCGATGGCCTCAACGGCAACGGCCATGGCGGCAATGGCGGCCGCAGCGCCACCGACGAGGTGATCGACTCGGCGCTGCGCTACCGCGTCCAGGCGCCGCTGATCGACTCGCTTCTGGCGGACATCGGCGTCGAAGGCGGCAGCCTCGCCAAGATGCCAGGCCTGATCCGGGAAGCTCGCGACATGCAGGGCATCAAGGACTCCGCGCGCAAGAGCGGCGGCGGTGGCGGTGGCGAGAAGCCAGCTGCTGCGCCCCCGCCCGACGGCGAGCCGCCCCCCGAGCGCAGCCCCCGGAAGAAGAGCTGAGGTGGCACCATGGCCCGGGTCTACGTCTCAACCGTCGTCAACGCACGCAACGATCGCGTCTGGGCGCGGGTACGCGACTTCAACGGTCTGCCGAACTGGCATCCCGCGATTGCGGAAAGCCGCATCGAGGGTGGCGAGCCCTCCGACAAGATCGGCTGCGTCAGGGATTTTCGCCTGCGCAACGGCGATCGTATCCGGGAAAAGCTGCTCGGCCTGTCCGATTACGACATGTTTTGCACCTACTCGATCCTCGAATCCCCGATGGGGGTCGAGGACTACGTCGCGACGCTTCGGCTGACGCCGGTCACGGATGGCGACCAGACCTTCATGGAATGGACCGCCGAGTTCGACTGCGCACCCGAGCGGGAGGCGGAGCTCGTCGCGAATATCGGCGGTGGCGTGTTCCAGGGCGGCTTCGACGCCCTCAAGCGCCAGTTCGGAGGCTGAGCGCCGTGCCGCATATCGTCAAGAGCACGATCCTGGATTCGCCGACCGGCTCCGTGTGGGCGGTGCTGCGCGATTTCAACGGGCACGATCGCTGGCATCCTGCGGTTGCGACCTCCACGATCGAGCGCGCGCACGCTTCGGACAAGATCGGCTGTGTCAGGCGCTTCAAGCTGCAGGACGGCTCCGAGCTGCGCGAGCAATTGCTGACGCTGTCGGATCTGGAGCAGACCTTCAGCTATTGCCTGCTCGATACGCCGGTCCCGATGTTCAACTACGTAGCCCACGTCCGCCTGCTGCCCGTGACGGACGGCGACCGCACCTTCTGGCACTGGGAATCCCGCTTCTCGACACGGCCGGAGGACAAGGACCGGATCACCCACATGGTCGCGGAAGATATCTACCAGGCAGGATTCGACGCGATCCGCCGGCACCTCAAGGAGGCTGTGTCAACATGACTGTGACGGTGAAGACCTTCACGAGTTCGAGCGAGGCCGCAGCCGCGCTGTCGTCCGATCGCAACGCGCGCTATCTCGGCGGCGGCACGCTGGTGATGCGCGCACTGAACGAAGGCGACATCTCGGTCTCGACCGTCGTGCGCGCCAACGACCAAGCCTTGACCCGGATTGACCCAGCCGGTCCGCGGATCACCTTGGGTGCTGGCGTCACTTTCGCCCGGATTCTAGGCGAGCGCGACCTCGCTTTCCTGCACGCTCCTGCCCGCTCGATCGGTGGCCCGGCGGTGCGCAACATGGGTACGGTCGGCGGCAATCTGTTCGCGCCCAACCCCTATGGCGATTTCACCGTCGCCCTGCTTGCGCTCGATGCCACCGTGGCCCTGCAAGGCGGCTTTGGATCGCGCGACATTGCAATTGAGGAGTTTTTGCAGTCGCGCGAAAGGCAGGCGGGCACGCTCGTGCTGTCGGTGTCCTGCACGCGACCGACAAGCCCGGAGGCTTTCCGCTACCGCAAGATCGCACGGATCAAGCCCAAGGGCGGCTCCGTCATCACGCTCGCCGCACATCTGCCCATCAGCGGCGGACGGATCGCCGGAGCACGAATCGCGTTGGGATCGATGGCGCCAACGCAAATACGTGCGCGGGCGGCCGAACGCGCTCTCGAAGGCCGCGCGCTCGATGCCGCGACCGTTGCGGCCGCAGCCTCCGCAGCTGCGGAGGGAACATCGCCGTCCGACAACGCGCTCGGCAGCGCCTGGTACCGCCGCGAGATCGTCGGCGTCCATCTGCGTCGTCTTCTTTTGGGTCAGGAATAGATCGTATGGCCAAGACTGCCCTGCAATTTCGTCACAACGGCAGCGATGTTGCCATTTTCGTCGATGGCGGCACCAACCTGCTCGTCGCGCTTCGCGAATTGATCGGTGACATGACGCCGAAGTTCGGCTGCGGCCAGGGCGGCTGCGGCACGTGCAGCGTCCTGATCGACGGCGAGCTCCATCTCTCCTGTCTGACGCTGGCCGAGACCGCCGCCGGCCGCTCCGTCGAGACGCTGGATAGCCTGAAGCAGGGACCGAACCTGCACCCGCTGCAACGCGCTTTCGCCGAGAATTTTGCCGCCCAGTGCGGCTATTGCACGCCCGGCATGCTGATGGCTGCCAAGGCATTGCTCGACCGCAATCCCTCTCCGAGTCGCGCCGAGATCGTCGAGGCGATCTCCGGCAACATCTGCCGGTGCACCGGATACGAGCCGATCATCAACGCTATCCTCGCCGCCTCCGGCGGCCGGGTGAGCGCCTGAAGGACCAGATCATGCTGGAACTACGCAAGGACATCTTCGCCGACGAGCGCGACGATAATCTCAACGAGATCGGCAAGGGCACCCAGCGCCAGGACATGCTCGGCCATGTCACGGGCACATCGAGCTATTTCAACGACCACAAACTCCAGGGCATGCTGCACCTGAAAGTCGTCCGCTCGACCCATTCGCATGCAAGGATCCGGCGGATCGACACCGCTGACGCCGAGCGCTCATCCGGCGTGCGCCGGATCATCCGCGGCTCCGACGTACCCCGCAATCTCAATACGCTCTTGAGCCTGATCAATTTCGGCAAGGACGACGAGCCGTCGCTGGCCGTCGACAAGGTCCGCTACAAGGGGGAGCCGATCCTGGCCATCGTCGCCGACAGCGAGCGCGAGGCGTTCGAGGCGATCGCAAAGGTGCGGATCGACTATGAACCGTTGCCAACCGTGTTCGACGTAGAAGATGCGCTGAAGGCCGGCGCGCCGGTTGTCAACGATACCTATCCGAAGAATGCCTTCATTTATCACGACACATATGATCACCAAAAACTCCGCTTCGGCGATGCGGATGCCGCACTCGCGACCGCCGATCACGTGCTCGAACAGCGCTACCAGATGTCGCCCATCGAGCACGCGCCGACCGAAACCAACGGGTCGATCGCGGCGCCCGACACCAACGGGCGGTACGTCGTCTATACATCGACGCAGGCGTTGTTCTTCTCCGTCGACACCTGCGCCAAGATTCTCGACGTCCCCTCCAACACCTTCCATTTCATCGGCGGCACCGTCGGCGGCGGCTTTGGCGGCAAGGTGGACACGCTGACCGAACCTTTATGCATCCTGGGTGCGATGCTGACGGGACGTCCCGTGCGCTACGTGTTCGGACGCGAAGAAGAGATGCAATACGGCCCGCCGCGGGGCGCCGAGCGCATCTATATCAAGGATGGCGTGATGCGCGACGGCCGGGTCGTCGCGAGGAAGATCCGCGCATATTTCGACAGCGGCGCATATACGCGGCTCTCGAGCTATGCCGCGGTGAAATGCGCAGCCCACCTGCCCGGGCCCTACACCATCCCGAACGTCTATGGCGACGTCTACTGCGTCTTCACCAACCGCACGCCGGCAACCGCGATGCGGGGCTTCGGCGTCACCGCAATGGATTTGGCGATCGAGTGCCAGATGGACAAGCTCGCGAACCTCGTCGGCATGGATCCGATGGAGTTCCGCATCCTCAATGCCTATCGTGACGGTGACATGAAGGCGCATCGGCGCGAGGCCAAGAACACGGCGCTGATCGAGTGCGTCCAGGTCGCCGCGGAGAAAGCCAAATGGCCGATCCGCGACGAGTTCAAGCGCGCCTCTTCCCGCAAGGACGGCGGCGGCAGCCGTGCCGCCATCCCGCGGACACCTGCCGAGACCCCGGCGAGGACGACCGCTCCAGCGCAGCAGCGCACGAGCTATGATCGCCTGCCGACGGCCGCGTCGCGCGAACCGCCGCGCGAGCCCCCACCGCCCGCGCCCTCCCCGCCGCCGTCACCGCGACCAGCATCGCCCTCGCATGGGGCGGGTCGATTCTCATCCGTGTTCGGCACCAGGAGGCGTTGAGATGACCCGACATCGCGGACGCGGCATCGCGTCGGTCAATTATCCCATCGGCATGAACCTCGGCGGCGATCCTAGCCAGGCTCTGGTTCATTCCAATCCGAGCGGCAAGTTCACCGTGGCGCTATCCTCGATCGATCTCGGCCAAGGCATGAAGTCGGTCACGCGGCAGATCTGCGCAGAGACGCTCGGCGTACCCGTCGAGGACGTCTACGTCGACACCGCCGATTCCGACACCGGCCCGCATTGCATGGGTTCGTTCGCCTCGCGCGGCACCCATCGCGTCGGCAATGCCGTGATGGCGGCGGCGCGGGAGGCGCGCGGCGTGATGATGGAGGCCGCCGCAGAGGAACTCGAGGTCAACGCCGCCGATCTCGAAACCGACGGGCGTGGCAACATCCACGTCAAAGGCGCCCCGCACCGCTCGATCTCCACCAAGGACGTCGCCATCGCGGCGCAGTTCAAACAGGGCAAGACCATCTCTGGCCGTGGCATCTTCCTGGTTCCTCTGTCCAATGTCGATCCCGAAACCGGCGAGATGTCGCCGGCGACCTGCTACGCTCATGCCTGTCTTGTCGCCGAGGTGGAGGTCGACGACGAGACCGGCGAGGTCACGATGATCCGCATGGACTCCGCCTATGAGCTCGGCCGTGCGCTCAACCCGCGCCTGGTCGAGCAACAGCTCGTCGGCGGCGCCTGGATGGGCGTCAGTCACGCGCTCTACGAGACGCCTGAGCCTTATTATCCCGATCCTGTCCACGGCCCTCGCGACTTCGTCGAATATGTGATGCCAGGTCCTGGCGACATCTGCCCGCACGACATCGCAGTGTTGGAACGCCCCGCTCCCGATGGTCCCTTCGGCGCCAAGGGCCCCGGCGAAATGTGTGCGAATCCGGTATTGCCGGCCGTTGCGAACGCCATCTTCAACGCTGTCGGCGTCCGTATCGACGATCTGCCGATTACACCGGAGAAGGTGCTGCGCGCGATCAAGGCCGAGGGCGGTGCGCGCCCTCAGGCGCGGCGCTGAGGTCGCGATGGCCGTCCGCAGCAACATCGTCGGCATCGACAGCCCCGAGGCACTGGAGAAGGCGCTTCGGGCCGCCTATTACCTCGCCGACGAGGGGCTGGCGACCGCCGCCTATCTCGGGCTGGCGCTGGGCAAGCCATTGCTGCTCGAGGGCGCGCCGGGCGTCGGCAAGACCGAGGCCGCCAAAGCCATTGCCGCCGTCCTCGGCCGCCGCCTGATCCGCCTGCAATGCTACGAAGGCATCGACGCGTCCGCCGCACTCTACGAATGGAACTATCCGCGCCAGATGCTCGCCATCCGCCAGGCCGGCGATGAGAGCATCGACATCTACGGCGAAACGTTTCTGATCGAGCGACCGATGCTGGCGACACTGCGTGCGCCTGACTCGACTGTGCTGCTGATCGACGAAATCGATCGCGCCGACCAGGAGTTCGAGGCCTTCCTGCTCGAGTTCCTATCCGACTTTCAGATCTCGATCCCGGAGCGCGGCACGGTGCGCGCCTCGGAGCGCCCGGTTGTCGTCCTGACCTCAAACCGCACCCGGGATCTTCATGAAGCGTTGCGGAGGCGGTGCGTCTATCACTGGATCGACTATCCCTCGGCGGAGCGCGAAGCGCGCATCGTGATGATGCGGGCCTCCAGCGTCGCCGAGGGGACCGCGCGCGCCGTCGTCGCGGCCGTCGAGAAGCTGCGACGCGAGCCGCTCAGCAAGGCGCCCGGGATCGCCGAGGCGGTCGACTGGGCTGAGGCCGCCACGCTGCTGCACAAGGGCGGTGCGCGATGGCCCGATGCCTTCAGGCGCTCGATCGGCGTTGCCCTGAAAGACGAGGAGGATCTGCACTTCATTTCGCCGCGCCTGGACGCCCTGCTGGCGGAGGCCTCTGCATGAGCGCCGAACCCGAACTGCCGCGCGCTGCGCGCGTCTTCGTCACCTTCGTCGGGTTGTTGCGAACGAACAGGTTTGCCGTCGCACCGGAACAGACGACCTCGTTCCTGGCCGCGATCCAGTTGCTCGGCCCCCACAGCCTGGAGGACATTCGGCAGGCAGCCCTCGCAACACTGGCCCCTCCACCGGAGCGTCGCGCAACGTTCGACCGGCTGTTCGATCTGCACTTTCGCGGAAACGAGGCCATCGAGCGCGTCGACGACGGTGAGGACGACGAGACAGTTCGTCTGCAGGAAGAGGCCCGTGGCAACGACGAGCCACTGTTGTCGGACGAGGCCAACGAGTCAGGTCTCGCAGCTGCACGCGCCGAAGCCCTGGTCGAGCGCCGCTTTGCGCAGCTCTCGACGACCGATGCGCTGCGCCGGCTTGCCCGCGAGGCGCTCAGGCGCCTGCCGAAGCGGCACGGCCATCGCCGCATGCGGGCTCGCAGCGGGCCCTACGCGGATTTGCGCCGCACCTTACGCGACTCCGTTCGCAGCGACGGCGAAATCCTCCGGCTGGGGCGTTTGAAGCGGCGGCAGCGCCCACGCAAGGTGTTGCTCCTGATTGACGTCTCCGGATCGATGAAGACCCGGACCGAAGAGAATATGAAGTTCGCGCACACGCTGGTGCAGGCGGCGCCCAACGTCGAGGTCTTCACCTTCGGCACGCGGCTGACTCGCATCACCCGCCCGTTGCATCTCAAACGCCTAGAGCAGGCGCTCAAGGCCGCAGCCTATGTGGTTAGCGACTGGGACGGCGGCACCCGAATCGGCGACGCGCTTCAGGCCTTTCTCGCCGTGCCCCGCTTCGGAGGATACGCGCGGGGCGCCGCGGTGATCATCGTCTCAGACGGCCTGGAGCGGGGCGAACCCGATGCGCTACGCGATGCGGTCGCGAAACTATCGCGCCGCGCGTGGCGCGTGAGCTGGCTGACGCCGCTCGCGTCTGGTCCCGGCTTTCGCCCGCAGACCGAAGCGCTGGTCGCGATCGAGCGCTTCGTCGACGACCTCGTCGATGGCGGATCGAGCGCCTCGATCGTCGCGCATGTGCTGGCGCTGGGACAAAGGAGAGTTGCGTGACGGACATCGTCGATGGGCACCATCATATCTGGCGTCAGGCCGACCTGCCCTGGCTGGTGGGTCCGATGCAGCCGCGCATCTTCGGTCCATACGAGCCGATCCGGCGTGATTACCCGATCGAGGAGTATCTCCGCGACCTCGACGGCAGCGGCATCACCCGCTCGGTCTATGTCCAGACCAACTGGGCCAATGACCGCTTCGAGGACGAGGCGGCTTGGGTGCAGCAGACCGCCGAGGCGCACGGCTGGCCGCATGCCATCGTGGCTTACGCCGACTTTTCAGTGGGCGACGTGCGTCCACAGCTCGACCGCCTGAAGCGCTATGCCCTGGTACGCGGTGTTCGCATGCAACTGCATTGGCACGAGAACCCGCTTTATCGCTTTGCCGCGCGGCCGGACCTCTGCACCGATCCCGTGATCCAGCGCAATATCGCCCGCCTTGCGGACTATGGCTGGAGCTTTGACCTTCAGGTGTTCACGCCGCAGATGCCGGACGCCGCACACCTTGCGGAAGCCTGCCCCAAGGTGACCTTTATTCTCCAACACGCCGGCATGCCGGAGGACCTTTCACCCTCAGGCCGCGCCGCGTGGCGCGCCGGGATGGCCCGCCTCGCAGCCTGCCCGAACGTCGTGTCGAAACTGTCGGGGCTCGGAACCTTCATCCACCGCAACGATCCCGCGCATATCGCATCCGTCCTGACCGATACGATTGCGATCTTCGGCGCCGGACGCTGCCTGTTCGGCTCGAATTTTCCGATCGAGAAATTGTGGACCAGCTACCGCGAGTTGATCGATGCATTCCGTGCCGCCGCGGCGTCGCTGCGCGATGATCAGCGCGAAGCCATTTTCAGAACCACTGCCATGCGCGTCTATCGGCTCTGAGCGCCGAGGAAACGAACAAGAACGGACATAGGGAGGGACGGAATGCCGCTGGAAATCAAGATCCTGGACTATGGCGATATCGAGCTGGAATCGAGCTTTCTGGTTCTGGGCCGCGATTGCGGCCGCACCCGCCGTGTCCTCACCCTCGGCTTCCTGATCCTCGGCGGCAAATATCCTGTCGTGGTCGATACGGGTTATCGCTCCAACCAGATCATGGAAACGCTGGGGATGCGCGGCCTGCAGTATCACGAGCACATGATCGAGAACCAGCTTGCGCGGCACGGCGTGCGGATGGGCGATGTGCGTTTCGTCTGCCACACCCATCTGCATATCGACCATGCCGGCAAGGACGATCTGTTTCCGATGAACACGACCGTCGTTCTCAACCGCCGCGAGCTCGAGTATTCCGTGTCCGGCCTGATGCATCCGCAATATCCGGCACCGGATATCAAGCACCTGATCGACCGCTTGCACACCAAGAGTGCGCTGCGCTTTCTCGACCTCGAGATCACAGGTCCCATCGAGCTGATGCCAGGCGTCTACTGCGACGCCGCGAATGCGCATACCGAGGGCTCGATGAACATTATCGTCGAAACCGCCGACGGCATCGCCACGATCTGCGGCGACGTGATCTATGATTTCAACGATCAGATCGTGACGCCCTTCAACGAGATCCACGACTGGGAGCCGCGCACCACCGGCAACCACGGTACCACCAAGCGCGCCGAGAAGGCCGCCATCAAAAAACTACTCAGCAATTCGCGCTATCTGCTGCCGGTCCACGACCGTCCCGCCAAGATCGAAGGCGGCAACGTCGTCGGCCGGCTGCACGACCAGGTCCCTGGACCGATCGTGCAATCCCTGCCCCAGCGCAACTGGTTTCCGGCCTAGACGCCAGAGGATCGACCGATGACGCACGTCACCTTGCGTTCCGAATTCGAGACCTTGATCGACCCCTACGCGCCAGTCGCGCAGATCGGCACCGGTTTTGACTTCACAGAGGGACCGATCTGGCATCCGGTCGATCATTATCTGCTGTTCTCCGACATGCCGGGCGACGTGCGCCGGCGCTGGGATGCGCGGCGCGGCGTCGCCGAGGTCAAGCGTCCCTCGAACAAGTGCAACGGCATGACCTATGACGCCGAGCTCAATCTGATCGTTTGCGAGCACGCGACATCGTCGTTGATCCGCGAGCGGCCTGACGGGCGGCGCGAGGTGCTGGCCTCGCACTTTGGGGGACAGGAGCTCAACAGCCCCAACGACGTCTGCGTGCACTCCTCCGGGGCGATCTATTTCTCGGATCCCTGGTACGGCCGCATGCCGGTCTATGGCGTCGAGCGGCCACG
Source organism: Bradyrhizobium sp. Kon37 (assembly GCF_055807535.1). Lineage (NCBI taxonomy): Bacteria > Pseudomonadati > Pseudomonadota > Alphaproteobacteria > Hyphomicrobiales > Nitrobacteraceae > Bradyrhizobium > Bradyrhizobium sp. Kon37. Next base: position 756,652 of record NZ_JBVVOY010000002.1, read on the forward strand.
GCAGCTCGGCTTCCAAGGCGTTTATCGCGTGGTGCCCGGCGCCGAACCGAAGCTCGTCGTCGAGCGCAATCTGTTCGACCAGCCGAACGGGCTGTGCTTTTCGCCCGACGAGAAACTGCTCTATGTCAACGACACCGTGCAGGCACAGATCCGCGTATTCGACGTCAACGGCGACGGCTCGCTGTCGAGTGCGCGTGTGTTCGCGAGCGGCATCCGCTCCGAGTTCGAGCCCGGCTTGCCCGACGGCATGAAGTGCGACCAGCACGGCAACGTCTGGGTTACGGCACCCGGCGGGGTCTGGGTGTATTCGCCGCGGAGCGAGCTGCTCGGCAAGCTCCGCCTTCCTGAGCTTGTGGCGAACCTTACCTGGGGCGGGCCGGATTTCCGCACGCTGTACCTGACTTCGACGCACTCCGTCTATGCCATTCCCACCAAGGTCGGACCGCGCCACGAGCCCTATATGAGCGGCAAGCGAGGCGGCGGCACAGCGGCCGCCGGCGCGGCTTCCGCTGCACCCGTCCTTGCCGACGGCGAGATGCAGATCGATCCGCGACGCTGTGCCATGATCATCCAGGACCTCCAGAACGACGTCATCATGGACGGTGGCGCCTTTGCCGATTCCGGCGCGCCCGGGCATGCGCGCCAGCAGCACGTCGTCGAGAATGTCCACCGCCTGGCTGAAACCGCGCGAGCGCGCGGCGTCGCCATCATTCATGTCTGGTTCGTCGTCGAGCCCGGCGCGCCCGGCGTGACGCTGAATGCGCCGCTGTTCGAGGGTCTCGTCGACAGCAAGGCGATGGTGCGCGGAAGCTGGGGGGCGGCACCGGTGTCAGGTCTCGAACCACGGCCAGGCGATTTCGTCGTCGAGAAGGTGCGAATGAGCGCCTGGGAAGGCACCAGGCTCGAAACGATTCTGAAAGCCACCGGTCGCGATATGATCATCAACACCGGCGCCTGGACCAACATGTCGGTCGAGCACACGGCGCGGACCGGTGCCGACAAGGGCTATTTCATGATCGTCCCCGAGGATTGCTGCTCGACCATGAATGCGGATTGGCACGCTGCATCGATCAACTTCGCCATGCAGAATGTCGCCGTCGTGACCAAGGCTGATGCGGTCATCAAAGCGCTGGGATGAGCGGTGGCGAAGCTCCTGCACCTGTCCTGCTCGCCCCGCGACGACTCCTGGTCGAGCGCCGGCGCACGCGTTTTCCTCGATGGCTTTCGCCGAGCTCGGCCCGATTGGGACGTGGACGTCATGGATCTCTGGCGCGAGCGCCTGCCGGAATTTTCAGGCCCGATTGTCGAAGCCAAATATGCACGGATGAAGGCGCAAGCCTTTAGCGACGCGCAGCGGGACAGTTTCGCGGAAGCCGAGCGGATGGCGGTGCGCTTAGCGCTCGCCGAGCGGGTGCTGATTTCGACGCCGATGTGGAACTTCAGCATTCCCTATAAGCTCAAGCAATTCTTCGACGTCATCGTCCAGCCCGGGCTCACCTTTCGGTTCGACCCTTCGGTAGGGTATGTCCCGTTGCTGAAGGACCGGCCGACTATCGTCATCATTGCCAGCGGCAGCGATTTCGCCACCGGAATGAACCGCGGGCGCATCGACATGGCAACGCCTTACCTGCGCGAAATTTTGCGTTTTGTCGGTATCAACGATGTCCGTTTCATTCCAATCGGACCAACCACCGGACCGCCAGAGCCCATTGAGGCGGCCCGCGAACGAGCCCATCAACGCCTGGCAGCAATGGCCGCGAGCTTCTGATGCGCTCCGCAAGCGAGTCGAAGTTACGGCAGATTGTCCCGCAGAAAAATGTCGATGCGGATGCGCTCCTGGTCGGGGCTGATGGGCTCACCCGAACAATGCGCGAGCAGAACTCGCGCCGCAGACCGTGCCTCGTGGCCGGGATCCTGGTTGATGATGGCATCGAGCGTGCCGCGGACCAGGAAACGCCGCGTGTATTGAGTCAGCTCGTGGGCAATCCAGACTACCTCACGCGCCCGTCCCGAGGCCTCGAGCGCATCGGCGATGCCACGGTTCCCGGCGCCACAGCAGTATATGCCGCGCAGATCGGGCTGGCGCGCGAGCAGCGCCGCAGTCAGCTCCCGGGTGCGCTCGCTGTCGTCGCGGCCCTCGATCACCGGCAACGCGAGCAGGTTCGGATACTCGCTGGACAGGATCTGGTGGAAGCCGAACTGCCGCTCGGTGTGATCGCGCAGCGACAACGACCCTGCGATCACGGCAACCGTCCCCTCGCGACCGGTCAGAAACCGTCCCATCAGCGTTGCAGCGGTGCGGCCTGCCGCCGGGTTGTCGATGCCGACATAGTGCAGGCGGCGCGAGCTCGGCGCGTCCGACACGAGGGTCACCACAGCAACCCCGCGCGCGGTGAGTTCGTCGATCGCCGCGCGCACCCTGGGATGATCGAGCGCGATCACGGCGACGCCCTGATAGGCGGGCGAGAGACTTTCCAGCGCGGCGGCGAGTACGTCCGGATCGAACACGTCAACACGGAGGATATCAATGAAGCCGCGCTGGCCGGCGAGCCAGTCCGCGGTGCGCTCGACCTGCTCGGTCAGGTTGGTCATGAAGCTGTTGCTACCGGTCGGCAGCACGAAGGCAAAGCGGAACGTCTGCCCGCGGGCAAGCCGAGCGGCCGCGACGTCGGCACGATAGCCGAGCTTTGCAACCGCGGCCTCGACCCGCGCCACGGTCTTCGCGCGCACGCCCTCGCGCCGGTTGACGACGCGGTCGACGGTGGCGAGCGAAACACCCGCCGTGCGCGCGACGTCCTCGAGCGTGGCGCGAATCATTTGCTGGGTCGCCCCAGCATTCATTCGCGCGCCGCCCACAACATGCCACGGGTCATCAAAGTCCGGATCTCCGGTACGTCGAGCTCGTAAGCGCGGTGGCCGAGCGAGGAATAGAACACCCTGCCCGCGCCGTATCGCTTCTTCCAGACCACGGGCATCACCACGCCCTCGATCCAGGGCGCGTGCTCGCCGGTGAAGGTCGTCGTCGCCAACACCTCGTTGGCGGGGTCGACATGCATGTAGTACTGCTCGGAACGATGCTCGAAACTCTTCAAGCCCTTCATGATGGGATCATCCGGCTTCGTCAAGTCGACCTTGTAGTCGATGATGTTGCCGGGATGCGCAACCCACTGCCCGCCGCACAGGAATTGGTAGTCGACAGAATCGCGGAACGCGTCGCCCATGCCGCCATGATGGCCGGCGAGCCCGACGCCGCTACGGACCGCAGCGCAGAGATTGAGCGCTTCCGCCTTCTCGATTGTCGACATGGTATAGATCGGGATGATCAGCGACAGGTCGTGAATCGCGGGATCGGCGAACGCGGCGGTGGTGGTTTCGGTCCGCACCTCGAAGCCTTCCGCCTTCAGCCAGCCACGAATCATCGAAGCACAGAGATCGGGATCGTGCCCCGGCCAACCGCCCCATACAATCATTGCCTTGCGCATGTTTCTGTCCTTAGTCGATCTGTCCGGTTTCACGCCCGGCCGGCAGCATCGCCGGCCGCTCCACGCAGCTCTCGATCTTGACGCGTCGCCCTTCGTCGGCAGAGGTCTGGAACGCTTCCATCACCTCCAGCACGTGGAACGCGAGCGCACCGCTGGCACGATGCGGCCGGTTGTTCAGGATCGCGGAGGCCATGTCGGCGACGCCGATGGAACGGAACTCGCCGTCGACATGACCGTGAGTCAGCGGCACCGGCTCCCATTCGCCGCCGGTCTTCGCGACCTGCACCTCGCCGCCGAAGCGGTTCGGATCGGGCACAAGCATGCTGCCTTTGTCGCCATAGATCTCGATTGGCGCATGCCGGTGCTTGGGCACATCAAAGCTCATCGCGATCGAGACGACCGCCCCGCTCTGGAATTCGAGCGTGCCGGCGACGTGGGTCGAAACTTCGACCGGGATCAGCGTTCCGTTCATCGGCTGGCTGGTGACCAGCCGCTCGGATTTCGGACGCGCGGTCGAGCCCATCACGCTCGACACGGGGCCGAGCAGCTGCACGAGATCGGTGATGTAGTACGGACCCATGTCAAGCATAGGCCCGCCGCCGCGCAAATAGTAGAAACCCGGCGCCGGATGCCAACGCTCGTGGCCGGGGCAGCCGAAGAACGCGCTGCCGGCCTCAGGCGTGCCGATCGCGCCATCGTCGATCAGCTTGCGCGCGGTCTGGTGCCCACCACCAAGGAACGTATCGGGCGCGCAGCCGACGCGAAGACTCTTTTGCGCGGCGAGGTCCATCACCTTGCGGGCTTCCGTGACGTTGATGCCGAGCGGCTTCTCGGAATGAACGTGCTTGCCGGCGGTCAACACCGCCAGGCTGATGTCAGTGTGGGCGAGTGGCACGGTGAGATTGATGACGATCTCGACATCGTCCCGCTTGAGTAGTTGATCAACCCGCATGGCCGGCAGGCCGAAGGCGGCGCCTTGCCGCTCTGCCGCATCGCTGCGCATATCGGCGAGCGCCTTGATTTCCATGACCGGAAAGCGCTGGGCCGCCTTCAGATAAGCGGTGCTGATATTGCCGCAGCCGATGATGCCGATGCCGACTTTTCTCATTGTGATCTCCGTGAGGTACCGTTCATCCCTTGACCGCGCCGGCGGTGAGGCCTGCAACGATGTGTTTCTGCGCGAGGAGGAAGAGAATGATCGTCGGCAGGATGGTCAACGTGATGAAGGCCAGGATCAGATGCCACTCGGACGAATACTCGCCTTGATAAACCATGATACCGAGCGGCCAGGGGTAGAGCGCGTCGGTGTTGAGCATCACTAGCGGCAGCAGATAGGCGTTCCAGCTGTTGACGAAGGTGATGGTACCGACGGTCGCCAGGATCGGCCGGGATAAAGGCAACGTCACATAGCGGAAGAATTTGATATAGCTGCAGCCGTCGACCAGCGCGGCCTCCAGCAGTTCGTACGGGATGTCCTTGAAGAAACGCCGCAGCAGCAGCACGCTCATCGCAAGACTGAAGGCCGCCTGCGGCAGGGCAACGCCAAAATATGTATCGAGCAACCCGAGATCGCGCACCTTAATGAAGAGCGGCAGCACCGCCGTCGCGGCCGGAAACAGCAGGCCCAGCGTTAGGTAGCTCAGCAGCATCGAGCTGCCATAGAACCTGATATGGGCAAAGGTGAACGCGGCCATCGAGGCGATGATCAGGGTCAAGGCCACTGTGAGTGTCGAGATGATCAGCGAGTTGCGCAAGAGCTGCCAGTAGCGTGCAGAGAACAGGATATCAGCATAGTTCTGCCACTCCCAGTGACGTGGCAAGCCAAACGGATTGACGCGCAGTTCGCCGAGCGATTTGAAGCCACCGAACAAGGTCGCGAGCAGCGGCACCACCACGATGATGGCGACGACGGCGAGGAACACCATCTTGAACAGCATTGAGGGGTCGAACGGCGCGCGGATGGCCTTGGCGTTACTCATCGCGCATGAACCATCGCTTGTAGGTGAAGGCAAAGGTCACGCAGATCGCAAACAGGATCACCCCGATGGCGCTGCCGTAGCCGACCCGCATGCGCGAGATGCCGTTGTTGTAGAGGAAGCTCACCATCGTGTTCGAGGAATCTGCCGGCCCGCCGCGCGTCAAGGGCATGACGAGATCGAACAGCTGCAGCGAGCCGACGATGGCGAAGAACACGGAGAGCCTTATCGTTGGATAGAGCAAGGGGATGACCACATGCCGCAAGGCTTGCGATCGGGTCGCGCCGTCGATGCGCGCCGCCTCGACCAGGCTCTTGTCGAGGCCCTGGAGCGCTGCGATGAACAGCATCATGTGGAAGCCAAAGTACTTCCAGACGATCACGATCAGCACCGCCAGCATGGCCGTATCCGTGGAGGCAAGCAGATGCGGAGGCTCGGCGCCGAAGCTGCGCCAGATCGAAGCCACAAGGCCGTAGTCGCCGTCATAGACGAAGCTGAAGATCAGCCCGGTCGCGATCTCCGCCAGGATATAGGGCATGAAGAACAGCATGCGCAGCGCCACTGCCCCGCGAAAGCGCTCGGCGAGCATTAAGGCCAGCGTGAGCGCAAGCGGCAGCTGGATGGCGAGCGAAACAGCGATGATCAGCCCGTTGTTACGCAGCGCGAGCCAGAAGGCGCGGGTCTCGAGCACGAAGCGGTAATTGTCCAAGCCAATCCAGTTGGTCGGCCTGCCGAACCCGTTCCAGTTGAAGCCCGAATACCAGGCTGCTTCGCCGATCGGGAGCACAACGAACAACGTGAACAACAGCAGCGCCGGCGGCAGGAACAGGATGAGCACCGTCAGCCTGCCGTCCCAACTCGGGCCACGGACCGTGACCTGGGGCACCATCTCGCCAGCAGCGCCGATCGCCGACACGCTCGCGGTCCGCCGCGCCACCGTCAGTTGCCCTGCTTCCACGCCGCCTCGATCGCCTTGGCAGCCTCTTGCGGGCTCATGCTGCCGCCGGCGATTTCGGCCGTGACGTCGTTGACGACGCGGCCGACCGACGGACCCAGGCTCTGGTCATAGAAGTTCTGGTGGTAGTTCGACTTCGCCAGATTGGCGGCAATCAGCTTCATGAAGCTGTTGTTCAGCCCTGCGTCCGCGCCCTGCACCACCGGGATGATGAAGTTGCCGGCGGCAAGCCGCGTCTGCACCTCTTTGGAGACGAAGTATTTCAGGAAATCGACAGCCTCCTTCGGCGAGCCCTTCGTAATCAGCCAACCGGTGATGCCGCCGAGCGTATCGGTGGGCGCACCCTTGCCGCCGGTCACGACCGGGAAGTCGAACCAGCACATCTTGTCCTCGGTCAATCCGACCTTGTCGGCGGCGAGAGCGCGCTGCAGATGATAGACCGTGCTGATCGCGAGCGTCATCGCCGCCTTGCCGTCCCCGAAATAGCCGACCGCCTGCGGGTTCTTGAAACCGAGGAAGCCATTCTGGAACGGCTGGAGATCCACGAGCTGCTTGAACAGCTCGCCGGATTTCTGGAAGGTTTCCCCGGCAAAGCCGCCGTTCTCGCCGCGCAGCGCCGCATCGAACGCCGCCTTGCCGCCGATGCGCACCGCAAGATGCGTCCAGTAGAAGTGCAGCGGCCATTTGTCGGCGCCGCCGACCACGATCGGGGTCACGCCGGCGGATTTCAACGCCTTCACGGCAGCAAGCAGATCGTCCCAGCTCTTGATCCCGGCAGGATCGACCTTCGCCTTGGCCATTAGCTCCTTGTTGCAGAGGAAGCCGACCTGCGAGAGCGCCGTGGGCAGACCATAAACCCGGCCGTTGCTGGTGAAGGCGGCGAGTGCCGCGGGTGTGAGATTGTCGCTGTAACCCTTCACAGAATCGGTGATGTCGTCGAGCACGCCGGCCTCGATCTGCGTCTTCAGGACACCGCCGGCCCAACTGTAGATGATATTGGGCCGATCTTTGGATTGCAGGATGGTCGGCAGCTTGGCCTTGTAGGCCTCGTTCTCGAGGAACTGCATCTCGACCTTGACGCCCGGATGCGACCCCTCATAGGCACGCGCGACCTCCTCCCAGATTTTGACCTGGGCCGGGTTGGCCTCGATGTGCAGCCATTTCACCGTCGTATCGGCCGCAGCGAGTTTCGCTCCGAACAGGCATGCGACAACGGCCAGTCCCAGTTTCCCGAGCAGTCTCATCACATTCCTCCCAACGGCTCTTATTCTTGGTGCAATCCTGCCTTCGATTTTTGAGGTACGCAACTGAAATTCTGATCTATGCACCTCACGAAGGAGATCGCTAAGGTGCGCGGGAGAGTCGGGCGGCGCGTCGCGCTGCCCCAACGCAAATCGAGGGATATCCATGACTGCCGTTTATTCCGACCTCGCCGGCAAGGTCGTTCTCGTCACCGGGGGCGCATCCGGAATTGGCGCTGCGATCGTGCGGCGCTTCGCCCAGCAGAAATCCAATGTCGTGTTCTTCGACATCAAAGTCGACGAGGGCCAATCCCTGGCACGCGAGCTGTCGGATCAAGGTCTTAGCGCGCGTTTCATGCGTGTCGACTTGACCGATATCGCCGCGTTACGTGCCGGCGTCGCGGAGGCGCGCAACATGCACGGCGCAATCAACATCCTCGTCAACAATGCCGCGCATGACGAGCGGCACAGCACCGAGGAAATGACACCCGAATATTGGGACAACCGTGTCGCGGTCAACTTGAAGCACCAGTTCTTTGCTGCGCAGGCCGTGTTGCCGGACATGAAGGCGGCGAACGCCGGCGCCATCATCAATTTCGGCTCGGTGTCGTGGATCGCCGGACAAGGCGGCATGGCCGCCTACACCGCCAGCAAATCAGGCGTGATCGGTCTCACGCGCTCCCTGGCGCGCGATTACGGCGCCTACAACATCCGCGTGAACGCAATCGCGCCGGGATGGATCATGACCGAGCGCCAGCTCGATAAATGGATGACGCCACAGGGCGAGGTCGAGCTGATGCAACGACAATGCCTGAAGCGCAAGCTCGTGCCGGACGAGGTCGCGAAGTTCACCATCTTCCTCGCTTCCGACGAGGCCTCCGCCTGCACAGCTCAGCACTACATCGTCGATGGCGGCTGGGTCTGAGGCGAACCAGCCTGGATCGTGCAATCGCTGGCGAACGGCTCGAACCTCGTCAACCAAGCTCCTGCCGAACCTTGGCCGCCGCATCGCACATCGCCTTCAATTTCCCGAACGCGACGGCGCGTGGCATGTATTTCATGCCGCAATCGGGCGCCGGAACGAGACGATCGGGCGACACATATTTCAGGCCATTGCGAATGCGGTCGGCGACCGTGTCGACGCTCTCGATCTGGGGGTCTGCGAGGTCGAGCACGCCAAGCATGATTTTCTTTGAGGAGAGGTCCTTCAGAACACCGAGATCGAGTTTTGGCTGCGCCGCCTCGATCGAGATCTGGTCGGCAGTCGTATCGTCGAGCTCGGCGAGGAACGAATAGCCGGCCGGCTTGTTCGAGCCTGGCACGACCGCCGCGTAGCCGAAACAGAGATGCACGACGGTCGGCACCGTGATGCCCTCCAACGCGCGGTTGATCGCCTTTACGGCGTAGCGTTTGGCGGACTCCGGATTGTTCCGCACCCAAGGCTCGTCGAGTTGGATCACGTCTGCGCCTGCTCTTTGCAGATCGAGCGCTTCGGCATTGACGGCCTCCGCCAAGGCCATCGCGAGCTCTTCGTCGTCCTTGTAGAACTCGTTCTTGGCCTGCTGGCTCATGGTGAACGGACCCGGCAGGGTGATCTTCGCTGCACGATCGGTATTCCTGCGCAGGAACTGCATGTCGTGCAGCTCGACCGGTCCCTTGCGTTTCACCGGGCCGACGACGCGCGGCACCGGGGTCTGGGTGTTACCGGTGCGCGCAACGATTATCGCGGGATTGTCTCCGTCGATCCCGTCGAGCGCCGTGGCGAAGCGGTTGGAGTAGCTCTCGCGGCGGATTTCGCCATCGGTCACGATGTCGATGCCGGCGCGCTCCATGTCGCGGATCGCGACGATCGTCGCATCGTCCTGGGCCTCCTCCAGATGTTCCGCTGGCAGCCGCCACATGTCGTGCAGGCGCGTGCGCGGCACCACCTTCGACGGCATGGCGCGATTCACCAGCCATTCCGGCTGCGGATAACTTCCGACCACCGTGGTCGGGAGGATATGCGTTGGCGTCGGCATGAGGGTCTCCTTCTTCTTGTTATCGAGCGCAGCCAATCAGGCTGCCCGCGTCGCCTTAGCCGGCACTTCGTCCTTGACGGGATTGCGGAGAATCCCGATCCCGGAAATCTCGATCTCCACGACGTCGCCGCCCTTCATCCACAGCGGCGGATTGCGATAAGCGCCGACACCGCCTGTCGTACCTGTGACGATGACGTCACCTGGCGCGAGCTCGGTGAAGGTCGAGCAGTAAGCAATCAGCGCCGGCACGTCGAAGACGAGATCGGAGATCGGGGCCTTCTGTACCTCGACGCCGTTGAGCCGGGTAATCAAGGTCTGTTTGCTGACGTCGGTCAATTCGTCGGTCGTGACCATCCATGGCCCAAAGCCGCCTGTGCCGGCGAAATTCTTGCCGGGCGCGAATTGCGAGGTGTGGCGCTGCCAGTCGCGGATGCTGCCGTCATTGTAGCAGGCATAACCGGCGACATGGCTCAACGCGGCTTCGCGCGAGATGCGGCGGCCGGCCTTGCCGATGACAACCGCCATCTCGCCCTCATAGTCGAATCGCTCGGATTCGAGCGGCCGGATCATCGGCTGGCCATGTCCGACCTGGCTGTTGGCGAAGCGGGTGAAGATCATCGGGTGTGGCGGAGTGGGATGGCCGCTCTCGGCGAGATGCGAGGCGTAGTTGACGCCGATGCAGAAAATCTTGTCGGGATCGGGGACCGTCGGCAGCAGCGTGACATCCTGCAGCGCGTAGTCGGGCTTCTCGCCGGCAAGCTTCTTCAGTTCGTCGAGCGATCCCTTGGCAAGCAGCATCTTCAGCGTCGGATAGGCCTTGAGACGCTTGCTGGCATCGATGACGCCGTTGTCTGTGACAATGCCAAAGCTCGCGGTGCCGGCGATCGTGAAACTTGCGATTTTCATCAGTCAAATGCTCTCTTCGATGGAGGAAACATAGTCGTTGATCGGGAGTGCGATCGCGCCGTTGCGGATCGGAACGCATTGCGGTGGGAAATCCTGGCGGAAGCGGGCACCGGCCGCCTCCGCGCGGTCGAGGAACTGCTCCAGATGGTCCATCGCACCGGTTGGAAGATCGTGCAGGACCATCAGCGTCCAGAGCTGCCGGCTGCACTGGACAGCGGCGCGCTCGCTCCAGCCGTCGGGATCGTCCCAGTCGCGGGGGATCGCATTCCAGAGCACGCAGCTGTGCTTGTTGCGGGTGAGATAGTCGACGACGGATGGTTTCAGCAGCCGCGTATCAAGATTGCCGCCGCCACCGAACGGCCGGAACCAGCGCTGCGGATGGGCGAGATCACCGATCGCGGCCTGCGTGCGGCCAATTTCGCTCTTTGCTGTATCGCGATCCGGCTGCTCACCGAGCGGGATGCTGTGGGTGAAGGTGTGATTGCCAATCCAGTGCCCCTCCCCGTGCGCACGCATCGCAAGGCGATGTCGCGCTGGATCGGCGAGCTTCTCGCCGATGACGAAGAACGTGGACTTGATGCCGCGCTCTCCGAGAATGTCGAGCACGCGCGGGGTCACGTTGGGATCGGGGCCGTTGTCGAATGTCAAGGTCAGATCGAACACGCGGAGTTTCCTCAGGTCGCCGGCTGCATCGCGCCCGATGCGATGTCATCGTTGGCCTGACCAGCGCGCGTGCCGGTCTGCCAGATCGCCGCCTTGCGCTCGATCCCCCGGATCGCGGCATTGAAGGCGATCGCCATGAACAGCACGAGGAGGACGCCGGCGAACACGTGCGGACTGTCGAGGATCGTGCGGTAGCGGGAGATCAGATAACCGATGCCGGCCGAGGAAATCAGCATCTCCGAGACGACGACGCCAACGATGACCAGCGCGCCTCCCACGCGGAGCCCCGACAGCACGGTCGGAATCGCCGCGGGAATGATGACGCGAACCAACCGCTGGCTCAGCGTGGCGCCCATGCTGCGTGCCGCGAGCAGCAGCTGAGGGTCGATGGTCTGGATGCCGGCGGCGGTGGCCAGCATCGTTGGCAGGAAACCGTAAATCGAGGCGAAGGCGATCTTGGATTCCGAGCCGATGCCGAGCCACACTGTGAAGACGGGATAGAGGATCACGAGCGGCACCGCATAGAGGCTCGACACCATCGGCATGATCAGGACGCGCGGACGCGGCAGGCTGCCGACGATAGCGCCGAGCAGGATGCCGCCGCCGCAGGCGAAGGCCATGGAGACCACGACCTCGTAAAGCGTCACCGCGAGCGCATGACCGTATTCGGGTGCCTCGGTCCATCCGGCCATCAGCGTTGACGACAGCGACGGCAGGAACAGCTCGGGAATGAGACCGGTGCGCGGCAGCAGCTCCCACAGCGCAATCATGCCGATCACGATCAGATGTCGCAGTGTCTTGGCACTTATCTTCGGGGTAATCTTCTTCGCAGTCATCTCGGCGCTCATCTCCGCCTCACGCCGATTTGCGGATATGCCGCCAGATGCGGTCGCGCAAACTCCCGAAGGCATCGCCGCTCAGCATCTCGTAGGTGCGGGGCCGCGGCAGCTGGACCTGGAGATGATCGACGATGCGGCCGGGCCGCGCCGACATCACGATCACCTCGTCGGCGAGATAGACCGCTTCGGTGAGGCTGTGCGTGACGAAGACCACGGTCTTGCCGGTCGCCGCCCAGATGCGCAGAAGCTCGTCACCCATGGTCATGCGGGTCTGCTCGTCGAGCGCAGCAAACGGCTCGTCCATCAGCAGCACCGGCGGGTCCTGCACCAGCCCGCGCGCGATCGAGACGCGCTGCTTCATGCCGCCCGAGAGCTCGTGCGGATGGCGCCTGCCGAATCCGTCGAGGCCGACCAGCGTGAGCGCATCCTGCGCCTTGGCGCGGCGCTCCGCCTTGGGCACGCCACGCAGGGCCAGCGGAAACTCGACATTGTCTTCGGCCGTCAGCCAGGGAAACAGGCTCGCCTCCTGGAACACCACGCCGACCCTGTCCGGATCGGGCTGCGGAATCGGCGCGCCATTGATCGTGATCGTGCCCGAGGTCTGCTGGCGTAGGCCCGCCATCATCATCAGAAGGGTCGACTTGCCGCAACCGCTCGGGCCGACCAGCACGACGAAGCGGCCCGGCTTGATATCGAGCGAAACGTCTTCCAGGGCGACCACGTCCTGAGACCTGGTCTTGAAGACCTGGCCGACATTCTTCACCTCGATCGCGCCGGCGCGCGCGGGAGGCTTCAACGGGGTCACGTTCGCCAATGGCTGCATCGCGTTTCCACCCACCTGACAAGTTCGTTGAAGGTCATGGCGATCGCGGCGACCATCACGACGCCGGCGAGGAGCTGCTTCATCTGGAAGTTCTCGCCCCAGGTCGCGATCTGGTGGCCGATGCCGTCGCGCGAGGCGTACATCTCGGCAAGGATCACGCCGGTGAGGTTGAAGATCATGGAGATCCGCAGGGCCTCCAGCAGCACCGGCAGCATGCTCGGCAGATAGACCCGCAACGCGGTCTGCATCGGAGTTGCACCATAGGAGCGCGCCACCGTGAGATGCTCGACCTTGACCGACTCCACCGCAGTGGTCGTCGACATGATCACGATGAAGATCGTGGAGAAGAAGCCAAAGCCGACCTTCTGGGCGAAGCCGACGCCGAATACGAGGATGAACATCGGCAGGAAGATCGACTTCGGGATGCTGAAGGCAAAGAACAGCAGCGGCTTGGCCACGTCGGCGAAGTAGCGGTTCTCCGCAACCAGGAAGCCGATCACGGCGCCGAAGGGGACGGCTAGCGCGAACGCAGCCAGCACTTCGGTCGCCGTCACCATCAGGTCTTTCCGCACGGCCGCGCGCTGCAGGAGGTCGCCTAGCGTCGCAAACGTGTCGGACGCCGAGGGCAGCAGGCGCGGATTGACGATGCCGGTGCGCGACAGCAACTCCCATAGCGCCAGGACCGCGATGACGATCGCGATCCGTGCGAGCTTGATGGCGAGCGAGTTCTGCATCGTTACGGCTTGGTTGGAACCGGCTTGAACCTGGTCGAGATGACGTCTTCGACCGGCACGATGTCCTTGAGCCCGCCGAGCTTGGCGAGGTCCAGCGACAGCTGCACGGCCGCGTTCACGTCAGGCGTGCCCATGTCGCCGCTGGTCTCGAGCTTCATGATCGTGTTGTCGTATTCCAGGGCGGCGATCTCGGCCGGCATTTCGTAGAGCTCGGCGATCAGCTTGACGGTCACGTCGCGATTGGCGCGCATGAACGCAACCGCGCCATAGAGGGCGTTCACCGCCTTCTGAACCAGCTGAGGCTTTGTCTCCGCCAATTTGTCGAGCACGATCCAGCCTGCCGTGAGGTTCGGCGGCACCGCCGTGGCGTAATCGAGGATCGACTTGGCTTCGCCCGACTTCGCGATCTGGAAGCTCAGCGGCGAATAGACCACGGCGGCCTCGACGTTGCCTGCCAGGAGGTTCGGCACCAGACCGCCGCCACCAACCGGGACGCGCGTGAAATCAATCTTCTTGTCCTGGAGTGTCCACAGTGCGAGCAGGTCGGAACCGGAGCCGGCGGCGGTGATCGCGACCTTCTTGCCGTTGAGGCCCTTGACGTCGAGCGTCGACTTGGCCGGGACCATCAACTGCCAGCCAAAATTTCCCATCGCGGCATTGGCCACGATCCGTGACATCACACCCTTCTTGCGTCCCGCGGAGACCAGCGAGGGCGGATCGAGGATGATATCGGCCGCGCCCGCAGCCATGCCTTCGAACGTCTCTGCACCGCTGCGGTAGATTGTCAGCTCGGCCTGGATGCCTTCCTTCTCGAACAATTTCTGCCGCACGGCCGTCTCGGCGATCGTCGTCGGCCAGTAGGTCTTGGTCGGCAGGCCGACGCGGATAGTTTCGGCGGCGGCGGCAGGGCCGGCGAGCACGCCGGCTGCGAAGAGCGACGCCAATAGCGCCTTGCGGCGAGTTGTTTTCATGATCTGTTTCCTCCCGGTCTCTGTTTTTCTTTGCCGGATTTTTCCGGATCGTCAGTTCGCGCCGTTCACCTCCGCAATGCGAGGCGCGGCGAGCTCGACAAACTCTTTGGTGATGCCGAAGTGCTTTGCCAAGGCGCGAACCGCCGCATCCGCGTCACGTTTGACGACGGCAGCGACGATCGATTTGTGTTCCGCCTCGACGTCGCGCGGCTTGCCGACCTCCCTGCGGATCGAGAGGCGGCGATATCGCTCGCTTTGTTCGTGCAGCACGTCGCGGAAGCCGAGCAGCCACGGTGAGCCGCAGGCATTGACCAGTGCACGATGGAAGATGCGGTGGCGGACCACCCACTCCTCATAATGCACCGTCGGATCGTCGGGATAGCGATAGGGAACGACCTTCAGGTCCGCCCAGGCGGATTTCACCGAGGCAAGCCAGGCATCGTCGCCCCGCTCGATCGAGCGACGGAGCGCAAGGCCCTCGATGTCGATCCGGGTCTGCGTCACGTCGGCGAGATCGGCGAGCGACACCGGGCTCACCCGGAAGCCACGCTGGTCGGACGCCAGCACGAGCCCGTCGGCGACCAGTCGGGAAAGTGCCTCACGTACGGCGGCGAGGCTCACGGAAAACTGCTTGGCGAGGCCGGCGATATGCAGCTTCTGGCCCGGAAGCAGCCGCGTCGCCAGGATGTCGGCGCGCAAGCGCTCGTGCAATGCCGATGTCAGGCTGCGCGGACCATCCCCGGGGCTTCCGGTCATATGAAACTGAAGCGGACCCATGGGTCGAATGATGACAAGGCAACGCGGAGGGGTCAATAGAAAATCGAAAATCGATTTTTCTGGCCGAAATTGTCTCACGCCCTGTCGGACGCCCCGGCAAATGCAGCGGCTTCATCCGCGATCAGCCATCCCTGGAGCCCAAAACGGACCACCGGATCAGATGGGCGCAGGCATGGTGTCCCCCGCCCACTGCGCTCGTACAAAGCGGATTGGCGCGCCGCTACTTTGCCAGGCGGAACTTCCCGCCTTCGACCTTGATCAGAAAGGCCGAGCGCTCATCATAGCCGTTGTGATCGGCCTTGCTCATGTTCGACAGCCCATTGTTGAGATAGATGTTCTGCCCTCGCTCAAGTGCGTCCCGCAGAGCCGCGCGAAATTCGGTTGTGCCAGGCTTTGCCGTCTTCAGCGCATCCGGCGCGGCTTTTCCGATCAGCGCGACGACATCCCAGAGGTGAGCAGCAAACATGTTGGGCTTTTGCCCGTTCGCCGCTTCATACGCGGTCACGAACTCCTCCGTCGAGCGACGGAACGGATCTCCCGTGGGAAGATCGGCGGCAATGGTAAAAGCCTCGCCCGCGAATACCGCACCTTCGACGTTCGCGCCACCGAGCTTGATGAACTCCTCACTGGCCACGCCATGTGTCTGAAATATCTTGCCGGCGTATCCGCGCTCGCGGAGCGCCTGCTGCGGCAGGACCGCCGGAGTTCCTGCGGACGCGATGAAGACGGCATCGGGATTGGTCGACATCACCTTCAGCGCCTGACCCGTGACGCTGGTGTCGGCGCGTGCATAGACCTCGTGTGTGGTCACGGTCAGGCCCAGCGCGGGCGCGAGGCGGCTCACCTCCTTGTAGTAGCCCTCGCCGTAGCCATCCGAAACACCGATATAGCCGAGCGTCTTTACCCCTGATGTCGCGATATGCTTGAGGATGGCGGCCGCCATGAGGTCGTCATTGGGAACGACCTTGAAAGCCCAGGCGCGCTTCTCATCCATCGGTTGGACGATGGCGGTAGCGGCAGCGAGCGACAGCAGCGGCGTCTTCGATTCGAGCGCGACATCCAGCATCGGCATGGTCACCGGCGTCAGAGAGGAGCCGACCAGCACGTCGACCTTGTCCTGGATCACCAGCCGGCGTGCGTTCTGGACTCCTTTGGTCGAATCCGACTCGTCGTCCAGGACGATATAGGTGACCTTCTCTCCACCGATCTCTTTCGGAAGAGCTGCAACCGTCTTGAGCTGCGGTTGGCCCAGTGCGGATCCCGGGCCGCTTGCCGAAATCACGATTCCAATTTTGATGTCCGCGTGAGCAGCATGTCCATAAAGGACGCATGCCACAAGAAGCGAGGCTCGCGCGAAACCGATCTTCATGTCCTGTTCCTCCCTGTCCGCTTTGATGGCTCCGCCGGGTACATCGGGCGCCCCGGCTCGGCTTGCAGTATTCCCCAGGAGGCGCCGTCGCTGCCCAGAAGGCGTCCCGCGGTCCCGAGCAACCAGGCGGATCATGCTAAGCGGATCGCAGCAACGAGTCTGTCCCTAGCGTTAGGGACAAGAAGTAGGCGGACGCACCGCCGCATCCTCGCGGCGCAAATCGCCCGAGCTTTGCTTCGTCACGTCACCCTCAAATCCAAGAGGGCGCAGGGAAGGCCGGGTGCCGGCTGGCACCCGCGGTCCGCTGCGCGAAAA